>JADGAN010000058.1 GCA_015231955.1 Oligoflexia bacterium | reverse complement strand
AACCGTATACTGTCCCCGCTAGCTTCACACTGGAACTGCTAACAAATACTGCTACCAGCCCCCCTGCTACCTGCTTGCTGGATTTGTAAAACTGTTTTACTGGAATCCAGTTTAAACTTACAAAAAACTAATTTGTATTTTTCTATTTTTAGTGCATACTTTAAATATCCATCTATTTACATGTTCCGTAGGCAAAATTTTTTGAATTAGATTTATCTGAAAAAGGAGTTGATTATCATGAAAAAATCTATCCGGAATTTTGTTCTTTTGTCTATCAATGTGATGCTTTTATCTCTTCTACTGGCCTCTTGTGGTGACGACACTGCTGCTCCTGCCGCAGCGTCTACAACCTCTACATCTGCAACAGAGACCAAATTATCAACAGTTGAAAGCAGCTTAGTGCCCTCTTCTTTAACCTATTCGAGTTCATTTACTGATGCTCGCGGTGATGTTGCTGATCCTCAAGTAGAAGCAGACAGCGCCGGTCCTTGTACTGGATATAGCTATATGGGTTGCCAGCCCGTTCTTCTGAGAATGTACATGAATATGACAAAAACCTTTATGAGAGTGACCAGATTGGTTCTAAATAAAGTTGGAACTGAGATGGGGACTGTTGCAGACGGCAGCAGTGCTACCGAAACCTTGTCGGACTCTGCTACCCTCACCTACTCAAAGACAGATGCCAACAATTATTCCATCCTTTTAAAGGATGCAAATGGTACTCCAGCCATGTACCTCTCTTTAGCAAGTGGAGTGGTCACTTTAAAAACCAGTTTACAATATCTACCTACTTCCATTCGCGACAGTATGGGCACTGACGCTCCAACGACAAATGAAAAGATTCAAGTCACATTAACTTATACTGATGAAAATAATTGGAATATAGATAGTCGAGTAGTGGGAATGGCATGTGAAACCGACGATGTAGCTGCTCCAAGTACGATCATCATTAAGGTGGCAAAATCTAGTGGTGTATGGCAAGGGAAGGCCATGATGTACCACCCCCGTTGGATTGGTTCCAGCAATACCTGTAGCACAACCCCTTCCGATACCACCGCTACTTGTATCTATTCTGATTTTGTTGCTAACAACAGCGCCGCCAAGGCCAATGTCTATATGTTAGCAAGAGATGTATCTACAATCTCCAGCACTTATATTATCAATAAATGGTGTGATAATTATGCTGCCACCCTTTATGGCGGTAATACCTCCAGTTGTACAGGCCTTTTCAGTAATAATGGCACTGGTAGTGCTTCCGATTATGTTTCTCCCTTCTGTATGGATCCCAATAGTGGCTCTCCAGTTGCCACGTGGAATAGTACATGTTCCTCTCTCAGTAGTACCATCAGCGCAGCCGATTTTGGTGCCAGCAGCGATTGGATAGCTCCTTCTTCGATTTATTCGGTTGACATCACAATACCATCATCGTTGTAATTGTCCGTAACATTCATTTTAAATTTTGATCTGCATTCAAATTCAATACTTTCAAATTAAGTACTCTACCTAGTAGTGATTGAGATTATGATCGAGTAACTTTGTACAGTAACAACAAGACAGACTGCTCTTGGTTTTGTTCTGATCTTGCCTTTTCATGAACTCCAATTTGTAATGAAAAATCGGGATAAATAGGGTATCGTCAATATCAACTAATCATTGATCTTTAAACAAGGAGTAGTATTTTGAAAATTAAAGTTTTTTTATTCGTAGTAACATTTGCGCTGGCTTTTGGTTGTTCTCATCAAAAAACCCTAAATCCATCAACTAACAAATTAGAAAAAGATAATCTCATTCGACTTATGGCCACATGGGTAAAAGATAAAGGTGAAAGATTCGATATGGAGATTCAACTTACGAACATATCAACAAACTCCCTGCTTATTCCCATGGGAATGTTCCGATGTGGTAAAGGAGATCTGCAAGGTGCAATCACAAGAAATACTATGAATAGCTCCGTTGCATATAATCTTATCTTAGAACAAGGAGAATCAAGAATCTTTAATTTCACATGCACATTAGATAGAAAATTTGATGGTCCATTCGTTTTCAAAATTGTGAAGATTTTTGAAAATGTTAATGATCAGAAAGGAAAAGAACTCGCAAGCGAGCTAACTCTATCAACTACGAGATAAGTTCGGTATCTTTGTCACCACAATCATCTAACCCTCTTTCGCATATAACTTTAATTCTGCAGTGGCGTATATCTTATTGGCAGACAAAATTTTCCCCTCCACTAAATGTAATGGTGGAATGGATCGTAGTAAATTAACTTGCACAATAAGATAGCGTACATCAATAGAGTTCAATCTTTCAAAATCGTAAAAGCGTAAATTTTTGACTGCTGCGAGGTAAGCCTCAACATTAGAATCAGATTGCATCCCCTTAGCTAATGATATTTTTTGATAATCCTTGTAGGCAGAAATAAAACCATACCCCTGGGCCATCCATTCAATACAAACCGATTTTCGAATCCGTTGGTTATGATCAAAGTAATGTGCATTTGGCGCTAGTTTCACCAAACACTCTCCTCCTGTATCAGAAACTGACAAAATGCCGTTTATCCAAACCATTGGAGGACGGTGTGGCAGGTAAGGAAACAGTTGCTCACTACTCATTAAGGTTGTGGGTATTGAAACGAATTGAGACATCGTTCTATAATCCTTTTACTTTCATGACGATCTATTTTGGCATTTAGGTTTGTAGGGATTTCATCAACCAGAAAACAGTTCTTAGCGCAAAAATTCTTTTGATATTCATTTTTCAAGTTATAATAAATTTTATTCACCAGATCTTGATCTTGATCTTGATCTTGATCTGCATCTGGAAGGAATGGTCTTTGGATAAGGATCGCAAGTTCTTCCCCCAAGCGATCATGCGGGATGCTTAGGCATACTGACTCTATATTCAATTGCTCTTTCAGTAGCAACTCTATTTGATCCAAGGAAAATTTTTCACCACCTCTATTTAGAAGATTTTGAGTTCTTCCTTTAAAATGAAATTTTGGTTTTCCACTTATAATAGTGCAGTCCATTTTATCTTTTATAATATACTCTGATGGGAAGATGAGGGCATCATCTTCTATCATTGCTAAACACAGCGATGGTGCCAAAATCCTAAAACCATCTGCATCTCCATGGCCAGATAAGTATTCTGCATTTATTCCGGGAACAATATACCCAATATCCCCATCTACACTTGGAATTTCTCCAGGCCCTAAATGAGTAACGCCTAAACTTGCTTCAGTACAACCATAACCAATACTTGGTTGCTCAATCTTTAACTCCTTTTGCAGATCATGCCACAATTTTTTTTCAACGTGGGCACCCCCTACTACAGAAGAGTATGAATGAGTTGGAACAATGTCTCGTTTACTGACATAGTAGAGTAGATCCTTGAAGTGGGTAGGGGTTCCAATAGTCAGCATATTTTTTCTATCTTCTATCCCTACATCCAACCATCGCTGATGGGCGATTGGAGTAAACTCTCCTTCTTCGGCAATGAGTGTGATGTTTTTAAAAAAAGAAGTGAAATATCCCAGGATCAGTCCAAACACATGAAAAGGTGCTGGATAACAAAAAATATATTTAATACGATCGACATCAAAAAAACTAAAGATTCCATTAACAGTTGTGGTTACATTAACCTTAGAATATAGCACGAGTTTAGGTCGTGTTCTTGTCGTTCCTGTTGTAAAAACACCGAGCAAAGGGGCACTTGGATAATTATCAACACCTCTGTGAAGAAAATTTCGATGTGCACCATTGTCCCAATCTCCTTCAAAACAGACATTGCCTGAAGGTAAGTGTTTCAAGAAAAAATCTACACTATCAATATATGGAGGCACAACAATCAAGAGATCGTCTCTCATCCATGATCTCATTAACAAGTCTTTCAAGCTGGCACTATGATGACCTTTCCAGATAAAAATATTTCTCAAATCAAATCCTCTTTTGCTAATTTTTTCAGAGACACAACAAGATCTCTTAAATTCAAATCCAATGCCTGATCTTTTTCAACATATTTAACATTTGATCTAACTAGAGCATAAATGCTTTTGCCAAGAGGAGACTTCAGCTGTTGCTCTCTTAGATCCAACGCCTGGGCCAAGCAAATAAGGTATGCTCCCATTATATTAAAGAGTGATTCGATAATGTCATAACATTGGGTAGAGGCACTCATCCCTAAACTAATTTTATCCTGGTTGTGTGACTCTGAAGATCTGGAGAAGACACTATTAGGAATTGTTTTTGCCATAATTTCTGAAGTAATTGCAGAGACCAACTGGTGAAGGCCTTTTAGCCCATGATGAATATGCCATTCATGTTTTGGAAGATTAGGCCAATTGGCAAGGTTAGCTGGTAATCCTCTATTCGTCTTATCGCTAATAAGCATGGTGAGCTGTCGATCCAGTAGATCTGCGATATGCCCCAGCGATATTTTCAGATAATCCATTCCATGAGCAATGTATCCGCCATAAAAATTTCCTCCAGTTGCTATGACACCATTTTCATTAATTAAAGGGTTATCGGCCACGCTATTCATTTCGTTTTGAAGCCACTCTTCGATAAGATCAAGTGTTTCTACAACGGGTCCTAAAATCTGAGGTGTACAACGTAAAGAGTATGGATCTTGAACAAAATCAGAGGTAACTCCATCGATATTTTTAATTTGCGAGTAACAAATCGTAGAGTAGTCTTCTTCCCTCAGCAGTTCCGATATTTGAGAGGCAACCAGATGCTGTCCTTTGAAATATTTTGCATCCTTGTTGACTAAGTCTCCAAAGGCCTCAACTCTACCCTTAATGGCCATGCACAGCCATGACGTACAAATAACTGCAAGCTTCGTTAGCAATTGAGCATGCTTTAAATTAACAATCGCCAAGGCAGTCATAACAGAGGTTCCATTAACCAATGCCAGTCCCTCTTTCGCTTTAAGCTCATAAGGAGCAATCTTCTCTTCTGCTAGTAATTCTGAAATTAATCTTTTTTTACCATTCGCAAGCACCTCTCCATTTCCTTGGATGATTTGCGCTAGATAGGCAAGAGGAATAAGATCACCACTGGCACCGAGAGATCCCTCTCTTGGTATTAGCGGCAACCAGTCTCTAATCACATAAAGCTTCATGCGTTCAAGCAGTTCTTCACTTACACCAGACAACCCCTTAGATAATGAAATAAGGCGAATAATACACGTGCCTCTTGCAACCTCTAACGGAAGAAAGTCACCAGTTCCGCACGTTAAATATGCAATAAGGTTTCGTTGTAACTCATACTCTTGTGATGCTGATATCAACCGAAAACAGCTCTCACCAAGTCCTGTATTAACACCATAGATAGGTGTTTTGTTTATTAAAAGTTGGTTTAAGTGCTGATTGGATTTGATGATCTTGGCCCGCAATAGGGGATCAAGCTCAATATTTGAGAAGTGAAACTTTCCAAAAATAAAATCCGCTATCTCTTTTAATGTTATCTTGGTGCTGAGTAGTAATTTTTTTTCCATGGCCATTCATCCATATATTAAGTACAAATTTATCCTATGATTACATCGTCGGTATGCTTTCAGTTTAAAAAAGAAGATATAAAATTAAAGATTGAAGGGCAATGCTACATCTACACCTGCGACTACAGGGTTCCTCGCGTCACTGCATGTCCCTATTTTGATGGTCACTTTCCTGGCAGACCCATCCTGCCTGGTGTGGCCATTATTGATGCTTCGCTAGAGTATGTTCGAACTATTCAAGACTCCCCTGGACTAGAAATCCAAGGGGCCACAAGTATAAAGTTCCTTGATCTTGTAGGGCCTGACAGCTTTGTTGAATTAAACGCCTTTAAAAAAGGATCAGATTGGATTGTTATCTGGTTGGCGAATAAAAAAAAGGCAGCAGAGATTATTTTTGTATTATACTAGATTTAAGTCAACTCCTTACTCATTTCGTAGACAAGATCATAGACATTGCCTAAAGTCCGCACTTCTCTAAATTTTTCAACATCCACCTTCACATTTAATTGATTTTCTAGATGCACAAGCATATCCACTGCATCCAGACTATCAAGGCCTAGGTCTTCAACAAACCGAGAAGAAGGAAGCAATTTATCTTCGGTCAGTTCAAAGTTTTGCATCAACATGTCGTTAACTTTATTTACGATTTCGTCTCGATTCATTTATGCAGGTGTCCTTACAACGAAATAATTCAAAGTGGCCTAGAAACAATCAAAGAGGTATTCATGCCCCCAAAGGCAAAATTGTTACTAAGCACAATATTAACTTTTCTTTTCTCATTTTCTTTCAATAGTAAAATAGGCGCGCATTTTGAGTCAACCTCTATCAAGTTTTTAGTTGCGATTATCTCCTGGTTTTTTATCATCTCAACAGAGGCGATTAATTCCAACCCTCCGCATGCTGCAAGCGAGTGACCCAAATGACCTTTCAAGCTGCTCACAGGAGTGTCATTTCCAAAAACAGAGGCCACGGCATTACTCTCTTCAATATCGCCAATAGATGTGGCCGTGGCATGAGCATTTATATAGTCGACCTGACTTGGAGGTATGCCAGCACGATTTAAACACATTTTCATTGTCTGCATCATGGAATTTTGCTGAGGCTGTGACATATGAGTACCATCGCAGTAATAGGCCCCACCTAGTAACTCTGCATGGACTTCCACTCCGCGCTTGCTTGCATGCTCCATTGATTCAATTATAATAGTGGACGCCCCCTCAGAGACAACCAAACCAGCGCGATCCTTGTCAAAGGGGCGAGATGATTCTTGGGGGCGATCCATAAATTGCGTGCATGCTGCCTTTACGGTATCGAAGACACAAGCACTGGTGTAGTGAAGTTCATCGGCCCCTCCTGCAATAACCATATCGTATAGACCGGTCTTAATTAGCTCCATTCCCAAAATTACGGCATGAGAGGAGGTACTGCATGCTGAAGCACAAGATATCATCGGACTTTTTAGACCAAGGCCTAAGGCCACATTTGCCGCGACAGAATGGCCCATCACTTTAAAGAAGGAGGTCGATAGTTGCCCTTTTGGTCCATTATTCTCAAATAACTTTCGGTAATACTCTTCCAAGCAAGCAGGACTTCCCGTAGTGGATCCCATGATAAGAAGCACTCTATCTGTATTTATTTTGCGCACCTCTTCCAAATCAATATTGGCCTGTTTTAATGCTTCGATAGTCGAGAGAAATGCCATCTCTGACATCCTAGACATTGAACGACGAACTTCCCTTGGCAAATATTTTATATCGTAGGAAGGGACAGGGGCCCCTAAAAAAGAGTTTAGTCCATTGTACTGTTTCCATTCCTCGTAATACTTAATGTTGCAATCATTATTTTGCAGTCCCTTATACATCTCCCGAACATTAAGCCCTAGTGAAGTAATTGCACCCATTCCTGTGATACATGCTCTCATGGAATTATCCTTTCCGATTTGTATGTTGAATTTTTTTCAGTTCTTCTAGTAAGGATCGAATCCCAATCAAATGCCCACAACTTCTTAATCCAGAAATTGCGGCCCCTAACATGCCAGGAAAGAGAGTACTCTGACCCGTTATTAAAAGATTGCGAATATGTGTTCTCGGACCAAGTGCTCTCACACCTGTATTATCTATGGAGTGGTAAATTCCATATGCAGATCCATCTATAGAACCGTTAAAATCTCTGTTTGTAATTGGGGTTGAAATATCCAATGTTTTCCATGAATCAATAGATACACCCCTGGAAGCTAACGTCTTCAAGATTTTTTGTGCAATTGTTTGTTTAATAGAGTTGTACGCTCCATCATTTTTTCTTTCATTACTACAAAGATTTTCCCACCGCTTAAACCATTCCATTTTTGCAGGGATAATAATGGTTTGTCCTGTTTTGCGGTCTAAAGTATTTGGATGTGATAAGAATATGCAGCTTGGAGTGTCCGATGCAGTACCAACTTCGATCAACTTATCTGGAGACTCCTGTTGAAAATAATAATAGTTCTTGAGGGGAGCAAAATGTTTTACATCTTTGAATTCACCATAAATAGTTAGGAAACTTGCCGACTCTTGAATGTTGTCCAGTCGATTGGTGAATGCTTTTTTTAGATGTTTCCGTACAAAAGAAAATATTGCCTTCGGGTGTATGCCAGAAATAATCCATTCAGCAATAAAATGTTTTCCACTAGCGGTGGTAACTTTTTTTATCAATGAATTTTCAATATCAAGATCCACAACCTTCTCTTGCATAAATAGTTCGCCCCCCTGATTTTTGAATCTAACAAGGAGTGCATCTACGAAAGCTTGTCCACCATTTCTAAGTCCATGCACAGAGTGCATAAGAGAATCAGTAACCACAGCATGGATACCAAAAGGTACATCTTTGGGAAAAACTCCATGAAGAGTGCAGTAAGCGGCCAGAGCAGATTGAAGCCTTGGCCTCCGAGTGAATGTATCCAAAACATCCTGAAGTGAGGTGTTCATGATCTTCTGCATGGACGCTTCATCGTAGCTACTATCATATTCATAGGTCGGAAATTGGAGAGCTACTTTTTTTACATAATCAAAATATCTCCTAATTGCATCTGATTCCTTTCTAAATATAGTGCTTAAATTGCTAATTGTTTGTTCATAATCACATGCATACTCCACACTGAAAGAGGGGAATTCAAGAATGTCATACCCATGACGATCAAGTGGAAAGAAAAGGCCATCCATAGGAATATCGAGGTAAGTAAGCAATGTATGGAATGGTCGCCCTTTATCCAAGGCCCCAATGTAGTGGGCCCCAGTATCGTACATAACGCCATTTTTAGTAAATGAGTGAGTATATCCGCCAGGAGTATAGTGCTGTTCTAAAATGCAAACGGACTTTCGATGCTTTGTAAGAATAAGCCCACTAATGATAGACGAGATACCTGATCCGATGATCACCACATCATATTTTTTCACGCTGGAAAAAGTCCCCCATTCACACTGATAGTCTGTCCCGTAATATAACTGGCATCCTCCGAGCATAAAAAGGAGACTACCCCTGCAACTTCATCAGCTTTTCCCACTCGTTTCATTGGAATTTGCTTAGTGATATTTTCTAAATAAGCACTGGGAATTGAGCTTAACATCTCTGTTTGTATTAATCCTGGAGCAACAGCATTGACTCGAATATTACGAGATGCAACCTCGGCACTTAAGGTTTTTGTCATTGCGATTAAGCCGGCCTTGCTTGCAGAATAATTGATCTGTCCTGCATTCCCAATTTGGCCTGCAAGGGATGAGATGTTTACGATACAACCAGACTTCTTTAATAACATTTTTTTTACAATCAACTTTGTAAGATAAAATGTTCCTGACAAGTTCACCTGAATAACGTCATCGAACTCCTCATTGCTCATCATCCCTGCGAGGGAATCACGATGAATGGCAGCGTTATTAATCAAGACATCAATCGCTGATAATTTTTTATCAGTAAAAAAAACGCCAACCACCTCTTCAATCTCTTTTGCATTCCTTAAATCAAAGTGAATGGGATCGGCATGGCCATCTCTTTCTTTGATAATCTCTAGAGTCTCTAAGAGCCCCTGCTTATTGGCATTGCCATGTGCAATTACATAGTACCCATCAGACGCAAGGCGAATAGCAATTGCACGGCCAATCCCAGTTGTGGCCCCAGTGATCAAAGCAGTTTTTTGCTGCACCATTATTTCTCACACTTTTTCTAGTTTAAATGCAAATGAGTATAGTAATAATTAGTAATGGAAAATTCAGTTAAAAACAAGCAAGATTCGCAAGTAGATAAGCTCCACTTTTTTTGGGTGTTGTACCTGACCATTACGAGCGTGTTCTTTACAATATTCTATGGGTGGCTTATTGTAATCATAAGGGTACTAAAATCAAAAGATCACAAGTACTATTTATGGACATACTCTCTTCAATGCTATGGAATTAAAAATTTACTAAAGGCACAACCATGGTTAACTCATGTCCCTCAAATTAATATTCCAGATACAGATAGAAAAGTTATCCTCGTTTCAAACCACAGATCTCATCTGGATGTTTTCTTTTATCTGTCACAGATAAAACGTCTCCGGGTGGTCGCAAAGGTTGAACTTTTTAAGGCACCCATCCTAGGACATGCAATGAGAATTATTCACCAGATTCCGATCGAGAAAGGGAATATGGAATCATTTCAAAAGGCATCGGAAATTATGACCGAAGGAATGAGGGAGAGTGATCGAGTTCTTTTTTTTCCAGAACTCACTCGTAGCGAACCACGTTTAAGAGATACCAGAAAATTTTCTTTGATCCCTTTTACATTAGCAATCAAAGAGAATGCTTTGGTTATTCCACTTGTCGCATGGAATACAGATTCACTTTGGCCCAAAGGAAAAATTGGTATTAGCTATAAAAAAACTTTTAAAATGTTCTCTCTTCCTCCAATAGATTCATGCAACTTTACCAGCGCAAACAGTCTGAAACAATATGTACAAGAGAGAATTAATGAGGCGTTAAAATCCAATGATAACAAGAATACTAATCTGCATTCCAACGTATGATAACGACAAAACAATAGCAAACGTTGTTCGAGAATGTTTGCAATGTACAGACCTACCAGTACTGGTTATCGATGATGGCTCTAAAAATGCCGCTAGCGAATTACTCGAAAAAAATAACAAGAGGATTAAGGTTTTTAGATTTCCCCAAAATATCGGCAAAGGAAATGCCCTTAGAAAGGCCTTTGAATTGGCCGTTGAATGGGATTACACTCACATCATAACAATAGATGGAGATGGTCAGCACTTACCTTCCGATATACTAAAATTTCTTACTGCAATCAAAGAAGATCCTTGGAGTTTAGTCATTGGAAAAAGGAAATTCTCCACAGATGAAAATGTTCCGCAAATATCTCGTTTTGGAAGAAATTTCTCTAACTTTTGGGTTCGTTATCAAACAGATTCTTTTGTAGATGATTCACAAAGTGGATTTAGAGCATACCCCCTCTTCTTTGTGCAAAACATCTCTTTTTTTTGCAATCGTTATGATTTTGAAATCGAGGTATTAATTCGCTTGATCTGGAAAGGGGTTACTGTAAAAGAGATCGATGTAGATGTCTATTATCCACCGAAACATGAGAGAGTCAGTCACTTTCATAAATTCAAAGATAACATAAGGATTTCTACTTTAAATACATTTCTAGTTATCATATCGCTACTCCGTTCTCGACTATCTTCAAAGGAGCTTGCAATAGGAATTGGAGTGGGTGTCTTTGTTGGAACTACTCCCTTGTGGGGATTTCACACCCTCATTGTGAGTTTGATTGCATTTTTCTTTAGACTTAACTGGCCAATATTATGGTTAGGTTCACAAATCTCTATTCCCCCTGCGGTACCATTCCTTATTTGGGGAGCTGCTAAAATTCGGATGGCCCTTACAGGAGAAGCAACATTGTTTCAGTTGCAGGAATTCTCCATAAAGCATGTGTATGAAAATTTTGGTGCAATTATCCCCTGGTTATTTGTCGAAGGAATCTTACTTGGATTGATCTTAGGATTGACCATCTTTGCAATTTCTCTGGTCTACAAAAACAGGATCCATCAACGCTCTCTTAATAAAAATTGGTCTGGGAAAATAAGAGGAGGGAAAGTTGGAAACATATTCCTATTTCATCTACTGAAAAGAGGAGGACTCAAAACGGCGTACTTTGTACTCCTCTTCATTGTCCCCTACTTTTATTTATTTGCCCCTAAGGCACGCAAAGCTTCCCTCGAATTTTGGAAATTAATCAAACCTGATCGAAATATCTTTGTCTATATTGGCATGACATTAAAACAGTTTTTCTTTCTCGGTATGATTATGCTGGATAGAGTGTATCAAGGTTTTTATAACGAAAAAAAATTCGAGATCATTTCACAAGGCGAAAACTTCTTAAAAAATACAGAGGAAGGCCTATTTATCATGGGAGTACATGCTGGTGCGAATGATATGGCGGCCAGTTTTATGGAAAAGAGTTGCCCGATTAAGGTTCTAAATATTGTAAAACATGCTCCGAAAGATTTTTCCTTTGAGCAAATAAAAGCAATGCAATCAAACAAAAGCAGCATCAATTTTATTCATACCAACAACAATATTTTCCCAGTTTTTGAAATCAGAGAGGCCGTAGCAAGGAATGAACATGTGGCGTTTTTAATTGATCGCCCACCACGCCACACCTGTGAGTTGGTAAGATTCATGAAACGTCTTTTTCCTTTCGATGCAACCCCCTTTAAAATTGCCGCACTTTCAGAAAGGCCCGTTTCATTTTTGTTTACCTTTAAAAAAGATATCAAAACCTATTACTTCTTTATGACCCCTCCTAGAATTTATAAATACAGCAATCAATTATCGAGAATCGAACAAATCAAACTATGGATTGAGGATTTTGCTTCTCTACTGGAGCAACAGATTAGAATCTACCCTGAACAATGGTTGAATTTTTACTCTGCATGGTCTTCGCTACCTGATGCCTCCTCCACAGGGACAATGCATATAACAGAAACAAGCAATTCACGAGAAGAGTTACACCCACATACTCCAAAGATACTTGGGCCGGAACTTGCTTCCAATACCAACGCCTGATCGCTATTTCAAGAGTTAAGAATAGTAGCATGCAAGCACTTATATAAAAAACAAGATTAGATAGCTTCATATCGCAAATCCTCTACAGACACTTTGAAATATTCATGCATTAAAATTTTTTTCCTAAAAACACCAGCAGGAGGGTTCTTGGTGGCATCTAAATCGTTAAAATATACGTCCAAGCGACTACGGCCAATGCCAAAGTGGATATGATTTTCAGGTTCAATATCTACTTTGGTAAGTTCTATTAGAGGGATTAACTGCTTAAATGCATCTAATATTTGTTGATGATATCTTTTAAAGTCTTCAAAATAGATATCTAACGTTGTTTTGCCAATCGTCTTGTCATGCATGATTTGTAACATAGTAAGGCCAAACGGTGACAGCGCCACTAATGTTATTTTTGATATAGACAATCGCAAAAGCACATTAAACTGATAGGTTTGGTTTTGTTTCAACATTTCCAGATGTACTTGCTGGTGATAAGTTCCATAGGGGAATATCCTATCTGATTGCGAGTGAAATTTGTTAATGGCACAACCACTAAAGAAAATCATCAACATGAGAAAAAATACCTTCAACCGCTTTATCATCATTACTGTTCCTTACGTGGCACTTCTGGGTCTGCTGGCAAATCAGAAACCATTATTGGCCTTTTCCGAGCGAAAGAAGCTGTTAAATCAATTCCAACATACCTTCCTACAAGCGAAGGGCCTTCATTGATATAGAGATAGTTCCTCTCACCATCAACAATGACAGAATGAGTGGCAATCAGTGCATCGATAGCACGTCGATCTCCTAGTGCCAGTTTTTTACCAAGAAAGTCTTTCTTATCTCTTAAAAAAGTTGCCATCCTTTGTGTATCAACAATTGATCCGTTGCTTTGCCAGTTTTGTAATAGCTTTTTACCACGCATCTCACGATCTATGGTTGTAAGTATTTTCTTCCTATGCCTATTGATCGAGTCATCCTTCCATAAATCAGACACGAGATGATTGGTTACAACAAAGGAACTATGCTGTTCTATAATGTCCATTTTTTCAGGAGATTTTTCGATACGAAATGCTCTGCGATTTTTAAAATCAACAAGAACAAAAATTTCAGTTATTAAAATTTGTGATTCTTTTAAAACTTGGATGGCCTCGATTATGGTAGACGTTGTCTGCAGTACTTTTGCTACAACCAAAGTCGAAGGTGCTCCATAGCGAGCAAAATCTGTACTTCCAGCAGCATTTAGAGATAGATAGATTCCTTTTTCGTTTATTCCTGTTACCACACCAACCATTCCGGCCCATATTACAGATACATAAGCATTTCCCCTATCAGGATAAACCCACTTTAATATTTTTTCTTCATCAAATATTTTACCAGCTTCAAAATCAAAATTACGTCCAATGATCCAAGATTGGTTTGTAGGAACTCCCAACACAGTACATCCCCAGCTATGAGAGTATCCCATCATCATTTGGCCAACTTCATGAAGCCCATGGTATGCCACCTGTCTTGTTAATTTATCTCCAAGATAGTCAAATTTTTCTGAGGTCGATTCGCTCACCCCTTGCATCTCATCCGTAAACATTTTATCAAAATATTTTTCTATTCCCCAAAACCAACGGATCAATAATATAAAAAAAGCTTTTTGTATTATTGAGGATGGAAAAAATGTATTCAATTGGTGTACGAGTTGTTCCTCTTGTTTAAAGAGAAGTTCAGCAGTTAATCTTCCAAATTCTCTTCCTCGATGATAAGGAGAACCTTCTAGCACAATATGATTAAGTTTAGTTTCTTTCTTGCTATAGAATCGTCCCTCGATGCTATCCTTGTCCGCAATAACGTTTTTTGGAAACACGCCGATATGAAGAACGTTAACCGCCCAAGTATTGATTAGTAATATTAAAATAAGTATGAAATTTTTAATCATTTTTTAGTTTTTTCAAGTAATAACTTAGACTCGGAATTCCCCATAGTGTACCAATCAGAGTGCCTAGCATTCCTATCGTCGCAGTTTGTCCTATTTGCAAAAGCACAGGGTGTTTGCAAAGCATCAAAGGTGCAAAACCAAAGATCGTGCTTATGGCCGCCAGTACAACAGAAGACCAGGTTCTTTTCCTATAGTCCTCACAAGCGGAACGTGAGATAGCATCACATGCAAACACTCCATAATCAAAACTCGCACCATAGATGATAAGAAATGTTACAACATTAATAAATGTAACTGGCAAATGAAAGCATTTATAAAACCAATAAAGAAAACCTAGAGCGGTAAAAAATGGAAGCATACTAAGTACTACAGTATCTACTCTACGATACATAACCACCAAAATCAGAACAACTCCAACTAATGTCAGCGGTATCATCCATAGTAATTCTTTTTGTAATATTTCAGGAAATATTTCAATTTGCTCTTTAAGAACAAAGGCGTTAGGAAATCTCTTTTTCACTAAAGCAGTTTCAGCATTATTCGTAGGATACCAAAGCGACAAGAATTCAATGTGATCACTACCTAAAGAGATAAGATGGTGAACATAATCAGGGGGCCTGTTGTTGACACTTAACTTTCTAAGATTAGTTAAAAAAGGTTCAAAGAAGATTTTCAAATTTGCATTTTGTAAAAAAATATTACGAATGTTATTGGCTTTTTCACTCCATTCGCTAAGATTTTTTTCTTGCGCTTCTTTCTTGGGAAGATATACCGAAAGGTTTTCTGATGGGATTTTATTGGCGCTAGACCATTCCCCATATCCTGAAGTAATCTCTAACGCCTGTCCTAGATTTAGCGCTCTATCAATAACAAACACAGGAGAGATCTTCTTGAAAGTTTTAAACAGATCGTTCTCAAGTGCCTTCGACACGGAATCCTTGTAGTCAAAGGATCTAATATTAAAGTCATAACTTATTGAGGAGTATAGGAGCAATGGTGATGATAGTAACAACAGCAAGAAAATGAGCAATCTCCAAGAGGACTTCGCAAAGGTAAAGGGGAAGGGGAAACAAAAAATCTTGCGATAAAAAAAACGATCCAAAATATAATATTGTAGAAACGCGAATGACAGCCCTAGTATTGAAAAAAACATCATTTGTCTAATCAGAGGAATAGAACTAAAAAGCAGTACAAATAGAACTACTAACGTTGTTAACAAACCTGCCAGGTTTGATTTCCAAGTGCGTCCATGATCAGAGCTAAACATACTAAGCAAGCCATAATCGATCCCCAAGCCGATAAGACCCATCCCAAATGAAATAGTAAGACCATGAATACTACCAAAAACGAATGAAGTAATGGTGGCACTTAATAAAACTGCAAATGCTATCGGAGGAACTAATAACAGTAATTTCCATCCTCGCATGCATACGAGAGCAATGATAAAAACTGTAAACAGTACAACCCCCACTACTCCTGTGACTTGAAGATCACTCATTATCTGTGTTTTGTTTTGCCAATTTGAAGCGTGTGGCCCGAACATCGTTATAGGCATTTTGAGATGATCTTTAGCACCATTGACATACCGAGCAATTGATTTTGTTAAGTCAGTCTTTTCTGGGGGATATGAAAACATAATAGGAATAACAATTAAACCTGCCTCTGAGTTTATTAGAAGCCCTTTCTTCATTTCCAGGGAGAATGGTTTCCTCTTCTCCATGAGATGTATATAATCCTCATAGGTCATAAATGGATCGTTTCTGAGTATTGAAATATTTATCCCGGAACGATCGATACTAGGAAGAGATGCCATAGTGAGTGTTTTATTTACTTTCCACTTAATCCAATCTTCACTTGGCGGTAGTTGTCTTAGTGGGTAATCATTGGCCCATGATGAAATCAACTGAAGATATTCAGAAATATTCATTCCACATTGAATTAGTTGAATTTGCTGATCTTCCTTTTCGCGTAGCTCTTTGCAAAAATCAGTAACCTTGCCAATAAGATCATCTCTCAATGGAGCTTCGTATTTAATTAAGATAAAATTCCACCAAGAGAATGGAAATGAGTAGAATGATTTAATATTGTTTTCTAGTTTGGTAGGAAGGAAAATATAACTGCCTGTCTCAACTGTTTTTGCAAAGACTTGTGTATGCAAAAAAATAAATAGCAGAGCTAAGACTAGAAGGATTTTATCTTTTATCTTTATTGAGAACAGGTGACTCAAAAGTAAAATAAATTTCATCATCATTGATCTCTTTTAAAATTAATTTGCTTACATCACCACGCTTACTCACTTGTATTTCTAATTCAGAAAAAGGAGACTCTTCTTTTTGTTTGGGATGAAATTGGTAATGATTCTTTTCCAGTTCATAGATAGTATAATTATCAGCAATAAATTTGGCATCAAGTTGTAGCCATTTAGTAAGATAGAGCATGCTTTTGCTCGTACGATCTGAAAGCATGTTCTGAAAGTTGTATTTCTGAATCAGTTCCTTTCCTTCAAAATTTTTTGAAACGATTATTACGTTTGAGCCGGACATAGTAACACTCATTTCACTTGGCGCTGTAATCTTCCATAAAATAAAATCGGGATGTCTTACAGTCATATTGCCTTGAGATTTAATTTCAACCCCAAGTGATTTTACCTTCTTCGTTTGCTCAAACTTTACAAATAGTGTCTTGATTTGCTGGTACTTAATTAGATGCTTCTTCAAATCGGCCTCACTGACGATCTGCTTACTTTTCAAAGAAAGAGGTGCGTTACCCCCGTCAGATTGTGTTGCGAGGCCACTAAAGCAGGCAGTGATGAGGCAAAATACAAGTAGGAGGAATTTAATTTTCATAGTAAATATTAAGGGTCGGTAGTTATAAAAAGATGATTAAGTTATCCTCTTTTTTTGTAACACAATGGAAATTCATAACCAAACGTAAAAATAGATTTAATTTCATGAAGGAAGTCAAATGATACCAGATGCTTTTAATCGGGTAGATTTAGAGAAAGAGATTGCCCAGATCATTTTAAACTCAGTAAATTTAAAAAATATTGAGCCTTCTCAGCTCAATGCTTCAACCCCACTTGTAAATAGTGTTTTAGGATTAGATTCCGTAGATGTCCTAGAGGTTATTATCTCCATTGAGCACAATTTCAAAGTAAAATTAGAAAATGCAGATGAAGGAAGAAAATATTTTCAGACGATAGGCACCATAGCGGATTTCGTATTAGAGAAAAGAGCATTATCGTGATTGCATCAACAACACCAGCTGTTGCAGTTACCGGATATGGAGTTGTTACCCCTCATGGTCTAGGGATAGATCCACTTTGGAGTAATCTACTGAAAAGGCAAACGTGCATTGCCAATGACACAGGGACTGGGATCATAGACCAGGATATACTAGAGCAACTAAAATACTCTTTGCCCAAAGATGACGGAGAGAGTGCTTCCTGCGGAAGAGAAAAATCTTTGCTCATGGCCCTTTATGCAATTCAACAATCTATGCTCCATGCTGGCTGGACATCTCTCAATAGTGATGATGGATTAATTTTTGCTACGACAACTGGATATATTGCCAGCTGGGAGAACGAATTATTAGGATTCCTAAGTGGATCCCGAAGAGAAGACTCTTTTCAAGAAGCGTTTAGACGAGAACCTTTGGGCACAATGCTCGCTGATATATGCAATGGCCTCAATTTTTGTGGGCATAATCTATTGATCACAACCGCCTGTAGCTCATCGGCCCAGGCCATAGCAATTGCCAGTGATTGGATTAGGTTAGGGAAGGTCAAACGCTGCTTGGTCGGAGGATGCGAAACACTCTCTATGCTGACATCACAGGGCTTTGATTGCTTTAAACTTCTTACACGTGAACTAGCAAGGCCCTTTGACAAAAAACGTAGTGGGATTAACCTTGCGGAGGGGGCCGCATTCATCTGCTTGGAAAATGAGTCAACTATTGTAGATCGACAAAGGATTCAAGCGCGTATTTTAGGAGGAGGAATTGCTAGTGATGCTTATCATATGACAGCTCCTCACCCTGAAGGACTTGGTATCTACAATGCAATGAAAATCGCACTGAACGATGCTTCTATCGATAAATCTGAAATAGATTTCATACACGCCCATGGTACTGGCTCTTACCATAATGACTTATCTGAAGGATTGGCGATACAAAGATTGTTTGGAGAGCACTCTCCTCCTGTGTACTCAACCAAACCCATCCATGGACACACACTGGCCGCTTGTGGTGTTATTGAAAGTATTATCTGTATCAAGACTCTAACAGAACAGATCTTGCCTACAAACATTGGTCTAAAAGATCGTGATGAGAAACTAAAAATTAACCTACCACTCGAACATGAGAGTGTGGCACTAAAAAAACCAATAAAGTTTATTCTTAAATCCTCGCTAGGATTCGGAGGCAGCAATGCGGCCATAGTTTTGGGAGGTATTTCATGAAAGCACTGTTGGTTGCTGGCGAGAAATCTTATCTAAATGAAATCTCATACCTCCTGAAAGATGATCAATTCAGGAAGAGCACTAAAAACATGTTACTATGCTATCATTCAATAAATAAAATAATAGCTAAAATCCCTTTTCGGATCTATGAAACATTTGACTGTAATGAAATTGGGCTCTTTATAGGCACAAGTCATGGGGAACTAGAAACCACAAAAGATTTTTTAAAAAGCATTGGAATCGACAAGCGTGCCCGTCCATTTCTTTTTCAACACGGGTTACATAATGCTACCCTAGGATTTATTTGCCAAACACTGAATCATACCGGACCTGCCATTACTGTTAGCAATCGTTTTTTCAGTGGAGAAGATGCTATCGATCTTGCAATGGATTGGTTGCAATTAAATAAAATAAAAATCGCAATTACAGTAGGGTATGACTCCCTCCCTTTGGGACTTGAAAACCAAGTCCGAGGACTCTATCCACAATCAACACAGTTATCTACGGGGAGTGCTGCGGCTTTAGTGCTTGCTAATGAAGAGGGTGTAAGAAAGATCCTCAATACAAATTATTCAATAAATCTGAACAATCTTTTTTTGGAAAGGATAACCTACTGCCGTACAAGCAACGCCAGAACAGGTGGATCAACAAGTACACATTATTACGACAGCAATGCTATTGAAGAAATCTACAACAATCTATCACGCTATCCTAATCACTGTAGCACCATGAATCTGCAAAAGCCAAACGGGACATACTCAGTCATCAATATGGCCAGCTAATGATCACTCGATTTTTATTATCCCCATTCAATTTCACGTTATCAAATTTTGCTACTCATAGGATTTGTGTCGAGGATATGAATGTACCTCAAATTTACTTAAGCTTTGATGATGGTCCTTCCGATGGTTGCACTGAAGATGTCCTCAAAATTCTTGACAGGAACAATGCTAAGGCAACTTTTTTTTGCATAGCAAATAAAGCGGTACTAAAGCCGAATATGCTTTTAGCAATAAAACGAAACGGACATAGCATTGGCAACCATTCCCTTGACCACAAGTATTCATCGTTTTACAAAAATACTGCATCCATAAAAAATTGGATAACAAATGCTGAAGACTTATTCCATTCTATTTTAGGGCATCATACTATTGGCTTTCGATCTCCAGCAGGGGTGGTTACTCCCCCTTTGGTAAATGCGTTAACAGAAATGAAAATGCCTCTTATCCTATGGGATCTTCGTTTTTTTGATAAATGCTTCTCTTGGAAAGAAAATAGCATCAAGCAATCTCTGAAAAAAGTGAGTCCAGGCAGTATTGTTCTCTTGCATGATACTCATTATGGGAACAGGAAAAAAACTTTCATCAAAACACTAGAACTATTTATCTCCCACTTCCAGCAAAGGGGATACAGATTCGAAAGCATCCCGTACAATCTAACAAAGCAGCATCAATGAAAATTGCATTCATCTCACCAAACCAAGAGAAAATGCCAACTCCAGTTGTTCCATTAGGACTTCTTTATGTGATGGGAAGTTTAGATGAAACATACGATAAGGAACTCTGGGATTTATGCTTCGAAGAAAATCCCCTGGCATTTTTAATTAAGTCTATAAACGTCTACAATCCAGACATAGTTGCGATAGGAATACGGAACATTCACAATAACTCTTATTCCAGCATGGATGAAAACATTGATTATTACAAAAGGATCATTGCCACAATCCGTGAACACTCACAATCTCCAATTATTATAGGAGGAAGTGGTTTTAGTGTAATGCCTGAAAAATTGATGGAGATATTAAAAGTAGATTTTGGGATCATCGGTGAAGCCGAGAATATTTTCCCTTTATTAATTAGAAAAATATCAACAAGGGCCGATGACTTCGAAACAATATCTAATTTATACTTCTTTAAAAATGGAGAAATTAAATTTAGTAATTCATTGGGTACCGTAGTACGTACATTTATCGATCTTCATAAAAACTGCCTTCCCGCTCGCAAGTACACCAACCCCTATTACTACACAATTACGGGTACGGAATCTATTCAGTCGAAAAGAGGATGCAATTTTAAATGCTGTTACTGTGCTTATCCTAGAATAGAGGGCCCCATATCTCGATTGCGCTCTCCAGTAGATGTCGCCAAAGAGATGTTCACAAGAGCGCAAGAGGTGGATACGATATCAAATTTCTTCATCGTAGACTCTGTCTTTAACTGGCCTCCTGATCATGCAAAAAACATTTGCAAGGAGTTAGTTCGAGGTCATTTCCACCTTCCTTGGAGTTGCTATATTAACCCACGTGGTTTTGACGAAGAGATGGCATGTTTAATGGCCAAAGCAGGTTGTAATGGTGTAGAGATCGGCGCGGATTCTGGAAACAATTCCGTCTTGTTACGATTAAGAAAAGGTTTTACAACAGACACGATCACAACCACCCACAAATTCTGTGAACAATTCAATATTAAGGATTGTTATACTTTGCTTGTTGGCACACCAGGCGAATCATTGGAAGAAATCAACAGTTCACTGGATTTTTTTGAAAATCTATACCCTACAGCTCTAATTATCATGATCTGGCAAGACGAGAGCAAAAGCTTGAATAAAAACACAGTGATAAACGAAATCAGTCATACAATAAAAATAAGGTCGCAAAAAAATCCAAATTGGATTGTTCCTTCTTTGAACATTAACTTTAATGAAAAAATGTTCCGTTTCATGCGAAGGAGAGGGTACCCGTATCCTTTATGGATTCACCTCGGAAAATAACCTTCGCCACCCACAAGTTTATTCAACAAAGGGAACGTCCCAAATCTTAACTTCTCCATTCCTCCATGGTGATGTGATCACTTTACTACCATCAGGACTCATGGAAGCGTTCCCTAGCTCAGAACGATCACTAAATTTAATTAATTCCTTTCCTTTGCTAGCATCCCAGATCCTACAAGTGCCATCATCTGAAGCAGTAACAACTTTATTTCCATCAGGAGTAAAATAGGCACTGTTGATTCGATACCTATGTCCAATTAAAGAGGTAATTTCCATTCCAGTATATCCATCCCAAATTATAACTCTCTCATTTCTGAGATCTATTGCCAGAACTTTGCTTCCATTGGAGTTAAAAGATACTCCATAAAGTGTTTTTGAAATGCCAGATAAATTGACGATTTCTTTTCCGGTATCGGCATCCCATATTTTGCTGGAATTACCATCTTTTGAAATGGTTACAATTTTACTTCCATCATGGGAAAGGGATCCTTGAGCACCATCTAGTGTGAAAAGTTCCTTTCCAGTGTTTGCATCCCATACTTTAGTAAAATTATTACGTGAAGTAGTAAGAATTTTATTTCCATCATCACTAAATGTTGTTTTAAAAACATCTTCGATATTTCCATTTAGTGTGAAAATTTCTTTTCCTGTGAAGGTATCCCAAACTTTTGTAGTTTTGTCGTATGATGCTGTAACGATTTTACTTCCATCAGGACTAAAAGAAGCCATAATGACCTCGCCTTGATGTCCCTTTAACGTGAGTATTTCAATTCCTGTTTTAGCATTCCACAGTTTGATAGTTTTGTCATACGAAGCTGTAATAATTTTACTTCCATCAGGGTTAAAAGAGGCGTTCACAACAGATCCCTGATGTCCTTTGAGGGTGAGTATTTCGATGCCAGTGCGGATGTCCCATACAGTACTGGTTTTATCATAAGGTGAGGTAGTAATAAAGTTACTACCATCGGGACTAAAGGAGACTCTTTCAGCTCTAGAATAATTTTCTACGAGAGGAATAAATTTATGCCCATTTCCAATATCCCAAATTTTACTAGTGCCATCTTTGGAAATCGTGATGACTTTACTTCCATCTCCATTAAATAAATTACTTTTGATATAGCCCCTATGCCCTCTTAGAATGACCAACCTTTTTTTTGTATGTATATCCCAGATGTCACTAGTATGAGCAGCACCACTTCTATTCGTTAAAATCTTACTTCCGTCAGGACTAAAGGAAACACAGGAAGCATCTGTATCAACATTTGATAAAGTTAAAATTTCAGCACCTGAAGTAGTATTAAAAACGTGAAGAGTGCCTACCATACCACAAGCAATTTTGCTTCCATCTGGGGAAAACCAAATATGATCACCAAAAACAGGGCAATCTTTAAAAGTCGCAATTTTTTTTCCTGTGTTAACTTCCCAAAGTTTAGCATTGTCTGAAATATCAACAGTAAGCACCTTTCTTGATGTTGGGTCAAAAAAGGCATTTTCAATATTTGTTATATGTCCATTTAATGTAAAAATCTCTTTTCCTGTTTCAGCATTCCAAACTCTACTGCTTTCATCTGAAGAAGTTGTGACAATCATGCTGCCGTCTGGACTAAAGCGTGCGCTCTTAATATAGTCCCGATGCCCTTTAAGAGTAAAGATTTCTTTTCCCGTTTCAGAGTCCCAGATTTTGCAGGTCCAATCTTTGCTTGTAATATCATTGATAATTGATAGAAATTTACTCCCATCAGAATTAAATGAAAACTTTTGTCCTTTTAGGACGGCAATGCTCATTCCTGTTTGTGTGTTCCAAATACAGTGATATCCTTCAATGCACTCTTTATAGGTTTCTCCTTGATAAGGGTCATAATAAACTGAAATAAATCTACTTCCATTTGAATTAAACAATACTTCATGGAACATTCTTGTAATCTCTTCTCCTGTATTAGCATCCCAAATGTATCGATAGTTATGGGAGATTGTAATGATTTTACTTCCGTCTGGACTAAATAAGGCCTTGTTCCCTACTAGAGTGGCAATTTCATTTCCAGTATTCGCATCCCAAATTTTACTAGTATTATCAATGGAAGATGTAACTAGTTTACTGGCATCAGGCCCTAGGAGAATCGTGGTGATGCTGTCTTTATGTCCTCTGAAAGTAACTAGTTCTTTACCTGTCTTAGCATCAAAAATTTTGCCTATTCCATTATCAGAAGCGGTAATGAATTTTGTTTCGTCTGCACTAAAAGAAGCTCTTCCTTCAAGTGTTATTAGATTGTCTCCCATTCGAATAGAATCTGTCCCTTTTATAAGTTTTGTTAAGATTTCAAACTTTTTCTTTATGGCCCATAGTTTCGCTAATTTCTCTTTACCAATAATAGTAACGGAATTTTCAAACCTAAGAAAAAGATTTTTTCTTATCTCTTGATGACATTTTTCTAAAGAAGAGATTGCTGATTTACATGCAGCTTCTTTTTCCTTGAAAATTATATTTCCAGGGTACTTAACTATCAATTCAGAAATAATATTTAAAAGCGCTTTAAGTGGATGAATCTTTTGTTCATATTCATTAATTGTTAAGGCAGTAGTGTTGTTCGCGGAAGTAGTGTCAAGTAAAATTCCAATTGGATTGAGCTGTTCTTTTTCAAATTTATCTATGTTAGCAAGCTCTTTTTCTTCTTGTGATTCAAAAGCAATAACTGTTGGCACTATGGGTGGTTTGTTAACAGTCGGTGTATTAACAATAGTGGGATTTGTTGAGGAGGGATTATTTTCAGGATTTAGGATTGAATTTTCTTCGTTGTTTGCATGATCACTTGTAGGGTTCTGCTCCCCTGCTTTCTTTGGGGCAGAACAGCTAGTGACAAAAATAATAACTAGCATAGCAGATAGAGTAGAAAGCAAAAAGATTACATATTTAGAAGACCTATGTCCCTTTTTCATGATGAATTCCTCTAAAAAAATAAATTATCTAATCATATGTCGATTCTCACGTGATGGTTACCATCTAATTCTCACTTAACGTTACCACCACGAAACACTTTATACTCTATACTCTAACTGTAATTATTTTTGCAACCTCATAATGAAATACGCTTGAATTCATCTTTCAAGGAGCTGTCTGTACTGAAAGAAATTTAGGGAATGCCGGATTTTACCGGAACTGACCAGGTCAATTTCACCTATTTGACCACCCATCCGTAGCAATGCGAACCGCTGGGCCAATTCAACGGGTATCAGATACATCTGATATTTTATCATGGAGGTGTCTGAGGCCAAGAAGAATGGTCAAAAAATGCTTAAAGAGTTAGTGCGCAGGAGAGCGAATAGCGATGGCATCCAGACAATTGCACATGATTTATTGATTGCCAGAAATACTGTTAAGTCCCGCCTGAAGGATGTCGGCGCTTACGACATTGAGTATCCGTTCCGCAAAAGTGCTTTAAAGGAAATTTATTTTTTTACAGGAGAGGAGGACTCTTTTTGTAAATTATCCTTGTAATTCCACGGCAACTATTTTTCTGGTGATTCCCTTACAGATACTTCGTTATCTTGAAGTGCATTTCTACAGTCGCAGTTAAGCATTTCTCCTCTATGCCTATCGACAATTAAGCTCGGTTAATTTAGTGCTAAGATAAGAATGAGAATGATTAGATGGATATTTTTTACTGCTTCTTACAGTGGACAGTGAAGGTTAACTTGCCACCTTCGTCGGGGTTGGGAATACTAAGATCAAATTCATCGCCTAGTACTGTAGGTTGATCGGCGTCAGTCTTTACAGCATCGTCACCAATTTTAGTTTGATTGAGAGAGAAATCTCGCATTACCAGCTTATCACCCTGCATATATGTCATAAAGTGGTACCTACTTATATATCTGTTACCACCAACAACTTCCATTCCTTGAATCATGCGTGCCCCTGCATCTGCTTCATCACAACTACCATCGAGTAGCATCTTGCAGGCCAACCTGCCAAAAACTGTACCATCCGTTACAAAGAAAGCATCGGAACTTCGATTGAAAATGGTTAGGGAGAAACTCGGTCTAACTCAAGGTGATCTAGAGGGATTAACTCAACCGGAGGTCTCTAAAATCGAGGGTAGAAAGGATTTGAAAATTTCAAATCTGGATAAATATGCACGGTCAATGGGAATGAAGATAAGAATAGTTTTAACCTCAGAGGAAGACGAGGATATAAGGACAAGTAAGTTTAAACTGGATTCCAGTAAAACAGTTTTACAAATCCAGCAAGCAGGTAGCAGGGGGGCTGGTAGCAGTATTTGTTAGCAGTTCCAGTGTGAAGCTAGCGGGGACAGTATACGGTTTCAAA
>JADGAN010000057.1 GCA_015231955.1 Oligoflexia bacterium | reverse complement strand
TTTTTTACTATTCTGGCACTTAGATGCCGTATTTAAAAGAGGCGAGTCCATTCCATTAGCTCACACCCTTCAGCCATCTACCCTCTACCGGATGCTGAAAGTTGCTTAGCTAACAGCATTTGGTTGAAAGGTGAAGGTTGAGGGGTGTGAGCAGTTACTTTTATTTTTTATTTTACTTTGCGCACATAAAAGAACGGAAGTTATCAACCCTTTCCCGCACCTCAGTAATCTCTTGCCAATAGGCACTACTCTTTCCCCTTAAAGGTATTATTGAAAGATATTAACGATTTTGCAATTGAACTAAAAGTTCATTGCCAATAGCTTGATTAGTGGTATTGCTACCAATGGCGGTAGTAACAGTGGTGCACACTTTAGATGTTGCATTGTCTGCATTACAATAATCGTTTTTAATGATTTGTGCTGCCGCACCGACAGTCTCTTTGGTATCACTACTGGGATTTCCACCGTTGTATGCTGTGGCCAAAGCAGTTTCCATCTCCGTTTGTGTTGGTTTGGATGCAGCAGAGATGGTTAAGCCACCCACTGTTGCAATCTTAGTAGAAATCTTTGCCATTTTTGCTAGCATCACATAACTTGGATAACCACTTCTCGAACAATCGGCATCTGCTTGATCGAGTAGTGCTTCTGTACTAAAGGAGATAATTCCCATCATCCCCAAAAGTGCATTGTTGGTGGTGTCAGTTGCATCTCGCTTTTCCAATGCTTCTGCCATCTTTGTTGCAGTCACTCCTTCTGCCAAAAAGTCAGAGGCACAACGAAGAGTATAGGCCTCTTTGGAGTGATGATTTACCAAAAGTGTTCGGCAAGCGGCCGCATTGGCGGGAAGTGCTTTGTTTAAGCAATCTTGAGCTTGATTAAGGTCGTTTTGCTCCTCGCTCTCTCCGCAAGATAGTAAAGAGAAGAGGCCTAATATTGAACATGCTAACAAGATATTCATTACTTTTTTATTCATGGATAAAACTCCTAATTCCTAATTCTAATTAAAAACTAAAAGAAAACTTTGCTGTAGAGACTCGATTTTCTTTATTTTTATCTTTGGTTCCAATCTCCTCGCCATAGCTTGCAACTTCAATTAAATACCACAATGCTTGCCAAGAGATTCCATAGGTGAGGTATCCTTGGTTTAAGCCTGCTAGTAAACGTACATCCATATGTGTCCCAAAATCAAATTTTAACTCTGTACCGGCATGATACATTTTCTTTAAATTATTACTATCATGGCCAATGTCTCGAACATCAAAAGAGAGCGAAGGAGAGATTCTCCATATAGGTTTAAAAGCACTCTTTATCCCAAAATCGTAACGAGATTGGATAGACTCAGGGTTATCGGGATTCCCACTGTTAATGAATTGCATCTTCTCTTTAAAACCAAAATCAAACACATTTCTAACTACTGCTCCCAATGTAAGTTTTGACCAAGAGACAAGTTCGGGCATAGTGTATAGAATACCTGCATCGAAATCAACGGTTGCACCCTCTTGCACCGATTTTGATTTAACAATATCTTTATTTCTCTCATACTCTAGCACCGGAACAATCTTTTTCAAGGCCGCACGATGGATCAATTTAGTAGCAACCCCAAATCTCATTCCAGGAAGAAATTTGTCCAATCCCCAAGCGTATCCAAAGGCAATTGTGGAATCGAGAATGAAATCGATCTTAAGGGTAGGCCCCACTTGGCGATCAATGCCTATACCAATCGTGCCATCAACTGGAATAACCGCAACTCCTAACTTTGGTTTAACAAAAAAGTAGGAGGGACCAGCAAAACGAGCATAATACCAGTTCCCGTACTTACTGTCGGTTAAATTTGCGAGTTGTGTAGTTCGATTGCTTCCTGTACTTTTTCCGGCCGTTTGCAATTCAGTATATAGATCGGTTAGCGAGTTTTTTCCATTAGAAGCACCATAGGTTGCTAGGTTAATAATGTGGTTTTTATATTTGATATCATAAAGGCCCGCAGGATTATAAAATAATGTATTGTAATCATCAGCTACTGCAGTAAAAGCATTTCCCATTGCCATTGGGCGAATTCCCAAATAGGGTTGGTGCATGTAAAAAAATTGTTTATCCTTTTCTGATGTATCCACTGCAAATGCAGCTGTACAAAAGAGAAAAGAGAGAATGATAAGCATGGACAGAGACTTACAATGAGACAAAATTCTCAACATAAACAAACCTCGTAATTTTAATGTTCACTTTTCAATATTATTTATTGTAAAATTGAATTGCAATAGATTTAAAGGAAATAATTTCCCAGGAGATGCGTGTGAAGTTTGTCATTCATAGAAAGTGCTCTTTGTTCTTTTTATTATTGGTAACTTTTTTAATTATAAGTAGTGTAGAAGGAGTCTTTGCAGAAGAAGCTGCAGTTGCCATAGACACAACTGCACCTGCACCTAGTGAACAAAAGCAAACAGTGTCCGAACATGATCTCTACTTCGACATGGGATCCTCTTGGGCCTACTTAGGACCTATTAATTTTTATAACTTTAAACCAGAAAATTTTGGAGCAGGATATGCAGCTCGTGGGCGTTTTTTTCAAGATAAGTACAACCTAAGTCACCAACTCCATTTAAGACACTTGGAAATACCTTCCGAATATGGCGCCAGTGATCAAAAGCTTACTCGCTACAATTATAATGCTAAACTCTTTACTGATCGCTTAGCAGAGCACTTGGTGGTCAACACCAAAGTCGATTTTTATCGCGAGCAATGGGCAAAGAATAAGGGTATTAATTTAAGATTACGCTTCACCCCTATTGGTGCCGATTATTTCCATGGCCCTACAACTAAGTTTACTAAATTTTTCCCACTGACCTCCATCGGTATTGGTTATCATCCTACTTATGAATTTTTAAACTACAATTTAGTAAACGCTACTGGAAATAAAACGGAATCCAAGAGTGCTGAGTATCTTATGCACAACATACGACTTTCATTGCTACTCACTTTCTCTTCAGAAATTTATCTTTTTGAAGTATTTAACTACTCCTTAGTCTCCAATTTAAAAACAGGTGAGGCCAAAAGTGATTACAATGAAATCAGCAACTCCCTTGAACTCTTTTATAAATTCAACCAAAATTTTTCTGTCTACTATAAGAACGATTTTATTTCCCAAAAAAGGCGCTCGCTCACTTTTGGGCTTAAAAATAGCATGATGGAACAATCATTTAATCTTGCTTATATTTTCTAATCATCCCATTTCCTGTAAAATCTTTTCGAAAATTTCAAATCCACTTTTTATCCCATACTTATTTACCAAAACAGGATGATCCCACCATAAATAGGGGTTGGTCTTCATCTCCTCTTCTAAAAGTAAGGGAAGCGTAGTCGTTTTGTCTTTGACCGTCTCGTAACGCTGAACAAGTTCCTGGCACCAAGGAGCAAAGCGTATGGCATCTGGAAGATATTGGGCCGTGTATTCGTGCGCGCACCAAATGCGTGTACTTGCAGGAAGAGCTCTTAAGCGAGAAAGTGTATGCCACATCTCCAGAACTGTTCCCTCAAAAATATTTCCACAACACCCCCCAAAAAGGGTATCTCCAGAAAAGAGGTCACCACTTGCAAAATAATATCCGATGTGCCCTCTGGTATGGCCTTTAAAATCGAGAATTTGCACTCTTTGTTCCAGCAACAATAACTCGTCTCCTGGTGATAACAGTACAGTTGCCTCTTTTACTCTCGCTTCCTCTTTGCTAGAAAAAATTTTCAGCTTGGCATACGCTTGTATTAGTTTTGCAATTCCGGCGATATGATCACTGTGGTGATGAGTAATGAGGATAGTGGATAAATTCAATTTTTCTTTTTTTAAAAAATCCAATACTGGAGTAGCATCACCAGGATCAACGACAACTGCCTCACCAGCTTGTGAAAGAATAAAAACATAATTATCTCGGAAAGCGTGGACAACATCTATTCTCATAGTAATTACCTCGGGAAAAATAAATTGTTGTCGAGACAACTTATTTATAATTAAATTTATTTAGATCTCTATTTTTTAGTCAACTAAGGTGCGGTGGAGAATATTACTTTTTTAACCCATTGGAGAATGAATGAAAAGAACACTTTCTGTTTTATTACTTTTAGGATTAATCCTATGGTCTTTCGCCCTACAGGCGGGAATTTACATGGAGCCTCTCATCGGCTACGGTAGTGGTAGCCACTCTCAAAAAGCTGCAGGGAAAACCGTAAGCGGTGCTACGACAGAAGGCGTAGTTGGTGGTATCCTTGGAATATCTGTTGGCGGTATCTTTTTAGGCGCTGAAGCTCTTGCAGGTCGAGGCACCTACACTCGCGATGCTACTTTACTAAAACCTAAGCTAGCTTCTGCTCAAAATTTTACTGATGTCTCTGGTATCTTAGGAATGCATTTCGCAGGACTTCCGTTACGGATGTGGGGTGGCTACTCTTTAGAGCATAAATTATATGTAGATAATTTAGGACACTTCGAAGGCAACGGTTTTAAAGTCGGCATTGGTTACAGAATCTTCAACGCTACCTATATTAACGTAGAGTATGGCATGTATACTTTTTCCGTTTTCCAAGACGAAATACAACCTTATCGCTTCACTTTGCCCTATATCCTCTTAGGAGACACTTACGATAAGAAGACCATCAATCAATTTATTGTGTCACTCTCTTTCCCTATGACTCTTTTTGGAAGCAAGTAGGATTGAGACATGAAAGTTTTTGATAAAAACAACAACTTAACCAAGGAACATATTGTGAAAAGAAAGTTTATAAGCATTACCTCTCTCTTTCCATTGTTATTTGCACTGGCCCTCTTCTCTGCCTGCGGAATTCAAAAAGGTGGAATACCTCAAGGCCCAACAAGAACCCTCCACATTAATAACAACGATGCGTATACTAACCATCCAGAAGTGATGCTCTCTCTTTTTGCTTCTGATGGAGCAACAGAAATGTATATTACCAACGTCTCCGATTGCTCCTCTGGTGGCGTGTGGGAGCCTTACGCCACTTCACGTGCTTGGTCTTTGGCAGTTAATGGTGGCCGCACAGGCGTTTATGCTAAATTTAAATACGCCAACAACTTTGTTAGTGAGTGTATTGCAGCAGGAATCGATTTCGGTATGGCAAGTTTTGGTGGCCGTGCTCGCGATATCACCGGTAGCGGAAACTACATCTATGTCGCTAAAGATTTTAGAGGGGTTGAAGTTTATGAAATCGCCCAAGAACCGGCCCTTCCAACTTTTGTTACCAATTTAAATACTCCTGGCGAAGCAATGACAGTCTTTGTGGCCGGAAACTATCTCTATGTTGCTGACTACTACAATGGACTTGTCATCTACGATATCACCAATCCACGTGCACCGGCATGGGTTTCTACCTATCCTATGAGCAACATTTTATATGCCTACGCCAGTGGAAACTACGCTTACTTGGCCACCAGTGATCTTGATGGCATCGCCGAAGTCGCTACTGACTATATGGTTGTTATTGACATCTCAACGCCCTCCACTCCAATTTTGAAGGCAACCTTTACTAATGCAGGCAATGGGATTGAAATTTATCGCTGCGTTCAAAAAGGTGTTGTTACCTATCTTTACTGCGTAGGCGGTACAGGTTCAGATGACCTTTTAACAATCGATATCTCCACCATTACAGCACCTACCCTTGCTGATACCGATGACTTGGCCGGTGCAGGATCTGCTTCTGACATAGTACTAGACTCTACCAACGATTTACTCTATATTGCTGATGGAACAACTGGTGTTTATACTTATTCTATTGCTACCGCTGCAAATCCTGCTGCTAGTGAAGTCACCGATTACGGCGATATTCGTGGTCTCTTTCTTGATGCTAGTCTTAGCTACCTCTTTATGGCCGGATACGATGCTGGTCTCGTTGTCGCAAACATCTCCAACTCCGACGATCGCCTTCCTGCAACCTACGGTTCCATGACTTTACCTGCAGTAGAAGGATACTTCTCCTCTAAAATCTATGTGGCCGCTGCTCGTTATGCAGAGCTTGCTCGTTATGCCTATATAGCAGATGATTACAATGGAATTAAAGTGGTCGATCTAGCAAACACAGCAACTCCACCACTTGCAGGCAAACTCTATACGGTCGCTTATGGCAGAGACATCGATGTAAGCGGTGGCTATGCATACGTTGCTGACCAAACTTATGGACTAGATATTTTAAACGTTACCAATCCAATGCTCCCAACAATCGAGTCGAGTTATGGACACACTAGTCCTATCTCCTTCAGGCACGTCAATGTTGATGGAAGTTACGTGTACGCCTCAACCTCCACCACTCTTTATATCGTTGATCCTGCTGTAAAAACCGCACCAGCACTTGCGGGCAGTTTAGCACTGGCCAATATCAATGATATTGCCATTTCTGGAAGCTACCTCTATGCCGCTACAGACACAGGTCTTACCATTGTTGATATCACTAGCAAAACTGCACCAGTTGCAGTGGGTACCTATGCGACAACCGGTAGCTGCTACAACGTATTAGTTGATGGTAATGTGATTTATCTTGCTGATACCACTGATGGCGTAGTGATTCTCGATACCACGGACAAAACAGCTCCTGCACTTACCACCACAGTGAACACCGTAGGCACTGCCTATGATATAGCACTAGATGGTACTGGTAATTATCTTTATGTGGCCGATGGCCGTGTAGGTATTACCGTTATCGATGTTACAGATCCAGCTGCTCCAGTAATTGTAAAAACCTATTACCAAGCACTAAAAACTTACTATGCACTTGAGGTAAGCGGAGACTACCTCTATGCAGGAAATGATGAACTTGGCATTAGTGTCTTTAACATTAAGACTCCAGCAACTCCAGCGTATGTACGAGATATTGAAACCAAGCGAGGGATGGTCAGGGCCTCTCTATCTTCAGTACCTTACTACTACAATTTGGTTGTAGATGGAAATTATCTCTATGTTAGTGACTACTATGGCCCAATTCAAATCTACAATATCGCACAAAAAGCTCTACCTTTGCAGTAAGAGCTATAAAGCTAACTAACCTCCTAATCTGCTTTCGCAAAATTAATCGGTTGTCTCACATCTACTACTCCATTTCCTTTTGGTTTCGGAAATTCAATTAAATTCACAACTTTTTGAATACAGTCACTACCCTCAGAGGAAAATTGATCTTTATCGGTAGAAATTTTTATATCACGGGCCTTGCCATGTTGATCAATTTTAAACTCAATATAAAAGATGCCTTCAATATTACTATTTCGAAGCAACTCTTCTTGGTAACAAAATCTAAATTGAGGCAAATATTCTCTCAATATCTTTTTCAAAAGATTGGGATCGATCGCACCTAAGATTTTTGTATCAATCTCCTGTTGTGCAATAGAAACTTCTCTTTTTCCCCCAGTTCTAGTTCCTGCATAAGAGGAGGAGTCGTAACGCCCACCTTCACCCGCAGAAAATTGACGAACACCTCCATTACCAACTTTTCCAAATTTCCCAAGATCATACTTGCTGACCGTTTTACCAATAGCTGCCCCGTCGTGAACACTCGCGGACACAATATTGGTGTTTTCCGAGACAATTGTTGAAGCAGTCTTATTACTGGAACCAACCAGTGAATTTAGGGAAGATGCCGTGTCGAAATTGTAGATTGGCTTGATCTCACCTTTGTTCTCATTAACCGCACCCTTGGTCGGCGAAGTAAATTTTGCTTTTCCCTCTACATTCTCAACAGATTTAAGTGGTGATCCTTGAGTTAAATGCGAATCCTCTGTTTTCTTAGGTGGAGTCTCTATAGCTTTTTCTACTGTCTCTTTTGCTACTTTAACATCAGGGATTTCTAGCTCTTTTTTTTCCTCTACTACTTTCTCTTCAATTTTTTCTTCAACCTTTTCTTCAACTTTTTCTTCAACTTTTTTAGCGGGTTCTGTTTTTTTAGTATCATACTTATAGACAATAATCGGCTCTTCTTTTTTTTCTATATTCTCAGGAATTTCCACCATAAGCATAATTAAAAGCATTGGCAATAATCCAATAATCCAAGCTTTGATAATTGCTCGAATCAAACGATCATCACTGGTATCGGGGAGGTCTTTTAAAACGCGAAGTGGGCGATTATTCAAACGGATATAGATCTGATGAATTCCCTTGGTTAAGAGAACTTCATCTTGCGCATCTAACACAATGGAAATTTTGGGATCATAGGTCTCCTTGATGACATTTTCAATATTTCTATATTTATCTAATTTATATCCTCCCAATCTTTTTAAAGTAACTTTTTCATCATAGATATTAAGTAATAATTCATTGGTATAATCATGCCCTAAGCAACGGAAAATATTTTTTCCTCTTAAATAATTTGAAATAAAAATATTACGGTTTTTTATCTCAAAATAGGAGATTTCTATGGTGTGGCCATTGCAAATATTCCTGATTTCAACCACATTATGTATTTTTTCTTGAAGCATACTTGAGCGAAGAATCTCTTTTCCTTCATAATTAAAGACATCTTCAAAGTTCCTCCAATTCGCCTTCACAGGAACAATTTTATCTAAAGGTTTAAAGCCTGAATCGTTAAAAATGATATTACATAGTTGACCATCAATCTCAACAGCATGGGGGTGAACAGACTGCAGCTCCTCAGGTGTTTTTTGTATTTGAACCGTTAACTTCTGCGGAGTTAACTCCTGCTGAACAACTCTCTCTTCTTGCTCTTTTTCCTCCTCTTCAAGAAAAAAATCAATCCCTGCAACCATAAATGCTAGTGGCAATTTATGAAATGCTAATGCTCTGTACTTTTTTCCGCCACTAATGACCGGATAAAGTTTATTATCTGAGCTAATAATAAAATCGTTATCACAATTTATTACAATTTCTATACAGATTTCTGCACTACCAGTAGGCATCTCTTTTTGTATAACATCTTCATAAGCAGCATTAATTTCTGTATCTGGCAATAAAGATAAGATATCAGGAGGAAATAAAACGTCACACTCTTGCGTGGTTCCAATCGTCAACGCATCATTAAAGGAGTATTCTCCATGAAAATATTTGGCACTAAAAGTAATCTTGAATCTATTTGGAGATTGCATTAGCGCGTTCCTTATCTAAAATATTCTGAATTTTATCTTTATCAATTTTTGCATCTATAGATGACAAATCATCCAATTGCTCCCATGCTTTTCTGGCATCTGCAATTTTTCCTATTTGTAAAAGCGACAAAACGTTCACAAGCTCTGTTTCTGGCATTGACACCACTTGTTCACTATTAGCTTGCGCTAACAATGTAATGGCCTCATTAAAATCTCCATTATAAAAATATGCAATTGATAATATTTTTTTTTCCTGTATCGATGGAGCATTCATTGCGCTTTTATCATCTAATAATCGCTTAGCAATTACATAAGCACTTTTGATCTCTCCCTGTGAGAGTAACACCAACACTTGATTTATTAATGGAGTCATTTTTTTATTACTGCCAGAGTTAACACTTTTTTCAAAATATCCTATGGCATACTGAGGGTATCCGCTTAATGCAAACATCACTCCCATATCATTTAAAATTTCCTGCAAAAGCTCCTTTTTGCTATCTTTAGCAATAGCAACACTATAGTGAAATCTTGCACGCTGAAAGTCTCTTTTATTTAAATAGCAGTCACCCATCATTTTTCTAATGTGTACATTCTCTAAGGAGTTCTCAGTTATCTTATCCTGCAATATTTCAAGGCAATCACCTCCGTTACCACCCGTAAATTTCTTCATTCCAAAGCGTGCACATCCAACCATGAAAACTAGTATCAATACCGATGGCAATAACATTTTTTTCATATCTGATTCCTGCTACTCTTTGGTTTTGCTTTGACTAGCTCCTACTGGAATAGGCATCGTCTTCAAATAGTGATCCAGTTTCATTGGCGATATTACAAATGATCTATTTTTTTCACTCACAAACAACTCATATCCTTGAGAGCAATGCCCGCCACTACTATAGGCAAGTTTATCAGCTATCTGCATATACTCTTTTTGTTTTAATTCAAGTATTTTCAAAATATTGTCGATTTCCTTTTCAATGGCCTCTAAAAGGACTTTATCCGCCGTTTTAGGCATATACTGTTTGAGATATGCCATATTCTCAACTAAATAAGCGACTGCCTTTTTTAATAGCACTAAAACAAAGCATCGAGGCATTCCCTCCATCCCTGCTTCTATACGAGTAGTAGTATCTTTTATTTCTAAAATCTTATTTTGCAGCAACCCTTTGAAAATCTCAAAGGTAATCGCCCCTTCATGAAATTTTCCAATAGCAAAATTCATTCCCTTTTCAAGACGTTCATGCAAATAAAGCAAATTCCCAGCTTCCTGTGGGCGTTTTTGAAAAAAGACCAGTAAATCATCAATTAACTTTGATCGTGCTAGACCATAATTTTTCCAATAAACTATTTTAATTACATCTAGAGCATAATTTTTTACATCTAATGGCCAATTTTTTTCAAAGGGTAGAGTCAGTAACATATAAAATAGATCATTGTTTTGTTCAAGCATCACAGACTCTAATGCATTAACATAATATATTTTCAATAACTCAACATTGATCATCTTATTCTGGACGGCCTCAGCAAGCAACAGTGCGGCCTTCTTTACTCCCTTAGCAACTGACAAGAGCAATGAAATGTTTTTTTCAAAAATTTGCTTTTTCAGATCATTAGAGCATACCGTTTTATTAGAATTACATCGATCAACCATTCTTTCCACAAAAAATATTGCTTGTTCAATTTCATCATTTAAATAGCTCTGTTCAATGACAAATAAAAAAAGTTTAAGATTATTTTCCATATCCTGTTCATAGGAGATTTCCACCGCCTTTTGCGCCCATAAAATCATCTGCGGCCGATCTCCTATCTTTTGTGCTAAAACTACATTTTTCATCGCAATACTAAGGGCAAGCTCTCTGTTCTCACCTTTTTCGCCAATAATTTTTTTTTCATCTTCAAAAGTAGCAGCATACAGCTCCATCGCTTTTTTATAGTCTCCACTTTGCTCGATTTTTGCTATCGAAGACAAAGAAGTTGCACTTAGAATGTTTTTAAGCTGAGACAACTCTCTATTGCCAAACCCAAGAAATCCATTAGCAATTTTTTGTTGCTGCCTTCTAAGCCCTTTACGATCAATTGCCTTGGCATAGGTATTGCTTAAAAGTTCAAACATCTTCCTTTGCACATTCCTATCCTGCGGTATGACCTTGGCATAATCGTCTAATGTTTTTTCTGCCGCAATATAATCTTTCTTTTCTTGATTTAAACAAAGATTAAATTTTTTCTGATAGATTTCCTTGGTGCTATTGTCATTAGGAAAATGTTTCAAAAACAAATCAAATGCATTATAAAGCATCTTCTCTTTTTTCTGATCCGTGATCTTGTTTTTCTCAATGCTTTCAAAAAAAGCATTCATACTATTTCGGTAGTTACTCCTATTTGCACTAGTGACTGGACAACAACTAATAGCTTGGTAATAACTCTCCAGTGCATAATAATTTTCAGAGGCATCGCTGGCGATTTCTCCCTTGTGATAATAATAAATAGATCTATTTTCTGGGTCAAAAACGCCTAGAGTATCAAGATTAAAGAGAGCATACTTCATCAATAGCTTTTTTTGATCCATGGAATCCATTACTTTCACTCTACTCTGCAAAAAGCTTGTAAACTCCTTGATATCTTCAATCGCTGTTGTTCTCTCATCTAACGCTATCTTCTTTTCCTGAAACCGCTTTCTTAGCTCTTGCAATGTCCTTTCAAAGTCAGCAATTAATTTATGTTTTTTGCATATACTAAGCTTCGTTAATAAAAATTCATTTTGTTGTTTTGGATCTTTTTCTAAAAGATCCAACTCTGCAAATACAGCACTTAAATCATTTTGAGATCCATATTCGGAAGCGGCCTGTAAAAAGCTCATTAAATTTGAAAAATTATTCTGTTGCAGTTTTTTTAGTAAATCAAGGCCGCGCTTAGTTTTTAAGGCAGTCACACTAAAAAGTGCAAAATTTGTCAATATCTGCTCTTCTATTCTAACATATTTAGGATCACGATTAAGCTTCAGTGCTGTCATCAGCGAACTAAAAGCCGCTTCGCTATCTTTTTTCTTCAATAAGCACCAGGCATAATTATAATAATATTTAGGTAGCCACTTATCATTTTTATTACCTATGATTTTTTTATAATAAAGCATGGCAAAATCAATCTGCTGCTCATTATAATGGTATTCCGCAAGCTTTAGATAAACTCGACTTAAGGGTACCAGAAAATTATCTGAATTTGCAGATTTCGATGCTCCTCTTATAATATTTTCACCAGTGCTTTCTGCTAGTTTCATCTCTGAATATGATTGCTTGTAGCGCTTTAATGCTTCATATGTCTGAAATAATATATAATGAGTTTTAAATCTCTTGATCTCATCAATCTTTAACTGAAAAAGAAATATTTTTATCTCGCTTAATCGTTTGAAATTTACTTCAATGTTTTTTTCAATCTTTTGCTTGACTGTTTTTATTTCGCTGGATTTATAATAAATCAAATGTTCATTGTATTGACGTGCTAAAAGTTGTATTTTTTCTGCATATAATTCCAGTAAACGTAAATACAATTCTGCATCTTTGCTCTTTCTCATCTCAATCAATTTAATATCATTCACCACCGAATCGTATAGCGCTTGCCATTTATCCAGCTTATCTTTTGCACTATCTATGGCAAATAAGTCAAAAGCACATAACAAAAAACTCATGAAAAAGAAACCAACAAGCAATGCCTTCTTCATCAATCCTCACCTTGAACAATAAACTTAAACTTTCCAAATCCAGCAAATGCACAGCTTGCCAAGACCACTTGTACATCTGAGTATGGCAGCTCCTTATCTAAAACAATGTTTACTTGTAACGCCTCTTTTTTACTCTTTTCATGATTATCTTTTCCCTCTAGTTCTTTGTTAACCCGCTCTTTAGTGGCGGTTAAAGAACTTACAATATTTTTATCCAGTGTATCCGCTGCCTTATCCTCACTGGCCTCTAACTCCCCTTTATACTCACCATCAATCCAAACTCCACGCATGCGATTAACTTGCACAATAGGAGAGATGCTTCCAAAATTACGTATCTTTGTGTAAGGAAGCGCTAGCTCTTCTGCTAAATTAACACTTAAATCTGATGCTCCATAGCTTTGCAATAAAAAAACCAACAAGATTGCTAAAACATCGAGTAATGAAGTTAAATTAAGATCACTTAATACTTCACATCCAGCTTTTTTTCTTTTTCTTCTTGTGATGATCATCTATTTCACTCAATATTTCTAGGTATTAGGTTCTATAACAATATACTCAAAATTTTTTGTTATCAGCAGAGGATTTCCCTTGTTATCATTTATTGATGCCTCTTTTTTCCCTTCAGGTAAAGTATTGACGGCCTCCATTACCTTTACAATTTTTTCATACTTTATATCTATCTCAGGAGCGATAATAACAAATTTTTCTAGAGGATTTTTCACTCTAATTGAAAATAATTGAGAAGAAAGTTCCTCTTGATTAATTTTATTTGCAATATCGCTTATTTTTGAAATCAGCTTCCCTTGCATTCCACTTCTAATCTCCAGGCCTCTCTCCATTACTTTTACTGTAAGATTTAAAGGTTCATGCTCTAACTCTTTATCAGAGGGAACTGACGCTATCACCGGGGTTTCACTACTAAGTTCGTATAAATGGATAAACTGTGCAGATTGCAATAGGAAAAACATTAAAATAAAAACACAGTCCATCACTGGCACAAGATTTAGTGGCGTCTCCGTTATTAATCGCTCTCTTTTTTTTATCCCCATGAATTACTCTTTGCTTTTTTATTGATTATCAATTAGTCCACTTCTTTGACGCCTAATGATCAATAGATCTAGCAGTTTTGTGGCCACTGCCTCTGTTTCATCAACAATTCTTTGTGCTTTACTTGCTAGCATTGCATGCAAAATCATCACAGAAATTGCCGCTAACAATCCTAGTGCGGTATTATTCATTGCCGTCGAGATCCCTAATGCTAATTGTTGTGCCTTCATACTGGGATCCACACTGGCCACTGCTACAAACGAGGTTATGATTCCTAAAATTGTACCTAAAAGTCCCATAAGAGGAGAAAGACTGGCGACCAAACTTATATACGATAATTTATAGCTTAACTTAGGTGTATGCTCTAAAATTGCTGCATTCAAAGCATTTTCCACCAACTCTTTAGGTTCATTTGCTCGCATCAGACCCACTTTAATGATTTTAGGAAGCACTGATTTGCTATGACCGCAGTTTTTAATAGCATTTTCCACACTATTTCCTAAAATATCATTTTGAATGAGATCAAAAAATTTTTCTGCATTTATATCAAAACATTTTAATTCAAGATATTTATACACCACTAGAGCAATCCCCAGAAGCCATAAGAAAAGCGTAAACCACATCAGTGGTCCACCATCCAGCATAAATGATTTTACAAAAATAAATCCTTTATCTATTACAGAAAGTTCCATATACTCTCTCCAAGGTTAATTATCTAATTCCCTTTATTTCATCATTAATCTTATCAACAAATTTACTTCTTCTATAGATATCCAGCGATTCACTTAAATTTTCATCATTTACATTCACATCTGTTGAAAGCACCACATCCCCGTCCACTGAAAGTGCTCCTAAATCAATTTTTTGATATTTTTGATATTGAATAATTGTTTTTTTATTACTTTCACCAGTGATACTGTTCCTATTGCCATCATGATTACTCTCTGCAGCAACAAGCGATCGCAAGTTCAGCATACTCAAAAAAACGATTATTATAATGATATGTGGTCTATTCATCTCTAACCTTAATTACTTACATTTGCTTGTTAAGGCATAGTTGTAATCGCCCAATTCATCCGCCCAAAATGCTCCTAGAAATTTCCAAAAAGCTTTCCTTTTCCTTCCTTCTATTGCACTAAGTGCACTGATTATTGCTTCATCAGGATCACTTGCAGTCAGCAAGATCTCTTTTCTCTTTTTTGAACTAAGTGCTAATTTTAATTTAACAAAATAACCTTCAACTTTTGCTGTATCTCTAATAAATCGCTCTAGTTGCCCTCTTAAATAATTATTAATATCCTTGTTTAGCAACATTTCTACTCCCAATAGTTGATCTACAATAAGTTTTTTATTGATAGCAGACATATCAGAATTCTTAATCGCACCGATCTCTTTTTTAATCATTGCAATAGCATTGCTATACGTAAGAAACTTCAAACTTTTATTCTGCCGCACTAGCACTGTATAAAGATCGCTATACTTTCTTCGGATTCTAATGTCGTTGTCCATAACAATTTTTCTATAATCTAAACTTTGCCGTAATCCTGGAAGCAAGCGTTTCGCCAAAGCAGCAATATTTTTTTCAAAGAACTCAATATTTTGTTCTGCTTGTTCGACATAGCACAACTCATAAAATATTAATGCCTTTAAATAACTAGCTTCTGGGTAGACATAATTTTTTAAAAATGGAGAATTGTAGGTTACCAACAATCCTAGTGACCTTCCATAATTTTTCAAATGATACTCTGTCCATGCCAAATCAATTAGAGTAGTCGGCCATATTGATTGTTTTTTGGGGATGCTCTCCATCACATCTCTTGCTGCTTTGAAATTTTTCATTTCAAATAACATTTGCGCATAAGTATGCAAAATTTTATTCTGGTGAATTGAAATATAATTTTTGTCATGAAGCCAATTAGCATCTCGTTTTTTAGATTCTCGATGGCCCAAGCGAAAAATCCTATCTGCATCTGTATATTTCCCATCCATATGTAGATACATTGCTTGCAAATAGAGTGACTCAATATAATAATTCTGATCACTATTGATCTTTGCTAACTCTTTTGCCGCTAACGTATATTGGTGATTGGCGGCCATAGCTTGGGCATTGACCATCATCATTGGAGAGAGTTTTGAAAAATTATTACTATTCGAATTAAGTCCTGGAGTATAAAGTGAAAGCGGCAGCGATTCAAAAGCACGCACCATTTCGATGCTCCAAAACGATTCATCAAAACTGCCTTTTTTAATCATCTTTTTTGCAATCAAGTATGCAGTAAAATTAAAATTATTCTCTATAAACTTGTCTAATATCAAATCTCGTTTGCTTCCCCATATACTGCTGTAAGCAGATGCCATAGGAAAAAGCATCATAATTACTAACATCAGCAAACTTAAATAACTGCAGGGGACTATCTTGCTTACTTTCAAAATAGCACTCCTATGCCTACAGAGGTATCCTTCACCAAAAATCCTTTAGCAGGGCCAGCCGGACTATCTTGCCCGCTATAATAAAGATAACGATACTCATAAATAATATTCCATCTTCTAGAAAAGAAAAATTTGAAGAAAAATCTGCTAGAGTATCCAGTGAAACTCTCGGCCTCATAATGAATAGTGCTATTAGTTCTCGAAAAAGTTTTTAAGTTGCTCTCTGCTTGTATACTATTGTAAGCAAATCCTAATCCTAAATTCATATAAAAAATTTCATTAAAAGCATTGATTTTTCCATATAAAGGAATCCAATCCACCCCAAGACCAAACATCGAATTAAACCTTCTTATAAAAGGCTTGGCATTATTTACTTCCGCCAAATTCTGCAAAGCTCCGCTATCTGAATTGTTCATGCGATCATAAAAAGCATTAATCCCAAAGACCTCACTGAAATAGTATGACAGCATCACTTCAAAACCATATGTTTTCTGGAACACCGAAGCTCCGCTACTGTCAATAAACTTCAACTCTGTATTGAATTTTTTAGTGATTGGGAATTCTTTATTTTGCAAAACAAAGATAATGTCTTTTTTTTCTAGCCAATCAAATTCATAAGCAGATTTTTCTCCTGCATAGAGATATTCAAGTGTCAATAGTGGCATCATTATCATTATTACCATTACTATTATCATCATTACAATGGTACTGGATTTAGTAGTCATAATCATAGTTGATTTCCACCATTAAGTTTAACAACTCAAAGCTCTTACCTATAATGTTATTACATTGCCCCTAAATCCAGCAGTAAGGGAATTATTTACCTTTGTATTTTTTTTCTCCTAAAAAAGATAACTTTGAGATAATCAAGAAAATGCCATACTACTGTCATTATTTGGAGATAAAAACTCAATGAAACAAAGACCACTGCTCTTAAAATTGGCCATTATCTTCCTGCTTTTTGAGCCGTTAATGCAATTAATTATTCTCACTGTAGAAAAAAATTTTCAGCTGTCACACATATTCTATAGGGCACTCACTTTAAATTCATTTAAAGATCTTTTTAACTTCTGGCTGCTCTTTCCATTATCTGCACTTTTTCTTTTTAGTACGAGGTCTATTTTCTTTTACCTTTATATAATATTGCAAATTTATAATATTTTTTATCACCTTTCCTATGATAGCTACACATGGCCCTACCTTGATGAGCACCCCTCTTTAACTGCATGGATTTTATTGACCATCAATATCTTTATTTTGATCTATCTTTTAACTTCCAAAACTAGAAAGATCTTTTTCAATAAGGATCTTCGCTGGTGGGAGCAAGGACATCGTTTTGTCGTCTCTATCCCTTGTTACCTATCCTTCATTGACTCTTCTGAAAAAGGAACCATTGTAGATCTCTCTTTTAGTGGGGCATTATTAAAAACAACTCACACCCTCTCTAAAGGGGTACTCGTTGCCATTGATTTCGTTTTGTTAGGAAAGTCTTATAGCATGAACGCAATGATTACTCGCACTCCGCAAGCAAGAAAACAAGAAAATGTAGAACTCATTGCTAGCAATGACCACACCAATGTTTATGGCGTACGCTTTATTTTCAACTCTATTTTTGATCAATTTTCTCTGCGCTTATTGCTCTATAAAATTTCACGAAAAAAACTCTTTCCTAAATACCGATAACGCTTTCCAAAGGAGAAGTTCTGTTTTATTTTAAACTCTTTACAATAACTATTGTGGCCATTATCTTGGGTAATCTTCTGTATGCCAAGATACTAAATCAAAGCATACTTGAAAATAGTAGTAATGCCACTATTTCTATCTCTACCTCTACCTCTACCTCTATCCCTAAGGCCTCAGTTCCCAAAAAAATAAAAAACCTTACATTTCAACTTCCCAAAGAACCACTATCCTCCGTCATTGCCAATGCCTTAAAATCTGCCCCATCGAATTCTACGGCCAATGCAATTAACAAACAGATTGTTGCAACTAAAATCTCCCATCTTCCTGATCATAATGAATACTATCATTCGCAAAAATCTCTACAATCAATCTATGCGCTCCCTCCTTCCGATCTTCTCACTCATGAACAAGAGATAAAAGAGCATCAACAAACCATTATTGCGTTTAAAGAGCGCCATAACATTGCTGTCACAAACAATGATCGTCTTGACCCTCGCCTCGCTATCGCTATTTCTATGCTAGTTGATCTCCCCGTGGCCGACCTCTATGCCACGCCCTATATTGATCTTACTCTGAACATATCTCACTTTACCTTAATCAAAGAGTTTTCTAAGCATCACGATTTTGAACTGCTCATCAAAAACGAAAAAATTTCTCTAGAATATCTTGATGAAAACTATCTTAAACTCTACTATGGCAACACCATCCCAAAAAGCGATTTAGAGTGACGCTCAGACAAAACTAGACAAAACCCTCTTTATCGATTAGATACAATTGAATTCACAAAACACGATAACCCCATAACTCATTTCAGATAAAGGATAACTCTCCATGAAAATTGCCATCCTCGGACTTCCAAGCTCAGGAAAAAAAACTATCTTTAAACTACTTACCGGACGAGAGGCCCCTGGCAGCTTGCAACGTCGAGCAAGCGAAGTGGTTTCCGGGGCAGCACTGGTCAAAGATCCACGAGTAGATAAGATTGCTACCATCGTTGTCCCCAATAAAATCACTTATGCTCTCACCGAATTTGTTCTCTGTAACGATATCGATCCCACCTCCTCTACTACCAAAGGAGTAGCACCCTGGCTGCAAGAATCACGTCTTTGTGACCTGCTGATGATTGTTGTCAGAGACTTTACCAGTGAAGAGGTCTACCACCCTCTTGGCAGTGTCTCGGCCTCACGCGATCAAGAAAATCTTAAAATCGAGCTAATCCTTGCTGATTTAGATTTGGTTGAAAAACGTCTCGAACGCATGGCTAAAGATAAAGTCAAAATTAAATTAACCACAACACAACAACTCGAAGAACAAATACTATTAAAATTCCGACCTCACCTTGAGGCCAATGAGCTCTTAAGTTCCATCGAACTCACTAGCGAAGAAAAGAGCGCCATCAGCAGTTTAAATTTCCTTACTCGAAAGCCTATCCTTTGGTGCTTGAATGTCGATGATAACAGAGTAAAAGAGTTTACTTCTTCCACCAGCGAAAGCAACCTCCTTGCCATCTCTGCAAAAATCGAGCAAGAAATCATGGAGATCGCAGAAATAACTGAACGTAATGAGTATTTAAAAGAGATGGGTATTACCGCTCCCGGCATCGATCGCTTAAATAATGCCGCTTACGATCTCTTAGGACTGATGTCATTCTATACCATGGGTAAGGATGAAGCACGCGCTTGGAGCATTAAAAAAGGAACACCCGCCCCTGCTGCCGCTGGAAAAATCCATAGCGATTTGGAACGTGGTTTTATTCGTGTAGAAGTAATCAAATACGACGATCTGGTGGCACTAGGAAGTGAACAAGCAATTCGTAGCGCTGGTAAGGCCATGACCAAAGGCCAAGATTACATTATTGCTGATGGAGATATTTGCAATTTTCTTTTTAAAGTTTAAGGCCCCTCTTCTCTTTTCATGTAATAATTACTTATTAGGAGAATTTCCTAGGCATGGCATAAATTTTGATATAAGTAGATGGGTTAGAGATCAACAATGTGATCTTTGGATTTAAGGAGTTTTTTATGGCAAGAATTAGCATCTTTTCATTGGCCACTTTGGCCCTGGCACTTCTCACTACCGCACAACTTTTTGCCTTTTCGGCCGCCACCATGCCGATGCCCGATAGCAGCTACGATCGCGCTCCTTCAAGTGAAGATTATGACAGCACAGGTGGAGGAGGAGGCGACGACTCCTCTGCCTCCGCACTCCCAATGCCAATCTATACCCCAAGCAGTTACGATAGCGGCAGCAGTGACGTCTCCTCCTCCAGCTTCCTTGAAAATAGCGCTCCTTCCGCATACGACTCTTCCTCCATGGACAACTCAAATATGGGTGCTGGTGGCATGATCGGCGATGAATTTACTGAGTAACTTAAAGTTTAAAGTTGCAACTTTATCATTTTACTAGTACAAAATAATTGACCTTCCGATTTTTTAATTCACATTAGTGGGCGGTTAGCTCAGCTGGGAGAGCATCAGGATGGCATTCTGAGGGTCGCAGGTTCGATCCCTGTACCGTCCACCACTAAAACTCATCACACAATTACTCCTCGAAAATTCATGCTACCATCATCGATAAAGCAATTAGCACGCGAGAGTATCAAAATCAGAACACTAGTGAAAAGGACGTGTAGCAATGGGCCTGAAGTTTGAATGGGATAAAAGTAAAGCACTCAGTAATCTTCAAAAGCACAGAGTATCTTTCGAAGAGGCCGCGACTATTTTTGGTGATCCTAGAGCAGTAACGATTCCTGATCTTGACCATAGTGATGGTGAACCAAGAGAAGTTACTATTGGGTTAAGTTGTAATATGATAATTACTGTTGTCTCCCATACGGATAGGCATGGGAGAATAAGAATTATTTCTGCAAGAAGGGCCACTAAAAAAGAACAACGTGTTTATTTGGAGGATAAAATATGAAAAAAGAATATGACTTTTCAAAAGGTGTTAGAGGAAAATATTATAAGAGATTTCAAGAAAAAAATAACATTGTTGTCTTAGAGCCAGAGGTGGCAAAGAAGTTTCCTGATTCTAAAATTGTTAATGATGCACTCAAAGAGCTTATAAAATTATCTAAATTTGTTGGAAAAAAAGTGCATCGTTAAATGTCTCAATCATGGATAGGAAAAACAGCGATAAACACAATAAAACAATCTTACCTCTTTGAAGCTAATAATCTTGGTTTTAAAACCATCGCAGAAAGTGATGTTGATTATCTGTTGATGCTAGCCAGTGCTGATCCCAAGGCCTGGAGTTCTAATTGCGATGAAGTCAAAGAAAAAATTAAAAATGATAAAAAATATTATAGTGAAAAGGGATATGGGGCCTTTTTAGTTTTCGAGCTTAACTCTGGTGAATTTATTGGACGGGCAGGATTTGGTGATATTGAAAGTGGAGAAATTGAGGTTGGGTATGTTGTGTTGGAGAAATATCGAGGCAAAGGTTATGCAACCATGATGCTAAAATCACTCTTGTTATGGGCCCAACATAACATCAAGAAGGATAAAATTATTGCAATCACAAAGACTTGTCATGTAGCGTCCTATCGAGTAATGCAAAAAACTGGAATGGTCTTTTCTAGAAAAGACACAATAGATGGTGTGGATTGTGTAGTCTATGAGCACCAGCTCAGACAAGCAACTGAGTAAAGTTAAGTCTATGCTGCAAGTTGATTAACTTGTTCTAGAATCTTATGACTCGATAGGATGGCGGTTCGATACTCATGTACTAGGGCCCACCAATTACTCATCGCAAAAACAATACCGAAGCATTTTTTGACCTTTCCTTGTTTTGCTCACAGACCATGACCTTTTATATGTATCAGTTGACCTATTAAACAGGTTGTCCTTTTTTTCATCACATTGATAATATCTATCCATGCTAGAAAAAATATTTGGAACAAAAACCGCCTCTTTCACTTTATTACATCTCTTTCATTATGGAGAAATCCATGCAAGAGGACTCTCTAGAGAGATTGCAATTTCTCTGTCCTCGGTTCAAAATCAATTGATTAAATTTGAAGAGGCAGGAGTCGTTATCTCAAAAAAAATTGGGACTACTAGAGTCTACTCTTTTAATAAAAAATCCCCTCTAACCAAACCACTGATGGAACTCATTAATGTTATCCATTCCAATATGAGCATCAGTGATAAAGAACTTTTGTTCAAAGAGAGAAAAAGACCACGCCGTAGCGGAAAACCTGTTATTGGCAGAGGCAACAAACCATGACCATTGACTTTAAAAGTTGCACTGAAGAAGATTTATGGAAGTTTGTAGCGACTCATCTCAAACAACACGACATTGATACAATTCTAGTTGGTGGTGCTGTCGTTTCAATCTATTCAGAAGGTGCTTACAAATCAGGCGATCTTGATTTTGTTTTAGGAAGTATGTTTACCACCGGACTTGAAAAGGCCATGAAAGAAATTGGTTTTATCAAAAAAAGTCGTCATTACATGCATCCAGAATGCTCTCATCTTTATGTAGAATTTCCAGGAAGTGTTCCTTTGGGAATTGGAGAGGATTATTCGAGTAAAAAAGTTTTGGGACTTTTTAAAGCGAGAAGGGCCAGTGGTTGAGAATATTTTTGAAGCAATTAAAGTTAGGGGTGCAAGGGTTATCCGCGAAACCAACGCACTCACCGAGGAGCAGATCAAGCGGATCTGGAACGGGCGCGCGTAAGAGTGAGATATTAAGTTTACGGCGAGCAGACTTTATACGAAAACAAGGGGTACACCACTTAATCTTACGAGGGAAGCGGGGAAAAATTCGAGAAGTGCCGTTACTAGATGCCGTTAAGGTTACCATTGAAGATTATCTAGCAATGATGTCCTCCATTGGGCGTGCTATCGGAGAAAAAGATTTTTTAGTACAAAATCAGTACAACCGCAGTGGGGGATGTTGTCACGAAACCATCGAGCGCGTGATTAAGAAATATCTTCGGCTTGCGGAGATCGATGAGCGGATTACTCCTCACTCGCTAAGAGCAAGCGTGATCACCCATCTTTATCAGCAAGGGGTGGACGTGGTGGATACCAGTGAGTATGTGGGGCATGCAAGCGTAGAGACGACAAAAGGATACATCAAGCGAGCTAAGCGAGTGGAGGAGTCACCAGGATTGAAGATTTCGCTCTTTAGCTAACGATGGCCGTTACGAAAGCACTCTCCCTTGCTAGGACATTGATGAAATAGATTGTTTTTTAGTGCCATATATGGCACTATAGTAAAACTACAAGCTCCTACCTTTGGAGAATAAATGATTGAGATACTACAGACCAAAGAGTTTAGCGATTGGTGTGGTGGTTTGCTCTTGAAAGACAAAGCACAAATAGATGCTCGAATCGTTAGAATCAAGGAGTTTGAACATTTTGGTGATTGGAAATATCTTGGCGAGCATTTAGCAGAACTTCGTTGGAAAGGTGGTAGAAGAATTTATTTTTCTAAAGTTGGAAGCAAATTAATATTACTCCTAAACGGAGGATTAAAAAATGATCAAAAAAAAGACATCAAAAAAGCAAGAAATATCCTTCAAAGATATACCGAGCTTGAAACTTAAAAAAAATATCAAGTCCCATACATTTAATCCAACAGAAAGAATGAAAGACAAAAAGTACATCTCAAAGGCCCTCTGGGATTGTTTGGTAGCAGATGACGTAGATGGATTTAAAGAAATATTAATGACTCATCTTTATTTAGTGGATAAAGATGTCTTTGCCGCAGATGCTGGTATCCCAAGAAGAACCTTATTCAGAATGCTCTCTTCTGAAGGCAATCCAACTCTGGCCAATATTGCAAAAATTGTTCATAAAATTTGCGCTTAATTATCCTTTACTAAGAATTCTTAACCTCTTTTAAAAATCTCTATCTATTTGAAATTGTTTCACTTGTTAAAAGGCCCTGTCATACAGTAGAAAGGCATCTAACAATCAACATTGACATCGCTGGCCTTTCCTAGGTAAGTGTACTCTCTTGGAATTACTCTCTCTTATTGCACGACCAGGGGGCGCTCACTATGAAAGTAAGTTTTAAGGCCTTATTAGCACTCATTTTAATTTTGCTTTTTAAGCTTAACTCTGTTTTTGCAACCCATACACCACCCGAAAATGATTCAAGTCTACGCGAACCACATCATGGTGGATCCCCTGGTAGTTCCCGTCAAAATCCTGAGCATAAAACGGCCAATGAACTCTTGACTACTATTAAGGCCGCCATCCCCTCATCGGCAGGTCACATTCCCTCTCCCTCGTTTGATACGATTAACGACACTCTAAAAAAGAGACTCCAGTTTGCCCCTTACTATCAAGTTGTTCCTCACCAAGGAAACTTTCAAACCTCTTTTACGCTGCCGTTACCTGCTAACTATTCACCCATCAAATCGTTAACTTTTAGTTACGATTCCCATAGTGATCGTGATTCTCATTTTGGAGTGGGATGGAGTTTAGCGCTTCCACGCATAGAGAGGAGTGTTCAAGGACAAGAATACGCCCCTTGGATTATGGTTGGATTAGGTGGAGGAGAATTAATTTCTGTCCCAGAAGAAAACTATTTGGTTGAAAAGCGCCGCCCCCTTCTCAAGAGAATTTTAAATCACGCAGGATTTGATCTAGATGCCTTTAACTTTAATGCTTACCGCTCGTTTATTGATGAAACGGGAAACTCCATCGTGGAAATTTTGGCCAACTCCAAACGTGTGGCCTTTGTGGTAAGTTCTCTAAATGGTGAGCACTACGTTTTTAATGAGAACGGGCAACTAAGCTATGCTTGTGATCTTCTCGGTAATGGAATTAACTTTACGTGGAATGGAGTTTTACTTCAAGAGATCAACTCCCCTCATCACTTTAGCATTTCCTTTAATTATGGGCCTGAACGTAGTTACCAAGATCTAGGACTTCCCGTTTTTGAACACTTTACCTTTACCGATCTTTCGCAAAAATTAAAGTCCATCACTTATCACCATTTAACGGGAGGAGAAACTCCTGATCGTCAAATAGGTTTTCTTTACGTTGAAAATTATCTATTGCACGTTTCTTTTGCTGGCGCAAAAATTCCCTTTTTTGATGGACACTATTCCTCGTTAGATCCTATCAAAAGTTTTAAGCGCAATACCTATCAATCAAACGACAAACTAAACCCCACCTTGGGCTATCGCCAGCATCTAGTCGATTATGCCTTTGATCCTAAAAGCAATAAGCAAGAGGTCTATATTGATCTCGATAACGATTGGATCGTGGATAAGGTTATCCTGGATCAGACCAGCAAATTAAAGGCCGTAGAAGAGCATACGAAGTCAGAGTATCTCTATGGTGACTTTAAAGAAAGAATCGATTGGCATTCTGCTGAGTCAGGATACTATATGCTACCTGGACGTTTTAGCTCTCTTGAACCGGAATTCAACACGTCACGCAAAACCACTCTTCTTTATTACAAGGGGGTGTGGGATGGTACTACGGTACGTTTTGAACCGCATGCCAGTTTTTTTAATACTGGTAATGTTGTGCTAGAACCCTATAGCTTTTATGTCACGTCCAAAGATACTCCTATCACTACCAGCGGAAATCGTAATGATATGCTCAATGTCCCTGTGATCAATACCTATCCCAATACGATTAATTATATCGATCTTAATGGTGACGGCCAAAAAGATCTCATCTACTGCCTGGGAAATAAACAATACGCCTATGCTCAAACAGATGTAGAATCTAAAAAACCTTCACTGCTGATTCGTAGTATTTTACGTCTTAAAGGGGGAAGTTTTGCTAGTCAGATCACATGGCCATCAAGGGAAGAGATGCATGATGATGGGGAACACACCCGAAATGTTTCTATTCCCTTGCCCGAACTCTTAGGTGACGAAGGGAATTTTCCATCGATCTTTTACCAGGCCATCGAACCTATAAACGAAGGAGCAATTCTTGTTACTCCCAGAGGACTTGGCGAATCCAGCACGATCTCCTTTCAAAGCAGCTTTAAATGTGGTGGGTATTCGATCTTTCACGATTTTAACCAAGATGGAATTATTGATGTACTTACGGGACGCACACTTTACTTACGCGGCAAAGGCCTAGTGATGGTTAAAACCCTCACCAACAAAGAGTTCGGG
>JADGAN010000056.1 GCA_015231955.1 Oligoflexia bacterium | reverse complement strand
CCGCTAACTGGCAACTGTCCCCGCTAGCTTCACACTGGAACTGCTAACAAATACTGCTACCAGCCACCCTGCTACCTGCTTGCTGGATTTGTAAAACTGTTTTACTGGAATCCAGTTTAAACTTACCTTTTTTTATTAGCAGCACATTCATAAACTAATTTATTTAAATTAAGGGCATGAATCTTTTTTACTTTTTTAAATTTATTAAGAATGTGTATCATTTGTGTTTTTTTTGAAGTTGTCGAGCAAACTCAAAACCATGCACCATTAAGGAAAATTTAAACCACCCTTTCCACAACACTATCCAACCAGGGTTTGGATAACTACCAAAAAATCCACCTTCTCGTGCAATATAGCTAAGAGCATCTTTTACAGTTACTGCTTTTTTATCTTCATCAACTCTAGACATATCTCGTATTGTAAGGAGCCTCCATCCTATAACAAACATCATAGATATCATTGGATACAAGTGTTCCGTTTTTGTCATTTGTCTTTCTTCTACTTTTCCTCCACTTTTTACACATTTATAAAGTTCCTCTGTCACCCATTTTTTTTCATAATTTGCAATCACAAAATTTAATTTCAGAGGAGAAAGAAATTTTTTAGTATAGTCTGATGGCAATATTACTATGTCTCTCACTACGTATTTTTGAACTATTGCAATTCTCTTTTCTACCCTGCCTTTTTCCTTGCAGGTAACTTCTACTTCATAGGCTGATCCATGTTTTATGGCAGTATTTTCACAATCATTTAATTTTGCATAGGATTCATGATCAATATTACGATTATGTTGTGATCTAATTACAAGATTAGATCCTTGATTTAATATGTATGAGTAAATAGACATATCATCAGCTTCTCCGTCAGCAACATAAATACATCTGGCCAACAATTTGGCAGTATCTTTGTCCAATATCATATTAATTTTGTTTATTGATTGTTCAAATGTAAAAATCCATAGATCTTTTGCCTTCGATAAGACATCGTCTGTTTGAGTTACGTCATCATTTATTATTCTTAAATCTAGAATACCTAAGCAAATACCTGTTATACTATCTACGGCCATTGTTGAATAAACTTTCAATAAACATTCTACTCCTCCGTTCCCTTCAGATGTTCTTAAATCGTCCATCATCCTCCATTTAGCAGGTCTCACGGAAGTTGCATCAACGACCAATAAAATGTCATTAGTACATTCAGACATCCCAAGTATTTCAAAGCGCCCATTTTTGAACAGATTGGATCTGAATTATCGCCAAAATATCTCTGAATAATAATTCCCGTGGAGGATGGTCGGCCATCGCAAGAGGGGCCAAGTTCTCTGGAGAGTTTAAGAAGAGATAAAACACAAACACGTCAAAAGGTAAAAATGGCCCTTATTTTTCTTAGGATCTCTCAATATCTTGGATTATGATAAATACAGTTTGATTTTAAATGTCATTAATCAATGAAAAGGTCGTGAATCATTTATGATCGCTCAATACGAAGGAATTCAAAAATTATTTTCAAAACTAAAACGATCAACTAACATTCTCTTTCTCATGCTTGTCTTCCTTCTTCTAGCAACGCTTGGTGCTTACTGTCTTGTGAAATGGATTGCACTCAAATTCGTTTTATCCAGTGACATTGATGGATTCAATTTAAATTTGACCGCTGAAACAATTTTTCTTTTTTTTATTTCTTTTTCTTTCGTGCTCACTGTTATGATTTTTTATATCCGTTCTATTTTATTCAAAATCAAAACATTTTACGAAACAATACAAAAAGATGAAAAGATCGCTCTGCTGCAAAAGGAAAATCCGCCTATTGAATCAATTGTCAAAGAAGTTAATAATTTCATTCGTGAACAAAATGAGACTCAGCTTAAGTCTCTGACAGAGATAGATCAAGAAATAATCTTAGCAAAAGAATTTATGACAAAATTTTCTGATGAATTAAAGGCCTGTGAAGACCATTGTTTAGAAATTGGTACTCACCTTCAAAAACAAGAACAGCAGCACGATTCAGGAATTTGCAAGCTTGAATATTCCTTGCAACAACAAAAAAAATATTTTGATTCGCTTGAAGATATTTTTGTTCGTTTACAACTTTTAACACTTGACGCTCCTCCTTCTCTAAATGAAGAAAAAAATGAACTCTTTTGGGTTGATCATCTTAATTTTAAAGATCTTTTGAAACAAAGCAGTCACCTTCTGGATTCTTTTCAAGAGTCCATCAAGCAGAGTATAAAGTTCCATGAACAACTTCACAGTGATCGTGTTCATCAGTCCATGGAGTCGGCCCAATTAATAGAAAAACTTCGTCTCAAATATCAGGTCTTGAATCATTCTTTAAATCAAATTCATCAACTAATTCATGTAGATACTCCTAAGCAATTTCCTTTCCTTTCGTCTTTTTTTCAAAGTGAATGCCATCAACTCCTGTCCAATCTTTTATTGCAAGAAAAATCGTTCCATCAAAAAGAAGAAGAATTATCACTTCGTCGGCAAAACTATATTACCAAAATTCAACTTGACCAACAAAAGAAATCTGCTTCTCCTGCTCAAGAGGTCTCTTCTTTAAAAAAGAGACCAATATCTTCAATCATTCTAGAGGAAATTTCAAAACAAAACATGGCAGCATTGCATAGTCTTTCTCCACAGCAAGTATCTACTCTTCTTTCTTCTTAGCAACGTTGGTCTCTCCTCGTATCAAAGGAAGCAAAACTTTCCGGGGCACCTAAGGTCAAATTTTTTTTTAAATCCCATGCACTTCACAACCGAAATAACGTATCATGAACGATCAAAAAGGGAATGTTGCTTTTTTCATGAGACTGATTTTTTTTTTAATGACTTGCACATTGTTGTGTTCCTGTAGTCTCTTTAAAAAGAAAAATGTATTTCAAATAACATCGGGCCATGAACTCTATTTAGAGGATGAACAAGGTCTGAACCAAAAGATCAACGCCGGTGAAATAACACCCGTTCATTCCTCGTTCATTCGCTTGACATCCCCTGGAAAAATTCCTCTCTATTTGATTTTTGCCCCGAAAGATAGTGAGGCAGCAATCAATATAGATCTTATGCCCCTTGCGGCCTGGAAACCAGAAGATGTAGATCAATACATCGATCAAACTGTAAAAAAAGTGGCAACACAAATCATGACTATTTATGAATATTCTCCGTCCCAAAATATTAGTGAGCTTGAATCAATCATCAATGATCTTTTAAAAGAATTTCCTAAGCTTCATGTGGCGTATTATCTTAAGGCCCAACTAGAGATCATCAAGGGCGATAAAACAAGAGCGCACAATGCTCTTGATCAAGCATTAGCACTTGAACCAAGTTTCATTCCGGCCCAACGGTTAATAACAGCAATAGGGGATGAAAAATGACCTACCTTTTTGGAATTTCAAGTTTTATTCTTCTGATAGTCATCAACTCTCATGGTTCCATGAACTATTTTAATGCAGAAGGATTCATAGTCGTCCTTTTTGGAACTTTTGTTGTATGGTTGATGTTATCTCCTTGGCATGCTTTTCTTGATCTTTTTTCTTTTATTAAATTATCCTTAGTTGATGAAAGAAGATACCACAAAGAACTTAAAAAATTATTGCTCAATCCCTATGGCAAAATTAGAGACCCCTACGGGTTGATCTCTACGGCATTGGATCTTTGGGATTTGGGTATTGGAGGTTCTGAATTTGAAACTCTTTTGAAATTTCGGGCCGAAAAAATCATGAGAAGATCAGTCGCTGCGATTGCTTGTATCCAAAATCTCGGCAAATACCCCCCTGCTATGGGAATGATCGGAACAATCCTTGGTATTATAGACTTATTTAAATCTCTTTCATCAGATGTTGGGCATGATAAGATTGGTCTTAGTTTGGCCATGGCCATGACAGCAACTCTTTATGGTTTAATCCTTTCTAATTTTATCATTTTTCCCCTTGTCGATCGGCTTGAGGCCAATGATGAGCTGAGGACAAGTAATATCGATGAAGTTCTTAAAATACTCTTTACGCACAATAAGCACCCCATAGGTATTGTGAAGGAGGTCGCTTTCAATGTCTCTTAAGCGTTCAAGCTCCATTATCCTTAGTCCCAGAAAATCAAAAAGAGAGACATCGTCTAGTTGGGCCATTTCCTATGCTGATTTTTTAATGGTTTTGCTTTCCTTTTTTGTCATTTTTTTTTCAACAAATCCCAAAACGATTTTGTTTCAACTGACAAAAGTCGTCAATGAAGATAAAAAGCTTCGTCCTGTCTCCACTCCTTCTCAGTCGATGGCATTGCCAGCAACCACAACATCAACGTCTTTACCAACGGTAGCACGATTGCAATCAGTCAAAGTTCAATTAAAACGATCGAATATTAATACCAGCTTCAAAGGAAATAAATTAATTTTGCAATTTCCTCATAACATCTATTCCCTGGGTCAATATGATCCACCTGAAAAATTGATTAATGACATCGTTACTATTCTAAAGTCTCACAAAAAAAATCTCATTGTAACGGTTATTGGATATACCGATCAAAAGCAATTCACTCAAAAAAATAAAACTTTAATTAACGATAATCTAACGCTTGCAGGGCTTAGAGCGGCCAAGGCGGCTTCCTATTTGCAAAAAAATCTTCCCTTTATGCAAATTAAAACTCAAGGGGAATCGGGATTAACAAGAGAAACACGAAGCATCTCTTTTGTTGTAGAGGAACGATAATATGCAACTAGCGATCAATATCTTACTCTTTCTCCTTTTTCTCCTCTTTTCCAATTTAGCACTAACACAAGAGTTAGATAAAAAGCAGATGTACGAAACATACTTTAGGGATAAAATCAAAGGAGCATTTCCCGATACACGTTTGGTCGTTGATGTTACCTTAAAACAGACAAAAGATGTTTCTATTGGACTTTTTCCCTACAGAACAAAAAATCCCGATGACCATTTGTTTTCCATCGATAAAGTCAAGCAATTACTCATTTATTCAGATGGCCCCTTAGATAAAAAACTCATCGCATCCATGCTAAACTTGAGCCCCTCAAAAATTCAATTCAAACGAGTTGTCTTTGATTCACCTTCTCTTTCCCTTGCTCCTACTCCAACTCCTGCTCCTGCGAATACGCCTGTTCCTACTCCTGTTCCTAATCCTATACCCATCTATTCCAATGAACTGCAGAAGGCATCACATTTTTTTGAAACAAACAATATGATGTTTTGGTTTGTTCTAGGATCTATCACTATCGCTTTAGCAATTCTTGTCTTTATCTCTTTTTCTCTCTTTAAAATAAGCAGGAGAACGTCAGAAATAAAAAATCATTCTGCATCCTTACCCCCTCAACAGCAACAATCTTCTTATCCTCCACCACTCTCTTCTGGGCCTTATAGCAATAGTCATTTAAGTCAAGATCATCCCTATACACCAAAACAGCTAAAGGCTTTGTTTTCAGAGTGCTACTGGACAGAAAGTGACGCTTCCGCCGCGGCCCTTATTCGAAAGTTTCCAGATATTTCTACTTACCTTGAACTCGATTTTGCAAGCGAATATATACACTTTTTGCAAACAATGGGGCCTGGAGATTTGACTTTTCTAGAAGATGCTTACTTTTTAAATCCTTATGATGAAATGTTTTTTTTAAGTCCAAGTGATACACCTAAAACCTGGCGAAACTATGTATCAAAATTACGTTTTGATAAAATGAATATCTCGGTGGAAGAATCGCTCACTCTGATTGATGAAAGGCCCATCCCTCTTCCTAAAAGCAGGCCCAGAATATTAAAAATAAAACCAAGAATCGTTATCAACTCTCTTGCGGAAGAAGAGTCGTTACTCAACAATCTCCTAGAGGATCAAAAACTTAAACTACCAAGTCTTTATAAGCTGTTCATTCTTCCTCATGAAAAGAAGAGAGAAATTCTCTCTAAATACAGTGCTGCAGAACTTGCAGAAGCATGGATTGCTCCTCAATATATTCTTTCAGATCTTGAAAAATTATTACCAGAAAGGAAGTTATATCTCATGAAGGCCCTTAACAAAGCGCCTAGTCGGGAGAGTTTTATTTTCCAAAAAATGATCCAGGAATGCGAAAAAGAATGGTGTGGATGAAAGGCCTGATGTTAACACTTAGGCCATTATTACTAATGTTTTATCTCTTATTGAATCTTTCTGGATTCATTCAACAAAGTCATGCAGAAAGTAAACTTATACGAGAACAAACTTGGTCTTCTAACCCTTTGATTCTATCTCTTATCTATATGACTTATAAGAATAGTGCATCCTCTGGCACGACCACTGCTTTGGGCGTTGATTGGCATAAATATTTTGCGCCAAAACCTCTTGGTCTTGCCCTCTCAAGTACCGCCATTACAAAATCTGTAGGTGAAATCTCCCTTTTGAATTTAGGGTTAGGTCCACTCTTTCGAGTATTCGGTCAAAAGGAAGATCAAATTAGTTACAAAGTTGGTCCGCATGAACTTCTTAAGCAAACCTATAAAAAAAGTAAATACTCACTCGAATTAGAGGCCCTGCTTAACTCCTCTTTTCTTTTCGGAGAGAGTGCTCTTTCTTCTTATACTGGTTTTTCTTATGCCCTTTGGTTTCATTGGAACAATAATTCCTTCCCACTCTCCTTTTGCCTAAGATCGTCGCAAGTCAAAAAGTCAAACCAATCGATCTCCACTTTAGGTCTCTCCCTCGGAACAAGTTTTGAGTTTTAACTGCTTAAAGTCTATATATCTGAACCGCGAACGCAAGTAAAGAGTATTGAGGTTCCATCCTCTAAGATGTGTACCTGCTTTTGCAGCACCTGCTACCCCTAAAAGTTCAGTATAGCTTGGGAGTCTCCAGTCTTTGTACCCACCCTCATAAAGATCATGGCAATAAGCAGTACCTTGAGAATCACAGCTTGAAGCACATATTTCGCTATCATAATCGTTAGATGTGGCATCGTAAGCATCTTGTGTATCACCAACAGTCGCATCCCAAACAGCTTCATGCCAAGTATAAGTAGACGTGGTTTTAGGGCCCCAAACAAGACCAGAGGTCAAATCCTTGCACCCTCCCTCCTGTGTATCAAAAGAGGCATCAAAATTTTCATTGGAGGATTTACAGGGTTTGACTGTATTTCCTTTTGAAGTGGCAGGGGATTGAGACCTGCCATTTTTATTATTGCTCTCCTTTTAGTCTACGATGAATAAGAGTTTATTGCGGAAAATGCGATTGAAAACGCGACACTGTTGATTAATTTAGTCTTGACACGATACCAACGGTTGAAAATTCCCATTGATATAAAAAATATTTTTCTACCTTGGCACAACCGAAAAGAAGCGTTAGGGAACGGCCCCTTAGCTAATTGCAAGGACGACAATTTTTAATATGTTCGTCCTTGATGGCCTTTAAGATGGCGATATCGGGAATCTCATCAAGGGTCTGTGGTATGGCATCGACGATTCGACAAAGGGGCGAGTGCACCAGCTCTTCACAACGGCCGTGAGTGCGAATAATCTCATCTGCCACAGAGGCAGCAAGGCGTTTCTTAGACAATAAATTATTTAATATCATCATTTTTAATGAGTAGATATCCCCTTTTTTCAGTTGCTCAAAGGTAAAGGGCGGTTGAGATAAATTGGGATGCCGGAGAAGCGCTGATCCTCTGGCCTCTTTTATGCGCACATCGCCCGCCTTTACCGCTTCTCCAAAATCACCAATACCGGCACAGCTATTCTTATCCACAAAAACATTGCCATCTTTGAGATCCCGATGAGCATGGCCTGCTTGATGCAAATTAGCGAGGCCATCGATGACATCACCATACAAACATTCAAACTCTTTTTGTTTTTCTGCTGTTGCAAACCAATCAATAGATGCATCCCCCAACACATCACCAAGCTCTCCCTTAGCGTAAAGTTCACTCACAAACATAGCACTGGTTTTTTTACCAAGAATTCCATTATCGGTAAAAAGCCCTTGATTCTTATTCAAGACCAGTCCCTTTCTTTGGGGCCCTGGCAAAGCGGCCAGCTCCGAATAAACGGCCATCTCTTTTTTAATGGCGGTTGCAGTGATATGTGGTTTGAACAAATTGGTGTATAGAGGGGAGAGTATGGCATAAGTCTTGACTGTGGTTGCATTCGCCTCTGCTGCTTGATTACAGTTCAATAAATCTTGAAAAGAGACTCCTCTTTCCATGGTTTTGGTACTACCTGCTGGAGCACTCTCTTCGGCCGCCCTCTTTTTTATAATGTATGCTTGATCTTTAAAGATGCTTACGGCAAAAGGAATACCGCTCTCCTTAAAATTTTTGTAGGCAATGGAACTGGCCGCAGCATACCCATCTCCCATGGCCGCTTGCCTTTTGCTGATCGTTTCTGCATTAAAGACCGATAAAATTTTTCTAAATTTCTCTTTAAAAGCACTGCTCGATTTATCGGGTTCCTTAATGCCCAGAGAAGTAAAAGCTTTCTCCACGCACTCCTCTTTTAAAATCTCCTCAGCATTTTTCACTGGCTTTCTCTTGTCGAGGAATTGGTCTAGACGTTTGAAATCTTTTCCTGCAACCTCCGAAGGGAGTATGTTTTCCAGACTAATGGAACAAGGTACATCTGCTTCCAAAACATCATCCGCATTCACTGGACCAGCTTTCCACTGCACTTGGGCCTCCAGAAATTTTTTAAACTCTTTAATCGGACACATTTTGGCGATCAAAGGAGTGATGTCATAATAGCTGCCACTCTCAATCGCCAAGGTCTCCTTTGGTGTTTTCCTGCCCACCGCTTGCAAAAGGCCCAGATTTTCCGGTGGAATACCTTCAATTTGCGATCCATACTCCATCGGTTTGGTCAGCAAAAATCCAGCGTTAATATTAGTGGAATCAACGCCTGCAAGGGTTGGTGGCGCATCCTTTATTTTAATATTCTGGATCCACATTGGTTTTTCCCCTAGGGCATTCTTACGATCTGTAACGGCCATGTGCCACTCGACTTTTTGCCCATTCAACTCCCCTTCAAAGATATATACCTTGCCTTTCCCGAGCATCTTGTGATCCATTTCGTAAGATTGGCCTCCCCAATTTTTGAAATCAGGAATGAATCGATTGTTACTACGGCAGCTAACATTTTCAAAGGCCTTTACCACATTTTCCCCTGCACACCTTGGGTTGGATATAATACCTGCGCTAATCGGGGCAAAGCAATTGTAGGTATCCAGCGGCCCACCACTGATGATGGCGGGATTAGCATTAGTGCAACTATAATCACAGCGGACTGGAATCTTCTTCCGTTCGCCAAGACAACATTCGGTAGCTGCATGGTAAATGGGATCCTTTCCAGCGGCATCTAACCCACCTCTTGCTTGGAAATTTACAGCAGCAACTGCTTTACAATCTTTTACACAATCTTTTGCATACGAAGGAAGAGCGGCCTCAAAAACATTGGATAAGAGCGTTTCCGTCGCATAAGCACCTTTGGTTTCACCGGGAAAATGTTTATTATACTTTCCATCTAGAACATAAGGAGCAACTCGCCACTGGCCCTGACTTTGAGAGAGATAAAGCAACCTTGGGTAATATTTGATAACTCCCCCCTCTTCCACTTTTCGATAGGCAATGAGCTCTTGATGATCTTTAAGACCTGGAAGTAATTTTGAAAAACAAAAACTGCCCATGCCAGCAATCTCTTTTTCTGTTCCAGCATTGCAAGGATAGGAGTTGATCAACTCTGATGGATCTGCCGCATACAGAGACAGAGGCAAAGTCAGAGAAAGAGAAAGAAGAAAAATGTTTTTGTTATTCATAAAGCCCCTCCGCGACCTTACTTCTCGGAAAAATTATTATTTTATTAAACTAAATAAAAATTATCGTTCAAAATATAAAAATGTGATATTTTTGAGCATACACTAGAAGCGGTTTTGGATTTCATTAAGCAAAAGCTCGAGTAATGCAGCTGTTGCTATAACTTTATCCACAGGTCTATAAGCAGAGGACATGACCATTGATAGATGGTCGATACCTTCCTGATGAACGTACTTGGCATTAAAACCTAACTTTTGTGAATCTTTTGGAACCATAAGATCAGTGTTTCGAATTCGATTCATCTCACCATCAGGCGAATTGGCATCATGAAAAAGTCTAGCAGCTATTTTAAGTGTATTGGTATAAAATGCTCCGCTTGTTCTCCCCACTGGACGAGATAAACAATAGTTATTACGATTAAGCCCCTGATCTCTTTGATGAACACCAAGACCTCGCTCCTTCCAACCCACTAAATTGATAACAGGAATTCTTTTTGTGATCTCATCCAGTGCTTGCGCATTGACTGGGTCATCAAGAAAATCAATTCTAGCACTTTCTCTTAAATCTCTAAAAGAGTTATAAGATCCTGCATGGCCCGCAATTCTCTTAAAAGGATTTTCTAACACTCCATAGGCCAAGGCCCTGGCCACACGCTGTTTTGCTGTAGTTGCATGATCGACCAGGTCAACGATAGGAGAACCTTTAAAGGGAGATTGCAATGTAATAATACCAGCAACCTTCTTTTGTAGTTCTTCTGACGTTCCTATTAAGGCAAAAACTGCTTCGAGTCCTCCCATACTATGGCCAATAAGAATAACCTTCTTGGGAGCATTCTGGATATCCTTTCGTAATTTTTCAATGTTGTAAGCAATCGTTTGAAACGTATTTACGCTAGACATCTGGAAATTCTTGTCTTCCTCTTTTTCACTAAGGCCTAATTTTTTTAAAAATTTCGCCTGTTCTTCAAAATTTCTCTCTCCACCTAGTTTGCCCATTCCTGATAAAAATCCTCCGACCATGATGATGGTGTAGTCTTGTAAACGCGCTCCTAAGCGACCCAGGTGATCACGATGATCGCTATTCATAAAATGATCGTACGTGGTGGTAAAGGCAGCAGTTAAATTGTTATGATCGCTGTTACAAGAAGTAGAATCAGGCATCTCTATAACAATTGAACACTCTTCACCCGCCATGCAAACTTGTGGAGTGCCCAGTAAAAACAATGTTGCAGAGATAGACACCAAATATGCTACTATTTGTTTAAGATTAAACATTCTTCTCTCCTTGTTTAGGGCCTACAAAACATCACTTATGTTGCTATGATAAAACCAATTGGCCTTTTTACAGCAAACATCGTAAAAAATAATATGATCAGGAACAAATTTAAAAAGTTAGCGTAATTAAATAGTTTTTATGAAAGCTATGGGTGCCATATTTTCTGGTTTTCCCTCACTTTTCACATTTCCCTTACTTTTCACACAATTCACTCTTCTTGGCGAATAAAGAAAATAGACCAAGATCCCCCAGAAGGGAATAAACTGAAATGATCGCTCTGGTAAAGTATCCTACCCAGGAGCTGATCTTTGGCATTCGTTACAGAGACCTTTACGTTTTTGACGTGGCTTAATTTTAATTTCTATTTTTCGCTCGCCATTTTTTGTATCTCTGACAAATTTTTCTTCCGAATATACAAAAAGTGGCTGTTTTTCTACTGAATTCAGTATATTCTTTAAGTGAATTTTTGAACTTTATTTTTCTACTACTTCACCCACAAATTATTTAGAAGAACCAAGAAATGAAACCGGGTGACTTAAAGCCAGAATGGTAGGAACCCATTGATTTTTGGACATACTATGATTACTTTTAAAAAAATAGATAATTCTAATTGGGAAGACTGTATTTCACTGAGTGTGAAGGGCGAGCAAAAGGGATTGGTTGCTTCAAATGCTTATTCTTTGGTTCAAGCTGCCTATCAAAAGAACTGCGTCCCTTTGGGTATTTATTTTGAGGAAACCATGGTGGGTTTTGCAATGTATGCGCTGGATCCTGATGAAAATTCTTTTTGGATTTATCGTTTAATGATTTCTGCTGAAAATCAAGGTAAAAATTATGGGAAGCTGGCTTTGATACAGTTAATTGAATATATAAAAAATCATGAAAATGCCACACAAATTAGTTTGAGTTACAAGCATAATAATACTGTGGCGAGAAAACTATATGCTTCATGTAATTTTTTAGAAACCAGGGAGGTTATTGAAGGAGAAATAGTAGCTAGATTGAATTTGAAATAGAGTTGACATTCGCCATAAGTGAAGTTTCTGTAGATGCAATGTAAGCATGGCCACTTATTATAAATCAGTGGTTTCATTGAAAGCATTCAGTTATGTTGGGTGATGTAAAAGAGACATCCAAAGAAAACTAAGAAGTGGATTTGCAAAAATTATTTCGGCCCTAAAGGAAATCGAAATTGGATATTCTTTTCCTTTTAGAAAGGCTTGAGCGGAGCTATGAAGTCGGATTAGTTTAAGTAGGGAATATTAGATTACCCACTTTTTCCACTCTATTTAGGTGGCAACATCGCAACGATTCTACACATTGCCGATTCCAGCTCAATTCCGCGAATGGGGAAACAGCCGATCCAGCAACGCTTGCTCTTGATCTCATTGATCTCTCCGCCAATATTTTCTGCATGAACAATTTTTTTAGGGAAGAGTTTTAAGTGCATTACTTGATAGTAGGTATCTTGTGGAAAGTAGTCATCCCACGATTTAGCGCCATACTTTGCGATGAGGTTGGCCTCAGCAGCTTTAAAGGCATCGGGGTGCCACTTGCGAATAATGGTGTTCATGGGGTGATCCGCACTTCCGCAGTCGACACCGATCCATTTGAATTTCATTTTAAGCGCCCATTTGTGAAACTCTGGATTTGGTCCTGGATGACGAACAAAGTAACGGAGTTCATCGGAGTGTTTCTGATCCCAAGCATAGCGGTTGTAGCCAGTATTGATGATCAAGATGTCACCAGTTTTTACCTCCACGCGATCCATAATCATCTTGGGAGAGTAAAGATCGTAGTCACCAACCGCATCGGAGATATCCACAACAGCGCCAGGCCCGATCCACTCTTCGAGTGGTACTTGCCCAATCGCTCTGCCACTAGCGTGAAAGTGAATCTCTCCATCCATGTGAGTACCGACGTGGTTACTGGTGGTGATAATCTGCCCATTTGCTCCCTGGCCCATGTGTGCGCCAGCGATACGTTTGAAATATTGAATTCCAAGTGGCATATAACTTGGCCACGGTGGGGTGTGAATACTCAGTCGCTGAGTAAGATCGTAAACTTGCACCTTATTCATGAACTTTAAAAAATCAGCAGTCTTCATAAAGCAATGCGCCTCCAGCTAAAAAAAGATAAAGGGGGAAGCTAGCACACTTCAAAAAGATTTTCAATTACGAATCCAATAGAGATTTTCCAGCTCGCTTTGACGACGAATAAACTCTAGCGCCTTATAACTAAGCCAACTATTGTCACCATCACAATAGACAACTAAAAGATCTTGAGGGCGTACCAGTTGCAACACTCGTTTCAAATCAAACTCATCTTGTGCCATTAAAAAATCGCGCGAGCGCTTGCTATTCTCGTGGTAAGTGATGTTGATGGCACCAGGATAGTGTTTCAGTGTATAGAGGAAAGGATCGCGCACATCCAAGACGACCACTTTCGCATCAGCTTTTCCTTGCAAGCGCTTAAGCTCATCCCACTGAATATTTTTTACTAGAGGAATTTTTTCGGGAGGTGCATACTTTTTTAAAGCTTGTAGTGTGAGATCGCGAATCTCTTGCAATGATAGTAGCGCAATGGAATTTCCATGCTTTCCTTTAAAGCGTTCCAAATAACGATACACTTCATTGGCGGAGATCACCATGTAACGGTTGGGAGCGCCCATCACTAGTTTACGTACCGACATGGTGCTGATGCCCACCAAATTTCCTTGGGAATTGTACACGGGACCACCGCTATCTCCTGGGCGCAAGAGTGCACTCACCTCAAAAAACTCCACATTGCGATTTTTATCGCTCATCCAATTAATGAGGAAAGGAATATTATCTTCACGCGCCACCACCTGGCCCGCAGTTAAGTTGTAATCTTCTCCTCCTCCATGGCCGATTTTATAAACCTCGTGGCCTAGAGATAGTTTCTCACCAGTGACTGGAAACCAAGCACTCACGCGATCGCTAGTTTTTAAGAGGCAAAGATCCATCTCGCGCTTATCAGAACACGCCAGGAGTTCTAGTTGCGATAAAGTGGTGCCATCAAACGTCTTGATAGCAATTTGGTAAGCAGGAGAAAAAAGTGCGTTTGCCACATGAAAATTGGTGATGATTAACCCATCGGCGGAGACAATAGTTCCCGTACCCGCGCCTGCAAGTTTAAACTCCCCTCGCTCATAAATCTCAATCTTTAAAACTGCACGTTTTCGCTTTTCATAGAGAAGCAGTGGATCCACTTTCGATAGTCCAAAGAGCGGTTGCGCCTTTACTTGCTCTATGCAGTGTAAAAGTAAAAATAGCATTGCCAAGAGTGAAAAAAACTTCATAATAGCTCTTATCGGGTCTCTACGAAGAAAACTAAAGTTGTATCAAAACTTAAAAGTTGAACATTTTTATTTTCTATTGAAAAAAAAGTGTGATAATGGAGAGGCTTTTGGAGTTTTTCTAACGCTAACGACTTACTACTAGAGGAGAATGACGTGGCGATTCTATCCGACTATCACTATTATGCACCTAGCACGTTAGGCGAAGTGCTCGATCTGCTCTCAAGTTACAAATCACCAGCGGTGCTCTCTGGTGGCAGTGATCTGATCGTAAACTTAAAAAGTGGCCGTGTTGAGCACGATGCCATCATTGATATTAAACAGCTGCAAAAGAGCGAACTCGCTTTGCTGAAAAAGCTTGAGTGCAAAGGAGAGACACTCTTCATCGGGTCCCTGGTCACTTTTAGTGAAATCATCAACTCTAAGATAGTACAAAAACGCGCTCCGCTCCTGGTGGAAATGGCAAAAACAGTGGCCTCGGTTGGTGTACGTAATCGCGCCTCTATGGTAGGAAATATTTGCTCCGCGGTTCCTTGTATGGATAGTGCTCCAGTGCTTTTAGTTTACGATGCTCTCGTGCATACCAAAAGTATCGATGATGAGAGAACCCTTGCGATTCAGAAATTTTTTATATCCCCACGAAAAACACTCCTGCGTAAAAAAGATTTGGTTATGGGTATCTCTTTAGCGCTACCAAAAGGAAAATTGGGATCGCGCTTTGTAAAACTCATGCGCTACCGCGGAGAAGATTTAGCACAAGCAAATCTCGCCATTTTGGCCCTCTCCGCTAATCATGAGTATCGAGTGGCATTCGGCTCCCTCTCTGGAACACCACTGCGTGCTACCGCCATTGAAAAAGTGCTTCGAGGAGAGGCCACACTTACAGAAGAACTGCTAACAAAAGTAAAAAATATTTTACCTACACTTATCTCTCCCATCACCGATATTCGTGCTAGTAAAGAGTATCGCCTGCACATGGCAAAAGTGATGCTTGAACGTGGACTACTTGATGCCGCTTTAAGAAGAGAGGGATCTGGCTCCCATCTAGGAGAAAACTTAATATGAAAAAAACTAAAACTAAAACTAAAACTAAAACCAAAACCACGACTACAACGAAAGAAGTTGCAAATAAGTGTAGCGTACAGTTCCTCTTGAATGATCAAAAAGTGTCCATTGAAGCTCCGAGCAACATCACCCTACTCGATCTCCTTCGAAACCAGCTAGGGGTGAAGTCGCCCAAATGTGGCTGCGATGTGGGCGACTGTGGCGCCTGCACCGTGATTCTTGATGGAGAGAGTATTCGTAGCTGTCTGGTGCTAGCACCAGAGGTGCATGGGCGAAAAGTGGTCACACTCGAAGGGATTATGAAAAAGAGCGAAGGCGAGATGAGTGAGCTGCAACGCTACTTTTTAAATAAAAACTCCTTTCAATGTGGCTTTTGTGCCCCGGGAATTATTGTAGCAGCAACCGATCTTTTGGAAAAAAATCCTCACCCCACGCGCGAAGAGATCGTAGAGGGATTATCGGGTAACCTCTGCCGTTGTACCGGCTACACGCCCATTATCGATGCGGTCATTGATTATATCAAACAAAAAAGTTAACTAACCAGGAATAGTAAAGATGGAATTCTCCTTTATTGGTAAACCAGCAGTTCGTTTAGATGGAAAGGAAAAGGTCACTGCGGCCGCTCGTTATGTTGATGACCTCGACTTTGGTGCCAACCTCCTCTACGCCGCCGTTGTAGAGAGTCCCCACGCCTACGCTACCATCAAAAGTATCGACACCTCCAAGGCGGAAAAGGCCCCTGGAGTGGTCAAGGTAATAACGGGAAAAGATTTCCCCTATAAGTTTGGCATGTACATGCAAGATCGCTATATCTTCGCTCAAGAGAAGGTGCGTTTTGTGGGCGAGCAAGTGGCAGCAGTCATCGCTTGCGATGCCATCAGTGCCGAACGCGCGGCCAAACTGGTAAAAGTTAACTATGACGTTTTAAAACCAGTTTTAAAAGTGGAAGAGGCGCTCACCATTGAAGGGTGCAACCACTCCACTAGTGAACCTATTTTAATTCATCCTGAGCTTAAAAACTATGAGCATGTGCCATGGTTTTTTCCTCGTCCTGAAAGCAATATCGCCCACATTCGTAAGATCCGCACTGGCGACATGGACAAGGGGTGGGCAGAGGCCGATCACATCTTCACCGACACCTACACAGTTCCTCGCTACGCCCACTGTGCAATCGAAGTGCACGCAGCAGTCGGACTCTACGACTTCTCTGGGCGCTTAACTCTTTGGACCGCTTCGCAATCACCACACACCCAGCGCCACCTCTTTGCAGAGGCCTTAGCTCCGCTCGGTGTGGCCCACAAAGATGTGCGCGTGATCACCCCCTTTGTAGGCGGTGGCTTTGGTGGCAAGGCCGGCGTCTCCATGGAGATTTTAGCAGCAGCACTCGCCACCACCGTTCGTGGCAATCCCGTCAAGGTGCTCTGGAATCGCGCTCAAGAGTTTTACAACACCTACCAACGCCAAGGGGTTTTAGCACAAATCAAAGTTGGGGTAAAAAATGATGGCACCATCATTGCTTTAGAGCAAAATCTCTATTGGGATGCTGGCGCCTATGTCGAGTATGGTGCTAACGTCGTCAATGCTGCTGGACTTTCGGCGAGCGGCCCCTATCGCATTCCCAACCTTAAGATCGACTCTTATTGTGTTTACACCAACCTCCCACCAGGGGGGCCTTACCGTGGTTTTGGTTACTCCGAATTTCTCTTTGGACTAGAGTCACACTTTGCAGAGATTGCCAAAAAATTAAAGATCGACCAAATCGAATTTCGCCGCAAAAATTGTATCATCGAGGGCGATCGTCTTGCTTATGGAGGCAAGATGAATCCCAACGGACTACAAGAGGCGATCGAACGTGTAGCAAGCGAAATTAAGTGGGGAGAAGAGGAAAAGACAACGACAAAAGCACACGCTAAAAATATTCGCACAGGCAAAGGGATTTCACTCTTTTGGAAAGCACCGGCCATGCCACCCAACGCCTCCTCCTCGGCCTTTATCAAATTTAATGAGGATGGCAGTATCAACATCTTGGTTTCGGCGATGGAGATCGGCCAAGGTTTCTTAACGGTGATGGCCCAAATTGCTGCCGAAATTCTCTCTATCCCTATTGAAAAAATCCGCGTAGAGACACCAGATACCGACCGTAACCCTTACGAGTGGCAAACCGTTGCCTCTCACATCACTTGGGGAACTGGCAGCGCAGTTTTAAAGGCGGCAGAAGATATGCGTGAACAGATCTTCTGCTTAATCGAACGCGCTTTAGGCAAAGAGAGAAAAGATCTCTATCTCAAAGCAGAGGGTGTACGCTCTCACAGTGATGAAACGTTCCACCTCCTCTATAAAGATTTTGTGATTAGTGGCATCCCCATGGAGGATGGAACCTTTCGTGGTGGCCCCATCTTAGGACGCGGAAGTTTTATGCCCGAATACACCTCTGCCAAAAGTAATCCGGAAACCGGCCAAGGAGGAAAACCCAACGTCCACTACACCGTAGGCGCTGCCGGCATCGTGATTGAAGTAGACACCGACACTGGCAAAGTCACCATTCCCAAGGTGGTGATGGCGGTCGATGCTGGACGTGTACTCAACCCCGATCTCGTCAAAGGGCAGATCACGGGAGGAGTGCTACAAGGTCTTGCTACCGCTCTCTACGAAGACATGCGCTTTGATGATAAGGGACGCCTCCTAAACCCCTCCTTCACCGACTATAAAATCCCCACCACGCTAGATATTCCGCAGGAGATTGTTCCAGTGATGCTAGAAGTACCAGGCCATGATGGGCCCTTTGGTGCCCGTGGCATTGGCGAGCACACCATGATCCCCATTGCCCCCATGTTAGCAAACGCCATCGAAGATGCTCTCGGCATTCGCATTAAATCACTCCCTCTCACCGCCGAAAAAATTGCCCTGCACTTTCAGCTGCACTCTCACAAATTGATAGCAAATGACAACCATAGTTCACTTTAGTCGCTAACATAAAAAAAATTAACTATCGATTTTTTTTCGATTCTTCTACTTTTTTTTAAAAGCGCTAGCTTTTGCTTTTATAATCTCCAATTAAAATTTCCGTAATGTAATAAGGAGATGAAAAATGATGCCTACGATGAGATATCCATTGCTGCTACTTCTATTGACAGCGCTGACACTACCTGAATCACTTTTTGCAGAGGGATGGAACCAAAGCAACAATCCAGAACTCATGGCAGCTTCCGGCAGCTTTGAAAAAAATCCCCTAAAGCTCGATTATAAACTAAGTAAGCTTCCTACGAAGGCCAAGATTCAAAAACTCCCTTGGAGCGACAGTTATTGGCCTAGCTTTAAGGGCGGGCTTGCTCACCGTTATAAGATCGATACGGTAGCAACCCAAACTGTTCCTCGTGAACGCCTACTCTCCTTCTCCGAAGAAAAAATCGCCCTACTCTCCCCTGCAGAAAAATACGATATCTATTGTGGCCGCTATAACTATCCTCTCACGAAGAGCGAACTGCAAAGAACAGACGAGATTCGCCGTACGCCAGAGGGATCGGAGTGGGAAGGACTTTGCCACGGTTGGGCCCCCGCTGCAGTCAATTTTGAAGAACCAAAGTGTGTAACTCTCACCAACAGCGATGGCCTTAAAATCCCCTTTGGCTCCTCCGATATCAAGGGACTACTCACCTATTTTCAAGGTGAAGTTTGTAGCGGCAGCGAGTGTAGCGCTGGCGCTCGCAGTGAAGATGTCTATCCCACTATTGTCGATAAAAGTGCCTTTAACGACATTAATCCCGGAGCGTTTCACCTCATTCTCACCAATCTTATCAAATCGGGACAAGGTTTTGTCTCCGATCGTACTAGCGATCGACAAGTGTGGAACCAACCAGTCTTTGGTTACGAGTACACCATTAAAAGTGAAAACAACAAACCTAGCTATAATAACCGCGCTCCTGCTACTGTCAAAGAGGTAACGGTAGAGATGAGAGTTGACTGGGTGGCCGAGGTCGGTGCTAGCGATCAAGCTTATAGTGGAACAGAAAAAGAGAAGGAGTCGATTGCCTTTTCTAACTACAACTACGTTTTAGAGTTAGATGCTAGTGGCAACATCATCGGTGGTCGCTGGCTTGGTAATTCGAAAAAAGAGCACCCCGATTTTATCTGGATGAAAGGTGTAAGCAAATTCTCTGCTGATGCTAATTGGAAACCTCTAGAAAAAATTTACAAAGCATCGATCAAATAGCAGTTATGGCCCCACCGTAACTGACAAAGGGACACGCTTTAGTATTCCACCATCGATAAATTCGACCCATACGCGATAACTCCCTTCGTGTGGAAAGGTTGTATGAAGCATGAATTGATTAGGTAGATTGGAGTCCATGGGATGAACATGCAGAAAACTTTTTCCGCTGTCCCCAGCAATCACCACGTGAGCAAGAGCTCCTAAGTAGGGAGTGAGCACGGGAGTCGTGCCATCACTTCTTGAAAAGCTAATCAGTGGCATGGCCATTTGATTGGCCCGCAACTTATCGTTTGTGATGGTCACGACAGAGTCTCCACTAGCACCAATTCTCTGCTCTCCCAATAACACGACTGCATTTGCCTGGCTTCCATTTGTAATAGCTAAGCGTGTATTAATGGTAAACTCCTTTTGCAGTTCCTTGCTCTTTCCTTGCACGTAGATCCAATATCTTCCATTCACCAATAAATTTAAAGCTACCACCCAATTGCCATCCTTAAATTCAGGATGCACATGCTGGTATTCCATTAATGCCGGGTCAAAAATAATAAAGTGTAGTAGTTTTTCATGAAAAAGATCCAACTCTTGATCAGTAATAAAAGCGTTGGCAACTTCATCAATAATTTGAAATTTATACTCAATGCTTCCGGCATCAATGGTGCTTGCAACATCGGTCTCTATTTCATAACAAGGGGGAACAGTGCAATCATGAGCGGAGACTGTCATTAACGATCCCGTCATGATAGCACTAGCAATAGCAATAGTTATAAAAGTAGTTACTTGTAATTTCATACTCGCTCCTTTTTAAAAAAACAGTTAGTGTTTGGGAAGCATCTCCTCCAAACCTTGATAATACCCCTTGAGCAAAAGTCTCTCCAACTTTCCTTTGGTAACCAAATAAGAATGTGCACTAGTGATCTTCTGTGCCTCTGCCTCAATCATTCCTAAGCTTAGCTCTGAAATTTTCTCAAGATACTCCCATTCATTAAGAGAGGGATCTCCCATTAGATGGCGTTGAAGGATTTGCTCAAAGCTTGTGCGCTTACTTTTTATTGTTTGTTCTAAGAGTAGATAAAAATCTATAACCTTGTTTTGCTGGAGTGCAAGTTCTGCTGATCTTAATTCAATCAGCCCCATGGTTTCGTTAATCTTTTTTTCAATCTCCTTTACATGAGATCTCCCTATCGAGATCATGGGTACAGTTCCAAAACCAAAGGTAGCTTCTGAACTTGGATCAAGAAAACTAAAAACATTTTTTCTAGTCCCATAGATGGCAGCAATTTGTAGCTGTTTTAAAGAGCTAATCTCTAGCGATTTCTCTTGGGCCACTCGGAAATACTCTGTCGGATCAAGTTTTTTAATGTTTACAAGATCGGGAATACTACCATATTTCATCCCATCAATGCCGCGGATCCCACTTATTGGAGGAAGACCTACACTTTGTGCTAAAAAGAAAATCTCATTTTCTATAAGGGAGGACAAGGTGAGATAATCTTGACGGATAAAGAGTACCTTTTCCTCAAAAAACTTACTTGATCCTGTAGGAAGAATTAAATTCCGCTCCTCCTCTTCAATGCCCACATAAAGTTTTTCCATCCAGGTTAAATACTGAGCTAACATTTTCAAGATATGCACATCTCTTTGGATCAAATAGAAGAGACTTTCCACATTATTCATCTCATTCCCTCTTAATGCCGCAAAAGATTTCAGCTCTGCTTGATAAAGTCGCTTGGACTCTTTCCAACTGTACCAGTTAGAAGGAAAGAAAAAAGGCAGAAAATTGCCACTCGAAGAGAGTAATCCCATCGGCCCCTCAACAGCAAGACTAAGCAAATTGCTCATATTAAATTTGGGCAAAAGGTTGCCAATAGCAAGAAAAATGCCTTTCCTCGCCTGAAAAACTCGTTCGGCTTCCTGAGCGACAGCATAATTGGAATACTTTGCTCTTCCCATTAACATATCTAAGGAATAAATCTTAGCGGCCGGTAGTTCTCCACTTTTTATGAGCCGCATTTGCAAATTCTTGCTCCCATCAGCAGACACGATAGAGAGTTCAATTTTATCAGCATCGAAGCAAAGTTTAATATGCCCCAAATTTCCATCGCCTTCTCCACAATTTTCATCGATGGCCAATTCATAAGTATCATTGCTGTTAAAGAACAACCTCCCTGAAATTTGCATGCTTTTATAGGCATCAATATAGCGAAAAATGCCAATTCTGACTCTGGTTTTGATTAATGTAATAGAGAGAGTGTCAATTTTGGCAGAAGCCGTGGCTTCAACTAGTTCAAAAGATATTGTATCGTACTCTTTAGAAACGTTAGCAACAACTGGCATTTCTCTCTCTGCTGTAAGTTGAATGCCTTGATACCGACCCTCCACACGATCAAGCTCCGTTGTCGTAATGGCATGAACCGCCCCACTCAATGTCAGTCCAAGAAAGAAAATAGAAATCTTTTTTCTAAATCTAAACATAATACTTCTCCTATTCAAAAAAGATGCCGTTTGTTTTATACTCTTGCAAAAAGTGAATTCAAACAAAAATAAATTGACAAGTAAAATTAGGGAGCATATAGAACGGAGTTGGGTGCTGCTGAATTCTTAACATTAGTAGGGGAGATGTATTGTATGACTATTTCACCTATCTCTGTTTTGTTATTTCTATTTTTATCGCTATCTCTTTTTCTGTGCCATGTATCCGCGTTTGCAATAGATGGCCCTGTCCCACCCAGCAATCCCCTCTATTATCGAGAATTGATCAAGAAGGTGAGAGATCAGGCCACATTCTTTGCTGATATCCCCATTGAGGGTGGTTTTATCGTCAGCTATCAGGGCATACAAGGAAGGCCATTATTGGAACAACCAAGTATTAGTGACTTTTACCTCCACCCTACATCAGATCACTTCTATCGCATTTTCATTGATCGCATCCTCTATCAAGATGGATCCTTGTTAAAAGTTGGAAGCATGGAATTGCCGCTCACTTGTATCTTTATCTATGGACAGGATAATCGCTTTAGTGGCAAAACCTCCCCTCTCATTCCCGATTTCATTTTCAAATTTTACTTAGTGGCCAACGACTTTTCCTGCACTGGTCCCATCAACCCTGCCTGGCCAATCAACACCGTAAGAAAAGAAAATTGGGACACCTATCTCTATTTTGAAGTGAGAGATCCGACGATCATGCTCCCTGTAGAGGCCAAGATTCGATACCGATGGAACGAGTTTGCTGTCTTCAAAAAAGAGGAGTAGAAAACTTTAGAGGAGAAAATAGTGAAAACATTTGTTATTATCGTAACTTTATCTCTTCTCTTTCTAAGCACTCTAGGCAAAACCTTTGCTGCTGTTGTCTGGTATCCACTACCAGAGGGTGCTTATACTTTTGGAAACCAATACCCAGAGGCGCAACGCTTGCTCTTTGCCTTTGACTATGGCCACGCCTTGGTTTACGAAAAGCTACTAGCGCATAGAGGAAAAATTAACGATCCAGAAAAATTTGAAAAAGAGTTGCTTGCAAACATCTTAAAAATTTTAAAAAACCCTCCTCAAGTAAAAGTCGACGAAGAGGATATTGCTCCTGAGTATGTGTTTAATTTTCCTCTAACAGTTAATGTCTTTGACTGGTCACATATGCTCCATCAATTTGTTTTAGATGTTATGAGTAAACCCATCGATAGGGACTCTGAAATGGTCACTCAAATTCAGAGGATAAATGATCAGTACAATGGCAACCAGGCGCTGCGCTTATCTGATGTGTGCAAAACGATGTTGTTCATGGATGGCCACTACTTCTCTAAAAGTTTCCGCAGAACCTTTCCCAGTTTTAATCTCCTGATTTGGAGCTATCACTGGTTTCAAATTAAACTCTACGAGGATCTGATGGAAAAAGATGGAAAGAAGCGAGATCTGCTCGTGGAGCAAACCGTAGCAGCGTTTTGGCAGCTCCTCTCTGATCTTCCAGACTCCGCTGACTTCGATATGATGCCGGAGACGTTTAAAGTGGCCCCCAAATTTAGCAAACAGTTTCCTGGTATTGCTGCCTCCTTTGACAACAATCATATGCTTCATGACATTGTCTCTGACATTCTTACTTCCGAAAGGGTCGCTGCAGAAAAAATTAAATCGGAAGGAATAAGATTTACCCGTATGGCCCAGGCACCTAACCCCTTTATTGCAGTAAGGTGCCCTTTTTAAAATAAGGAAAGATACCATGAAAATAAGAGTAACTTCTTTTATGCTCATCACCCTGCTTTTTCTCAACAATGCATACGCTGAAAAAGTGGTCAATGCTAAAGGCGCAGAGTTAACTTTGCATCGTCTGGAACGACTCGTTTTTTTAAAAAAGATCAATGAAAGCTTCCTCACGAAATTTCGATCCCTCGAGCTTTTTGTTTTAGAACCACAAACCCCAGAAGATCCTTCCTATAAATCGCTGGTCAAAGAGTATGCCAACGCAAATGGTTCACACAATGTTTTATCCGTTTTTCTGGATGAGAATGGCAAGGCCATGCTTCATGAAGCGGCAAGTGCAGGAGATGCTCAAGGCGCCCCTACTTGGCCGGAGACAGATCCAGTCACCTTATCGGAGAATGCTCTTCACTTCGTGCTAGAGGAGGGAGCAAAAGGCAATCCAGAGATCCTCCCTTTTTACAACGCCTTTTTGTCACTAGAAATTTCTCAAGCAAGCAATCCTGATGGTAGTATCAAGGCCCATGTAAAAATGGTCAGCAAAAACCAACCCAAAGCGCTTTTAGTGATTATGAATAGCGATGGGACTTTTAACTCCTCTAAAATTTTGGATTAAAAAAATTACTCAATAATTTTCGTTTTGGTAACAGGTATTCTAAGGCAATTCGTGCGCTTAAGCTGCATCTTTAAAAATAAAAACATTTATTGTGAAAAAAAATTACCGATAAAAGAGTGCGCTCTGTTAGTCTTAAATCATCAGGAATAGCACTAGAAATAGGATTTATTGTATGAAAAAAAATTTTAGTCTTTACAGATTTTTGTACTCAACCGTTCTCTCTTTTGTGGTTGCTTTACCAATTTTTCTGGCAACCACTCTTGTTTGCGCTAATGATCTCAATGAAACTATTGAGGGATGCCTGCATCCTGCCAAAGAGCTGGCCTTTGAACAACTCTTTACCCTTAGTGATAAAATGAAAACATTAGTCCCCATTGCACTTAGTGAACAATCTCAATTAGATCCCGAAAAGATTGTCATTTTTCCCCTATCAAGTGCGCCAATACTGCCCTATCATTATGAACAAGAGATTGCGAATTTTAATGAATTACCTTTAGAACAAGTGGTTGCTCTGCTTCGAAATTTTCATCACGATCCAGTTAAAAATGGTCTGTTTGGATTTTATATCACCGCTGATCAAAAAAAAGTCCGACTAGTTAAGGACATCAATTTAATCGAGGCGTATAAAGTGGCCAAAAGTGCACTACAAAAGGCAGCACTTACGGTGGAGGATATTATTAAGATTCGAACAAAATCTGAGCATTTTATCTATGAAAGAGTAACCACGAAGAGTAAACAACATAAAATCAAAGGCAAAATAAAAAAATTTTCCTGGAACCAGGATAATAAAAGCATTGTTATCAATTCACCTCTAAGTGACGAAGTCATTTTGCGCTATCAAAAGATGGGTTATACTATTAGCAAATACAATACATATCGAGAGATCCCTAAGGCAAGTTTAAAAAATAACCCTTACTACTTTGTCCCTGATGATAAACCTACAACGGTCTATTATTCTATCACTTTTCCAAGGCAGGAGATAATGAAAACCAGCCTCCAAAATTATGTAGAAAAACTCAATCGTATGATGAGTGAAAAAGAGGAGTCGCCTGAAAAAATTGCAACGTTTGCAGTTCAAGAACTCTTGATTATGCATCCTTTTGATGATGGCAATGGAAGAACCGCCAGAATTATTGGGCAAGCAATTTATGAAAAATTAACCGGCAAATCCATTGTTTTTCCCCACGCTTTTCACCAAGAGTTGAACTATTCAGAAAAAGAGTTAAGTCAGTTGATCTCGACACCAGCAAACTCAAAAGCGAACTCACCAGTGACAACGCCTGAACAAAAATAGAGTTTATCTTACAAAAAGGAAACCTATGAAAAAAATATTCTATCTTTTCCCCTGTGCTGTTTGATTTTTAAGATGACAAATGTAGGCGCAGTCCTTGATCCATCATCACCTCCAAGTCTGCAGGAGACAACAATCCAAAGTCAATTGCTAAAAGTCATCTCCGAGATACCAAATGATAAGATTCTCGCTATAGTTAGTATAAAAGATAAGTTTTTTGTAACTGCACACCCCTCAACCTTCACCTCTCAACCAAATGCTGTTAGCTAAGCAACTTTCAGCATCCGGTAGAGGGTAGATGGCCGAAGGGTGTGAGCTAATGGAATGGACTCGCCTCTTTTAAATACGGCATCTAAGTGCCAGAATAGTAAAAAAACTAATTTATTATTCACATTAAAAAAGGACGAATCCATGAGTAAGATTAGTACATT
>JADGAN010000055.1 GCA_015231955.1 Oligoflexia bacterium | reverse complement strand
GATTAATGGATGTGGCCACTGCGGGAGAAACTGTTCGATCTCTCTTCAGTTGATCTTGTACACTCTTGATTGTCTCTTCAATATTGATACTTCCTACTGTCATAGACAGCAGTATCTAATAAAAAAACAAGAGGCCCAGAAATATTTCAAGGCCTTGCTTCATTTTTTTTTAATTTATGCTGAATAGATACGTTTAAATCTCCATTTGAAAATACCATGAACTCTGTAACTCAAGCAGAGAAATACCCATGGGGAATCCCTCCGGCCATTACTAGTAAAATTGGTGTAGGAAATTCAATACACTATTTGCGTGAGGTGATTGAATCGGCCACTCTTCCCTATGAGAGAGTAAAAAAACAGCTTCCCGGGCCCTTGTTTGCGTATCTATAAAATGTTGTTTTTTGAATCGGTTGATCCACCCTTAAGAAAAGTGTGGCATCTTTTTCCGTTTGCAAATGCAAAATCAACGCACAGAGGCATTTGTGGCGGCCGCTTTTTGGGACTTGCTGCACTTATATGCCGAGTCCCAAACGCCGGATGGCGCTCCTACCCTGGCTTGACGATTACATATATTTATCTTGTGTTGTGATTTTAATCTTCATAATGCGCTTCAAATCTTTGCAATTCCTGAAAATACTTGTCGTGCTTTGCCACTTAAAAAGTAAGCTTCTGTTGCAAAATCAAAATCGACACGCAAACTTCCGCCTTTAGTTTCAACATCAACAAAATCGGACCAGAGATATTTTTTGGCCATCACTAGTGCGCTTGCAAGGACACCAGTGCCGCAAGAGAGTGTTTCCGCTTCCACACCTCGCTCGTAGGTGCGTACAAAGAGCTTTTGTGGTGAAACTATTTTAACATAGTTGACGTTGGTTCCTTCGCTTCCAAAGGCCGCATGATAACGGTAGTAGGGAGCAACTTTTTCGATTGCAAAATCGAGACTCTCTTCATGGGCCATCTCTACCACTAAATGGGGAACTCCGGTGTAGAGATAGTGGGAGCGCTCATCCACTTTGTAGCGCTCAAAATCGTACACCTCGCTCATCTTTAACTTAACTTCATCTTCTGACAACATTTGTGAACTATATACACCTTTAGCAGTTTTAAAGGTGTAGTGTGTTTGCTTGATGTTTAGGTGGTGATGAACAAAGTGGGTGGCAGCACGAGCGCCATTACCACACATTGAGGCCGCGAGTCCATCAGCGTTGAAATAGAGCATGGAGAAATCGTATTGATCACTCTTTTCAATTAAAATTACGCCATCACCACCAACACCTAGACGGCGATCTGAGATACGAGCAATCCACTCTTTAGTCAGCAGCGAAGAGAGTTTCTGATCGCGATGATCGATCATTACAAAATCGTTGCCGGTGGCCTCATATTTACAAAATTCAAGCTGCATTTTTTTTCCATCCTCCATTTGCGTTGACCATCATAAAGACCTGCGACCAGGCATAGACCGCCATAATCAAAAACATATTTTCACCATCACCCATGGTATATTGAAATAGTCCAGAAATTGCCAGCGCCACGACAAAGGGAAACACCATACGCCCTACAGAGGAGTTACGAGCTCGGTAGCACTCAATGGCCCAAAAGAGGTGAAAGAGAAAGAGCATGAGAAATCCCAAGGCACCTGTACCTGCAAGATGTTCTAAGAAATTGTTATGAGCGTGACCTGCAAATTCTGGGAACTCAATGCCTTTTTCAATCTTAATCTTAGCAGAGTTTGGTTCAAAATTTTTGTATCCAATACCAAGGAGTGGAGAGGATTTAAACGCCTCGATGGCGGCCACTGCTTGAGAGATACGAATAGAGTTGGATTTTAGGCGTTCAAACGATAAGAACATCTCTTTTACTTTAGGACTAAAGGTAAAGGCAGCGGCCATCAGTAAGAGCACTGGAAGCAGCACCATCACAATATAGCGTCGCTCACCCCTTCTAATAAAGAAAAAGGGCAAAGAAAAGCAAAAACCAAAGATGGCCCCACGCGCTCCTGAAAGCAAAAGCCCTGCCAGATTGATGAGCCATACTCCTGTTAAAATATACCCGTTAGTGATCCAACTCTCTTTAAGCGATAGAAACTTTTTTCTCTCTAAAATAAATCCGGTAAGCAGAATCATAAAAAATTGAATTCCATACCCATAGGTCATATACATGCCGTACATGCCGCACGCGCGCGAAGGGTGACAAGCGGCCTTCATGCGAAGAAAGTGGTGGCCACTATAGAGTGCAAGCAGGCCGCTAAGGGTTGCTATGGTGGTGGCAATAATAAAGAGAGCAATCATGCCCTTCCATTTAATCTTGCTGATCTCGTGGCCGACTGCTGCCGCGTAGATAAAAACCGACAGGAGTCCAAAGAAAAAATATTTTAGAGCAAAAAGGTGGCGCCAAGGATGCAAAATCTCTCCCCAGTTCAACCCTACCGAGAGGATCCCTGTCAGTAAAATACCCACCAGGGTGAGCGTGCTTAGGGAAAAAAATGGTGCTGGTGTAAGAGAATCTTTCCAGCAATAGGCCAGAGCGATCGCTGCTACAAAAAGTGCAATGTGGTGAACACTGCAAATCGAGATAGAGGTGAAGGTTCCCAATGCTAAAAAAGCAGTTGGCGCATAGAACAGGATAAATTTTTGATGTGTCGTCATAGTAAGTTTACATCTAGTAGAATTAACTCACATCTGCAAGAAGCTATTTTTTTTTCTTGCGCCCTTTTCAAGCGGGGGAAAATCGGTTATCGTAAATCGATTATGTGGGACTATAGCTCAGTTGGTTAGAGCTCCCGGCTCATAACCGGGTGGTCGAAAGTTCAAGTCTTTCTAGTCCCACCATCCTTTAGGCACTCCGAAAAATCAATCATAGCTGCAAAATAGTCGCTCTTCCGGCAAAGCCTGTGCTTGTAAGAATAACGTTTTTTTCTTTAATTTGCGCAATCTTTTCTCAATTGCATTCATTACTGCAAATAACATTTTTTTCATTTGCAGTAACGGGGGATCTCTGCTAAAACGCGCTATTCCTTTTCACCTCTAAAAGTGATTTCCTCTAGACGAAAACAAGTTTCACCGCTATAAAATCGCATGATCTTCTATTCCAATTAAAGAGAGCAAGAGAGCTTAAATCATGACAATGCCATCCTATGCCTACCTAGGAACCTGGGGAATACTCGACTTTGAAACAACAGGATCTGATCCAAGCTTCGATCAAATCATCGATGTTGGATTTATTCAATTTGAAGGCACCAGGGTGGTCAAGCGCTACTCTACACTAGTACGCCCTATGAGCAACCACGCTATGGGATTAGGACAGGGGGATGCCTCTGTCACACCTGCACAAACGCAACTCCCACTCTCCAATTTTATCAAAGCACTCACAGGGATTAGTGATCTGGCACTCGCTTCTGCGCCCACGCTGCCAGAGGTTTCCAGTGAACTTCTCGAGCTTTTTGCCAAGACCCCCATTATTCTTGCTCACAATGCAAGCTTTGAAGAGTCCTTTGCTAAAAATTTGCTCTCTACTACCACACGCCCAACTTTTGTAGATACCATTCCACTAGCAGCGTTGCTCTTTCCTGATCGCCACTCGCTAAGTTTAGAGTCGTTAATTACCGATCTTCACATTCACGGTTGTGAGCAACACCGAGGGCTTGAAGACTCTCTCGATCTTTTAAAAGTAATGCTGGTAGGCCTGCAAAAGCTTAACCAGCAAACATCACGGAGGGAGGATCTACTTTCACTTATTTCCAGTATCTATTCCACACGCGAATGGATTTACCGCTTCCTTGCACTCTCCAGTGAACAAGTGCAGGAGCTTGCAATGGAGATCGCTTTTGAATTTCCTCCTGAGTTGCAAAGTTTAAGCACGCCCATTGCCGTTAAAAACTTTTCCAGTGAGTTCTCGGGCAACAATGTAAAAACAATACTTCAAGATGACCTGTTCCCATCTTCGGGCGAGCTTGAAAGTATGGCCTTAAAGATAGGCCAGGCCTTAAAGAATAGCCTTTTTGCTATCATTGATACAGAAACCTCTCCTGGATTTTTCTCTTGGAGAAAGCACGCTTACTTAGTCCCCGCTATTCTCTATGCACTCAATAATGAGAATGAACAAATTGTGTTAAGTAGTCATGCCCATAAAAGAGAGCTTGCGAGTGACGTTGCATCACTTTTGCATCACTTTCCTGATCATTTGCAAACAGTAAAATCGGCCACTGTTCCTAACTCTAAACAGCACTTTTGCCCCTCTCTTAAGGATGCATTGGCAAAAGCACTGGCCACTGACCACTCCAATTTAAAAGATGCTTTCGCCTTTATTTTTCAAGGAAAGTCCCTCAATATTCGCTATCGCTATCCAGAATTGGAGATGCTAGAGGCGCTGGTTCGTTGTCGCCATCACCTCTGTCCACAGAGTGAAAATGGTAGCTGCTCTTATAAGCAAGCACTGGAGGAGTGCTCCAAGGCCCGCCTGTTAATTTCCGATCATCAAACACTTTACCACTGGCCACTCTCCAAAGCGCACGCTCTCATCATCGACGAGGGCCACACTCTCGAAGAGACCTCTAGCAATGAAAGCAAAATCTTATTGGATCGCAAAGATTTAAAAACCTTGTTCCAAGTGGCGGCACTATTACTTCCTCAAGAGCACGATCTGCTTGCAGAGTGCGAACACACTTTAACCGCACTTGATGAAACCTTTAAAGACCTCTTTATGATGATGCCTAAATTTGATCCTCAGTATTGGAATGAACTGAGCGTCGCTGCTGCTCATAAAGAAGCATCCCTCTCCGCAATGACTCTGATTACCCTGATTGATGCACTCTCTTACCAATTGTCTGCACTTAAAGAAAAGGCCGCAAACAATACAGTATTATCTCTTCCTTTTGTTGTAGACGATTACTTAAGTTTAATTACAGAAATTAAAATAGCACAAACGGGGAAGTCTACAGAAACTCTTTGTACTTATAAGTTTCATAGTGAACGTGGTTTTATCATTGAAAGCGTAGCGATTGATCTTGGCCAGCACAACTTCAAACAACTTTTTGAGCATGCTAGCAGTGGAATCTTGATCTCATCGCTCATTCCCCTCTACCAAACGTCATTAGACTGGGTTAGTGGTTTTCGTTATATTCCTCAAAATAAAAAAATATCACGACCTCAAAGTGTGATCTCTCCCAAGTTTGCAGAAATTGCCAATAAAACCACACTGCACATCTGCCACGATATTCCTGATAGTGGTAATAAAGAGTTTACCGCCGCTCTTTTAAGAAAACTTAGCACCTGCTTGCGCTTAGGCATCTCCCGCAATACCCTTTTCCTCTTCTCTTCACGTTTTCGTTTTGATACAGCAAGAGAAGAGGCCTTAACCGCCGCCTCAACACTTCCTCTGGCCATCCAAGGTCTCTCACGAACCAGCAATAGCAATACCACGATTTTTTTTGCTCACGATAACCAATATGAGGATGAGGTTTTCTTTCCTCAATTACGAAGCAAGGAAGCTATCACCATTTTGATCGATAAATTTCCTGATATCGCTTATAACCTGCAGACAAAATCTCGCAGGGACTTTTATCAAAAAAATTATGGTAATGAATTTAACGAATACTTCTGGCATGAACGCATTCGCAGGTTGCGATTAAAGCTTGAGCGCATCCTTTTACCACTTATAGCATCTGCCGAAATTAAAGTGATCATTGCTGATAGTAGGGCCCAAAATTGGAAGGGAAAGTCACTCGATTTAGTTTCAGAGCAGTTATTGCCGCTAACCGTAGTTAAAAGCTCGATTGCAGAAGCACTTTAGGGCCTGCTACTGCTACTGTTACTGTTTCTTTCTTCTTTTGATAATAAAAAAGGCAAGCGCGCCAATGCCGATAAGGCCTAAAAGCAGCATCATACTATCATCGCCCCCTGTGCCACTCGTGGACTCTTTCTTTTTCTTAGCTTCGATAGCAAAAGTATCTTTAGCATCGGGAAGAGCTGCTGAATCAAAAAGATTTTCATCCGATTTTTTAACATACCCAGGAAGCTTGCTCTGCTTTTGTCTAAACACTCTCATCGAAGCAATGACCTTATCAAATACCGCTTGATAAGCATCGTAAAAATCTTTGCCCACAGAGAACGTTACTGCTACACCTAAATCTTCTTTTGTGGTTGCAAGGTAGCGAGTGTAAAACCCAGGAACCTCTGATGCCAAATGAAGTGCATCAATCCAAGGATGATCACTAATCACTAGCTGCTTAGAGTATTTCGGTTCTGATACTTGCGACTTGCCTCCGGGAATGGTGTAGCTCTTGGTCTGCTTCAAATACTCCAGGTACTGCTCAATGGTATCTTGCTCCCCTCGAATCTTGGCCACCAAGATGATAATCGCCTCTTTTTTGCGCTCTTCATTTTCACTTTGGCAAACCCATTCAGAGCCTTCAAGCACGCACTCCCAACCAGGGGGTAGCTCAAACTCTGTGTACTCGTTGGCAAAACGCTTGGCAAATGAGATTGCAGGAGAAAACATCATCACCAAAAAGAGAGCTATTACCATCGAAGTTCGCATGAAACTATTCCTTGTTATTGTTAAAGTTACAATTATCGCAATTAGTACAATTATAAAAACATTCATAATTTTTGGCCAATAAATTGCTGCATTCCCAAATATTCAACTATTCACCACCACTATTCTACTTATTCCACTTATTCCACTCTCCTGGTTGCTCTTACCATTTGCCCAATCTCTAAGGAAATTTTACGATAAAAATTGGTGATCTTTACTACAGCAGTATCCGTTTTGCTTTCAAAGATAAATCCCGTTGCCAACAACACATTTCCACCCTTGTAATCAAATTGGTAGATATCAACTCGCATCCCTTTTTCCAAATCATGGGAGATACCCTTATCGACAACGACAAATCCCTCTTTAGGAGAAATCTTGATAATAGATGCTTCAATATCATACTCTTTAAAGCGCGACTCTTCATCTTGGCGAGCTGTTCTGCCTCCTCCCCTCCAAGTAAGAGCAAAGCTGTACTCATTTCCACCATCGGTAGAGTATCCATTCATATACCTCGTGTATTGAAACTCAAATTTAAGTGTTCGTAGTAGTTGCAGCCCGATCACTGCATAAGGAGCAATGTAAGCACGATTAACACTATTATAAAGATAGGTTGCTCCAGTATTTAGTGCAGGCTTCTGATTAGGTATATCACTGTAATCGTCGTTCTCAAAAGAGTGCACACCTTTAGTGCCAAGAACAAGTGCAACTTTTTTCCACGCATAGGCAAACTCCCACATATACTCTAACTCTCGGGAAAGTTCTTCGGGAATGATATAAGTAAAAGAGCTAGAAAAGCTTAAATAATCGACTAGTAATTTGCTCAAATGAAAACCAACACCATACTCATTTCCCCCATCTCCTAAAATAATGGAGGAGGCGTATCGCCCTTCTTCATGTGAGGAGGCGCTCTGCAATCGATAGCTTGCTATGCGAAAAAAAGTGTCCGCGGCCATGCTCCAATGATACTTTTGGTAAAGCATATACTTTGCTCCCACCATCCACGACTCTACTCCAGAGGCACGTGCTGAGATGAAGTTGTTTCGTGGGTTAACAATTTCAGAGGAGTTTCGCCGATAACGAACTCCTCCACGAAAATCCAGCGCATTGATTGCACCGTAGGTCGCAACAATTTCACTCTCTAATTTTTGATACGACTCTGCCTTATCTTTTTTTAGAGCAATTCGCTCACCACCATACCCATAGTGCTCAATCGTATCAAAGTAACTACTCCACCACTTAAGCTCTAAGGCCTTTGCACCAATGGTCTTTCCACTTTCACGGTAGGGAGGGATATCAGTTGCTGAATGAATGGCCGGGACTATAAATGTTAGAGGTAACAAAAAGAGCAAAGATAACGGTAAAATCTTCCTGATCGCACTCATGCTTTATCTTCTTTTAAATCAATTTCAAATGGTCAAAATTCATTTTTTGACCTATACCTATACTTATATATGATCAAGTATAATTTTGATCCCCTAAATATTAAAGAAAATAAACGGAGGCCCTACTAATGGCAAAAGAAACTATCGTATCCAAATTCACCGTTAAAGGTCGCGAAATACTCTCCTCTTACGCTTCCTTTACTCTCGAAGGCGAGATGACTGCTTATGTACAGAGAGGAAAAGAGTGTTTTACCATACTAGAGCGCAACGGAATTGCTAAAGGAACATCCGACGGTGAAGCAGAGGCGATCTATATTGACAATGATAAGGCCATCAAATCGATTGAAAAAAACATTGCGCCTCTACTTCCCAAAAAAGTGGTGATCAAAAAACCTCAAGATATTTTAGATGCGTGCGCAGAGTTTGATCTTAAATTGGTTGCCGCTGCTGGCCCCAACAAAAAGAATTGGGGAGGCAACGCTTGCTTGGCAGCTTCTACTGTCTTTTTTCAAACACTGCTGAAAGCATCTGGGTATCGTGTGTGGGAACTACTGGCCCCAGCAAAGAATAAATTTAAAACCTTTTATATGCCAAATATTGCTTTCAATATGGTGTGTGGTGGTGAGCACGTTCCAGGAACCAAGCAAGATATTCAAGAGATGTTCTTTTTCTCCATGAACTCAAAATCGGTAAAAGAGGTCTTTACCACAGGAACAAAATTCTTCCGCCAATTTGAAAAAAATCTTGTGCGCGATGGACTGCCAACTGGAACTGCTAAAGAGCGTGGCTTTGTATTTCCTGTAAAAGATAATTTTGAAGGATTAAATCGTATTAAAGAGTGTGCTGAACAGCTAGGACTTAAGGCCAGTGACTTTGCCATTGGCACAGATAACGCTTTCTCTGAAATTCAAAAAACTGAAGAGCTGCGAAAAGAGGGCCGTTACGACATGCGTTTTTCCGGTCAAGGTGAAAAATCGAGAGAAGAGCTTATCAACTTTAACTGGTCCATTGTACAAAGCTCTCCCAACTTTGTAACCATGGAAGATCCAGGAAGTGAGAGCGATCCTACCACACACAAAATGATGACAGGAAAGTATGGTGATCGCGTGCAAATCGTGATTGACGACGCCGCCGTAACTCAGCTGCGTTTTATCATCCCTTTCCTGGCATCTCCTAAGCGTGATGAGCGCTGTGGAAACTCTGTGCTGATTAAACTTAATCAAGCAGGAACCTTTACAGAAACACGCCTTGCCTCTGAGGTGGTGCTAGGTCTTGCCGATCCGGAACTGGTTGCAGAGTTTTTAGAAGCACGTGGTGATTTAAATGGCGTGCTTGCGGCCTTACAAGAGGTTAAAGTTAAGTCCTTGGAGCAAGCACTTGCCAACATCAAAAAAGCTGGATTTAGTGCCTTCTTCTCTCACCGTTCGACCGAAGGTAGCTCCGAATTTCTACCCTATATGCCACTTCTCTACGGATCACTCTCTCGCCGCTTATGGTTCAAAGCAGGGGCACCTAATGGGGAAAGAAACTTGCAAAACTACAACCCACTTATTCGTGCAGAAGAGGAGATGAAAGCAGAGAAGATTAAAACGGTGGTTGCAGGTCTTGCTGGCCTTCCTAAAGAGGTTTCCATCAAGCTTTAATTTAAAGAATTTAAAGTTTAATAAAGCGATACAACATGTTTTACTCCATCTCTAAGCTGCTTAATATTCTGATTATACCAACCACCTATATGTACCTGTTGCCGTTGGTTATACTTTTATTGATGCTCTTGAAAAAGAGACAGGTAAAGCATGTTGTACTCCTCTACCTTTTCTATTTTTTTCTTATCACCTCACCGCTAGTCTCTTATCTCTATCAGTCGTATTCTCTCACCTATCCGGCCATAAACAATCCTCCTCCACTGGCAGCAGCAGTGATCTTATCAGGAGATGCGCTCACTTATGTGAGAGCAGATGATCGCTTTTTCTTGAACAAATCGTTTCAAAGACAACTTGATGGCCTTCGGCTCCTGCAAAAGCAAACGGTACAAAAATTGATCCTTTCGCGCGGGAATAACCAGTGGCTTAATACTGGATTTCTTAATGAAGGGGATGCCTTTTTAAAACTCCTTCAAGATTTAAATATCTCCTACAAAAATAACTCCATCATCATTATTGATGATGTTCTTAACACCTACGAAGAGGCCTTGAAAGTAAAAGCACTACTCCAGCAAGAAAAGATCGACCACTTCTACCTTGTAACCACTGCGATTCATATGAAGCGGGCAATGAAAGTATTTCAAAAACAAGGCATGTCTCCAGTCGCTTTTCCAGTTTACGCCGAACCCATTGCTCTTGACAGGGACTCTCGCTCTGGTAATTTCCATTGGCATTGGCATTGGCACAATCCTGATCTTCTCTATCAATTATTGCATGAAGAGATCGGCATATTTGCATATACTTTAAAAGGGTACATTTGATTTTTCTCCCAGCTGCGTTAGAATATTTCTTAACTAAACTATATTAAGGGATATTTAATTGTGTCAGCACCAATAATCATCAATACCATTACTGAAGCTATTGAGCATGAAGATATCGAGTGGATCCGCAAGTACTTGCGCAAAGGTCAAGAGATCACGAAGGCCAACGACGATGGCCTGTCCGCCCTGCATGTTGCTGCACAAATGGGAAAGATCAATATGATGGATCTTCTCCTCTCTTGTGGTCACGATCCTAATCACAAAGCACTAGGGAATAAGCAGACCCCCTTGATGCTTGCCGCTCTTCACGGCCACCAAGAAGCAATCGATCTCTTAATACGCCATAAAGCAAATCCCAACATTCAAGATGCCAGTGGATATACTCTGCTCATGTATGCCATCCATACTGAACAAAGTGAGATTATATGCAAGCTTCTCAACATGCCTCCTCAATTTATTGATATTGAAATAAAAGATAGCGGTGGGCGAACAGCACTGCTCTACACTCTTAGCTTGCTAGAGATTATCGACTTAGGCAAATTGCGCGCCCTCAAAGATGATTTGCAAAAGGCCAAAGAGTCTCAAAATAGTGAACTCATTACTCACTGTGAATCTCTCTTGCGAGCAGAACAAAAAAAATTAAATTCACAACAAAGATTTGTGTCGATTGCTAAGATGCTCGTCGCCCGAGGAGCATTTCTGGATGCTCAAGATAACGAACTTAAGAGCGCCTCCATGTATGCCGTAGAAAAAAATCATATCGCTCTTCTTCAGCAATTTGCTGAAAAGGGAAATAACTTAGCACTTACTGATCGTCGCGGCCGAACAGTTTTTCATCTGGCACAAGAGCTTGTGCCCTTTAATAAAGATCTTGTGGGGATTATGAACAAACTGGAAGAGAGGGTTGATCAAGCAACTCGTAATACGCTAAAAATTCTCCCACTCGAATTAAATCCCAAAGCTGCGATGGCGGTGAATGCCACACTTATTCAAAAGGCCTCCACGACTCCTACCGCTGCTGCCTCCGAGACAACTTCAAATGCTAATGATGGTGGTAATGGTGATGGTGATGGTGATGGTGATGGTGGTGGTGCTGTCAGCGGCGTACGCAATTTCTTCGATTCCACACACTTTGATTCTCTCTCTGAAGATTCCAGTTCCAGTAGCGATTTTAATCCCAATGCAACCAATACCAATGGACAAAGCCTACTTATGCTTGCTGCTTACAAAGGAAATGAAGAGCTGGTACAAAAACTGCTTCCCCTAAAAGCTGATGTTAATGCCACTGACAATCGTGGCTTTACTGCAATTATGTATGCGGCCGTCAAAGGACACCTCAATATCCTCAGACACCTTTTAAAGTATCGAGCAAGAGTTGAGGCAAAGAACAAGGAAGGGCTCACTGCGCTGGCACTTGCCACTATTGCAGATCAAGCAGAGGTGATGAAACTACTTTTTTCTAAAGGGGCGAAAATAAACGTTGTCTACGATGATAAAAATCTGCTGGTGATTGCGGCCATCCACGGTTGTGTTAATGCGATGAAGGCCCTGATCAAGATGGGAATGAACCCCTTTCTAAAAGATTTCACTGGCAGATCTGCTTTTGAACATGCAATAGAACACAAGCAAACCAAAATTTTAGGTTTCTTAAAAACAATAAAAAAATAGGTTGGCCTACTTATGATGCAATACGCTCACCACCTCTATAAAATTGTTGATGGGATTAATCACAACATCTTATTCCTCAATTCTAGCGAACTTCCCCACAGCATTCCCGGGCCATTGCTCGAATATGCTAAATTTATTTTGCAACATCCGACTAATCTTGTAGTTAATTTTTTTATCAACGACTACGTTCCACTCACTTGGATGGGCATGTTCGCCATTCTCAACACGCAGTTAAGCGACCAAAACAAGTCCCTCTATCTGCTCAATGTCACCCCTGAGCTACAACAAAATAGTCCGCATACTAATTTTAAAATTTTCACGCAAAAAAACAATATTCGCGAGTGTCTCCATACTATCGATAATTTAAATGCCGATAACGAAGAAAATCGCCAACGCATCGATGCCTTAAAAAAAAACAAGGTTAACTTTCTTCGCTCCTTTACTAATGCCACGATAAAAACTCTCTTTATTCAGGCCGACACCCCCTTGCTGCGCCAAAAGATCTATATCCTAAAAAATTTGCCTCAAGCAAATTGCTACTTCCAAGGAGAGATTGGCAGTATCTTGCAAGTGGAGTCCAAAGATTTTTTTTACGGCATCTCCCTCTCCTGCTCTCGTGAAACCTATCTCAAAATCATCAGCAGCATGGTAAAAACCACCTACAATGAAATTAACGAGGAGAATGCTAACGGTCTTGCAGAAATTACCAATATTGTGAATGGACAGGTTAAAAATGCCATGTCTGAGCACTTTCAATTCGACTGCTCCATTCCCATTGTCCATTTAGATAAAATGATCCCCAATAAAGAGCTGTTGTTTCAAGGTAAAAAATATACAATCTTTAAAGGTGGAGAAACCATTGTGATTCCCTTTCAATCGAACAAGGGTGATTTTTTTATTGAGATTTGGTACGATAAAGAGTTTATGAAGTTTCTTACTTAGCCCAGGCGGTAATCTCTACTGTTTTAGGCGTATATAATCCAAAAGAAAAAATGGTTAAAAGAATATTTTCAAAAGAAACCTTCTCTGCAATATTGGGCCTGGAAATCTCTTCAAACCCAGACGATTTGGCCAATTGATCAATAAAAACATACTCCCTTTCAGGAAAGGCCCCAAAAAAATAGAAATCGGAAGTCACCTCCGCTTTAAATTGTTGCTGATGATTTTTATTCAAACCATAGGAAATAGGAATCGCCTCACTTGAGCGGTACTCAATCTGTCCACATCCAGTTATCATTAACATCATAGTAAAAAAAAACATCAACAATTGTAATCTCATATGTTTTAGCGTAATCAATCTTCTCTATTTTTGCTATTGCCAAATAAGCACAAATTGTGAGAACCAAATAAATAATGATAAATGTTATTTTATTGCAATTCCTCCTTCTGCTCTCCTTCTTTATGATTGCTTGTGCTCCCATGGGCAGCAGTCGACACTGCTCTGATTCGCAAGATCTCATGCAACAAAATGTCAATGATTACTACATGGGAACAGGTACCGATGAGTATTTTCTTCCGCGCCTTCCTACTTGGGCAAACTACTCCACCTCTGGAGTATGCAAAAAAAACCGCCAAACTCACTATGTTAATCTTCAAAAACTACGTCAAAGCTTTAATCTCAGTTACAGCGCAGGCATTCAATTTCAATTTTTATTCAATAAACTTTACGTTGAAAATCAAAAAGCTTCCAGCATGCTCTCACTTGCTAAAAAGAATGCGATCCGAGAAGAAGAGGTAACTTTCTACAATACCAAAGATAACATCGCTTCAGGAAACCTTCCTTTTCGTGCTCCAACCTACGCACAGATCCACCTCATCTGGATCGATCCGGCCCTAAAGTCAGCGCCAATACTAGCAGACCTTCTGGCCTTTTTACAAAGTGATCAAAACCGCGTAGGCCATCCAGTATTCATCTCCTTATGCTTATTTTCCGATGAAGTTGATGCTTTTATTGCCCACAACAGTTTAAACGACAGTGATATTCGAGTCATCCCGCAAGAGATGTTCTCGATCTTTTCCAGTCAAAAAAATAGTGAATTCAATACCTACTTCTCTCTTAAACTCGATGCTTTCTTTCAGAGTAAAACCCAAAAGTTGACTCTCTTTCTTCCCAAGTCTTTCAAAGCTCCAATTGAGTTTAAGGGTAAATACCAGACTGCGTACTACTGATGCTAATGCTAATGAGGTAAAACAATTCTATCAACTAAAAGCTGCACAAACTCCTGGCGATTCCAGGTATTTTTTTTGAGAGTAAAATAAACAATAACACCGTGATCATCATTTTGTTTGGCCAAAAGCTCTTCAGGAGAGGTCGTATTCCATTTTCCAAGATAGCTAAAACTAATCCCTTGCAACTTATTCGTATACGGGGATCTCTTCTCTCCTAAGCGAGTAAACTCCCAACGAACATGCCCACCCCGCAAGTGTGAAAAGTGTTGAAGCTTAACAGAGGCCATTTTAAAGATAGGCCTTTCATTGCCGATTCCCCAAGGACCTAAATATTGCATCTGTGTAAGGAGAGCAAGATTGATCTCATTAAAATCCACATCAACATCGTAATAGTCTAGAGTATTGGTAAACTCTTCTGGCGGTATTTTGGAAAAGATATCTTTTAAATCAGCATAAAATTTTTGAAAATTTGCTTTAGGCATAGATAGCCCGGCCGCAGCTGGATGGCCGCCAAACTTAGTAAAGTGGTGAGAGATCGATTTTAAAATCGAGTAAATATTTAAACCGCCAGCACTGCGCACAGATCCTTTTATGACCCCTGATTCTTCACTGTTAGTCAGCACAATCGCGGGAATAGCAAAAGTTTCTACAAGTTTATTGGCAACAATCCCCAACACCCCTTGGTGCCAGTGGGGTGCATACACCACATGAATGCCAAGCTTCTTCTCGCGTTCCAGATCGTTTAAGGCCTGCTTTCTCGCCTCTTCAAATACCTGCTGTTGCAAATCTTTGCGCTTTTTATTACTGGCAAGCAGGTGTTGGTAACAATACATGGCCTCAGCATCACTTTGGGTAACCAACATCTTCAGTGCTTCGCTAGCGTGGCTTAGGCGGCCTGGGGAATTGAGCAATGGCCCAACATCAAAAACAATCTTATCTCCAGAGACCAAAGGGCCGCAAGCAAACTCCTCGCTATCGGAAAAGAAGGGACGCAATCCCACAAAGACGCTGCCATCTTTTAGTTGCTTTAACCCATGACGAATCAGCCGAAGATTTAGCGGCGTCAATCGCACAAGATCGCACAACTGCCCAATAGCAACCCAAGGAAGCAAAGGATAGATCGAGGGCAATTTTTTTCCATACAGCTCCTCTAAATCTTTTTTGATTCGCAGGCATAACACAAAGGCCACGCCCACTCCTGCAAGCACACGAAGAGGGGAGTTGCCATCTTCATCACGCCGGCAAGGATTGACTACAGCAATTGCGGCAGGGAGTGCACCCACACTTCCCTTTGCCTCTTCTGCATCGGTATGATGGTCAGTAATAATCAAGTCGAGTCCACGCGTCAGTGCATATTTAGCAGCATCATGATTAGTAATTCCACAATCGACAGTAATCAAGAGGTGCACGCCCTTATCGATGGCCTTATCAATCGATGAGCAGTGTAGTCCGTACCCCTCTCCAAAACGATCAGGCTGAAAAAGTTCGCACACAAGCCCAATCTCTTTGGAAGTAAAAAAGTGGTATAAAAGAGCACAAGCGGTCGTTCCATCCACATCGTAATCACCATAGATGCCAATGCGTTCACCTTGTTCCATCGCTTGAATGACCCTACGAGAGGCTTTTTCTAGATCTTTTAAATTATCTAACTTTGGAAGATCGGAGAGATTCCAGGATAAGAACTGCTCTAGCTCCTCTTTTGATTTAAATCTCTTGTCAAAAAGTCGCAAGAGCACTGGATGCCAAGATTGGATTGCAGAGTTATTGTGATGATGATTCTGTTTTTCGCCCATATAAGGGCCAAACTACCACAAAATCGTCCAACACTCTACCATAATACATGGATGCCTTTAATCAAATCCTCTTCGCTTAACTCATCGCTAGTGGAAAAAAGTTTCATATACATCTCTTTTGTTGAGACGCATGTGGCTTTATCCCAGTAGTTGAGTGGAAAAAAATGTTTTTTGCATGTCGGACATTCAGAAAGCTCAACATACGTTTCAATAATCGCCCCACAGAGATGACATTTCTGAATTAATTGTCTCTTCGTTTTCTGCTCTTTCTGCTCTTTCTGCTCTTTCTGCTCTTTTTGCACATTAGCACTCGAATCTTTCATGGCCTTCCTTTAAAAATTTTACCCTCCATGGGATTAAATTGTGATGCCAAACAATTTTAAATTTCATCCATCCTTAGTAAGCAAATAACAGGCAAACAGTCTTTTGCGTTGACTCATTTTTCGATCAATGTGAAAAAAACTTAAGGAATTTATATGCAAGAAAAGAGTTATCAATACAGCTGAACGAAATCTCCCTCAGATACAGCGCCTCCGGAATGGAGGAGGGAGACAGCACCATCTGGACCAAAGTAGTCTATTATCTCCAAGGTCCCTTTAACCTCACCTTGGGTGGTTCCAATAATGCCTCCATTTTCCGGGTCAAACACTTCGTGCCCTTCCGTCACCACCTTTAAAACATCACCAATCTGTAGGCCCGATTTTCTTCCAGCATTGACATAGATTTTGCTGCCAATGATCTTCGCCACTCTCCCGGTCCAACTCATTCGTGATGAAATCTCCACCACTTTGGGGATACTTTTGCGAATAGCAACCTTCACAACGTAGCGAAGTAACTCTTGCTTGTACTCCTCTTTATCCTCGGCCTTCTCTAAGTAAAACTTATAGGAGGTATCATTAGCGTAACCATCAAGCACTTCGCTATACACCTCCTTATTGGAAGCAACATCAAAGATCTTCACCTCCACTTTGGATTCTGCATACGACTTAGTCTCTCGAACAAACCCCACCTCATCCATCTTCTCTCGAATGCGTGCAAAAACCACACGCCCAAAGACCACCAGATTGATACCACTAAGTCGCGCTTTCTTTGAGAGCAGTGTAAGCTTCCATCCGCCACCCGAATACACCTCTTTAGAAGGGCCAAAGACATTAGCATCTTCAGTATCAACAATAAACTCTTGTGAACGACCTAGCTCTGCCCGCAACTCCTCTGTGGCAATAATTCCCAAATCATCTCCACCATACTGCCCCTCATTAAAAAAGGTAAGCAGTGCGAGCTTTTTTCTCATTGCCGGGAGATCATTCATTGGAGCAGGCAGCTTTACCCCGCGAGAGTCGCGCTTAATGACCTTTGTTGAACAAGCAACAGCAAACATGCTCAGCAAAAGCATAAGCGTAAAGGTCAAGAGCAAAAAAAGAGGAGAGAAAGGTCTTGGAAAAAACTTAGCATCACCATCCATGTGCAATACCTTATTTTATTTTATTTTCAGTTTTTAGCGATTACTTTTAAGCGTTAGCAAGTAGGGATTTCCTCTATCGGCAATCGCAATCTTTGCATGACTTCCTACTCTTATATTTTCTAGTTGCGCGAGAAGAGTTTCAAGATCTTTTTCACTTCCTTTCAGACATTCTATCATTAATCCCATCTGCCCTTGTTGATAGAAGTTGATAAGCGATCGCAATTTAAGCTCCGCACCTTTACTTGCAAGCGTGCTTTGTAGGAAAAAGAGATCCACGATGTTTGCACCTCCTACAAGCTGCACTACCATCTGCTTAGAAAAGGCACCACTAGCATTACTGCGAGACTTTACTTTCGTGAAGACCTCTCCCCAAAGATCGGAAGGCCACCCCTTTAACCTTTTAAAGATGGCCAACTGTAAAAGTTTATCACGCGCATGTGAATGATACCATTCTGACAAAGTTGGTTTTACTTTAAGCACGCTCCCCTCTTTGGAAAAAATGGCATCCCGACTCTTTAAATCGTAAATGGCCAAACTAGGGATGAGCTCAATAAAATCCACAACGACTGGAGATGCTTCTGGGTTCATTGCTACTCGCTTGACACGAATATAGATTTTTGCCCATAATGAATTTAATACACTTTCAACACTCTCTGTTTGTAGCACAGATCCGTCGATTTGTGCCTGCTCTTGTAGTGACTTCTCCAAATCTTGAATGAAGTCCCCCTCTAAATTTTGCTGCAAATAGGTGTTGGGAGCGGTTACTGTCGCTGTACTTAGAAGATTTTTATAAAGATAGCGGGAAAGAATCAAATCGACCTCAGCACTACTTCCCACTACTCTTTTTACTTGATCAAGAGAAGCGGACTTTACCGCTTCTTTCCACTCCTTCACGAGAAGCGATGATAGCTCGCTACTATTAATTCCTATGCGAAAAAACTCATTTTCAGGATCGTCGAAGATAAAGCTCACAAAGATATTAGAGAGTAGACGATTTTTATTTTTACCCAGAACCTCATCATAAATTGATTCCAACAAATTTTCATTGATGGTGGCCTCAATCATTAATTTCCCTGGGCCCTCCTCTTTAACCGTATAGGAGGAAATGGCACTAGCTAATTTATTCTTTTTAAAAAAGCTCTCTTCTGACAGCAATCTTCGAAGACGTAACATCTTTGGATAGTTGGGATGCTTCTTCTCTTGTTCAAGAGATTTCAGTGTAGGAGCAAGGTAGGTCTCGAAATTTTTTTGATAGTTTCCCCAAAAAAGAGCAGCATCGAGTTGCTTTAACTTAAGGTAATTATCAATAGCAGATTTAAAAGCAGCAGAGGCAATTTGCTGTTGGACAAATTCTTGCGAGTCACCCTCCATCGGCGTAAAGTTACCTTCACCGACAACAGGATCTGCCGCTAACACTCCATGACCATGAATGCACACAAAGTACAATAAGCTAAGTAAACTACTGCTTACGAAAACTATCCGACACAAAATTCGCTGAACCATTTCCATTCCTCTTTTCCCTCCATCCCCATTCATTGCGATTTGATGCTTTATCTGCTGGAACAATCTGCTCTGATAACAGCAATTTAATTTTACTTGTTTTAAAGAGGCGGGAAATTTTTCCAAAAAGCTCCATTGAAAATTCTGTTGCGAACTCTTTAGGCACATTGAGTGTCGCTACACCATCACGCCTTTCAAATACCAGATAGATCAAGCACTCTCCCCTATTTTCCTGTAAAAGAGTTTTCAACTCATTTAACACTGCTGTTGATGCAGTTCCGAACTGATCCATATTAACATGAATTCGCATTCCCTGAACAATTTTCTTTAAGCGTGTCTCAAAATCCAAAATTTTCTTAGGGAAAAATTTTGTTTGCCCTTCATTGCCAATGGAGATATCACCTGTGGCAATAATGGGAGATCCTTTCTCAAAGGTGAGCTTTAGCAACTCTTCATGTTCTAGAAATGTCCGAGAAAAGATCACCCCTTCAATTTTTCCACTTAAGTCGGAAAGAGTCGAGAAGGCCATCCGATCCCCTTTCTTTGTAGTAAAGACCTTTAAATGAGTTATCATCCCTGCAAGTAGCATATTGGGATTTTGATTTGCATTATCGGCAGCAGTGTTCATTGTAGTTGTCATAATGGGTGCAATCCCCAATTGCTGATAGAGTAGCGAATAATACTCTAAAGGATGGCCAGAGACATAAACACCGATAAGATCCATTTCGTATTGCAATTTTTCTCGCTGAGGATACTCCGCAAAAATTTTCAACTCCACCAAAGATTCTCGTCCACTATTACCACTATTACCACTATTACCACTGCCACTATCCTCCATACTGTTTAGAAGATCAAAGAGATTGAGCTGCCCTTTGCTCTTTTCCGATTGTACCTTCGAAGCGTGGGATAGCACCATCTCACAATTTTCCCATAGCGTGCGCCGATTGTGTTTATCAAAACTATCGAAGGCCCCTACCTTGATAAGCGACTCCATGACTCGCTTATTGACCACCCGTAAATTTACTCTCTCACAAAAATTAACAAAACTACGATAAGGCCCGTTTAAATCACGCTCGCGAATGATCTCTTGAACCGCGGCTTCTCCCACATTTTTAACTGCACCCAACCCATAGCGAATATTTTTATCAACAACGTTAAAGGGCCAGATCGATTCATTCACATCGGGAGTGAGCGTTTCAATCCCCAAGGCCTTCGCATCGTTAATGTAGGTGGTGATTTTAGTAATATCATCCAGTTCAGAACTAAGCAGAGAGGCAAAAAAACAAGTTGGATAGTAACATTTAAGATAGGCGGTTTGATAAGCAATATACGCATACGCCACCGCATGCGATTTATTAAAACCATACTCCGCAAATTTAGCGATCAGATCAAAAAGCTCTGCGGCCTTCTCTTCATCGTGACCACGCTCCTTCGATTTGTTAATGAAAACTTGCCGATTCTCTTGCATAACATCGGCCTTCTTCTTTCCCATTGCTCGCCTAAGCATATCCGCTTGACCCAGCGAATAGCCCGCAAGGACACGAGCAATATTCATCACCTGTTCTTGGTAAAGAATAATTCCATAAGTATCTTTTAAAATATTCTCCAGCTCGGGAAACATGTAGGTGCTGGCCTTGCGCTTATGTTTACGTTCAATAAAATCGTCAACCATGCCAGAGCCGAGTGGGCCTGGTCTGTAAAGCGCATTGATAGCGGTGATATCTTCAAGAGAATCGGGGGCAATTCGCACACAAAGATCGCGCATGCCCGAGGATTCAATCTGGAACATTCCCAGCGTCTCCCCGGTCGAGATGTAATCAAATACTTTACGATCGCAAAGATCGATACTCTCAATATCAAAAGTGGGATTGATGAGTTTGCGAATAAATTTTTCCGCATTATCGATCACCGTCAAAGTTTTCAGCCCCAGAAAGTCAAACTTAACAAGTCCCACCGATTCCGAAAAATCTTTATCAAAGGCCACCACCTGCTCGCCATTTTTACCTCTAAAAAGTGGCGCATGCTCCTCTAGGGGATGATTGGTAATCACCACTCCAGCAGCATGGATGGAAGCGTGTCGGAGCAATCCCTCGAGGCGCCTCGAAATATTTAAAACTTGGCGAATCTTAGGATCACGTTCTGCCCACTCATTTAATTTGGGCTCCTTTAAGATAGCATCTTCAAGTGTAATTTTTAATTCATCGGGAACCAATTTTGCAAGTGCATCAGCATCGCTATAGGGAACCGAAAGCACACGGGCCACATCGCGAATCACTCCTCTGGCCAACAACTTTCCAAAGGTGATGATTTGCCCCACTCGTTCTTTGCCATATTTTTGAGTAACGTAATTAATCACCTCATCACGACGGAACTGACAAAAGTCCACATCAAAATCGGGAAGAGAGACGCGCTCAGGATTTACAAAACGCTCAAAAAGTAAATTAAAAGCAATGGGATCAATATTGGTAATCTTCATCGCATAAGCCACAAGTGATCCTACACCCGATCCCCGTCCTGGGCCCACTGGAATCTTATTCGATTTTGCCCAAGTGATAAAGTCACCCACAATAAGATAGTACCCAGCAAAACCCATGCGAATAATCATCTCAAGTTCACTCTCAAGACGTTCGCAATATTTCTGGCGCACCTCTAATTCCCAATCCTCTCGATTGATAAGATCGCGAAAATGGGGTCCGCTAAAACGCTCTTCTAATCCTGCTACCGCAATTCGTTTAAAATAATCGGTGATATTATCACCCTTCTCTACAGGAAAATCGGGAAAAAAGTAGATGGGGTTACCTTTGGCATCTTTGTAGGAGAGTTGCAAATTGCACTTATCTGCAATTCTAAGTGTATTCTCAATCGCCTCTGGTAAATGGGAAAACGCTTTTCGCATCTCCTCAGGCGATTTTAGAAAAAATTCATTGCTGGTGAGGCGCATACGCCTCTCATCCTCCATGGTCTTTGCAGTCTGAATACAAAGGAGCACCTCTTGTGCTAAAGCATCCTCTCGCTTTAGATAGTGGCAATCATTGGTGGCCACCAGTGGAATGCTTAGTTCCCTTGCAATCTTAATCAATTTTTTATTGGCAAGCTTTTGCTCCTCTAAACCATTTTCTTGAACCTCTAAATAAAAATCATCCTTATAAATTTCACGATACTTATTGATGGCATCAATTGCACGTTCATCTTGACCAGTACAAAAATAGTATCCGGTCTCTCCTTTAAGGCAAGCGGAGAGGGCAATCAACCCTTCAGAGTAGCGCTGTAAAATCTCTAAATCGGCGCGGGGCTTGTAATAAAAACCCTCCATATTTGCACGCGAAACAATCTTCATCAAGTTGTGATAGCCAACCTTGTCCTTTGCCAGCAACACCAAGTGAAAAATGTGGTGCTTGCTCTCATTCTCATCTTGTGACTGTAGCGTCTCACTGTTTCCACTGTTGTTGTTATTGTTATTATTATGGTTGCTGCTATTGCTAACGCCAATAAAGTTGCTCTTCTTGTCGTGCTTTTCATGCCTTGATCCATTGGTGAAATAGATTTCACAACCAATGATTGGCTTCACTTTGGCGGCATTCGCTGCCTTATAAAAATCGATGGCCCCAAACATATGCCCATGATCAGTCTGCGCCACTGCAGGCATGCCCATGGCAGCTGCCTCCTTCATCAGATCAGAAATCCTGATTGCTCCATCAAGGAGGGAGTATTGTGTGTGTAAATGCAGGTGAACAAATGCGTTCGGGTGTGATTGTAAGTAAGACATAGAAGGCACGATAGACGTAACTTTAAACGTTGTCAGGCCTCTTTTCTATCTCTTTTCTATCTCGTTTCACTTGGATCATTGGATGGTGCATTCGATAAGTCGTTTAAGAGCCGCGTAACCTCATTCTTATGACGTCGCTCACTATAATAGTCTTGGTGATCACTTGCTTGTTTCTGCTTCTGCCCAACTGCAGAAGAAGGCATGCGCGAAGCTTTGCCCTGCCCACCACTCCGACCAAAGACTTTCACTACGGTATTGGTCGTGTTAGCAAAAATACTACGCTTCTTAGGTTTAGGTTTAGGAATTTCTCTAAGCGTTTGATTATAATACTCCTCCAAGTTGAAATGCTTGGCATGCTCTCTCTTTTCATAAGGAATTTTAATCACTTTTCCATCACTGCTACCGCTAGGGGTGCTACTATTGCCCTCCCTTGCTGGCCCATGCTCATGCAGCGTCGACTTAATTTTTACCTCCGAAGCTCGAAAGCCCTCTGAAGCAATCGATCGTGATGCTTTCTCAGGATTTTTCAGATTCTCCATTGTCTCCTGGCGATGGCCACGAAAGCCTGGAACCTCTCTAAACAAGGTCAACACCGACTTATAAGAATCAAACCCCACGGGTGTGCCATTTCGAGGCATGCCCTCATCATAATCTTTGGAGACAAAGGAGAATTGCCCTGCAGTTAATTTCACCTTATAATCGTTTTGAATCAAGTTTCCAAAACTGCACTCACCAGAGATACAAAGCAGTTGGGTACGCCCCTCTTCATCGATTTGCGGATAATCGTAAGACAAGATAAATTCACCGCGAGAACATTTAGCAATGGCATTGGCCGTATGAATCTCCAAATCCTTGCGTTTGTCAAAATCTTCTGGAGAGAGATTTCTAATTTCTGTGGGCGAGGTCACTAACTCCACCCATACATGTCCCTTGCGTAACTCCACCAAGCGATTCATAAATTTTACATGAGTTGCACCACTTAAATGATAACGTCGTCCCTCTAAATCAGAAAATGTGATTGCGGCAGACTCTTCCGTCAACACTTCCGTCAAATCATCAATACTGGCCCCTTCTTCCAAGATCCAAGTTTTCTCATTAAAAGATGCAAACACTTTTCCTGAAATACTTTTTACTCGTAAAATTTCACGTGCAAAACCTATATTTGCATTTAACAGCATCAATAGGATTATCATGTAAATATTTCTTAGCATCTCTATTTTCATTTTTATTTTTTTATTTCTTCATCGTTTGTATTGATTGCGAATATTTTCATAATAAGCACTTAATATTTTCCACTCAGTAGTATTACGATACTTAAGTCTAAACTCTTCAATCGTTTTATAAAAGAAGCTCTCATTGCCTTGTTGATGATTGGCCAGCGCCAACCAAAGTTTCGCCCCTCTATAATATTTGGAAGTAGGATATTTACTAATGAGTGTCTGTAAATAAGTGATCGAAAGATCGTTATATTTTCCACTTTTAAAAGCGGCAACTCCTGCTTCAAATAAAACAAAATCATCAATTTCTGAATAATCGGGATACTCTCGCAATAACGCCGTAAAATATTGTGAAGCTTTTTCAAAATCGTTTTGGCCGAAAGAATTTTCTGCCATTGTCAATAGCTGGTCTGCCTTCCAACGGTACACCTTCACATTAATAGGATCATCACTCTCATGAGCGGCACTGCTCTTAACACTTGCAATTCTTCGACCTACCTTTTCATCATGCTTTTGATCTCCAAAATCATTTCCACCGCTGGCAGCAGCTTCACTAATCTTAAGTTCAAGATAACTGTTTCTTGCCTTTAGTGATTGAATCTCATACTCGAGTTTACTGATGGCCACCTGTAAATCGCGATTCTCTTTTTCTAGTGTTAATGCCACCCCCTCGTAGTGATTGAATACCTTTGCCTTCTTCTCCATACTCGTAATCATCTCGCATCCTGCCAGCAAAAGAGTGATCCAACACCAAATACCTACGAGAAGAATTCTTTGCAAGCTTTTCATCCTTTCACCACCTAGAAGGTTAACGTTGCCTCCTCATCGTCCTCTCCTGAATGAAGCTTAAATCATTTTTGCTCGACTTTACTCTACTTAAACACTGCGCTATTTTCCTCTAAAGATTTTTTCCTCCTTCTCCGAATACACTCCTATGCATGAAGGAGTAATACACTATGAAAAACAGCTTCTCTCTCTTGATCACCATCGGCATCCTCTCCTCATTAGGACTTTTTTGCCTACTTGCTACCATAAACAGCTCTCATGGTGCAGCAAGCAGATCTCCCGCTATTGAAAACTCTTTAAAACTTGAACTAAAACATACCGCTTTCGATACGCCGGTCAAGTACACAGGGGGAATCAACTTTCAAAGCAACTCTTTAATCGACTATCGCAATCATATAAGGCCATCAACGCCACCCACGATGCTCTCTACTCTCTTTCCCTACCTTTCATACGCATTTGCTCTCATCGCTTTTATTCTCCTCCCTATAACCATAAGACACCTTATCCTCCACGGCCCTAAAAACAGACAAATCTCCTCCATCTATTGGCCGCAAAAACAACCGACTCCACTTCAACCTAGCACCACCAGCACACCACCCCAAAAAAAGTTTGGAACCAACAAGTGACATGCACCTGTGGTTCATACTATTACCCACATCTTTATTAAATGAAAAATGGCCTTGTCTCTCCGATGACGCACGCCCTCGGTCAATTAATTAATCTGCATAATCATGGGCGAATGAAAAAAAACAAAAAGAACATGATTGGGTGGATGAAGAATTTTCAAAATATCTAAAAATGAAAAATTTTGGAGGATTTATTAGCTACCTGACTAAGCTAAGGTCAGAGGTAGCGGCACTGGATTGGGTAAATATTGTACTGAAGTTGGGCGACCTAAGTTTCGGATGGACTTAGTATGGGAGTTGAGTTGCCTGTCCCTAAAAAACAATCACTTCGCTAGTATTGGCAATTTATCTATGCGGCCTTCTTCGTGACCACGTTAACAGTAAAACCAACAGCGTAATTTAGTCTTATTAGTGGCCTTTATTTTTTTAACTGTCAGAGGACCATGGATTGGAGTAATCCCACTTTGGCAACTGTACCCCGATCATCTTTGGCTTCCGAGCAGTTTGCCAACTAAGATAATATTTTTTTGTCTACTTCTCTTTTGAAGGTGAATCTACTTCCCTCTGCGCCCTCTTGAAAAACTTTTTCTGCTACCGCAGGATAAGTTGAAGCATCTGAAATATAGAACTGCAACATTAAATCCCATAGTTGTGAAGGAGTCAAAGCTATCGCTTGATCCTTGAGAGTTTCATTCATTTTGCGTACTTTTGCGGCAACATCACTTGCCTGTTCAACACTCATCTCTTTTCCTGATTTGATCATATCGCCAATAAGATCTTGATCGATAAGAAGTCTACCCAGACCACTAACTTTGTTATCTCTTCCCGTTTTAATGTTAATGTTTTTAGTTGGTCGCCAAAAGCACTCTCATTTGGTGCAAATTTATAATCAATTTCATCGAAGTATCCTATGTCATAATTCATAAACGTAACCACCCACAAACCAC
>JADGAN010000054.1 GCA_015231955.1 Oligoflexia bacterium | reverse complement strand
TTGTCATCAATTCTTTTGTGGGTAATTGTAAGTAGACGCAAAACTGTGCCAGTTTAAGTTTTTTTGAAACCGTATACTGTCCCCGCTAGCTTCACACTGGAACTGCTAACAAATACTGCTACCAGCCACCCTGCTACCTGCTTGCTGGATTTGTAAAACTGTTTTACTGGAATCCAGTTTAAACTTACCTTATTTGAAAGCGTCTGATCCCATAGTTATTTACTTTGCTTAAAAATCCTGAATCAACTAGTAATTTGGCATCGGAGTAATCAACGTGACACTTGGTCGACAGAAAAAAGAGTAGATCCAATTTACACGCTTCGGCCCAAATTAATGCAGCTTCTGGATGTGCCCATGGGTCTCCACCGGTGAGACCGAGTAACTGGATTTTATAATTCTCTTTGGCCTGTCGAAAAATTTTAATCCATTCTTCTTTTGGTATAATCGGCATTGAGCGAAGATTGGTCAGATCGGAGTAACAATACTTACAGTTGGTTTGACAGGCACCGGTGATCATAACCAGTAATTGAATTGGTATACCTAAGCGATCCCAAATAGGGTTGTAGTCTTGTTGATTAACAATAAACTCACAAGGATCGTAGTCAATGCAGTTTTCAATAGACGTAGAGTTGCTAGATAGTAAAAATGGAGGATTATTAGCATCTGTTTTTTCCATTGACTCAAGGGCATATTGTACATAGCTCTCGATTTTTTCAGCAGGATCATTTCTACACACATCTTTTAGAATATCAATCACCTCTTGAATCGTTCGCTTACCATTAAGAAGTGAAGCAACCAGGCCGGCCTGAGGATCAAAGTAACGATAAGAGATGGCCTCGGTAGAAAGTAGGAAGGCAATAATCATACTCTTGTCATTTCGTAATCTGTAAGCAGGATTTATGGCAAGATAACTGTTTCGTTCAAAGTTTAACATGAGTAACTCCTTATCGTGATTGATAGTGATCAAAGATTAAGAAAGATCGTTCACAAATAGATATTTGCAATATTAATGCCAGGAAATCTTTCTGAGATTGAATAAGGACAACGTTGTAGTTTGAGGTCAAGTGAGAGCGCTTTCCTTCTTCTAAAAAAAGTGACCGGATCAATTTAAAATTAGAAGTTGTGTTTGCGAAAATTAATTTTCAAATGAAAACTAATTGTTTCCATTTGTTCGGATGTGAGGATCGTTATTTTTATTAAAAACATATTTTTCCTAACAAAAATCATTAAAAATGATTCAAATCTTGATTAGAGATGTGGCATTAAGGTTGCAGTATTAAAAATAAAAGTGAGGACAACTACGTTCTCATAATTGGTACTAACCATTTTTTAAGGAGAATATGATGAGTGATCGTTTACGTAAAATGATTGAAATTTCTGGCCTATCTTTTAACAAAGATAATGGTGCAAACGGTGTTGGTAATGACTGTCTTTTTTGCACCAGATGTGTAGGCGAATGTAGAGATTGCGTTGCTCAAAAGTAGGTTGATGAATAGAAGCTTAAAGGGCAGCTAAAATTTATTTTAATTATTTTTGGCTAAGAATAAATGTTTGTTAAAATATTTTATTCTTGGCCCTTTGATTTTTTATCTAATCGCTCTGTAACTGCTCACTCCCTTCAACCATCAACTTTCATCCAGATGCTATCAGCTGAATAGCTGTCAGCTATTCCACTTCAGCTTCTTCGAAAAAAATTGATTTAGGCCTTAAAATTTAACTGGGCCTCTTGATTAAAATAAGTAATACTGATCTTTATGAGCAAGGATTCGATACGAGATAAAATTATAAAACTGCAGCAGGAATCGGAGGCAATTCTTAAAACGAAAAACCTGAATGCAGACGTACGATTTTTTATTCAATCAATGATGTCAATCTTGGAAATTGTTGTTGCGGTTCTACTTGAGAAAAAAACCAGGTAACTGCTCACACCCTTCAGCCATCTACCCTCTACCGGATGCTGAAAGTTGCTTAGCTAACAGCATTTGGTTGAGAGGTGAAGGTTGAGGGGTGTGAGCAGTTACCAAGAAAGAAGTAATTGACGGAGTAGAGTTCAAGACACTTGCAGGTTTCAAAAAACAAATTGCCTAACAAAAACACAGACAAGGAATAAGCATGCTATCATTTTTTCTACAGTACAACGAACTTGAGCCAATAAAGCAACGTGTTTTATTGGAAGAAATTCAATGGGGACTAAACTCACCATATAAATATTATTTTTTATTTTTATTAAATCATGAAAAGGACGCCTCTGCTGCTCACTTTTGGAACTCTCAGAGCACCGCCATGAAAGAGATTTTCGAAGAAGAGATAACGATGAATTTAACAAGCACAATGGTGACCACCCCAGAGGAGGCGGATGCAAAACTTATGCTCGCATTGACATCTATTGATGTAATTATAGAAGAGTGGGAGAGTATGACAGTAAAAATCAAAGAGCGAGCTCTACAAAGGAGAGAGATTTTAAAATCGGATTTCATAGATCTCTCGAAACACATCTCAGATCAAAACAGAGGAATCTCTTTGAAAATAAATCCAGCACCGCCCTCTGGTCTTAAAACTATCAAATTACCAGAACCTAACACTGCCAAGATCATCGAACCTAGTATTGCTGAGTGTATTAAAAAACGCAAGAGTCACCGATCCTACTCAACAGCAGCAATTCCTCTATCTACACTGTCTTTCCTCTTATGGGCCACCCAAGGAGTCCATCGTATTTCTCCCAATCAAGTAAATAGCATTCGCACTGTTCCCTCAGGAGGAGCTCGCCACCCTTTTGAAACATGGATAGTGATCCAACGAGTGGAAGGAGCAGAACCTGGAATTTGGAAGTACTCTCCTTTTACCCATGAAATTGTGCTAACAAAGCGGTATCCAGATCTTAATGATCTTGGGGAAAAACTTTTTAATGCTAGTTTAGAACAATTATGGGTTCGTACGGCCGCCATAACCTTTTTTTGGACTTGCATTCCCTATAGATGTGAGTGGCGCTACAGTAGTGGGGCATCCAAATTGATACTCCAAGAATCAGGACATATTTGCCAGAATTTGTATTTGGCCTGTGAAGCAACTGGATGTGGTACCGTGGCGATCAGCGCTTATCATCAAGAGTTGTCTGATTCTCTACTGGGAGTAGATGGGCACGAGGAACTTACTGTTTACATCGCCCCTGTTGGTGTCCGAAAATAATCTACCTTACAGTGCAATCTTATTGTGTTTTGATAAAAATTTAGTTCGAAACAAGAGAAGGGAGATTTAATAGCAATGAGAAAAAAAATGAGAGAAATTATTGTATACTTGCAACTTGTGCTGTCGGCCCTCACTTTGGTATCTCTCATATGGTGATGTGCTCATCTCATCCGAGTGGCGTTTCCGCTTGAGGTTTCTGGGCCTCACTTCTCAAGTGGCCGTTACATGTTTGCTGATAGGTTGAATCCATTCTCACCTTACCCCCGGCGCTTGTCGTCTCTCTCTACCGAGCAGGTAGATGTTTTTTTTCACGATCCACATGATAAATTGCTTATCAATGATATGCAATGTTTTTTATTGTCAGTTTTGGTACAAGTAAATTCCTTCTACTTGATGGCCAGACAGAGTTTTCACCCTCACAAAAAATGATTACCAAATTAAATCCGGCCACGCCCTTCTATCGCCCACTAGATGTTAGCTTGGAAAGGTCGTTTCGAAACAGATGATCGGCCTCACCGACATAGAGCTCAGTTCCACCAATATTACCAATATTCACATGGGGTATATTATCTGCCGCTGCTTCAGCAGCGCTACCAGTGCCTTCCACCAGTACCGGTAAACTTGTGGTACGAACCAACAATTCATAGACAGGTTTGGGTAGTCTTGGGAGCAATATAACTTCAGGGGAAACCACTGAAGCACCACCCTGGTTTGCAGCGGCCCCTCTTAAGTCTCTGATTTGTGCTGCAAGTTCTTGATTGGCCATTAACTGACTTGCCGTTAGGTCATTGGCCGCGACTATTGCTACTTTGACCGGAGTAACCCCTGAGATAGACTGACTTGCTTTTGCAAATCGAAGAATAGTGCGGTCTTTAGATGCTCCAACAGCATTATGAAGACCGTAAACACTACTCAACTTATTTTTTCCAATAATACTATCAACCATCAGTGCCTTGATTGTGCTAATAGTGGATGGCGACAAGGCCGGACTAGCACTCTCCCAAACCTCTGGAGAAATCGCCTTCTCAACAAAATCTGTTGCTTTATTTTTTCTCTCCTCCTCGGATTTTATTTCTCTAATATCGATTATCTTTTTTCGATCATCATTTCCTGATGGCATATACAACCCCGTATCCGAGCTTGATTTTGCATAATACTTATCTTTTTGCTTGCGACCAATATAACGAGAGGTTGATCCTGTCACCCAGTGCATTTCATTAACAGAGATAGTATTTTTAGATTTTACTAATGTAAAAGGCAGTTGATCTTCATAGGGGTTCATAAATTCCATATCTATGTCCGCCCCGGCAAATAAGGTCAAATCTGGTTGCGGATCTTTAGCTAAAATTTTCTCCATGTTGACTATCCTTAATTGATCTTCTTCATGCTGAATTTTTTCTATTCTCCACCCTGGTAATTTTTTAGTCCTACGCAACTCTGTCTCATCATAGATTTCTTCTTTGCCAATGGCGGTGAATACTATCTCGGCCCCACACTTTGCTTGTGAACATCCAGAAGCAAATCCAAATTTTTCATAGAAAGCTTTCATTTGCCCAGGAGACTCAGCATTATACACGATTTGAAATTTTCCTTTAAAACCTAACGTAATCAGAGCTTGCACTGCATTTGCACTATCGCCAACATGTCCAGCTCCATTGCTTGAGCGTCCTCCATTAGCAACTATTACCCTAATGAAAATCATTTTTTGGAGATATTTTCTAGCATCCTCCAATTGCATAGGACTTAAACATCCACCCTGTCCTGTCTTTTCATCTGGAGCGGCGATCAAGGGTCTTGCATCACTGCTTGCTGTACCTGCAGATTGTAAATCTTCTTTCTCGAACAGGGAAAGTTGGAAAAGATGACGGCTTAATTGATTACAGTTTGGAGTAAACATCCTTGCAAGATCTAAAGATCGCTTGGGATCATTTAATTGCTCTAAATTTTGGGCAATTTTAGGAATAATGGACAGATCATCTTTCATGCCACCTTCCCTCACCACCGGGATTAACTCTGGCACTGGACACCTATCCACATCACTAATCCCTTTAGATGATAATAAATCGATATATAATTTGGCCGAATTGCGCAAAAAATTCTCCCTATTCTCCTCCTCATCAAATCTATCACTAACAGCAATTCGCACTCTATCTAGCATATCCTCCAGCCGACCCTGCTCGGGATCACTCTTGCGTTCACTCATACTTGTATTTTTTTTAAACCATTCCAATACGTCATAGGCCCTTTTTACACTATTGGAGGCAGACTTCCAGGGTTCCGTTGCCTGATTAGGATGCTCCAAATACTTCTTCGCCCACTTAAGATCATCACTGCTTACAAACACTTGTGACAGCGAAGACTCCGGAATTATCTTTTGCTCATTGGTAATCGCATACGTAGAGGTAATATTTACACTTAAAATCAAGATCACAACTAGTGTCAACAAAATATATTTCATAATCAACACTCCTTTTCATTTGATCATGCTCGCTCAGATCTTATCGGCCATTATTGAAGAAAGATTACTCCTCTCTGGCACATTAATAAATTTTTTTGATAAAATCTGGAATTGGAGCAATTAAATACAATATAAACCAGAGATACATCATGAAATAATTATCAAAAACAAGTTTCCGACCTAAGTCCAGGTTTCAATACATTATAAACGTTTTTTTTATTAAATGGCTTTTTTATATAGTCATAGAGGCAAAGACTCTCCTGACTTTCTTTTTCCGCGCTAAAATCAGATTGAATATTTCCTGAAACGACAATGATCTTTGCTCGGGTAAGATGGTATTTTTCTATTTCTTTTATTAATTGGTAACCGCTCATCTTGGGCATTTTCAGATCTGTTAAGATGTAGTCAAAATCACGTTTTTGGATCTGTTCCAACGCTTCTATTCCATCCTTACAATCTACAACTTCTAAACCAAAGCTAACAAGGTAATACTTTAATATTTCCCTATTTTCCTCCTCATCTTCCACGATTAAAACTTTGCCCGTGATCCTTTCAAAAGCATCTTCTATTTCAATATTGCAAATAGTTTCTTTATCATCTGTTAAAGGTATTTCAATGAGACAAACTGTGCCTAGATTTTTTTTGCTTTCGAAATTAATTTTCCCACCAAATGAAACAATTATTGATTGCGATATGGCAAGCCCCAAACCTGTACCTTCACCAATTTTTTTTGTAGTATAAAAAGGATCGAATAATTTATTGATGATTTCATCTGAGATACCTATTCCATTATCCTGAATTTTAATGATGCATTTATCGTCATTGCCAAAGGCTTCGACCTTGATTTTTCCGTAAACTCCTTTTTCCTCAATGGCGTCTTTTGCATTATGGAGAATATTCATTACTACCTGTTGTAGCTTTCCATTATTGCCATAAATATGTAACGGTGATGGGGACAAGAAAAGTTCAATGCTAATGTCTGATTGTTTATATATGGCCTCACATATAGACATAGTTTCCTTTAGAGTTTTGTTTATTTCGATGAGTTCAAGGTTGTTGGAATCAATTGCGGTATATTTTCTAAGACCGTTAACAATGTTTGAAATTCTATCTACCGCAATATCTTGTTTTTTTAGCAAAGAAAAAATATTCTCCTTTTGTTTTTCACCGTTGTCATTTATCAAGATTTCTTTAATAATTGAATTGAACCCTTGGATAATGGTCAGTGGATTATTTATCTCATGGGCCACACCTGCTACAAGAACTCCAATAGAGGCCAATTTTTCTGAATGGGCCAGTTGTGCTTGTAATTTTATGTTCTCTTCCTCAGCTTTTTTCCTTTCGCTTATATCCTGAAAAATACCAATCAGCTTAACAACCCGCCCCCCTTCTTTTATCGGTGAACCTATTGTCCTTATCCATTTACGTTCTCCTTTAGCACTAATTTTTTCCAGCACCAAATCATAGGACTGACCTAAGGCCATAGCTTCTTTTAGTGCTTTATCTATGATTGGACGTGAATCGGGAGTGTAATAGCTAAGTCCATGTTCAAGTGTTATTGGCCGAGTAGGATCGAGATCGTGAATTATTGCCACCTCATCTGTCCAACTTAGTTCATTCGTTTTGCAATCTATTTCCCAACCGCCGATTTTAGCAATACGACCCATTTCACTAAACAGAAACTGTTTTTTTCTTATCGCGCTTTCGATTCTTTTGCACTCTGTAATGTCTTCAACTACAGCAAGATATTGCGGAGGGGAATTATCTATAACAGTTACAGCAGCAACTGTCACACAGATCGACACGGCCGAGCCATCAATACGCAAAATGCGATTTTCCATGCTAAAACTGCTTATTTCACCACTATTCAATGAGGAGATATAATTCAAAAAGCCCTGTAAATCATCTCCGTGAACCAACCCCTTCCAGCTTGTTTTATCCATTTCTTTAAAGCTTCGACCAGTAATCTTGGCAAACATGGGATTAAATTGATTAATCCTACCAGTTGCGGGATCGAATAGAGCTACGCCTAAAGGGAATTGATTAAACATTTCGAGAAAACAGTTTCTCCTGTTTCCAATACCCTTACTATTCCATTGTTGTACAGATCGAAAATGCGCAAGTTCTATATGGTTTTTCACTCGTACCAACAGTTCCTCAGTTTGAAATGGTTTGCTGATAAAATCGTCTCCGCCTGCTGCAAATCCGCGCTGCTTTTCACTTGATTGTGCTGTGTTTTGTGAACTTAAAAATATCACAGGTAACCGAGAAGTTTTTTTATTACCTTTTAGATGAGTGCAGACTTCATAAGCATCCATATCTGGCAACGTAGTACTGAGAAGAATCAAATCAGGAGTATTCTCCATTATCCATTCCATGGCATTAACGCCTGTTTTGATAACGTGAACCTGATAAGCATGCGAGGTTAAAATATTAGAAACAGCTTCAACATTTTCTAAACAAGCATCAACAATTGAAACGACACCGATTTTATTTTTTTTATTCAACATACTTGATCTCCAATAGAGCTTATGCATATGTTAAAAATTGCAGTATTAGTATCGTTAATTTTTTATTGTGTCTTTTGATCAAAAAATCACTACCTGCTTCAATAAGGAACTCCCTTGTTAACGTTCCAATCAAGCACTCTATAAAGGAATGAGATTAAAGGACATATGGAACGGAGCACTCTTTAGTGCTGAATACACCAAAGTGTAGCTATCGCCATCAGCAACCAAAGCACCAGTCCATGAAGCAGTGGTTTGATCGGCACCTAATCCTATCACCACAATTGCCAACAAAGAGGAGGTGAGCTTTTAGATCTCTCTAAAAAAAGTCTTTAAAAAAACTGCTTACTTTAAAGCTAAGTCTGCTATGGCGTAGACAATGGCCTCTCCTTCAATATACCCTATTACTCTATACATCAATCGTTTGCCAGAGGGGGGAGACGTGAAGCTTCTAAAGTTGGCCTGTTGCTTAACAGTGATTTTTGTTTTTTTACCACAACTCATGAGTTGCGCTCCAAAAGCTACTCCCCCTACTCAAAGATTGGCGTTTCAATTTAATCTTAGTCCTTCGGATCTCTCATCCAAATGGGGGCAAAGCGATCCTAGCGACCTCGGCGAGGTTAACTGCTTTGGTGTTTTTATCACCTATCCTGAACATACAAACAACAATCTTTGCCGGGAGTATCCATCCGAAGCGGTTCTTACTCGACCTAGCTTCATGGTGGGAAGTGTGGGGATCCATGAAACACTCTATGCCGAGGTCACCGCTGGCCCCTCCAGACGCTTTCAAGTGGTAGGCCTTAAGTCTAGCGGTGCTTGCCCCGTCCTAGCATTTAGTATGGCAAGCTCGGAACAGCAGATCTCGACCCCTTTTCTCTTTGGGGAGACAACTCAAGACATCGCCGCTACTTCAGGGGAACAAGTGGTCTCCATCAATGCTAGCTTTAACTCCCGTTCCATCATCAAGGATTGCAAGGGATCTCTTTTCGATTGGGAGATGACACTGCCCCCTTCTCTCCTGGCAATAGTTCAACCGCTTACCAAGAGCTATCAGGCGAATGCAGACTATACCGTCAACTGGAGCACCATCGCCCTTGGTTCGAGGCACTCTCACTATCAGGTTGCCGCCTGCTCTAACCCCGATTGCATTGGTGGATGTGCCGGCACGGCCAATGCTACTCCTACTCCCAGCGTGACTAAAATCACGGGGCTTAGCGATGGGCCATATTTTATTTGCCTACGATCGCTTAGTCTTGCCTCCGCCACCCCTAGTGCCTGGAATGTCTCTCCGGCCCCAGTGGTGATCGATTCAATACTACCCTCGGCCCCAAGCGGTATCTCTCCTCACATGGATCCCGCGACCTGTACCGATAGTTTTATTCCAACCTTCACCCCAGGCACCGATACCAATATAGGCCCTCATACCATTCAGGCTTGCACAAACCACAACTGTCTCTCTGGTTGTAGCAACCCTGTAACAAACGCCACCCCTGGAGTCACTGCTATTCAAGGTCTGACATCGGGAACCTCCTACTTTGTCTGTGCCAGGGCCTTCGATCTGGCCGGTAACTTCTCTTCCTGGGCAGTCTCTAGTGCTACTATTGTTGCCACCAGCAGCGCCTTTGGCGTCTGGTCGGCGGCGGCGACGTCTCACAGTAGCACCGTTGTTGTTACTGGCCACCCGCTCTCCCGCAACAGCAGCAGCAACAGCGACGACGACAAGTCGCTCTCCAAATCCAAGGAGATCGACCCCCTTGTTCCTGCCAATAACCTAACCTTAAGTGCCTCTAATACTACTCCCATGATCAAGGCAGTTGCCATGGCCATGTCCTACGACGGAACCAAGTGCAGTGCTTTGGCCGAAGGAGGTAGCATCTACTCCTCCGTCGATGGAGGATACAACTGGTTTCTTAGTAGAAAGACAGCAACCGCCACCAGCTTGAGTAGTATGGCCATGTCGCAGACAGGGGCCTACCAAACCGCCCTCTCCATCTCTCCACCCATGCTCTTGCTATCAAGCGATTATGGGGCCAGCTGGATCTCGACAGATGATCCCATGCCTCTGGGAACGTGGAAGGGTGTTGCCATGTCGGCCGATGGCATGTACCAAACGATCATCGACTCTAGTGGTCCCATCTATCGCTCCGATGATTACGGAGTCACCTGGATCCCAGTGTCCATGCCCGATGCCTCCTATTCCGGCATTGCCATGAGTAACGATGGCCGCTACCAGGTAGCAACCATTCATGAATCGGCCATCATCTGGTCGGTTGACTATGGTTTGAGCTGGTCACTACTTCCAGGCGTGACCCCCGGGCCCACCCCTTGGGCCGGTGTTGCCATCTCCTCCAATGGACTCTATGTCTCCGCCATTACTCCAGAGAAGATTGTACTCTTCAATACTGGAACGCCTAGTGTAACAATAGTGGGAACACCTCCGATTGGAGGTTGGAAAATGATCAGCATGTCTGCTAGTGGGCAAAGACAGAGCGCTATGCAAAGTGGATCCGGCCAGATTTTTGTCAGCAATGATTTTGGAAAGAGCTGGGCCTTGAAGGGCCCCACTCGTGCATGGGTGTCACTGGCCCTCTCTTGGGATGGCCAGAACCAGCTCGCCTCTGCCTCTGATGGCCGCATTCACTTCTCAAGAGACTCTGGTAACCGCTGGGAGGTCAAGGATCAAAAACTTTGGACAGCACTCGCCATCCGCTGGGACAAATCACCCTCTGGGAACCTCGCCTCTCAAGGGATTCAACGTTATAAAGATCACCTCTGTGCCACTCCCTATGGAGCTGAAACGCCGATCAGTAATAGTATTGAGTCCATCACAGATGTGCTCCCAAGCGGAGTAAGAGAATATGCTAGTTTTAAAATAAGCTCCACCTATTACCAAGGCCACAAGCTCTGGTCCAACTGTTCTAGAGGCGTAGATGTTGTTCCTGCTCCATCCCTCACTCCTCCTACAGTTGGAGGATGGACGGGCAAAGCGATCGGTAAGCTTCCCGGTCCAGAGCATCTGATGGTTGCCCATTGGACCCCTGACAGCTCTGCTACCAATATTGAAAATTACTTAGTAGAAGTTTTCAATAATAGCAGTTGTAGCGGCACTCCCTATCCTAGTGGAGTACCCTTTAAAACCAACTCTGGAAGCTACTACAGTCAAGGGATCCCTCTCCCGGCCCTTGCCGGGACTCCTTACACCTTCAAAGTGGCCGCCGTTAATAGTGCTGGCGACTACGCCTACTCGCTCTGTTCAGATCCGCTAATAGACTATACCGATCTCATCAAGCATGGGACGGATGAGGGGAAAGATAGCGAGGGCCTTTAAGTTGGTTCCAGAGGCGGTAATTTCGTTAAAAAGGTCGCGCGCACTCCCCTTCACCCCATTAAAATAGTAGGCAATAGCAAGGCGGAGCTTGATCATATTTGCAAGAGTATCAGCTGGCTTCATCGCAAGCGCCAGCTGATAATAGGCGATGGCCTCTGCATAGTTATGCGCGATATCTCCTGCTAGAGATCCTAGTGCCTCCGCCTCTTCAGGAGAGTTGGGTACGCGTCCCAGCTCTTTTGCTCGGGCAATCTCTTTACGGCCCACTTCCGCATCTCCACGCTCATAGGCAAGAATACCAAAATAAAAGTGTGGATCCCCGGCAGCAGGATTAAGCGCAATGGTTTTTTGCAAAAGAGCATAGGCCGCATCTCGATCACCTGCAAGGAGCTTTGTTTTTGCCATCACATAGTAGATCTGTTGGCGGTTGGGTGAAAGCGCCACTGCTTTTTCAGCAAGCGCACTCGCCTCCTGCAGGTAGCTGCGATTAAACTGATGAAACTGGTTTTTAAATTCAGCGAGAAAAAGGTAGTAGAAGTAGTAATCACGGTGGCGCTTTTGAACCTCTTCCATCTCGCGCACCAGGTAAGGCACAAGATTTTGAAGCTCAGGATACATCATGCCTTCGGCGTAGGACTGCTTCACCACACTTGCAAAATTCTCCATGGTGTAGTCTCGATAGATGCTATTTTGCTCTAAGGCCTCCTGGAAGAGTGCTAGCGACTCCTGTGGCCTTTTTAAAAGATAGTAATTGGCAGCACTGTGCTCAAGATAACTTGCATAGACCATTCGCCAATTCACAAAATAGATAGGGATTGCTACCAGAGCAAGCGCAATCCACGGCATCATGCGTGCACTCGAGTGATTCCCATGTTGTTGGGGCAGCTCACCTCTTTGCTGGCGATAGCGTGTATCCATCCAGGCCGCCACTAAAAAAAACATCAAATAGGTTCCGATGGTATCAAAAATAACCAAACTGCGGACAAAATAGGCCACCCACAATCCCAGCATAATCGCCTTATAGCGATTATCGTTCGAACGCAAGAGCACATAATAGAGAAGCACCCCCATAAGCGCCAAGTAAGCTAGCAAGGTGAGCGCTCCACCTGTCACCACATACTCAAGATAGAGGTTGTGTGGCTTATCAAAGACGGTGTCTTGAAAACTATTCTTCAATAACATTGGCCCGTAGTAGTGCTGAAAACCTAGATTATAGTTCTCCCATCCCCACCCTAGGAGTGGCCGATCCAAGAAGGCCTGCCATGCACTTCTCCATACCAGCAAACGGGTAGCAAAGCTGCCACTGAGGTCAAAGCTCGTCAACCGCACAACCCCCGGAATACTTCCCCAGAAGTGGGCATTTTTTGAAACTGTAACCACAAACGCTCCTGCGCTAAGGAGTATTGCCACTAAGACGAAAACGAAAGAGTTTCGTCTCCAGCTCCAAGAGGCAAGCACCACCGCTAGGCCCATCACCAGCGCAATCATATCACCGCGTGTTTGTGTGTTGAAAAGGGCCGCTACACCAAGGATGATCCCAGTAAGGGAGATGACCTTGGCCGCTCGCCACTGCTCCTCTTTTACCAAAGTCCAGAGTGCAATAAATATATTAAACAGTAGATAACCCGCAAGAAAGGTGGGATTGCCAAAGACACCACCGGGACGGGAATCCTCTACTTTGAAAAAATTGATAAAAAGATAACTATCTTTGTAAGTAAGGAGAGCGGAGGCGGAAGCGACGATACTTGTGGCCACGCTTACCGTAAATACTTTGCGAAAATCGATTTGCTTGCCAAGCGAAGCAAGCGCAAGGAATAGCAATCCAAAATGCCATAGGGAAACCAGACCTAATCCACGCGCAGGCATAGACCAAAGACTGCTAAAAAAATCTTTGCCGAAAAGTGAAGCAAAAGTCAGCACGGCAAGAAATCCGAAAAGCGCCATTGCCAGCGGTGTGCGCTGCGGACGATACTCCCGATGGGTAATAGCAAGCACCCCCCACAACCCAATTATGATCTCTGCAAGTGACTGAAAGAGTGCACTCTTTACGATGATAAAGGGAAACATGGTGTTTAGTGCAAAGACCAGAGGTACCGCAACGATCATTGCGTACACAACGGTACGAATAAAATTTAGGATGGTTTTTTCCGACATAAACCTAACTGTAGGCCAACAATGAACAACTGACAACTGCACACATTAAGGATTCAAATGCGACTTTTTTTAGTTGTCATAATTATCACTATCGTAGAATAAGTCGTCATCAATAGGTTCTGGTTTTCCTGCTTTAGCAACTGGCATCTCTTTGCATTGTACTGTTATATTGCCTATTTTAAATCCTCCATTTGGAGGCAATGGAGAGTTCTCACCATTGTTGATGCTTTTTACCACCTGTCCCTTATCATCCAAAATTTCTGTCCCATTCAGCGAAACATCTTGGAGCAGCAAATTCCCCTTAGCATCTGTCTTAATTATAAAATGGTAACGGCTGATTTTTAGAAAATCGCGATCTCCTTCCGCCTCCTTTGCATCCATATAACGTGCAATCTCTTTATTAGGACTTAAACGCCCCCATACCTGTCCAGGCCTAAGTAAAATGTTGAGCTTGCCATCTGCACTAGCACAATAGATCTTTTTTTCATTCCTTCCTTTATTCAAATTTAAAATTTTACTCATATATTTATCAAGATCGCCTATAGAATCTTTCTCGCGTACACAATCAAGATCTGCTGCTATTCTTTCTGTGATCATGCTTCTCTCATCGGCCTTTTTATGATGAGGCAGATAATAAAGAAGCTTCTTCTGTAGATTTGCATTACGTATTTCTGTGTCTGAAAATCCAAACATAACATCATCCAATTCATCATCATCTATGTTTTCCTCTCTTGGAACAACAGGGAGAGACTCCTTGCGTGCTAACTTCTGTGGATTATCAACAACTGGCATTGCTTTAGCGGCCATGAGGGCGGCCACTGGGCCTATTTTTGGAGCTGGGGCCAGAGCTGCTGGAGCTGGCACTTGCAAGGCGGCCGGAGCTTCTACCACCACCACCGCTGGGCCGTCTACTGGTTTAATCTTGGCCATCTTTTCTAATGCAACAATCTTTTCTTCAGGGATTTTATTGCTAGCACCCAACACCCCTTTTTGATTCAAAGAGCGCAAGAATGTAGCAAATTCCTGTGGTAAATCCTTTTTCCCTTTTACTTTATCTTGATTGTACTTTTGCAACATCGTTGGCAAAACCTTCGAAAAACCATCCCCCAATACGTTAACGGCCATCGCATTTTTTGCCATCAACTGATGGATCGTATCTAAAGTGAGCTCTTCTCCACTGGCAAGCCATATTGCAACTTGATTAAGGCAATCAAAATATTTCTTCCCTGCCTCTTGTCCATCATCTTTGCTACTACAAGAATTAGCTACTTCCTTAACGGGTTGCTCTACTGCTTTCACTGCTACGACCACTGGTGCTGCTGGCACGACTGCTGGAACAGCTGCTAGAGCAACTACGGGAGCAACCACTGGAGCAGCGACTGGAGCAACTACTGGTGCAGCTGCGGGCACGACCGATATAGCTGGCGCAAGAGCGATTGGAATGTTCACCACCTCTTTTTTTATACCCAATCCAGTTGTCACTATTTTAAAACCATCAGCTCCAATCTCATCCTTTATATTTACGCAAAGTTTTGAATCAAGAAGCGTATCGGTCTTAGGAATTGATGACACCTTTTTTCTCAGCATTCTCTGCAAGAAGTTCCCTTTTAATGGGGACAATTCAACCTTTGCTTTTTTGTCACACTGATGGACAATAACCTTATTATGTCCTAACCCCAACTGATCGCTTACACTCTTCAAAGGATGGGCATAGTTGTTATAATCGCTATTAGCGTCTCCAAGCAAAACGATTTCATAGGTGGTCATTTTTTTATTCTTTTTTATCTCAGCTATTTGGGATTTTGCTTGATCAAGGTTGCTTCCGCTAAGATTATTCAAATAAACAAAGACTTTTCCTGATAACGGAGCGACATCATCTCCACTATTGTAGATTTCTTCGTGTTTATCAAAACGATAAGATGTTATCTTGTTTTCACCACTCTCATCACCTAAGCAATCTACTTTATACTCTTTCTTCCATAATAATTTTTGTCTAACATCTGTCCTTTTGGTATCAACATCTGGTTTATGAGGAGCAACTACTTTAACAAAATTTTTTCCCTCACATGACTGCACACGTACATGGGCATTTCCAATCTCTAAGCGTCCAGTCAGAGTATTGACTCCTCCCCTCCATCGGCTTAAGTTTTTATAGTCCTTAGTAGCTTTTCCTTTTAAAATAACTTCATAACTGTCAAATGTTCCCCCTATCTTTTTTAGCTGCTTTTTAACTTTATTAATACTCTTACTATCAAGACTCTTTATCTCAATCACCGCCTTGCCTCCGATGGCGGATGCATGGGCATTGGTATTGGCATTGGCCAACAACAGGCCCAGTAGCGAAACAGAAAACACTGTTTTTTTAAATAATTTTTTCATCATACTCATCATCCTCTTTGTTGATTGCCTTGATTTAGTGGCACAAATTTTAACACAACCTAGAATGGCGCTTGCAGATTTTAGTGTCCTCTGGAAGCTTTAATTGCTTGAATATCAAGGGATAAGCTTGCTAAAAAAATATTTTACTCTTGATTTTAATCAAATCAGCATTTGCCGCATCTATTGAAATGTTGCCAACTCTAGTAGGCAATGTATTGGGTATCGATATCGCCAAAATCGATCAGGAGAGGTGAACGAAAAAAATCAGCAGGAGCATTCCCCAGCTCTCCTTCAGGAATGCGCCCATGAAAATATTGATACCAATAGGAGTAGTGTTTGCTAAAGCTCATGGGTTTAGGATTGATTTTATCCCGCAAAAAAATGTTAAGTAGCTTCGTAATAAACTCACTACAGTATAGTTTTTCCACAAGCTCTTCATTGACATTCCCCCAAATATACTCTTCATCAAATGGTAGCCCTTTGAATTGTGATACAAACGCCTGCCAAATATTTTTTTCAAATTGGGCAAATAGTTCAGGAGCAGTTGCACCTAAATGAGCAAGCTCTTTTGGGCGCATTAAACGTGCCTTTTGCCCCTTCTCTGCAAAACTAAGAAACGTCGAAAGTGGGATTGTAGACACATGTGTCGATGATTCTGCTACGAAAAGCTCTCCCGAAGGATTTTTTAGTACAATTCCCGAGTGCGAGTAGATTGTTCCCGTCTCCTCTTCAATCATTGTACAACTTTTGCAATCCACTGGTAACAAAATGATGTCGCCACTTTGAAAATCATGCAGCTGTTGGGTGGTATGTGCCGTGGTGATAGAAGCAAAAAGGATAATCATAAGCAAAGAAAGTGAGGATTTAAAAAAACAAGAAATCTTCATAGGCCTGTCCTTTGTATTTTATCAACTTGAAAATAGGGGGTTGAAATATGCAGGAGTCTTACCTTTAAGTTGCATCACTGTCAATGTTGTGAAGCTTATTGAATTAAACTACTCAAGTATACTGCTTAAGTATCCGACAAGATAGGTGCTAAATCTAGGAGGTGTTTATGAAAAAATTCCTGACAGCACTTATTCTGCTCACAAGCTCGTACGCATGGGCCTATGAGATCACAATCGAAAAAATGCTAGATACAGATCGCGAAGGAGTCTTTATCCTGCAAACCAGCAGTACCGATTTTTCTCAAGTGAAACTTGATTGTGTAAGCTTTATTCATGAGATTTTGTTTTATAAACAGGGATCTCCTATTTACGATGGCCGCTTTGTCGTCGATGACGATCAGTGCTTTGATATTTACCTTTATCTTACAAAAAATTTACCTGAAAGCAATCTCTGTCTCATCATCGACAATGACTACACTAGTTTAGTTTTCGAACAAGGAGCTTGCCTCCCAACTAAAGCACGCAGCGTAAATTTAGATTAAAAATCCTCTTCACTAGGAACGAAAAATAGTAATAATAATAATACATGACAATTTACAGTTATTATGACTCCATTACTATCTTTATAGAGCGGAAGCTTAAGGAGATAGAAAGAGGAGGAATCAATGAGCATGTTAAAAAACGTATTAGGCCCTCTCTTATCGACAGATTTTCCTCGAGAGCTGCCAATTCTTCCATTACGAAATTCTGTGGCTTTCCCCTTCACCATCTTACCTATCTCGGTAGGGATTGAGCGCTCTGTGAAACTGGTGGAGGATGCACAAAAAGATGATCATCTCATTGGGATTGTGGCGGTGAAGGTCACAGATATTCTAGAGCCCCTCCCCAGTCAACTCTATGAAGTAGGGACAGTGGCCAAAATTGAGCGGGTTATGCAAACAGCTGATAACTCCCTTAACATTGTAGTTCACTGCTTAGAGCGCTTTAAAATCGACAACTGGGTATTGGACAGGCCCTATCTGAAGGCGCGCCTCTCCTACTATCCTGATACGATAGAGGAAGGGGGAGAGAGCGAGGCACTAAGGCTCAGTTTAGTAGAGTTGGCACGAGAGATAATTGCATTGTCTCCAAACTTTCCAGAGGAGACAGCAGACATTCTTTCCCGAGTAAAAAGCTCACTATCGCTCACCTATTTGGTAGCAAACTATAGTGGGCTAGAGATGTCCAAGGCGCAAGAAATTTTGGAGGAAAGCAGTGTCAACAGCAAGATGCGCTTGCTCATCGATCATCTCTCCCAAGAGAGGGAGATCCTCTCTATGAGCAAAAAAATTCAGAATGAAGCGCGAGAAAAGATTAGTAAGGTTCAGCGTGAGTATTACCTACGCCAACAGTTGTCGGCGATCCAAAAGGAGTTGGCCGAGCACGATGAGGGCCAGGCCGAGAATAGCGAATACGCCATTAAGATTGCGAATGCCGAGCTTCCGCAGGAAGCGCGCAAAGAGGCCAATCGTGAACTTAAAAGGCTGGAGGGGATGTCCTCACTAACACCTGAGGCCTCCATCATCAAAAGCTACCTCGACTGGATCCTCGAGTTGCCATGGAATAGAGTGAGTGAAGAGCGTACCGATATCAATTCTGCTCGGAAGATCTTGGATGAGGATCACTATGGGCTCTCCGATGTCAAAGAGCGCATCTTGGAGTACCTCGCTGTCCATAAAATGGCAAAGGATAGAGGAGTAAAAAAAAATACAGAGAAGATGGAGGCAACAAGAGAGGCCTATGGAGCAATCCTCTGCTTTTCTGGTCCTCCCGGCGTGGGTAAAACCAGTCTCGGAAGAAGTATAGCAAGAGCGCTTGAACGCAACTTTACTCGAGTAAGTTTAGGAGGGATGCGAGATGAGGCGGAAATCCGCGGCCACCGAAGAACCTATATCGGTGCTCTCCCAGGGAGAATCATTCAGGCCATTAAACGAGCGGGAACACGCAATCCAGTCTTTATGTTGGATGAGATCGATAAAATTGGAATGGATTGGCGAGGCGACCCCAGCAGTGCGCTCTTAGAGGTTTTAGACCCCGCCCAGAATAACAGCTTTCGTGACCACTACCTAGACATCGACTTTGATTTAAGCGAGGTGATCTTTATCACCACCGCCAACCAGCTGGATACGATTCCACCAGCTTTACGAGACCGGATAGAGATCATCGCTATTGAGGGGTACACAAGCTATGAAAAGCTAGAGATCGCTAAACGCCACCTCATTCCTCGCCAACTAAAATCTCACGGTCTTAGGGAGGATGAAGTTATTTTCAATGACCAATCGATCAACAAGCTTATTGAAGACTACACCAAAGAGGTAGGAGTGAGAAATCTAGAGCGACAGATTAGTGCCATCTGCCGTAAGAGCGTAGTACAAATTCTCGATCGCCAGTCCACCAATATTCTAGTAACAGAAGAGCTCGTGCGTGTGTTTCTGAAACAGGAGAGGTTTCTAGCGGAGCTTGCAGAAAAGATCACCCTCCCAGGCATCGCCACTGGACTTGCGGTGACAACCATAGGAGGAGATATCCTCTTTATCGAGGCCTCAAAGATGAGGGGTAAAGGCGCCTTGATCCTTACCGGTCATCTAGGAGAGATCATGCGTGAAAGTGCTCAGCTCGCCCATAGCTATATCCGCTCCAAGGCCGAAGCGCTATCGATTCCTGCTGATGCATTTGAGATGAACGATCTGCACTTGCACATTCCTGCTGGTGCTATCCCCAAAGATGGGCCCTCCGCTGGCCTAGCAATGACACTAGCGATTGCCTCACTCTTTAGCGATCGCACCGTACGTGGGGATGTTGGAATGACAGGCGAGATCACCTTGCGTGGAAGGGTACTTCCTGTCGGAGGGATCAAGATGAAGGTTTTGGCCGCTCACCGTGCTGGTCTTAAGATGGTGATCCTACCTAAACGCAATCAAAAGGACCTGGAGGAGCTGCCGGAAGAGATTGCTAAGCAACTGCACTTTATCCTAGTGGAGAAGATCGATGAGGCCATTGACGTGGCACTCTCCTCACTCCACCTCTTTTAATGAGTACAGCACCAACTCCCGCTTCATCATAGAATTTTACTCCGCTGGGAAAGAGTCTTTCCCACATGGGAAGAACTTTTTTTTCCCTTAGTGCTGTTAACTTTGTTTTCGAGCAGTTACTCTCTCCCGCCTTTGGCACCCCTTTTGCTTTGTTTAATACTCTCAAGCACAACAACAATCACTGGCCGGAGGAAAAATGAGTAATTTAGAATTATCACAGACGAAGCAAACACGATTTCATCTCTCTCTTGATATGCATCCACTAGAGATGCTTTATCTTATTTTAGAGAACATTGGACTGACAATCCTCACTCTTGGTCTGTACTATCCCTGGGCCTATGCCAAAAAGAGTAGATATCTTTGGAATTGCATTCGCTTGAATGGTTCCGCTTTTAGCTATCACGGCACAGGGTATGAACTTTTTGTCGGTTACCTAAAAGTTTTTATTTTCTATATCTGCTTTTCTCTTGTGGTTCAGGCAACTACACACTTTATATCACCACAAGCTGCCATCATTCCTACCGTTGCCGTCATTCTACTCTTTATCTTTTACTTACTGCCAGCAATCATCAAAGGAGCGATTACTTTTCGCTTACGACGAAGCAGTTGGTTGTCAAACCACTTTGATTTCAAAGTGGCCAACTCTAACTGGTTTTGGACCTGGGCCAAGGGAATTGTACTGATGCCACTCACACTCTACCTCTATTATCCCGCATTTGAATTCCATTTTACAAGATTAACCATTAATGGCCTTCGCTACAAAAATGAACAACTCTACTTTCAAGCATCTCTTAGGGATTTCTATAGGATGTTTTTTAAAAATATACTTTTCACTTTGCTGACTTGTGGCCTCTACTTACCATGGGCAACGGTCAACAAACAGCAATTCATCTGGGCACACACTTCATTACGAGAGATTAAATTTAATTATACCATGACAGGATATCAGTCCTTGAAAATTCACTTGCTCTATCTCTTCGCACTCCCGATTTCTCTTGGTTTGGCCTATCCTTGGGTGCTTAAATATGGATTAGAAAACAAACTTAAAGCGATTCATTTAAATGGAGAGATTGATCTCTTTGCCATCGCCCAGGAAAATAGCAGCACGACCACTAATGGCGCATCATCAGAAAAATCAACCACCCCTTCCATCTTTGAGGCGGCCTCTCGTTTAAGCGATACCAATATTGACATTGGATTTTAATTCTCAGCAAGTGGCATTTCATGAATAATTTTTATAAAAAATTCCATCACCTTTCGATTATAAAAAAGATTTTAATTTTACTATTCTTGAATAGTATAATGATCACTATACTTACTCTTTCCATAGATCCCTTTTCTAGCTGGCTTGGAAAAATTATTCCCTTAGCTTATGAAGAGAAGATTTTTAATCCGGCCACCACCCTATTCCTTAAAAGCAGAAATTGTGTTAATCCTCTAATAAAAAGAGAACTCAAGCAGTATGCACGAATGATCTTTCCTGAAAATGATCCCGTGATTGATAAAATTGAAATTATTCCTCTTCGTATTGCCAATGCCTTTGCACTACCTGGAGGCCATATCATTATCACCAGTAAACTCATTGAAGAGCTGAAAACTGCAGAAGCTCTGCTCGGTGTATTGGCACATGAGAAAGCGCATATTGAACTCCGACACATTTCTGGTGCATGGATCAGAACCATCCTTATGACCTCACTATGGAGCCTTCTCTTTGGCGATATCAGTGGCATCCTGGTGATTGACCCCATGACCATAGAGAGGATGAGTAACCTCAAATATTCACGCGATCTCGAGTTGGCGGCCGATTTACACGCTCTGGGCATCTTAAGAAAAAACAGTATCTCCCCTCAAGGGCTTATCTCTTTCTTGGAAAAACTTCACCTAATGGAAAACAGTCCAGGCGGTACTATAAGCAAAATCCATGATTTTACTAAACCATTATTACACTTATTTAGCACACATCCAGACTCTCTCCAAAGAGCAAACTTAATAAGAGCGGCCACGGCCAAGTGGTCATCACCACTAGTCACCACCCCTGAAAATTTATCCCTTGAAAATTGGAAAAAATATCAAAATCTAATATCCCTTGCTTGTAATCACTAAAGAGGATTGCAAACATTAATCTAGATCTAAGAAAATCAAAGGTCCTTGGCATTTACATTCAATTTTACCGTTAGCAAAAAATTTCGCGCAAACTCCAACAGTATTATTAAATGTACAACTAGATTCTCTTCCCGGTTGTAATTTACACTCGTTATCTTTTAATTCGCAAACCGCCATTTTTTTTTGATTAAAAATTGTTTTGTATAAAAATATCAGTCCCACCATAACAACTACAAGGAAAAATACAACAATGCAAATCAAGCGACACGACACAGTTCTTGGCATGACTCACCTCTAAGCTTGCAATCATGATAACCGTTACGCAAGTTATCCGTGCACTAAACGCACTACCAGAGAATAGCACAAAAAACATCTACTCAGAAAAATATTTATAATGCCCCCCTAAGACAGTAACTTTTTGTTACGTTCTTTTATGCAAATAGGGAGTGATTTTCTGCACACCAAACACTTTGATCGCTTCTCGAACGTTGTGGGACCTCTTTGTAATGTTGCGATTTACGCTGCCTCATCGAACTCATATTGATCAACTTTTTTCCAAAATTGATCCCATCTTCCAGCATGATAAAAACCTATAAGTTGGTGCTCTGTGTGTTTATTTAAGAATGGCCAGTTCGCAAATTCTTTTAAAGATTTTAATTAAATCTCACTTTACGCAAGGATCGGTGCACGATATTTTTTGATTTTAAAATTTTCTTTGAACTATATTGAGGGATAAGCTTTTCTACAAAAATTAGCAATTCTCTTCAAGCGAGGAGAATTTTTGGAACATTTTGAGAGAAAAAATATTTAAGGTGGCAGGTTGCTTTAGAACACTTGAATACGCTAAGCACTTTTGTCGAATCACGAGCTACTTAAAATCTATGAGATACAGAGGGTACTCTGCATTTGAGGCCATTTGTCTGGCATTACAAGGAAATATTCCTGATTAGTAGCTGACGGCCGTTGTGCTGATAGCACCGGATGAAGCCAGAGGCAGTGAGCCAAATTACAAAATATATTTTAATAACTTTTTGGCACAGATTTAGCAAATAGATGGATAACTATTTTATTAAATCAGGAATAAATGAAAATGCAGGATTATAAAAAACTAGACATCTTTCAGAAGACCAGACAACTTAATCTCGAAATATATATGTTAACAAAGAATTTTCCTCACAGTGAATGTTTTGGACTAATATCACAGATTAGAAGAGCATCAATTTCCGTGAGTTCTAACATAGCAGAGGGACGTGGCAGAGATAGCGATAAGGAATTTGCAAGATTTTTAAATATTGCGTATGCCTCTACATGCGAATTAGAGTGCCTACTTATTCTTTCGAGTGACCTAAATATTATAGCACCTGATAGATTTGCTGAGTTAAGTGCTAAACTTGATGAAGTAAAAAAAATGATCTATGGTTTAATAAAGAGACTTAAAGCTGATAGCAGTAATTGCTGATAGCATCTGGATGAAAGTTGATGGTTGAAGGGAGTGAGCAGTTACACTATTTCATTGAAAATCTGAAGGTGAAAATAGATTTTTCAGAGGTAAGAAATACATTTACGTAAGCGTGGATTAAAATTCAATTTTCTTAAAAACAATACCGACGAGATCACAGTTAATCGTGGAGTTTTCAAAATCCACTTCATAACCAAACCACTGAGCGGATTTAACCGCTGGAGTGTCATACAAGGCCTTGACTAAACTTCTAGTTTTTACAACTGTAGAGATAAAAGCACGATGATTAACCCCTGCAAGGAAAGCACCCACCTTTTTCTCCTTTTGATGATTCTCTTGAAACAGTTTGATCAACAGCAGTTTGCTAAATCCATTTTTTCTATACTGAGGTCGCACATAGATCATCTCAATTTTTGCAAAATCATCATCTTCACTTACCTTTAAAAAGGCAGCAGGTTCACTCTCCCCTTTTATTTTCAGAAGAGAGATTCCCGGTTCTTGTGCAAACTCAATCTCGCCAAATTGCTGAGAGAGATCTTTTTGCAGTTTAGTAGCATAACTTCCTATAAGAAATTTCCCAGAAAAGGCCGAAAATAGTTTAGAAGGATTAAGTACATTAGGTAAAAAATATGACAACGAACTGCAAATGCCTATTCCCTCTTTTGCTGGAGACTCTTGCTCCTTTGCTAACACCTCCATACAAATTCTGCGCCCATCACGAACTTCAATTTCACCTCTTTTGGTATCGTCAAAGAGAGTGCGATCCTCTGCTTTAAAACTAATGGTATTTTCCTTGTCTTTGTTATATTGCAAAAAGAGTTCTTGAAACTCTTGAAAACTGAGTTGATCACACTCTTTACTGTCAAAGATATTAATGAAAAGCACTTCTTTATTATAACTGCCACCTTCAGACGAAGTTGGCATAGAGACCTCTTCGAATTCACTTAAAAGCTTTGCCTTGCACTCTGGCTCAACCTCTGCATAGGATAATGCTTGCACCAGCATAAAAATGAAAAGACTCAACAAGACTTTGTGTTGATTACAATAAGATTTATTCATGGTGTCCCCTAAATATTTTTTTATGCTCATGCATTCTAACTTACAAACAGCTAAGAAAGCGTAATTCTTGCAAGAAAGGCCATGAAAACAATAGCTTAAATTTACTAGACCACGGTGCCAGCTATGCACAGTGCCTGCTAGAACAGGCAGTTTGCAACACCAGTTTAAACATCTCGAGCATTTAGCAATTACTCCTACTTCTAAAAAACAATCAGTTATCACCGCTATTACCCTATCAAGATTATCAATCAAAGAGGCGAGTAAACTGTTTTTATAATTCCCAAGTGGAAGAATTAACCAATCTTAAAGAGGAGTAAAAAATGCGAATAAAAATTTTTCAAATGAAAATGAATTCAATCTTATGCTGTTTTGTTCTCTTGTTACTGTCACCCACCACCACACTTTCGGCAACGGTAACAAATGAGGAAGAAAAGTGTATCGAAACAACAACCACCAACAATCAATCGTTATCAATACTATCTTCTCTTTACCAGCAGGTTCAAGATGGTATTACCTGGATCGCCCATAACAAACTGAAAACTGCTGGATGTATTTTGGCGGCAAGTGCAGTCACCGGGATCACCTACTACCTATGTACGCATGAAAATGGTTTTAGCAAGCTGCTTGCAAAGAGCAGTAGCAAAGTCGCAGAAAATGAAGCGGCGGTGGCGCTTATGAGTAAGCTTATCACCCAAGGCACAGCAATCTTTCCCCAAACACGAAGAGATGGCAAGCACGCCAAATTGGCCGCGGCCCTGCGCTTATCGATGAATGCAGTTCACGCCTTGGCCAACCCCAACTCTATCCTTTTAAGTCTCGACTCCATCTCCAGCGATCTGCTGCTGCTTTCTGGAGTTAAGTCTAGTAAAATAGCAACGGGAAGAGAGCTCGCAGTGGGTATTACACAGATCGCACTGGCCTACAACCACTCGCCTTACCTTGTTGGGGAAGCGGTTTTTTCTCTGCTTCATGCCGCATTCACCGCCCCAGAACAGCAGGAAAAAATTGCCAAGGCGGTGCAGGTTTACCATTCACTGCAAGCGCTCACAAACCCCAATGAACGCCCTTTGGAAATGCTCTCCCTAGCACTTAAAACAGTAGGTCTTGATGAGTATCGAGGGGTCAATATCACGGCAACTCTAAAAACCGCTCAAACTTTAAACCAACTCTCGAGCACCATCAACAAACTTCCCAATGTCATAGAGGTTGTCGAAGAGACAGAACAAGAGTATCCCATGCTTTCTGCAGAGTGGATTGAACAATATTTGCAAGAAAATCCCCAAGGACTCTCCAGAGCAGAGCTGCAGCTACTTGCCATAAAACAAAAAGAGCTACTACAAAAAGTTGACCAACAGATTAAAGAGCGAATCACTGGTGAATATGCAAAGTCCAGTGGAGAATTCCAAAAAGAGCTGCAAGAGCAGCAGAAAAGAGAGGAAGCTTTACCAAAGCACACACTGCCTAAAACTATTCCGGAAGTGACCAAACACGCTCTGCATACGCTGCTCACATCAAAAGCTAAATTGGATAATCTAGAACTCTCTGTCAAGGCCTCTGCCAAACACGCCGATGTTGATGCTCTCCATGGAATAGAAAAGTCGGTCGGTTTGGGATACGATTTTCAAGAAAAAAAGGCAGACCTCTTTGAGGTGAGTAGCGTGAGTATTGAAAAGCAATTGGCCCCCTATAAAAATCAAAGTAGCATTACCACCAAGGCGAGCTTACAGCATGGTAGTGAAGTGCGTGAGATAGAGGAGCATACGCTTGGAACGTCCAAGGCAACGATCGCGTATAGCAGTGAACAGCTGCTATACGCTACTCACAGTAGCGAGGCAGCAGTAGAAAAGAGTGTGAGTACATCTTTTAACAAAAAAGTTTTCTCTGCAAAACTCACCACTCCACTGGAACAAAATGCTGATGATAAGAAATTCTCCACAGAATTCGAGCATTCGCTCGTATCTCATAGCAATTCCAAATTTGCTGTTGATCTCTCTGTAAAACTTAAACTTGAGATGCACTTACAAAAACTTACAGAGCAAGAACTCGCTTTGAGGCAAGCACGCCTGCAACGCTTAAGCGACTCCCTTCAAGAGGGGTTCTAACAAGGGATTCTAACCACTGCCAACTTTTGTTTGCATCGCAACTAAACACAGTTTTAAGCTACAAGTGAACAATAACACGATGTTGAAATGGATTTACTTACATACCTGGGTTACTCATGGTATTTCCGTCTTTATTGGAGCATAATAGTGGTTTGGTAAAACTTTTTACCTCTAGCACACATTTATGCAGAGGATATCTTTATTGACAGCAGCTACTGCAAAGGAATTTCATGAATTGGTCTGACCTCTCGCTCTCTCCAGAAATCGTTAAACTCATTGATAAGGCCGGCCACAAAACGCCTACACCCGTACAAAGACAAACCATTCCCCTAGTGGTGGCAGGCCACGATGTTTTGGTTAGCTCGCAAACAGGCAGTGGTAAAACTGCCGCCTTTGTTCTCCCGGTCTTAGAACGTTTTAAAGGAAAGAATGGCACTTATATTTTGGCACTCTCACCTACCCGAGAGATTGCCCAACAAACAGGCGCAGCTTTTGAGATGTTTGGAGCGCCGCTTGGCCTGAAAACGGTGGTCTGTATTGGAGGGGCCTCGATTCCAGCAGAAAAAGAGGCACTTGCCTCCTCCCCTCACATCATTGTGGCCACTCCAGGTAGGCTTTGCGACCACCTTGAGCGAGGCAATGTGTGGTTGGATTTTATTCAATGCCTGATCTTTGATGAGGCCGATCGCATGCTGGACATGGGCTTTGCTGCACAGATAGAGCTTATTGCCAAACAGATTCCCAAAGCAGAGAGGCAGACCCTCATGTTCTCTGCAACCTTTGCGCCTAAAGTGGAAGCTCTCGCTCGCAGTGTGATGAAAAACCCCAAAGAGGTGGTGATTAAAAATAGTAAAAACACCACCCCTAAAATTGATCAGCGCCTCATGTGGGTAGAAGAGGAGAACAAAGCAAGCACCCTGATACGCTTGCTGCGCTCAAGTCCCGGAAGCGTCATGGTTTTTGCAAAATCGAAAGAGCGCGTATACCAAATCTGGCGCTCCCTACACGCTAGTCGCATCGATGCGGCCTATATTCACTCTGACCTTACTCAAGAGCAGCGCGAACGTGTGGTGGCCGATTTTAAAGCACACCAGTTTCGTGTTTTGGTGGCCACCGATGTGATGGGACGTGGAATTGATGTTGATGATATCGCACATGTGGTAAACTACGATGTCCCAAGGTTGGCCGAAGATTACATTCATCGTATCGGAAGAACGGGGCGACGAGGAAAAAGCGGCAAGGCCACAACTTTTGCAATTCCACGTAAAGATGAGCAAGGCATCCGTGCCATTGAGAGAATATTAGGGAGTGAGCTTCCTTATCCTCACCATCCTCGACAAGAACCAGCGCAACGCAGTCACCACTCTCAAGCACAAGGTAGAGACTATCGTGCCCACAACCACAATAGAGACCAATACGATGGATACCGTGAGCAGCGAAAAGCACTGGCCCCAAAAATCAAACCTGCTGCAAGCTCTGTCGCCAACAGAACACCCACACCCCCAATAATAAAAACGGAAAAAAAATCTCCCGGTTTCTTTATGCAGCTGAAGCAGCTTTTCTCTTCAAAATAGTGGTTGGCGTTTAGAGTTGGAGAGCGGGATCGTATTCAATATTGTGATAAACTTTCAAGACGTCATCATCATCTTCTATGACAGAGATGAGTTTCATCACTTGGGTAAACTCTTCTTGATTAATTTTTTTAAAGGAGAGAGGGACTCTTTCGAGACTCGCCTCATCGGTGGTAATTTTTAACTCCTCAAACTTCTTTTGAAGTGATCCAAAATTTTCCATCGAGGCGGTGACCGTAATATCGCCAGCATCGAATTCCACATCTTCAGCACCGGCATCGATCATCGCTAAGGTAAAATCGTCTTCATTTAGACCATTTTGCTTTAATTCAAAGACCGCCTTACGCTCAAAGATAAATTGCAGGCACCCATCTTTACCAATATCGCCCCCATACTTCCGAAAGAAGGGCCTAATGTTTCCTACAGTTCGAGTCACATTATTGGTCGAGGCCTCGATAAAGATGGCAACTCCAGCAGGGCCATACCCCTCATAGGTGACATCTTCGTAATGATCACCCTCATTGCTCAGGCCCTTTTTAATAGCACGTTCAATATTATCTTTGGGAACGTTACAGGTACGGCATTTTTGCAAGGCCACCCGAAGCAGAAAGTTGGCATCAGGATCTCCCCCCGATTTCTTTACCACTGCAGTGATCTCCTTTAAAAGTTTGGTATACACTTGACCTCTTTGTTTATCCAAAGAGGCCTTTTTATCCTTAATGTTGGCCCATTTTCTTCCCATACTAAATCCTTATCAATGAATAATGTAACTGCTCACACCCTTCAGCCATCTACCCTCTACCGGATGCTGAAAGTTGCTTAGCTAACAGCATTTGGTTGAGAGGTGAAGGTTGAGGGGTGTGAGCAGTTACTGAATAATTAGACTCTCTTCCTTAAGCCTAGCACAGAAAATTGCATTTAGGAACGCTCGCAGGCAGATTGATTTTAGAAGTGAGAAGTTCGACAAGAGCAATTTTTTTTGGCATAACTTACTCTTTGAAAAGGTTGCTTAGGAGAGTTTGGATTATATGATGATGGATTATGCAATGGAGTTGCCGCGGCGTGAAGCACTCCTTTCTCGCTTTCAAGAAATTGCCAATGTTGGTAGTTGGGAATTGGATCTTGTCAGTAACACTCTAACTTGGTCTCAAACCACTTACCATATTTTTGGTATCGAGGATGAAGAGTCTATTACTAGCTATGAATCCTTTTTAGAGTGTGTGCATCCAGAAGATCGCAGCATGCTGGTGACTACCTACAACGAGTCGATACAGAGTAGAAAAGAGAGCTACGAACTAGAACATCGGATTATCAGAAAAAATTCCAAAGAGATACGTTACGTTCATGAAAAGTGCATTCACGAGCAAAATCTGCAAGGAGTGATCGTCCGCTCTATTGGTATTATTCAAGACATCACTTTGCAAAAGCAAACGGAGAAGGCGTTACGCGAGAGCGAGCTCTTATTAAAACAATCGCAAAAAATAGCAAGTATTGGCAGTTACACCATGAATTTACAAACCAGGATATGGAAGGTATCAGAAGAGGTGTACTCCATTTTCGGTGTTGATGAAAGCTATCCGCACACCAAGCAGGGATTCCTCTCCTTACTTCATCCCGATTGCTTGGATAGTTTTGTAGCTTATCACGATAGCGTCGAAAGAGCGCAGCTGCCTTTTGATTATGAGTATAAGATTATTCGTCATAGTGATCAAGCGGTACGCTGGGTGCATGAGCGGGACACGATCGAATATGATCACGAGAGCAAACCCATAAGACGTATAGGCACCATTCAAGATATCACTCAACAAAAAAAGAGCGAAGAGCAGTTGCTAAAGACAGAAAAACTGGAGTCGCTAGGAGTGCTCGCAGGGGGAATTGCCCATGACTTCAACAACCTTTTAGCAGGCATCTTTGGGTATATTGATCTAGCACAAGAGAGTTGTGATACAAAGATGTATCAATCGATTCCCAGCTACTTATCCAAGGCCATGAATATGTTCAATCGCGCCCGCGATTTATCAAAACAACTCTTAACTTTTTCAAAAGGTGGGGCACCTGTTCTTAAAGCACAATCGCTTCTTCCCATTATTAAAAACTCTGCACAGTTTGTAATGAGTGGCTCCCATATCAATCTCAAATTTGATCTTCCTGATAACCTATGGCCCTCTTTGGTTGATGAAAATCAAATGGCCCAGGTCATAGACAACCTGGTCTTAAATGCCAAACAATCTATGTCCTCTGGAGGAACCATCACTGTTTCCGCTAAAAATCTCTCTACTGCACACCCTGAAGCTTTTCCGGCCGGAATGCAAATTAGACCAGGAAATTATATTTGTGTCACTATTCAAGATCAAGGAGGTGGCATCTCTCCTGATCATGTCCCACGCATTTTTGATCCCTTCTTTACCACTAAACAACAAGGCAATGGTTTAGGACTTGCGATAGTCTACTCTATTATAAAAAAACACCAGGGGTACGTTGAGCTAACATCGACACTTGGCCACGGAACAAGCTTTTTTCTTTATCTACCCACAAGCACTAACTTTGATTGCAAAAACGATACAGCAAATGTTCAAGAGTTTCGTTACCGCGGAAAAGTTTTGATTATGGACGATGAGGAAGAGTTGCGAATACTCTATGGTGAATACTTTAAAAAGATGGGCGCCATGGTTGCTGTAGCGGCCCATGGTGATGAGGCACTCTCACTCTATAGGGAAGCTCGTCACCTAGCGGCCCCCTTTGATCTTATCATGCTTGATTTAACTATTCCTGGGGGCAAGGGGGGAAAAGAGACCATCGCGGAGATACGCCAGATTGATTCTACTGTACTCACCATCGCCTCCAGTGGCCATGCCTCTGATCCAATAATGACCACTCCTCATAAGTATGGCTTTAACGATTCACTCTCAAAACCTTATCGTTTTCACAATTTGATGGAGATGTTACGACGTAATCTCAAGACTTAGTCGCTACTTTTTTAGTAAGTTTAAACTGGATTCCAGTAAAACAGTTTTACAAATCCAGCAAGCAGGTAGCAGGGTGGCTGGTAGCA
>JADGAN010000053.1 GCA_015231955.1 Oligoflexia bacterium | reverse complement strand
TCTGGTTATTACTACACTCAACTGTTTAACGATGCTGGACTTCGTGTCGATTATACCAATAGCGACATCAACAATTTCAAGAAACTTTCCAAGAGATACATCGACTTTTTTTTCTATAGTGAAATCCTCTCCTGCACCTGCTGGCCGGAGAAAACAAAGGCAAGGGCAGTGTCGTTCGGCTGGCCAATAGTAAAGATGTTTACTTAACGGAAAAGCACCTTTTTATTAACATGGATAACTCTATCATCAGACTAAAGAGTGAGGAGATCGCATCGATTACTGGAAATAGTGGCAGCAGCAATGAATTTACACTTCTGCGCCAAGGAGCTCTCTTTAACTTAAAAGATATGCCCCCAGAAAAGAGTGATCAAAACAAGATTAACGCTTTTATTGCCACCTTTAACTCCATCAATCTTACTGACTTTACTGCGATTAACTCGGCCCCTGCTACTGCTACTTTTAATCAAAAAATTTTGGTAGTGGATAACTCACAAATTAGTTATGAGTTTTCACTGGCAATGGACGGAGACAAACACTACCTAAAACTCAATGCTGTTGGAGCGCCTGATGGTAATCAAAAAGCGGCCATCCTCAATTCCTTATGGTCAAAGTGGATCTATACCATCAGTAAAGAGCAATACGATCAACTGATAAAGAGCAAAGAACTGCTTTCCGAGGGGTAAGTCACTCTATATGATACTTCATTTTGCATCACCACATTGAACCTATAGGTTTAAGCAATTACCTATTTAATCAAAATTATAATAAAAATTCTACCAATCGTCCTCAGTTTCCCAAGGGGATTCCTTATCTCTAACCGCCAACCACGGTAAATGAGTAAACGTGCTAGTTTCATACCCAGAGGCCATAGATATTTTTTTGTATCCAAGATCATGAAGAATAACAGCAAACTCCTCTCCCTTCATTACACCGTCCCCGAGGTTGGAATCTAGGTAAATTTCAGTGGTTTCCTTGCAAAGCTGTCCTTCGTATTTATAGAATTCATCAGGAATAGAAATAGTAATTAATTTTATTCCATTTTTCTTGGCCACTTTTTCCCACCCCATTCTTAGGTAAGGGTCATCATCCAAATATAAAGCATTGTAGATGGTATGTGGAGACAGTTCCCTCTCTATTATAATTGGCACCTGTCCTGCGGCCATTTTAGGGACAAGTTTAACCTTTAATTTATCGGTTCTTATTCTTATGGGGGATTCTTCATATCTACTTGTGACCAGAACTGTTCTTTTCTCTAATCCCATCTCCTCTATTAGATCAAGACCATTTTCTTTGTGTCCAAGTAATTCATAATCACAGAAGTAAGTTACGATTGCATCATCAATACCTCTGCCTTTAATGTTCTTTACACATTCTCTAAAACCCTCTGGAGTCGATACATGGATGATCTCAATGTTAGCATCTGCAGTTTTCGCTTCAGTAAATTTAGAATCCCAAACTTGGTGAATACCTGCATCGTCATCTAAAATGACTGCAATGGAACCTGCTTTCAATCGTATCTCGGATAGAAACCATTCAGGGGGTGTGATCTTTGAAAGAGTGATGATCATTTTAGTTCCAAGACCGACGGTGGATTCAATTTTAAGAGTACCTCCCCATTTCTCGATGATCGTTCTGGCGGAATAGAGACCTATGCCGGAACCAGATTCAGCACTTGTACTCTTACCAAAGCTGGCCCCCTCCTGACCTAACTTGGCCAATATTTCAGAAGGAATCCCTTTTCCGTTGTCTTCAACGATGATTATTGCGTTACAATCATCTTCTTCTAAGCGAACTACTATCTTGCCTTTGTTATCATCAAAGGCCTCTCTAGCGTTGTTAATAAGGTTGCTAAGAATGCGTTTTAAATCAGTGGAGTTTACATTAGCAAATAGGCCATAGCTGTTATCTAAATCACCTTCAATATCAAGGTTTAAAAAAGATCGAAATTCTAAACGCTTGTCAGTTAGTAAGGTTTCAATACAACTGGTGAGCAGTTCAGCTTTTAAGGAAGAGTGTTTGTTTGATTCTTCGTTTGCAGTTGCATCTTTGTTTTTCGAGAGAAGGTTATTAGCAATATCAGAAATACGCTGAATTTGAGTTCTTATAATTACCCTATCTTCTTCCTCAAGAGTTTTGATGATTCTCTTGATGGCCGAACTTAAGGCCGCGAGAGGACTTCTAATATCATGACTTACTTGTCGAGCCAGCTTGTCTTTTGCAGTAGCAACGGCGTTTTGTTGTTCTAACAGAGCAATCCTCTGTCTGCTCTGAATGATCTCAAAAACTTCTTTGATCTTTGTGTTTGTAGTTTGCCCTTCCACCTGTAGTAAAGGGCCAATCAACTCTGATTGGATTGACTTCCTTATTCTGCCAATTGAGATGGTCGCACCGATACCAATAATAAAGATTACTAGTAGTGCGATCACCAACTCATATGCACTCACTATTAGAGGAACCACCAGTGTGATTTTGTATTGAGGCATTCCTTGAGGGGAAGTTGTCTCTGTTTGATAAAAAGGAGAATAATGGTTTTCGTCTGAACAACTAACATTCACATCACCTTGAAAGGTAATAATTTTACCATCATGACAGAGGAATATTGTTTTGGCATGAAGTTGATTTAAACTGGTTAAGAAAGCCATCTCTAAAAGAGGTCTGTTTTGCTCGATAATACTTTTAGAGACAATATTACCTAGCTGAGAAACCAGCATGTCTTTTTGTCGAACAGAATCCAACATCGAATTGATTAGAAAAAATGCTTCTAAAATAATAACCAAAAAGATACTGATTACAATTGGACGATTAATTTTTGAATGGGCCCAATCTTTTAGAGGAATTAAATTATTATCCATTTAGATCGCCTTATAGACATGCAATTTGTGTTCATTCCTTTCTTTAGCACCAACTACCTGTATCGCTTTTTTATTATAAATCACGACATCTTTAGCAAATCCAAGATGAACATAGGGAACTTCCTTTAAAATCTCTTTTGAAACCTTCTGATAATGTTCATTGATTAACTTACCATCGACAATATCTCTTCCACTTTCTAGTAAGTCGCCGATAGATTGTCTAAAGGACATAGGAGCAAGAATGGCCCCATATTTCCCTTGAACATGGTACAAACCATCAGGATCTCCACTAACAATACTGACATTTCCAACTTCTAAATCCATGTCACTTGTCTTATAGATCATCGTAAGTAATTCTTGAAAGCTGATGAGACCTGAGTTTTTAGTAAAGGCAACACCTCTCTTTGCCAAGGCATCCATAACCCATAAGTTCATTTTATGGCTAGTCACCAGATACAAGGGGTTATTCTTGGTTTTTGCGACCATTTCTTCTATATATTTATTTCCTTGAGAAATAAGATCGCTAACAATGGTCTCCTCTAACCGACCCTTTTGTAAGGGGAGATAGGATTGTAGATCAATATCCTTACCCTTCATATACTCAAGTCTGGCAGGATCATTTTTCAAAATGTCATAAACCATACTTTGAAGAGCTAATCGGTAATTCTTATTGGAAAAGAATCGGTCTTTTAAACCATTTACCAAAACGAAATTATGGGTTTCTTCCTGTCCAAACAAACACCCTAGGGTCTCATTCTTATTACAGGAGTCGACAAATTCTGGTTTGGTAAACTCCAGAACATCAAAATCACCCTTGGAAATTTTTTCAATGGCCACCTCTGAGTCCATAACTTCAACTACAATATTATTGAATTCTTTTGCTTCTGGATGATGAGGGTTGGGTATCATCCTTACTTTCTTGTTATCAATAATATTTTCAATGATGTATCTTCCAGTTCCATGTAACTTACCATCCCTCTCTAAGCAGGAAGCAAATCTTGAGCCAGCGAAATACTCTAGGGCCATTCTGAATGGCTTCTTGAAATTTAGAATCAGAGTCTCATCATCAGGTGCTTGAATGCCGGATATTTCCTCTTTGGTACTAAATTCTTCAAAGCCAACTAACTTACACAAACCATCTTGAGAACTACTATTGTGTGATTTGCTGGTTAACTTAAGTCCATTTTCCCATGATTGTTTATAGTGGGTTGCCTTTAAGTGTTCTCCATTGGAAAATTTCTTGCTTGTATCTATTTTAAAGATAAATTTTCTAAAATTATCTTGGATATCCCAAGACTTCGCCCCATTAGGGATAATGACACCATTCCTATTAATCTCTACCAAAGTATCAAACTGATTTGCGAAAATAGCATCACCATAGACAGTGTGCTGAAGAGCTGGATTTAGTGTAAACCAGCTACCAGGATATGCCACCCTGATTTCTCGTTGATGATTGCTACTAAATTTCATAAATAAGATCCCTGCTATAATAAAGAAAATAAGTAATGTTAAAATTGTTGTTTTAGATATTTTATTGCTCATTTTTATGATCCTATTAAGTATGTGTACTAGGACCTACACCCAAAGAAATTGATTCTTTTTCTTCTAACATATCTTCAAGATTAGGTATCTCCATCATGGTTTTAGGATTTAATTCTTTTCTATCAATGTGATCCAATCTGTAAACTTCACCATTGATGCGAATTAGGTTTTCACTATCAGGACTAAAATAATCGACATTCAATGCGGCCTTAGCAGCAAATGAGATTGAAGAGATTGGAAGAAGGGCCAATAAGATCAAGAGTGCCTTTTTCATGTTTTCCTCTAAGTTGGTTTAGTTATCCTTATTAATATTCAGCCAACATCCAGGATCGTGACTAAAGAAACTGCCTGTTTCAGCGTAAGCAGCATTTCTATCACCACCACAGATTTTTAAAAACTTACATTTGTTACATTTTTCGATTTCCCCATTACGAAGTGCCATCAATATTGGATTTTTAAAGAAAATATTCTCTAGCCCATCTTTGATGATATTCCCTAAGATGACATTAGTTCTGCTGGTTACTTTTAGGTTGCCCTGATAGTCAATGACTAGACCTTGATAACCGAGCATGTGATGTGTTCCCATGGATGGATTAATGAGACAGAAGAGAGGGGCATCTGTATTCGCTTGAATGTTATACTTCTGAGATAGTCGAACAATGTTTTCGTATGCTTTTTTTAGTTCCAAGGGAGATAGAACGTCATCCTTTCCACTTGCAATATTTGATATGGCATTGCCTTGCTTTATTAATCTATTAAAGGCAATATGGTCTATTTTTAGACTTGATGCCAATAAAAAGAAGTCTTCCATCCACTCTGCAGATTTCTTTGATAAAACCGCTTGAAATGAGACGTTGATGTTGTTTTTAACTAAGACCTCTAGGTTGGAATAAACTTTTTCAAAGGCACCTGGGCCTCTGATGGAATCGTGTTTGATATTGTCTGGTCCATCCAAAGATATTTGAATAGAGATATTGTTTCTACAAAAGCACTCAATCCATGAATCGTTTAATATTGTCCCGTTGCTGATAATACCTATCCTTACTTTAGGCCACCTTCTCTTGCAATTTAGGATTAATGGTTGAAGATTAGGGGACAACATTGGTTCCCCGCCACAAAAATAAATAATTGGGTTTAATCCTAGCTTGTCGATAAGATTTTGATACTGATTTAAAATGCGATTCCAATCTTCATAGGATAATGACTCATTACAGTCCCCAGAAGCACGGTAACAGTGAGAGCATTTCAGATTGCATGAATTTGTAATATCTAATTGGACAGCAAGATACTTTTGGGAACTAATGGATCTTATGATCCACTTAATGAGATTATTCTTGATTTTATTAAGAGATAGAATTGGTTTATTCATTTTTATTTTTGTTATTAAGTGCGTTTATGTATTCATCCCAGTTTAATTTCAACTGCGATAAGATTAATGTCGCATCTGCTGTCATCTTTGGATCAATCTTTTCCTCATTGCTAAAAACCTCATCCAAAATGATTCTGAAACACCTGAGATCTTTTTTTAAATCATGCCTCAAACTGCAGGGCCTTTCTTTCTTGATCATTGCAGATTTTCCTTTTTGTAGTATTTCTCGGCGTATTTACTCCGAATTGGTTTGATGGTGTTATTGCTACTATTTGTTTCTGAAGATTCTAATCTCTTTAGAATGCGATAAAAGGTGGCCAGTGAAGTTTTCAACAATTTAACAGCTTTTGTAGGCATGGAATTAACCGACATGATCTCTCTTATGGTATCTTCTTCAACTTTCTCTACAAGGGACTTGAGACCATGAGTCTTTGCATAGTTAAACTGCTCAGTCGTTAAAAAAGGTTTGCTAGATGCCTCAAGCAAATAAGGGTTAAAGTTTCCAGTAATATTTGAAGGTAAATCAGCTAACTCAATAATGCCTTTATTTAAAGAAAGTAATCCCTCAATAACAATCTTCAGTTCTGTTACATTTTTTGGCCAGTTGTATTTGGACAAAGATTCTTTCACTTCCTTTCTTAATTGGATTTTCCTGCTGTCATTTTTTAGAAGATGATCAATTATTAGTGCTACATCGGAACGTCGATGATTAAGCGGAGGAATAGTAACAGTGATGGAACTGATCTTATGAAACAGACTTATTGAAAAATTGCCTTCTTTGATCAAGACCAGTAGATCATCACTAGAAGTAGCGATTATTTTCGATTTTAAATGAGCAATGGACAGTAATTGTTCCAGCCTGTTCTGTTGTTTTAATGTGAGATAGTTAATGTTTTTTATGAGAAGAGTTTCGCCTTTTTTTAAGGCCTTTGAAATTTTATCTATCTGTTCAGGAGAAGAGAACGAAGATAGGTCAACCGTGATCAACTTAGATTGTGGTTCAGAACAAATAGCGTGGATATACTGAGCTAGCGTTGACTTGCCAACACCATCTTCACCAACAAGAAGAATTGTCTGTACGTTCTTTATTCTAGCATCAAGCATCTTGATTTCTGTGAGCAGGCCCTTATCTTGAGTTAGAAGTTTTTGCTCAAGAAATTTGGTGGTGATTGCTTGAGAAGAGGATAATAAATATGAGTATAAGGATTCTCTTGATTGGATTCGATCCTTAACGATCTTCTCAATGGCAGCAAGACCCTGGTCTTTGGTTATATAGAGGTCAGCACCATTAGTATAAGCAAGGTCAATCAATTCTTGGTCATCGTGATCGGTTAAAATGATCGCACAAAAGCCTTTGGCCTTGGCCATTTTTAAAAGATCGAACCCCAAAATTTTTCCGTGAAGAGTAAGATCAATAATCGCTAATTCGTAGTTTTTATCTTTGTTTAAGGCCAAGATTGCGCTTTCGAACCCGTCACATTCATTGATAGTGGCCAGGCCCTCTAGTTTTTTACAAAAAGCCAGGCGAAAGTATGGGTCGTCATCTACAAAAAGAATCTCTAGGTTAGGTGCAGGGCTTTTTGTAGTCATAGGCTAAATACTGGCTAAATTAAATTGTAAATAATGAGTCATCCAAAAGAAGAATGATATTTCTCAAAACAAGAATACTATGTCAATGCCTTCAAGTTGATTTTGGCGTGAAAATTAAGCGATTAACTTAGAACATAGGGGGTGCGCAGAAGTAACACAGTGTTTCTTTATGCATTATCGAGTTATTTTAATCTTGCTATAGTGCCGAATTTCCTGCATTGAGAGCCACCATATTTCTACCATTGAGAGCCACTGAATTTCCTTGATGGAGAGCCACATCATTTGCTCCATTGAGGGCCACTGGCCCTTCGTTTAACAATTTCTTCAAGCATTTTTGGCCCTTTCTTGATGGCCATGGTCATACTCCTTGATAAAAAAAAACAAATGTATGCCATGGATCAAAAAATTGCCCGGCAATTCGTTATTTTATAGGGGTCAAATGCGTGAAATTGAGGGGGTCAAACAAATGAAATTTGGGGGGTCAAACGCAGTGAAATCCGGCACCCTAGAGATTGTTACAACTCATGCAATGATTAATGAATTGAAAATCGAAGCAGAAGATAATCTTTCTAATGAATGGAGTGATGGCGAGAAAACTGTTCTTGCTATTATTGTATACGAAGAACCAGTTTATCTCTCAAGGATTAATGAAATCATGGACACAGACTGTGGCCATCATGTGATATCGTTACAAGAGCGCGGATTAGTAAAGAGAAAAAGCAATAAATGTATGGTGACTCCTTTCTTCTTTGGTTTATTTGGTATAGAGGATTCAAGTAAGCTACCATCTTTAGACAACAAAGATGATATGTCATCGCGGAACGATTCCAAAAGTGAAAATGTAGAATTTAGTTATTTTGACTCTTTAATAGAAGAGAGTGCGGTTAGTTTTGATTATCAATGGTTGAGGTAAATGGATCAGCTTTTAGCATTTTCAAGGAAACGACATAAATCTATCCAAGTATGCCAGTTACTGTATAAGATTACCCCACTTAGGTATTGTCATAGTAGAGAGGATAGCAGCACGAGCAAGCACTCAATAAAAATTATTTTTGTGGCATAAAAATATGCATAACCTTTTCGCTAGCAGCAGTAGCTGATGATCTATCTCCTTGATAATTCATTCTCTAAAAAAAATAGTTTTGATCAATAAAATTCTAAATTAAAATCATGCGTACTCACTACAAGAGGATTTTTATGAATATAAAGAACAATCTATTTTTTCTACTCTTTATTATTACCACTTTTGAAACGAATGTCTCTCATGCGCTCATTAGTGCAAATGTAATAGAGCAAGCGATCGGTGAACGTATCTCTAGAGTGCACGAGTTTAATGACATCCGCAATAAGTGCATAGAGATGCAGGTTCATTGTTACCTCTTCGGAGGAACTGCCGCCGCCTACGCACACTATGTTCATCGCGATTTAGAGCACAAACTGGAGAATAAAGAGTATAACCCCCATCGTTTTGATTATGATTTAACCTCCATGTTTAATAGTAGTCAAGATTACGACATTGTCATGGATGGGACTCCCGAACAGACAAACGCGCTTCAAGCTTATTTAGAAAAAAAATTTCCCTATATGCAAGATCAGCATACCGCCTGGGAAGTGCGCCCCTTACGGATGCAAAATGGAACAAAAGAAGCAATCCTTGGGCCTAACTATGAACTCAATACCGATTTTTTAAAGCAGCATACTGATAGCAATTCACAAGGGATAATAGAGATCACCGACCCAAGTAATGATAGTAATGGTAGCAATGGTAGTGCACGCGTGCATGATCTTAAGACTTGGAATCAACCTTCCAAAGAGCGCATGTTTTTAAACGATATTGCTAACAATCAAATTCACTACCTAGAAAATCCCGAGCACACTAAGACCGCCCGCTATCAAGATCCTAGTACGGGTAATCCACAACTATTTTCCGTCATTCGCTATTTAATCAAGGTACTCCAGTATGGAGTTACCATCCCGGAGGAAGATCGTCTTCGTTTATCCAAGATCATTGCCGATTTTGACCCTAAAAGCATTAAAGAGGCCAATCAATATCAAAAAAATTGGATAGAATTTAATGGAAAAAAATTGATGGTTAACTCCCTTGATGTGGAGAGGTCTGCGGATTTACTTGGAGGAAAGTTTTGGGGACTATCAGAAGACAACTCTCTTAGAAATAAACTCTCCTCTTTAGGCCTTAGTGAAGCAGCAGATGGTCTTAAGTGGTGGGTAAATAAAGCACCCCTAAGAAGCACTCATCCTTGTGGAAGCGAGGGTGGAGACAAAGCTGGGGGTAAGCGCGCTAAAGATTTAGGAATCAGCAAGATTAATCACGTGGTCAAAGAAATGAGCGCTTTCGAAAATATTTTGCGGCCCTATGATAAAGCGGTGAATGCTTTGATTTCAAGAAGTAATGTTAGCAATGAGGCCGCTTCCTATGGAGATGGTTTTTATGTTTCCACTGGGAATAAAGATTTTTATCAATCAGGAATGATGATTGCACTGGAGCTTGATGCAAACGCGGTTCAGGGAGTTGACTTTGAGGTAGCACATGATAACCCCTCCATAGTGATCATTAAAAATAAAGATTGCATTCATAGAGATTTTGAGAAGGAAAAAGGAATTTCCTTGCAAGATTATGTGATGAAGGTTTTGTATGATAACCTAGGAGATGGAAAGGGATATATTTCTAGGATAGATCGAAAAATGGAGTCAACTTATCTTACATTAAGTCCGCAAGAGCGGATACGATTACAGGATTATGCTGCTCAGAAAATACCAGCAACGAGTCGATTTCCGCATTTATGGTTTACTAAAAAACTTAGTAGCTATTTCCCACAAATAGTCGAAGCTCTTTTAGAAAAAGGTACCGAAGATGTTTATATTGCTAGCTGGGTCTTAAATCAGAAGCATTGGACAGATCATCCAGAATGGGTTGAAGCTCTTATAAAAAAAGGTACAGTAGATAAGTCCATTGCTACCTCTATCTTAAGTCAAGCGCACTGGAAAGATCACCCGGAATGGGTCGAAGCTCTTATAAAAAAAGGTAAGGCAGATAGTGAGATTGCTAACTATGTCTTACCTCAGAAGCATTGGAAAGATCATCCGGAATTGGTCGAAGCTCTTATAAAAAAAGGTACAGTAGATAGGGAAATGGCACTTGTCATAAGCAGAAAGCGCTGGAAAGATCATCCGGAATGGGTCAAAGCTCTTATAGAAAATGGTAAGGCAGATGCGGCCATTGCCGAATATGTCTTAAGCCAGGAACACTGGAAAGATCATCCGGAATGGGTCAAAGCTCTTATAGAAAATGGTAAGGCAGATGCGGCCATTGCCGAATATGTCTTAAGCCAGGAACACTGGAAAGATCATCCGGAATGGGTCGAAGCTCTTATAAAAAAAGGTAAGGCAGATATGTCCATTGCTACCTCTGTCTTAAGTAAAGCGCACTGGAAAGATCACCCGGAATGGGTTGAAGCTCTTATGAAAAATGGTAAGGCAGACACGTCCATTGCTAACTATGTCTTAAGTCAAGCGCACTGGAAAGATCATCCGGAATGGGTTGAAGCTCTTATAAAAAAAGGTACAGAAGATTGGAAAATTGCCGTATATGTCTTAGGTAAAGAGCATTGGAAAGATCACCCGGAATGGGTTGAAACTCTTATAAAAAAAGGTACAGTAGATAGGGAAATTGCCCTATATGTCTTAGATAAAGAGCACTGGAAAGATCACCCGGAATGGGTTGAAACTCTTATAAAAAAAGGTACAGTAGATAGTGAAATTGCCGAATATGTCTTAAATAAAGAGCACTGGAAAAAATATTTTTCTAAACTTATTAATAAAACTTCCCCAAGTGTAGATGATATTAGATTGTTTTATACTCAACATGGTGATGAGATCGCCTCCAAAAAAGTTGAGTTGCAAAATAAATTAAGAGCAGTTGATAATAGCTTGTCTCAATTTATTGCTGATAACAAAGATAACCCTACTTTCATTGCCTGCCTTCCAGGGAATTTAATGCAGATTTATGATGATTTTTCTTCTGATAGTTCACAAATAATTAGTAAATTAGAGGAAGGATTACGCAAAAACTTAACACATTAATTCTGTAGTGTGTTTGGCGATTTAAAATCGAGAGTCGTGCAATCTATCCATAATAGGATTGGTGTAAACTTGAATTCTTGCGTGATGTAGTCCTATGTAAAAATCACCGTTTATAAGCAAAAAGTGAATTTTACCCGACTCATTTTCAACGAATGGGCCTTTAAATGACTTACGATTTTCTATAGACTACGTCTTGACTACCATTTTCCCAATATTTTTCCCACTGAACAACCCCATAAAGGCCTGAGGCAGCTGCTCAAAACCCTCCATCACCGTCTCCAGTGGTTTAATTTTGCCTTCTCGAACCAACTTACCAAGGGCATCCATCCCCTCATGAAATCTCTTTTGATAATGGGAGATGATAAATCCCTTAACAAGCAGACTGCGAATTAGCACCATTGGCAGTAATCGTGGTCCTAGTGGAATATTTTGCAAATCTTCATTATAGAGTGATATTTGCCCGCACACTACGACTCTTCCATGAGGATTACTGTGCTTGATTACACTATCAGAGATCTCACCGCCAACATTATCAAAATAGATATCCACTCCTTTTGCACAGCTCTCTTGAATGGCCTTAGCTATATTGGAAACCTTCTTATAGTTGATACACTCATCAAAAGATAATTTATCTTTTAATATTTGGGCCTTTTCATCAGAACCAACAATACCAACGACTTTACACCCATGAAGTTTAGCAAGTTGTCCAACCACCGCACCCACCGCACCTGCGGCCCCAGAGACCACCACCGTCTCATTGGCCTGTGGACGAGCAATATCCAGAAGACCAAAATAGGCCGTGAGCCCAGGCATCCCTAACACTCCTAAATAGAGACTTAATGGATTTACTTGCGAATCAAGCTTCTGCAAATCGCGAGCTGACACTATGGCTTCGGTTGCCCAAGGGAGCATTCCCAATACAAAATCACCTTTTTTAAAATCCCTAGAGCTGCTCTCCATAACGGTTGCCACAACTCCACCAATAATGGGTTTATGCAATTCAAAGGGAGCAATGTACGATTTTGCCTCATTCATTCTCCCCCGCATATACGGATCCACAGAGTAATAAACACCTTGCACTCGCACCTCTTCCTCCTGCAAGGTAGAAGGTAAATAGCTTTTTTCCAACCGAAAATGAGAGAGATCAGCAGCACCACTGGGTCTAGAGTGCAGAATAATTTGTTGTATACTTGTACCATTGGTTGTTGACATATATCCTCCCGGTTAATCAAATCAAGGGATTATTTATCAGGGAGTAAGGGACTTGTCATATTTTTCTTAAAGCTTTAGCTTGGTTCTGTCGTCTTAATTAAAAAAAAATCATTCCGGTCTGCAGAAGGCCGTGATTAAGTAGGCACTATGACCGAGGAATATAAATAAGGGATATTAACCGACCCTGTGCAATGGTTTCAAATATAATTTTCCACCAAGAAAATTATTAACCGTCACAGGAGATCGGTCATATGTATTTTAACGTAAAAGAACATCGTCGACTAGACATCATTGGAAAATTTTTAGATGGAAAGATTGATAGGGTGGTTGCACAGGCTGCTCTGGAGATCAAGGAGAGGCAGTTTAGACGGGTTATAAACGCTTATAGGGATGAAGGTCCCATCTCTGCTAAGCATGGCAATTACGGCAAATCTCCATGGAATAAAACCACTCAAGAGGAGGAAGAGACACTCATGAGTATAGTCAAGATTACAACATGTCGCATGCCCTTAAGAAATTAGTTGAGAAGGGCATTCACGTTCCATGCTATGCAGTCTTCCGCAAAATGTGCCATCGTCATAAGATGGTTAAACATCCTTATAAAAAATTAAAACAAAAAATTCGCAAGATCAGAAATAGGTGTGTGGCCAGAGGGATTATGCTCCAGATAGATGGCAGCTATCATGTGTGGTTTGGTAGAGCTGAGAGCTGCCTTATAACTATTATCGATGATGCGACTGACCCCTGTGAGAACCACCTTCCCCCTACTCACCACTCCAATACATATTGCATTAATGCAATTATAAATTGCAACTACTGCACCAATGCAATGACAGACCACAGACAGACACCGCATTATTTGTATGATTATAGTTAGTTGGGTAAAGCACTCGTTTGGCATTAAATTTGTATATAGAGTAACATGAACAGCATCATTGCAATTCCCGTGTTCCGCGACATGGTGGCCCCTAGATTCGATTTTTCTGAAAAGCTATTGATTATAAAAATAGCGGAAGAGGATTTTGTAAAAGAAATGATCTCTACCAGAGATGCTTCTATCGATGAAAAAATATCGATCCTAAAAAGGTGTAGCGTAAAAAAACTTATCTGTCATGGGGTTAAGGCCACAGAGGTAGAGCTGCTTAACCAAGCACAGATTGAAGTAATTTTCATGGTAACAGGGTATGTCGATGATGTTGTGAAAGCCTATAAAAATGGCAATTTAAAAATGATGTCGATTGAAGCCAACTGCTGCTGCAAGCGAAGACGGCGAAGATATCGACACCAACATGACGAAAATTAACAAGGAGTACAAAAATGCCTAAAAGAGATGGAACAGGACCTTGGTGGTCTAATAAAAAATGTAAAGTGATGAATGAAAAGCAAAATGAGCTTACAGATCCAAGTGAAAAAGTAACTAGCAATAGTGATGTGAATAGAGAAGATTTGGATTCTATCGATATGAGAAGAGGAAGAATGGGCCGATGCCGTGGGAGAAGAAACCATGGGAATGGCATTAACAAAGGTGAACGTTAATGAAAATGGCCATCAGTGCACAAGGAACAGAGCTTGATAGTATGATCGATCCTAGGTTTGGTCGTGCCAAATATTTTATTCTCTTTGATTTAGAAACAAACACCCATAAAAGCGTCGAGAATATTCAAAACTTAAACGCCACTCAGGGTGCAGGCATTCAATCGGCATCCCTGATAGCAAAAGAAGAGGTAGAAGCAGTGATTACTGGTCATTGTGGGCCCAAGGCCTTTGTGGTTTTGAATAAGGCCAAAATCAAAGTTTTTATAAAAGATGGCATAACAGTAAAAGAGGCCATTTCGCTCTTCAAAAAGAATAAGATTGTGGAGATCAAAGAGGCAAACGTAGAGGGGCACTGGTGAAAATTGCAATCGCTAGTGGAAAAGGTGGAACTGGCAAGACAACGGTTGCCACAAATTTGGCCTACCTACTGTCCATGGAATACAAAGAGATTGTTCTTGTCGATTTAGATGTAGAAGAACCCAATTGCCATCTATTTTACTTCTATTGGATTCAACATAAATCAGGTGAACATGCTCACGTCTTAGTTCCTAAAATCAACCAATCACTTTGCACGAGTTGTGGACAGTGTGTGCAGTTTTGCAACTACAATGCCCTTTGCATTATAGGAAGAGCTCCAGAATTTTCGGCGATGGTGTTTCACGAACTTTGCCACTCTTGTGGTGGATGCACCCTTATTTGCCCCAACCAGGCCATTAGTGAAGTTAAGCGACCAATCGGTAACATCGTTAGTGAGGATATTGTTGTTGCCGACGGGGCCGTCGTTTCTGCCGGGGCGATAAAACTATTTTATGGTCTTCTTAATGTAGGAGAAGCAAAATCTCCTCCTCTCATCGCACTAGTCAAGCAGCACGCCGATCAATACAACACGCGCTCCCTGCTGGAAATCAGTGACTGTCCTCCTGGAACCTCCTGTGCGGCGATGAAATCCATTGAAAATTCAGATATTGTTTTTTTGGTCACCGAACCCACGGCCTTTGGCCGAAATGATCTTGCGCTCGCGATCGATATGGTGAATTGCTTAAGTATTCCAATGAAAATAATTATCAATAAATCAGATGAGAATGATGATCTCATCGAAGAGTTGGCAGCGCAAAGAGGAGTGGAAATCATTGCTAAAATCCCCCATGATATTGAGATGTCCAAAATCTATTCTAGCGGTCGAATTCTTGCTGATAACAATACCAAGATGGATTCGTACTTATCTCCAATTCTAAGTTTTATAAGAAAAAGTGAACGGGGAGATGTGCGATGAAAGAGATTGTGGTGATTAGTGGTAAGGGAGGAACAGGTAAAACTAGTTTTACGGCATCACTGGCGATGATTGGACAAGAAAAAATCATGGTTGATGCCGATGTAGATGCGGCCGATCTCCACTTAGTCTGTTCGCCTGAAAAAAAAGAGTCTTTCCCTTTTATTGGGGGAAAAAAAGCAACAATAGATAGCGATAAGTGTATTAACTGTGGCCAATGTCAGACCGCTTGTAGGTTTGAGGCCATTGCGCAAGGCGAGAGTACTAGGGGCAAGTTCATCATTAACAAAGTAAAATGTGAAGGTTGTGGTGTCTGTAAATTGCTCTGCCCTCATGATGCCATCACCACTCAAGACAACCAGTGCGGAGAATGGTATATCTCTAATACACGCTTTGGAACTCTTGTGCATGCAAAGCTTGGAATTGCGCAAGATAATTCGGGTAAATTAGTCTCCACCATAAGAACTGCTGCAAAAAAAATTGCTCAAGAAAAAAACGTTGATTATATTTTTATTGATGGCCCACCAGGGATTGGTTGCCCAGTCATATCGTCCATAACCGGAGCATCTTCAGTTGTTGTGGTCACCGAAGCAACTCTCTCTGGCTTTCATGATTTCAAGAGAATCGTAGAATTGACAAAATATTTCAAAATACAAACATCAGTTTGTATTAACAAGAGTGATATCAACGATGAATTATCTAATGATATTGAGATCTATGCTCTGAAAAGAAACATCTTAGTTCTAGGAAGAATTCCTTATTCCAAATATTTCAATCAAGCGCAAAACCACGGTCTCAATATTATCGAGTATGCAAAACAAGTCAATCATCCTGAAGTCAATCAACTCGCACAAAGAGTTAGACTTATGATTAATAAAGTTATTGGAAATTAATTATAAAAAAGTAAAGAAGGTAAATCATGATTGTAATGAACGACCGGATAAAGAAAGTAGTTTTGGTGTTGTCGGGAAAAGGTGGCGTTGGCAAAAGCACTGTGGCCACAAATCTGGCCTTAGCTCTAACAAAAAACAATTATAACACAGGCTTAATGGATATTGATATTCATGGCCCTAGCGTTCCTCTCATTTTAGGGATCGAAGGAAAAAAACTATTCTCTACCGATAAAGGAATCCTGCCCTATGAATATGGCCAAAAACTGAAAGTATTATCCATCGGTTTTTTGATTGAAGACCAAGAGGCACCACTTATTTTCAGAGGCCCTAAGAAAAACAATATCATTCAAGAATTTATTAGTAATGTTTATTGGGGTGAATTGGATTATTTGATTGTTGATTGTCCCCCTGGAACTGGCGATGAGTTGCTGGCCATTGTTCAAAATATTAACAATATTCATGGTGCTATTGTTGTTACCACTCCTCAGAAAGTCGCCTTGTCCGACGTGATCAAGTCGGTGAATTTCCTAAAGACCTTGAATGTACCCATTATCGGTGTGATTGAAAACATGAGTGGATTTCTATGCCCGCACTGTAGTGGCCGCTCTGATATTTTCAAAAGCGGCGGTGGAAGGAGTATGTCAGAGAAAATTGGTGTCGACTATTTAGGTAGCATCCCCATTGATTTACAAATGATGAGTTCAAGTGATGAACAAAACTCTTCACCCCATACAACCAACCAAGATGTCCTCGAGATCCTTGATCATATGGTGAGAAGGATTGAACATTTTGAAGAAAAAGAAACTATAAAGGAGTCTTTATGATCGTAGCTATTCCTACCTCTAATGGAAAATTATGCATGCACTTTGGCCATTGTGATGTTTTTTCATTGATTGAAATCAATGATTCAAAACAAATCATTAGCAAGAAAGAGGTTGTTCCTCCTCCGCATGAACCGGGGATACTCCCACCATGGTTGGCCAGTCAAGGGGTCGAACTCATCCTGGCAGGTGGAATGGGTGTGAGGGCCCAACAACTATTTCAAGAAAAAGGAGTGAAAGTATTAACCGGAGTGGTTGGTGAATTACCAGAAGATCTTGTTAGGGCGTACTTAGATGGAAAACTCGTCACAGGTGAAAATGCTTGTGATCATTAAAATAGCAACCTTACTTGCAGCAATATTTAGTTCTGCTCTGGGAGTTGGCGGAGGAATTTTATTAGTTCCTCTTCTCCACTCTGTGGGGAAGTTAGAATTTAAAAATGCTACCAGTACTTCTATCACTCTAATTATACCCATCTCTTACTTAGGAGCAATATCACACCTGTTGATGAATTTTAGAAATTTTCCAGTGGAAATTCTCTCTTTGTTTTTGCCTGCTTGTATGGTTGGTGCCTTGTTGGGAAAATTACTTATTGGTAAGTTTAACAATCTGTTTGTCAAATTTGTTTTTTCGCTATTTCTGATTGTTATTTCAGCAAAACTACTAAATTTCTTTGATCTGTTTGATCATTTTATCCTTGTGGGCAACATAACAAACCACCTAAACATTATTGTCTTTTTCTATGGAATATTCATTTCAGCTATTTCAGTTTCTTTAGGGGTTGGTGGAGGCTTAATCACGGTTCCTTTTCTACATCTTGTTTGTAATCTTTCATTGCCAAATTCAATTGCTATCTCATTATTATCTGTTGCTGTTATTTCTACCATTGGTACTGCTGTTTTAAGAACAACCAAATATTTTGATAAAATGACAATAAGATCTCTTATTCCCTTCTGTATCACAGGAGCATCTCTTGGTGCTTTAATATCACAACAGGCTCCTGAGTATTACTTGAAAAAAATATTTGCAATCTTTATCTTGGTGGTAGGAGTAATGTATTTGAAATCAATCTTAAAAGATATCAAGGAGCAGTTTGTTTATGAATATTAAACCAATAAAAAATATTTTTGAAACATTAAGGAATGATTTCTTAATTCAAGTTGAAAAGCATAATCTTATAAATGATAAGGTTTTTATCAAACTTAAATATTTAAATCCTCTGGAGGCGATTGGAAATCCTCAGAATCAAGATTATCCCATTCTGAAAGGCAAGGAAAAAATGATTGAGGCCAACGTAAGAGGCTCTATCGGCCAGGCATTTACAGATGAATATGCAAATGCTACTTACACTATTGGTGATCTGCTAACCCGACCAATCGATAGCAATAAACAGAGAGCTGATTTTATTGCTGCTCTCAATGCTGTTTATCGGTACTTAAAACTTTGTGATAAAACGATTCACTGTAAAGATTTTGAACCTCGCGAGTGCGGTGAAAAACTATTGCAACATGTAAATCCAAAACACAAAGTTCTCTTGATAGGACTACAGCCTCGTTTGTTAGAGTTTATTTCGAAAAGGCAATCCATTCGAGTGATTGATTTAGATCGTGATAATATTGGGACCAAAAAATTTGATACCTTAGTTGAGAGTGAAGAGAAAACAGAGGAAGCAATGAAGTGGTGTGATTCCATGTTCGTCACTGGTTCAACTATTGTTAATGGAACGATCCAGAAATTTATAAACCAAGACAAACCAGTCGTTTTTTTTGGAGTGACCATCGCTGCTCCAGCAAAAATACTTAATCTAAAAACTTATTGCCCCAATGGAAGATAATATGACACAAGTAAATCAAGATGAATTTTTTGGAAGGATGAGTGACCCAACCAGTGCGAGCAGGATTCAAGGCCCTTGTGGTGATGATATGGAGTTTTATTTAAGCTTAGAAAACCATATCATCGCGGATGTGATGTATTTTACTGAAACAGGCTGTGAACATACTCGAATTGCAGGGCGTGCAGTTTCAAGAAAAATTAAAGGAAGAAATCTGATAGAGGCCTTGGCGGTTAGTCCGGCGGAAATTCTTTACGAGGAAAAGCAACTTTTAAGGAGTGGAAGTCATTGTGCCATCCTAGCGGTAACCACTATGTATCGGGCCATTGTTGATTATTTGCTGAAATACCACCAATGAGATCATCGACAAAATCATCCCATGATTTAAATTGTTTTTCTTGTGGGAGTGAAAATGACGATGGACTTAAGCTTAACTTTCACCAAAGGGAAAACGGGGAAGTTTTTGTAATTTTTTATCCTAATAAAAAATATCAGAGTTACGAAAATATCTTACATGGGGGCATACAATCGCTACTTCTCGATGCAGTTATGGTGCAAGCAATAAAAAGATGTGGTGATGAGGCCGTTACTGGGAAAATGGAATTTAAATTCCTAAAGCAGGTCTCTATCAATCAAATAATAGAGGTGACAGCAACTATCAATGAAAAGCGTGGAGATTTTTACATAGTCTCCTCATGGATCAAGCAAAAGAGAGAAATAAAGACCAAATCCAGCGGAATTTACAAAAAAAGATCACGAACATAATCGATTAACTTTATTGATGGAGAAAACTAAAAATGGAAGACTCAAAACGCGAAAATTACATTGAAGAATTTTATTTGGATTGTGGTTTTGCTACCCGTTCACTTCATGCAGGTGAGCATGTCGATCAACCTAATGGAAGTGCGCACACCGCACCTATTTACCAAACCTCCACCTTTGTCTTCAAAGACTCTAAAGAAGGAGCACAGCTTTTTGCAGGAGAGAAATCTGGATATATTTACACTCGACTCGGCAATCCTACGGCCAAAGTTTTGGAGGCCAAAATCAATGCGCTTGAAGGGGCGGACGTAAAAAAGCAAAATCCTAACTTAAGAGTATCCACGCTAGCTTTTTCTTCAGGCATGTCGGCCATTGCCTCTACCCTACTCGGAATTCTTTCTCACAGTGACACTCTACTTTTGGGAAATATGGTCTATGGTGCTACTGAGCATTTGGCCTTTAATGTGCTCAATAAATTTGCCATCAAATGCGTGGAGGTCGATACTTGTAACCTTGCAGAGGTCGAGCAAAAAATGAGAGATAATCCAACAGCGAAGGCCATCTTTTTTGAAACCCCGACCAATCCATCGTTAAAAGTAAGCGATATTCAAAAAGTCTCCGACATCGTCAAGAAAATCAATCCAAAGATTAAGGTCATCGTGGACAACACCTTTGCCACCCCTTATTTACAACGACCACTGGAGTTAGGCGCTGATGTTGTGGTTCATTCAACCACAAAGTATATTTGCGGACATGGAACCGTTGTCGGTGGACTCATGACAACCTTTCATGATGATGTCAAAGATGCCGTTTATACCATCATCAAAGATATTGGTGGGAGCCCTAGTCCCTTCGATACTTGGCTGGTCAATTTAGGCCTAAAGACTCTGCCCATCAGAATGGAAAAACATTGTGATAATGCTTTGAAAATCGCCAAATTTTTAAACAAGCATCCCAAGGTAGAAAAAGTTTATTTCCCTGGACTCGCAAATGATCCCTTTCATGATTTGGCAAAAAAGCAGATGAAGAATTTTGGAGGTATCGTATCTTTTGAGTTGAAGGGTGGTTATGAGAGTGGAAAAAAACTTATGGATAGTATTGAGATATTTACTCTGGCCGTCTCTTTAGGTAGTGTAGACTCGCTCATTCAGCATCCGGCCTCGATGACCCATGCATGTGTTCCAAAAGAAAAAAGATTCAAGGCCGGCATCAATGATGGGCTAGTAAGAGTCTCTGTTGGGATTGAAGATGTAAGTGATTTGATCAAGGCCCTAGAAAAAGGGCTTCTCCAAGTTTAATCAATGCATCCGGGGGGCCTATGTCAGAATGCCAAGAGATAATGATCCATCGAAAAACAAACATCTATGGTATAACCACAAATTTTGCGGTCGATGCAATCTTGCTCATTAACCTGGTTTTGCTGGCGGCAACAGGATTGCTTCTGCATGTGACGTTACCACCGGGAAGCGGACGATTAACGGCACTGGGATTGACTAGACACCAATGGGGAGATGTTCACTTTTATCTGGCCATAGTTTTTTTAGTGATCACCTCTTTGCACCTTCTCCTCCACTGGAAGTGGATTCTTTGTCTGTTAAAAGATAGATACTTGCAAGGAAGATGGTCGATGGGAAAATTGATGATGGTGATTATTATCTTTGCTATCTTATTGGGCATAATGCTTTTTCCTTATCTGGTGACGGTGGATCACTCCGTCGAACAAAATTTTAGTCGTAGATGGCATGGTGGGCGTTAAGACATTAAAAACATTTTTTAAACAAACAACTTCAAAAAATATTAATTTGTTCAATTTAATTTAAAGGAATTTCACGATGATAACAATGCATGATCTCTCTTCTATACCAACCAAAAAAATTGATAACATTAAGTCCTCCAAAGGCAAAGTGGCCATCCTCACGCCAGGAATGGGTGCAGTGGCAACCACCCTCTTTGCGGGAGTGGAAGCGATTAAACAACGTTTGGCCAAACCGATAGGCTCCTACACGCAAATGGGAACGATCCGCTTGGGGAAGCGCTCAGAGAATCGTAGCAAACTAGTCAAGGAGCTTGTCCCTTTGGCAGAGCTGGATCAGCTGGTCTTTGGTGGTTGGGATATCTTTCCAGAAAACTCTTGGGAAGCCGCCACCAAAGCACAAGTTTTGGATAAGGAGCTTTTGACCGCAATCAAAGAACCGTTACAAAAGATCAGGCCCATGCCTGCGGTCTTCGACAATAGCTTCGTTAAAAATATTAATGGAACCAATGTTAAAAATTATAAGCACAAGCGAGAGGCCGCAGATCTCCTACAGTCTGATATTCGTAGCTTCATGAAGGAGAATGGTTGCGATCGTGCTGTGATGGTTTGGTGTGCCTCTACCGAGGTCTATAACCCTATCAAAAAAGTCCACTCTACACTGGCAGAATTTGAAAAAGGTCTTTTAAACAACGATCCCGATATCTCTCCGTCACAAATTTACACCTATGCCGCCATCAAAGAACACGTACCCTTTGTCAATGGCTCCCCTAATATTTGCGTGGAAATTCCTGCAATTTTGGAACTGGCACGCGAGATGCGCACTCCAATCTGCGGCTCTGACTTTAAGACCGGACAAACGCTGATGAAGACAATCGTGGCACCTGGACTTCGCAATCGCTTGATCGGAGTTGCAGGATGGTATTCTACCAACATTCTTGGAAACCGCGATGGTGAGGTATTGGATGATCCAGGCTCCTTTAAATCCAAAGAGGTTTCAAAGAAGGGCGTGCTGGAAGATATCTTGTCCTCAGAGACGTACCCAGAACTTTATAAAGATCTCTGCCATGTAGTAAAAATCAATTACTATCCTCCTCGCGGTGACAACAAGGAAGGTTGGGACAACATTGATATCTTTGGTTGGCTTGGGGCCCCAATGCAAATCAAAATCAACTTCCTCTGTCGCGACTCCATTTTGGCAGCACCGGTAGCGCTCGATCTCGCGCTCTTTATGGATCTTGCAAAACGCGCCGATCTCTATGGCATTCAAGAGTGGCCATCCTTTTATTTCAAGGCCCCGCTAACCGCTCCAGGAATCAAGGCAGAAAACGATCTTTCCATTCAACTACTAAAGCTTGAAAACACTTTGCGCTTCTTTTGCAAGGAAGAATTAATTAACCATCTGGGGATGGTTCACTATGGCGTGGAAGAAGAAGACGCTCTCCATTAACCCTCTCTACTGTAACTATAAAAAATATCTTGGGGAGACCTCAAGTGAAAAATCCCCAGGCCTGTAATAAAGAGGAGTGCCAACGGGCCAGACAGCGAGACAATGAAAAACATTGGAAAGAAAAGAATAAAGAGCATTATGATAAGGATTACTACGAGCAACAGAGGAACAAGAATTAATCTTGAAAATTTCCATAAATATTTCATCCCTTTATTTTTACGCCTTGGAATCCGATTTATAAACAAATTGTGGAATATAGAAGATCCATCTGATTCCAGTGGATTGGAACCACAACTTTCCCCAATATAATGCCAACAAGGTGTGAGATTTTCGCTGGCGGTAGGAGTACTCTGCAAAGCAGTTTTGAGCACCAGAAAGCAGATCAATTTGCCCCAGCAGAGGATAAAAAATGATCTCTTTTGAAGATCTGTTAGAATAAACAACAATTTTAAATTTTACGAATGCGTTTAATAAGGATAACATTAGTTTTATGAAGATCTTACTTATTGAAGATGAGTAAGATCTACAATCCTTATTTTCAAGTCAGCTTTCACTATTAGGCATTGAGGTGAATGTAGTTGGCAGCGTTGAAAGTGCTCTAAGTAGCTTTTTGTCCGGGTTTGCAGTAGATATCATTATTTCAGATGAATGATTTTCAAGAAAATATGTTTACACTTGAAATGATCGAAGAAGTGGAGAGCTTGGCCAGCGATTTTGCTCTGAAAGTTGAAACTATTATTTAACAATCAAATACAGGCATAATAATAAGAAATAGAGGAACGTTATGAGTGACACAGTAGAAAAGCACCCTATTGGTTTGTACGTCTTTTTTTCGACGGAGATGTGGGAGCGTTTTAGTTTCTACACGATGCTCGCCGTCTTAATGCTCTATATGAAAGATCCCGTTCAAGGCTTTGGTTGGAGTACAGCGGAGGCCACGAACGTCTACTCATGGTATTCGGCCTTTGTCTATGCAAGCCCTTTACTTGGCGGTTTTTTGGCGGATCGCTTTTTAGGAACTCGCTACTGTATTACGATAGGCGCTCTCTTTTTCTTCATTGGCCAATGCCTGTTAACAAGCTCCAATATCACCATCTTCTACATGGCCTTGGCCTGTTTAGTCATTGGAAATGGATTTTTCAAACCCAATATCTCTTCGATTGTTGGAAATTTATATAAGGAAGGGTCGTCTTTAAAAGACCGCGCTTACTTGATCTTCTATATGGGAATCAATATCGGTGCAGCGATCGCCCCCATTATTGCTGAATTTTTAAAAATTGGCTTTGGATATCGCGCGACCTTTTTAGCGGCCGCAGCTGGTATGATCATCTCCATGATTATTTTTTGGGTCTTTCGTAAGCATGTCATGGCGGCCGATCGTTTACCAGCATGGCAACGAAAACACGAAGAAGAGCAACTGAAGTATCAACTGCTGCAAACGCAGACACGAACAGCAATGGATGAAGTTCCAGAGTGGAAGCGCATTTCGGCATTAATCATCATTTTTATTCTAGTCATTGTCTTTTGGATGATCTTTCATCAAAACGGAATCACCCTTACTTTGTGGGCCAATGATCATACCGATTGGAATGTGAGTGGAGTTATCTCCAATGCTATTAATCCTTTGTGGATTATTACTTTAGCACTGCCTCTCTCCTGGTTTTGGGGGTGGCTTCATAAAAAAGGGATGGAACCACGAACCCCAACCAAAATTGCAATGGGTATGTTTTTAACTGGTGTCTCCTTTATGATCTTATATTTTGCTGCCGTTACTGGTGGCTACACCAAACAGGTGGTTCCCATCTTAAAAAATGGCCTCGAAGCAGATCAATACTATGTCGATATGCCACAAGGCACTCGTGATGCGCTGGGGATTACAGCAGAGGGAAGTGAGATAGAGTATCAAAAAAACGATGCTCAAAAAGGCAGTGTTACTTTGAAAAAAACGGCGTGGTTGGTGACGGCCGCGGATAAGAATCAAAAATTCACTCCAGGAACTTTTGTATCGATCGAAGAGGTGATGCCTACGCAAATTACGATTGGCGCCGTTATGAAAATGTCGGCCCTATGGCTTATCTTGGCCTATTTTGTAATCTCTCTAGGAGAGCTCATGTTAAGTCCGATGGGACTCTCCTTGGTTTCTAAAGTTGCTCCGGCCACCAAGCGAGGGCTCATGATGGGAGGTTGGTTCTTGGCCACGGCCATTGGTAATAAGCTTACGGCCATTGGTGCTTACTGGGATGTTTGGAGTCATTCGAAATTTTTCTTGGTTTTAGCAATGATGGCCTTTGCAATGTCTGCTCTTTTGTTCTTACTTCTAAAACCACTTAAAAAAGCCATGCCAGGAGCATAGAAGCAAAGAATCTGCTTAACGAGATATTGCTTTCATTTTATCTAAAATAGAACCGCAATCCTCCTCTCCGATTGGCCGCAGAAGGTATCGCGCCATTGACAATTAACTAACATTTCTTGTAACTGCTCACTCCCTTCAACCATCAACTTTCATCCAGATGCTATCAGCTGAATAGCTGTCAGCTATTCCACTTCAGCTTCTTCGAAAAAAATTGATTTAGGCCTTAAAATTTAACTGGGCCTCTTGATTAAAATATCTACCATATCCAATGGAAAACTTGCTTCTAATCGGCCAGCACCCCAGGGAGTTTGGGTCTATTTTTATTTTTTCTTTAGATTCAAAGTGAAGGTTTCCTTTCCATTTGCAGAGTCTCTAATAGAAAGTTTGCCGGTGTGATCATAGGAAAAGTAGACTCTTTCTCCTGCTCCACGCTTAACATGAACCACTTGTTCAAAAGGCAGAGAGTGATCCTCGTCATTTGCTTTGACTGGTTTTAATAAGTTGGCCAAAGATTGAATATCGTTCTTGCTATTTTCTATTAAAGAAGCATCAGTGGTTATTAAGTAGAGGTAATGATTTCCCGAACGAAACGCTGCGGGAAGCTCGTTATACTTATCATGCCACAAATTGAGATGAAACATCGATTGTTCTGATGGATTTTTCTTATTAACAGCAATGATAAGGTGACATCCCATCAGTGCACCCGATTGAACTGCTTTAGAGCTGCTTGAATTTAGTTTTTGCTCTCCCATAATAGATTCGATATAATTTCCAGGGACTTCATGTTTTTTCCCTCCTTTCAATATGATCGTGTGAAATGAAGTTTTATCATTATCAACATCCTCATTTTCGTCACCTTTCTCATAGATGAAAGGGGCATCGTCATTATTGGCACGATACCAGTCTTGGAGTTTTGTGGTTAATTTTCTTAAATTTTTATCATCAGATGATGCAACTGCATCAGGAAAATGCATCTCTAAATGGGTTAAAAGAATTTTTTGTAGCTTTGATATATTATTAAGTCCGATATTAAGATTGGTCAGAGTGTGGACATATTTCTCTAAGAGTAAAGTAACCTGATTTATAAACTCCTCTTCTGAAGAGGTGGTTTTTGTTTTCATTGTTGCTAAAACATAACAGAGCAAATCCATTTTAGAAGAAGCGTAGTATATGTTCTTATCGATAAAATTAAGATTCATCTTGTTTAGAAGACCAGTTAATAGCGGATTATGGTTTTGTCCCGGTTTTTCCCTACACTCTTTTGCCGCGTTTACATAAGAAATAATTTTACTAGCATTCTTATACTTCGAAGCAGTTAATTGGATTATAGGTTTTATTATGGGTAAAGATTTCCAAAAACCTTCAGTACATTGGGACATCTCTTGACTGTAGATTGTTTCTAAAGGAAGGTATTCCTTTTCATCAGCAGAAAAAATGACCTGAGGGAAAAGAATAGTAAATATCACTATCAAAGAGATACTCAAGAAAGTTAATGATTGAATCATGAAAACTCCTTTTGCCTTAAACAGATCTGGGTATACTAATTTTATTCTGTTCTTTTAAGAAATTAACGAGAGAAAAAAGGTCCACTCTTCGTAAGCTTAAGCTAGATTTATATTGGTAAATAGCAATTATTGATCCCACTTTCCGCAGGTCGGGGCATAGTATCATTTGATTTAACTCAGAGGGCTTATTGATATAATGACAGAGGAACGTCTAATAGGCTCAGTATCTTTTTTTGTAGAGTAGAAAGATTTGCAGGGAAAAACTGAACATCATCTTTCTTTTTCACTTCATACTTCTCAACGTTTTTGAAAATTCTATCCAGATCATAGAAGGTTGGCGAACAACATTGTTTTCCCTAAAGATATATTGCAAAAGAACCAATTTTCTGGCGTTCATTGATAACAAGACATTGTCTAACGATCATGATAGCTCCACTCCCCACGACAAAACATAAGTAAGTGCTTAGTAATCGTTGGTCTCTCTTCGCACGCACAGCCATTGCTGCTCGTGTCTCAAAAAGCACCTGGCACAAATACCTTCACTATCAACTCCTAATAGTACACACACAGAAATAATTGGGGTTACTTTTTAGCAAGATTTTTTTAATGCTTGGAAAGCCATTCTTGATATTGTTAATAGTAAAAAACTTTAAATATGGACTATGGATATTTTCACACATGCATCATATGACAATGATAACTCCGATGGCTTGGAATTTGCTCGGGATTCTAATCCCAGCACACTTACACATGCTGATATCATTGGCCTGGCAGTAAACTACTTCTGCACGGATGTAATACTGGTATAATTGGCGCACGAGGATGGTGTCCAGCTCAGGCATTTAAAGAAGCGCAAAGTGTCACCCATGCATATAGAGAACGGGGTTTTTCTTACTTTTCTGGTAAATATGATGTATACGCAGAAATATCTCCTTCAGACCAAGAAATTTATTTGCATGCATACAACCGAAGGAGAAATGTCGACGGAGTAGGGCCTCATGTTACTGGTGATGGGAAACTAATACCACATGCAAAATTTCCTCCCAGGTAAGTGGGATAACACAAACTCACACTGATTGGTTTAGGAATACCTAATATGGTAAAACTTCATAAAAAAAAAACAAAAAAATACTAATCATTACCGCATACCTTGTGCTTGGATTTGTTATCAGCCTAGCGACTCTATTAATCAGAAATAAAACATTTCAAATGTGCGAAATTGAGAGATTTGGCGTTCCATTTCCTATATTTATTAATCTTTGCATAAAAGAAAGAGATCTGACGCCAATTCCAATCAATCTGATTTATATTTTGTTAGATGTATTTTTTTACAGTTACTTATTATTTTTTATTTCAAACATCAATTTCCATTGGAAAAAGAAGAAGTAACAAAATTTTGAGTTTAATAAGCACCCATAAGACTTTTAGTTTGGTTTTGGGGTGTTTCGTGGAATACCACTCGACCATAGTCCATAAAATGTTATATTTCATGGAGCGTGGTTTGTTACCTGTAACATTATGAAGATTTTCAGCTATCAGAAATGTTAAAAAAACACGTAACTGCTCACACCCTTCAGCCATCTACCCTCTACCGGATGCTGAAAGTTGCTTAGCTAACAGCATTTGGTTGAGAGGTGAAGGTTGAGGGGTGTGAGCAGTTACAAAAACACAAAGATAATTTGATACTAAGAGTTTAGAATTGAAAACCGATTTCGAGACCTCCGCCACTGTTTTGGGGAGTTAGAATTGGGCGAATATCGATATCATTACCAAAATAATATTTTTCATACTTACCTTTATAAAAGGCCGTATAAATGGCAACAATGATATTTACTCCAGATAGAAATATATAAATGTTTTTTAAGTTGCCTGGGGATTCATACACAAAAGTGTTGATGGAATATTGTAGAGCAAGAAAGGAGGAGCTGTAAAAGAGCGCAATTCGCTTTGCTCGTTCCTCTTGAGCGAAAATTTGTAAGAGATGCCATGCAAGCTCATTGGAATTATATTGTACTTTTTCCTTGCTGGAGAGAAGATGATAAAAACTTCCTTCAATGGAAGGAGAGTTGATATGGTAAATGCTCTTTCCAATATTGATGATTCCGATAGTTTGAATTCCCGTATAAGCAACCTTTAAGACAGGACTATTGGACAAATAATAACCAATATTTCCAATGGTAAAAGCAGCAAAACCGGAAATAATATTTTCATAACGATTAAAAAGGTATTTTTGTTGGAGTAAATCGTTTTGTTCAACGAAGAATTGAATAGAATCGTTGGAGGATTGTTTTGTTGGTGTTGCTAGTCCTGATGCTGGAAGGAGAAAAACGAGAGAAGAGATCAGCAAAAGGTGTTTTAGATAGTTTGTCGCAAATATCATAAAATAAAATCCACTCCGAGATAAACGGACTCTTCTGTTTTAGGTTGAAGTGCCCCCATGTCTGATTCTTTGGTATAGGTGATGCCGACATTGAAGTTTTGGGAATCAAATCGCAAACCGAGATTATGATAATAGTAACCGACACCCAAGAAAATAGAAAACAGGTTTAAGTTGTAGCGTGCGCCGAGCATGGAGTGTTTCAGACGTGCCGTTTGCAAATAGCGAGTAAAAGGAAGTTCAAAATCTACATCGAAGGCCCCAAATTTTGTCATCCATCCTTTTCCAATTCCCATGGTTGTGTAAGGTTCAAAAAGAAAAAGCGTTTCTTGATAAAGTGGAGAAGTGCTAGAAGTATTAGTCACTTTTGGACGATTAGCATGGATGTTTTTCATTTGTAGTGCCAACCGAGGAAGATATTTTCTTTTGAGATCGACAAAGAAACCAAGATCACCAGATACCCCATAGAGTGTTTTAAAAGGGATCAATTCTTCGGGCTTTCTATAAGAGAGCTCAAAGAGAGAGAAAATGGTATTTGAATAAGTGTGTTCATAATAAAAGAGGGAACTTCCAATGGAAAGGGTGAGTTCTTTGTTATTTAAAAATTCATGGCCACTAGTAAGGCGCAGTGTCTCTTGATTAACCAAGTGGATGGAGATTTCAGGAAATGCCGGATTAAAAATATAGAGATCGGCCAATAGATAATAAGGAGAGTAGGCGATTTCAAAATATTTGGTTTTAAAAACAAGTTCACTGTTAAAAGTAAAAGAATTAAAGTTTCTTTCTTGTAAAAGTTTTCTGATCGTTTCTTCGGTAATGGGATCGAAAATCAGATCACGTCCGTTGTCAATGGAGTCGCCATCGGCCTTACCTACAAGTGAAAGATAAACCTTTTGATCCTTGGAATAGGAAAAGAGTGCGGGATTGCAGCGTCCAGAAAAAGTTGTTCCTAGCATGGTTGAGCAAGCACTATTAAGGGCCGTTGATTCATAAACACTTCCTGGCCGTACTTGATGAGTAACTTCAAAAGAGTGAAGTGTAAATGAATACAAAAATATGAATAGTGGTGGTAATAGTAATTTTAACAACCATTATCCTTTTGCACTTTTAGTATAACGTTTTTGACTTTTTCTGTGGACTGATCATTTAGAATTGGAGGTGCTTTTTCCAATAAGAGAGTGATTTCTTGTGCAGACTCTTCGTCTAGTTTAAAAAGATTGCTCTCTTTCGCTGTTTTCATGAAGTAGCTAAGGCCTAAAATAAAAGAAGGGTAGCTAACGGTAATGTTATAAATGTTTACATTGCATAAAACATCGGAGGGTCTTTGAATTTTATCAATATAGAGAGTGTGTTTGATGGAACTAATCATAAGAAAACCTGAAAGTAAAAGAATATGCTGATGAGAAATTTTTCCAAGACGGTGATCTGCTTGGAACTTGTCTTTAATTTCTTGAAGCCCGACAAGCGCAAGTGAAATAAGTTGTAAGTGTTGTGGGTTAAGATCAGGTGTGTTTTTTATCACAGGAATTGAATCAAAAATAATCCACAATGCTTCGACATAGCGCTCTCTTTCTTTTCGAGAATCGAGTTTGGAATGACGGTCGTTTACTTGCCTGGAAGCCTCTTCTTTTATCCTTGTTTGGATTGCACTTTTAATTTTGGGTTCTAGAGGATTATTACCAAGCATACGAGTGCGTTCTTTGCAAAATATTGTTGCATCATTTGTGGAAGCCTCTGGGGCCTGGTGTTCTTCATGGTAAGTAAAGAATATTTCATCATGAACAGGATCTAAAAAAAGATCAGAGTGGATGACAAAGTGATAAGCACAAAAATAGTTGTTCTTGTAATAGTAAGAATATAAGGGTTCTATTGCAGCGATGGTGTAAGTGATCTCCTCTGTCGGGATTTTTTCAATCTTTTCCATTTGAAGCAAGAGAACATTTTCCTGATCGTTATCATGGGAGTGGTCGATAACAAGATCGTTTACGTTGTTTCTCTGCCTTCGGGAAATTTTACGAACATCATTCCACTCCGTGATGGCAAATTGAAAAAGTTTCATTTTGATGAGTGGAAAGAGGGAATAGACGTCAATATTTGCCTGAAGTGCATACGCTTCTGAGCGCAGGTATTTTAACTCATCATCCTCTGGATATTGAACCAACCCTTTTTCTATCAGTGTGAGCGCGTTTTCATGATTTTTGTTATTAAGTGCAGAGACGATAGCAAGTTTCAGGGATTGCAAAGACTCTTCTTGTACATTTTTTGAATCTTTGCCACAAGCTGTGCAAAAAAATAAGAGCAGTATAAGCATTAACCGCATAAAAAGAGGCCTCTCTAAGCATTGAAAAACCGGTTGTAAGTGGGGCACCATAGCATAGGTAATTTTTTGATGTAAATAGAAATAAAGGGAAAGTTATTTAATTTCTATAATACTCTTTCACAAATTTTTGATTGAATTTTACTCGTACGATCTTGCGGCCATCCTCTAAAGCAAAGAGGGAAAAATTTAGACGCGAAAGATAGTCAGGGGTTTTATTAAGAGGATCTCCCAGTGTTGTCATCACGGCCATAATAGAACTGTCGTGTGCAAAATAAAAAAAATGCTTAAATTTTCTCTCCTTAAAAAGGGGTAAGTTTAAACTGGATTCCAGTAAAACAGTTTTACAAATCCAGCAAGCAGGTAGCAGGGGGGCTGGTAGCAGTATTTGTTAGCAGTTCCAGTGTGAAGCTAGCGGGGACAGTATACGGTTTCAAAA
>JADGAN010000052.1 GCA_015231955.1 Oligoflexia bacterium | reverse complement strand
TCCATCAGGGCCACAGGGAACTGAATCCCAATAAAGATAGGCCGGATATATGGCAGCGATTATTTTTATTTTGCTATTAAATTAGAATTTTTTCTTGCATTTACGGCGAGTCCATATAAGTTACGTTGCTACTAAGTATCGAAGTGAGAGCACCTCCCGCTTGCGTCAGCCCTGCCGAGGTGAGTGTTGCTGTACAAGCTTTCGCATCTCTTAGTGCAGTTGTAAGAACAAATCTGACATTATCCGCATTGGCCTTGTGAGCGATCATAACTTCGAGGAGAGAAAGACCCTTTCTGTTGCGTATGCAAAGCTTCAGCATCTTATTCATTTTATTACATCCATTATTAAAAACATTGTTACCAATTCTATTGTACTTTTTTGATTTCATAAAAAAAACAGAAAAAAGTACCCGTATCCGCCCCAAAGGAATTTCTCCAAAAATTCGAAAAAGCTCAGATATAGTTAACGTGGCCTCTTTGTCTCTTTGTGATAGTTGCATAAGATGTCATACTCTTCGATCGTTTTGCATTTTTTGATTTTCTTCGCAAAAGTCACGTTCTCCTGGAAGGAATGAATCCAGTAGCTCCAATACTCTTTCATGCGGTGAAGGTAGAAACTTTTTCCATTGGAAAGAGTGAGAATATTTTCACTAATAGTGTCGTGTAATTTCCAAAATTTTTTTTCAAATTCCGACTCGTCTAGTTTCTCGCCTCGTAACTCGCAAAAGAACGCAGGATTTAGCAATGCCCCGCGCCCGATCATCCAGCGATTGATGGTTGGAAATTTCTCTTTCATTGCCGAAAACATTGAGGTGCTAGTAATGTCGCCATTGTATGAAGGTACGACTGCAAGAATATCTACACAACGTTTGAAATGATCTAGATAAAGTGGGCCATGATAAAGGTCGATGCCAATACGCGGATGAATGGTGATGTCGGTGATGGCCAGATCATTAAAGATAGGAATGAGTGCGAAAATTTCATTCGGGTCTTTGTATCCTAAACGAAGTTTTACTGAAAGAGAAAGTGGTGAATTTTTTTTTATCTGCATAAGGAGTTTAGCAACAAGACTTGGATTTTCTAAGAGACTAGATCCCTTCCCTTTATTCGTCACCATCGGATAGGGGCAACCCATATTGAGATTCACTCTTTGCACTCCGATTGATTTCATCTCCTGAGCAGCGGCCAAAAACAATGCCGCATCCTTTGCTAGAATTTGTGCCTCTATAGGAAGAGAATTATTCTGGGGTGAGAGCTCATCAAGTTCTTTTATTGTGATTGTTTTATTTTGTTTGGGCTCCACATAAGGCGCCATCACTCGATCAATACCACCAAAAGTGTTGGCAAGTGCATTCCTGAAATTCTTAGAAGTTACTCCATGAAGAGGGGCGAGGATGAATTCGTCGTTTTGTTGCATAGAAAGATTATATATTTTTTTTTGCAACTATTGCAGCATAATTTTATGAGAATTTTTTTTGGACTTTAACTTGCCATAGTTGGCATCCCTAAAAGAATCTCGATGAATGTTCCTCTATCTATTTATAAGAAAGAATGATTGTGAAATATCGCTTAAAATGGTCTATGATGATCCTAAACAGGGAGGTTCATATGAACTTAAAATATTTGTGGCATTCCATTTTATCTGTATCTTTCTTCCTTTTAATTTTTAGTTTTAATATTGGGAGTAGTGCTATGGCCTTTGATACAACAGTCAATCATGTTGATCTTCAAAAATACATGGGAAAGTGGTATGTGATCGCTGGACGCCTTACTTTTTTAGAAAACGGGGCGCACAATGCGACAGAGACCTATACTTGGAACGAAAAGGAAAAACGTATTGATATTGATTTCCAAATGAATAAAAATAGTTTCGATGGTGCTCTGAAACGCTATCCTCAAAAGGGTTGGGTCGTGAATGATAAAAGCAACGCTACTTGGGAAATCTCTTTCTTTTGGCCGCTAAAATTCACCTATCTCATTATTGCTCTCGATCCTAATTATGAGTGGACAGTTGTTGGTGTTCCTAGTGAACGCTATTTTTGGATCATGTCGAGAACTCCAAAAATGAGCAAAGAGCAATTGAACAATATTATTTCTCATGTTAATAAACTAGGTTATGACACGACTGAAATGATATTTGTTCCTCATAAGTAATAAGGGGCAAGTGATGAAGAGAGTGGCCGTAGTTGCATTGGATGGGCGGGATTTTTACTATGCCTTCCTTGCAGGCGCAAAGAATGTTATCAAAGATCAGCTTAGCATTAATCTTATTAATGTCTTTCCAGTAAAAGATCATGATACGGGAACTAATCTTGCTTCCACTATTCAATCGGTGATCGAACAGGTTAAGCCTAGCAAATCCTATAAAACAATAACGGCCCATATTGCCAAAGCAGCTCTCTTGGGCGCTCGTGGAAATTCCGGCGTGATCTTTTCTCAGTTTCTCTATGGGATCGATCAAGAAACTAAAAATCATGACAAGATCACGTTGCTCGATTTTACCAAATCCATGAAAGATGCTGTTCAATACATCTATGAAGCTGTAGCAACTCCTGTAGAAGGAACCATGTTGACCGTTATTCGTGAATGGGCCCACTACATCTATCATAAACGAGACTACTATAAAGATTTTAGAGAAATGCTTATCGATTCTTATGAAATCCTCAAAGTATCGCTTGAAGAGACAAAGTCAAAGCTTAAGGCGCTTGAAGCTTCAAATGTTGTTGACGCTGGAGCAAAGGGATTTGTGGTCTTTATTGAGGGGATTATTCATTTTTTATCATCTCCTAGCTTAAAGCATCTTTTGTCTTTAACTTTTACAAAGAGTGAAATAGCGGAACCCGAACTCTTAACCCATGAAGATGCAACCTCCAGTGCTCCTTACTTTCGCTATTGTACAGAGGCCATCCTAAAAAACGCCAGAATTAATCGACAAGCTCTGCAAGCACTTTTGCAAAATCATGGTGACTCTGTGGTCATTGCGGGGGCAGACGAACATCTTCGTTTTCATCTTCACACCAACCAACCAGCAATACTCTTCCACCATTTGAAAGATGTAGGCAATATTCGACAACAAAAAGTTGACGACATGATAAGGCAAAACTCCCTGGTTCACGATCGCAAGTGGAAGATTGCGATCGTTACTGATTCCAGCTGTGATTTGCCAGAAGGATTATTGGAAAAATATCAAATTAACGTTCTTCCGCTGGGGATGAATTTCAAAGACACAGAGTACCTCGATAAAGTTACCATTACACCATCTCAGGTTTATTCTCTGCTGGATCATCAAGCCAGTGATTACCCCAAAACGTCACAAGTCAATGAACAGGCCTGTCGTAAATTATATAGTGAACTGGCCTTACACTACGATCAAATTATTGCTCTTCACTTATCTTCGCTCTTTAGTGGCACCTATCTCAGTAGTAAAAGAGCGGCCGAAAAAGTTTCTGCAGAATCTGGAAAAGAGATTTATGTTTTTGATACGAAAAATATTTCAGGGTCAATTGGGTTACTCGTTCTACGCCTGGCCTGTGCCATTGAAGATGGTCACTCTTTTAAAGAGCTACTAAGCTTGCTTCCTACATGGATTGATAGAACAAAAATTTTTGTAAGTGTAAAGACCCTAAAGTATATGCTAAGAAGCGGAAGAGTCTCTTGGTCAAAAGCATTTCTTGCGACTTTACTTAACATCAAACCAATCGTATCTATGGATGGCCATGGAAAATCGATGTTGTTTGGTACAACCTTCAGTCAACACGGGAATATGAAAAAAGTCATTCGTCATATTGAAAAACTAACTAAACAGCAAAAAATTTGGAATTATATCATTTTGCACGCCCACAACGAAGAGGGGGCCAATCATTATGCGCATCGGATGAAAGATCTCCTTAAAAAAGATCCTATCTCGATTGTTGATATCTCCCCAGCAATTGGCATTAGTGCAGGTCTTGGGTCAACAGCGGTCGCTCTTTTAGTGGATTAATCAAATGATACTGGAAATTATAATCCTCCTCCTCTCTTATCTTTTCGGGGCCATCCCTTTTGGTTTTTTGTTAACAAAAAAATACGCTGCTAAAAACATTTTAGAACTTGGAAGCGGGAATATAGGGTCTAGCAATGTTAGGCGCATTGCTGGCAAAAAACTCTCGCTTATAACTCAAGTTCTTGATATGGCGAAAGGTTTTCTTCCTGTACTCATGATAAAAATTCTAGAAGCATTCGACTCCACTCTTTTTAGCAAAGGTTTTATTTTTTATACTGCGTTTGCCTCGATTCTTGGTCATAATTTTAGCATCTTCTTAAAGTTTAAAGGAGGCAAAGGCGTCAACACCACACTTGGATCCTTTTTATTGCTAACTCCTTTGCCCGTAGTCACTGCAGGCCTTGTGCATCTTTTAGTTAAGAAAATTTCACCTTATGTTTCGGTTGCCTCACTAGCTCTTTCACTCTCTCTACCGTTGAGTGGTGTGATCTTTTATGGTCTGTCTTATGAATTTTTTTCTCTCCTTCTCTGTTGCTTGCTGCTTTTTTTAAGGCATACTCCCAATATCAAGCGTCTTCTTGCGGGAAGCGAGCTTTATGAAAAGGTTAAGGAGTGACCGATGTGGATTTCATTACTTTGTAGCTTTCTTTTTTTTCAACTGCTCTTCCTATTAGCGATTAAAAAAAAAGATAACAGCATCGTTGATGTTGGCTGGGGGGTCTCTTTTATCATAAGCATGTTGCCAATCTTCTTTTTATTAGAGAAAGTCTCCTTTTTGCAGTTCGCAGTTTTTGTGCTAGTTATTCTATGGGGACTTCGTCTCTCATGGCATATTTTCCGAAGAAAAGTAGGACAACCTGAAGATTATAGATATGCTAAGTGGAGAACCACTTGGTCACACTTCTACCTTAGAAGTTACCTGCAAATCTACCTTTTGCAATGGATACTCATGCTTATTATTTCAACTCCTGTTTACTTACTTCTACAAAGTAAAACTTATCTCCCATGGTCTTTCCTTGGTATTGCTATCGCTCTCTTTGGTTTCCTCTATGAGACCATAGCAGATTGGCAGCTTACCCGCTTTCGCAATAACTCTAGCAATCGAGGAACAATCATTAAAAGCGGTCTCTGGCGCTATAGCAGGCACCCCAATTACTTTGGGGAAATCAGCTTTTGGTGGGGAATAGGACTTGCGGCTTACTTTGCACAGTCTAATTGGTTGGCATTTATCGGGCCACTCACAATCACCATCTTGCTTATCTTTGTCTCAGGCATTCCCTTAATGGAAGAGCATCTAAAAAATCGCCCAGATTTTATTCTTTATAAAAAGAACACACCCCTTTTGATTCCAAGCAAATGCCTACTCCTGATTAACCTGAGGCCAAAAGTAAAAATCAAATTGATGTAAAAAACAAGAGCGGCAAGAGTGCTCTATTGCTGGCGATAGAAAAATGGATACTACTCATACTGATTTTTGCAAAAAAAAAATCACCAAACAAAAAAATAAACGAAGGAAAATTATTATCTCCTTCCAACTTTGTGGGGCCGGAGTCTCACTTTGTTATTCCTTCTATAGTGACGATACTCATTCGTCGTTGTGGCGTCCTCGCTTAGATCTTCTGGCTTTCGTTTTATCTAAGTGGCCGTTGTTTTACGTTCCTTACTCCATGACACTGAACATGTATGTTCAGGCTTGCCCCGGCGCTCATCGCACTCTCTACTGAGTAGTAGACGCTTTTTCTTTACGATCCACTATAGTATTATCTCATGAGTTTATGGTAAAATAAATCAAGCCAAATAAAAATTTTCTTTCAAGCAAATAAATATTATTGAAGCATTTATAAAAATGCCAATAGAAATTATTGGCTTCAAAATCAGTATGAGTAAATGTTTTTTGCACTTCGAAAAGTGGAAAAGTATCTTCTATCTCCCATTGATTCTCGCTTCTTCCTCCGCTTTAAAACTAAAACTCTCTACCTCGATAAAGCTCTCCACTCGTTGCTTAAATGCATTTAACGAGTATTTGATGATTTTGCCCCGTTTGCTATCATAGGTGTACTGAGGGATTGATCTTCCTTGTATCTCTAAAAGCCATCCCTCGGGAACAGTACCCTCCTCTTCCCACCACTGTCCTTGAGAATCAAGATGCTCTTTAATCATCTGCAACTTTGCCTGCCAAGTGAACTCGCTGGGTTGCATATGTTTTTTTCGAAACTTCTCTACACCACCACTATGATCGATATAAATTTTTGTAATCTGTCCTCCATTGCTAGAAACGCGATAGAGTGCCTCTCCTGGGATCCGCTTTAAAAGTTTCAAGGAGGGGTCTGTTTGGACTTCATGATACACGAGTTCTTGTTGCTCAAGAAAACGTAAGATTTTAGAGATGCTCGAATCATTGGAACACGCTTCTTGTGCCTGTGCCTGCACCCACTCGTTTAACCAGGGGTGTTTTTCTTCCATGCTTAACCTTTCCCAGAGACTCTTTACCGTCACCAAGCGATTCTTCTGTAACAGCTCACGATCCTTATCGAAAAAGGCCTGCACGAAATGGGTGGGATAGCGTTGCGATTCACGATAGAGCACACCTCCTCTTGCAATAACGGTTTCACTGGAAAGCTGCTCGTTCCACTCTTCTCGAGTGCCCTCGAAGAAGACTCCCTCTTGTTTCATTTTTGCAATCACTTGTGCTTTCCAAGTCTCTACTAATGCTGTTTTATCGACCGCATAAGTTTCAGGAAAATTGATGGCCAGTAATACAAAAAACCACAAAAAGACCATCCCGCAAACGTTAAAAAAAATCTTTATTCTTTCCATCGTCTTTGCTCCTTTGTTTGTTTGTTTGTTTGTTTTATTTTTTGTTTTTACTTACTGACTATAATAATAGTAGCAGCAAACACAGGAAGCGCTCTCAACTTTATTTTTATCTGCGCCAACTCTTTGTTTTTGCACTCGCAAGTTTCACTCAATAAAAAGAGCAATAACAAAAATAGTGGTCAGCATCGTCAATGATTTTTGTGTAGGATTACAAACGTGGTCAGTTTAAACTCTTAAGGATATCTTCTGCACGCGCCGGAATCGATAGTGCAAGCTTGCGAGTATTACTGCCTCTGGTGATCGCATTGCGAATCGCTGCAAAGACGCTTAAGCAAAGTGGAAAGGGCGGTTCACCCACGGCCTTACTGCCATAAACATTAAGCGTGTTGCCGCTATTTTCAATAAGCTCAATCGTAAAAAGCGCTGGAACATCTTGGATGTTGGGAATTTTATAAGTTGTAGGCGAGTTGGAGAGCAAGACCCCTTTAGCGGAGTAGTAAAGCTCTTCGGTGGTAACCCAACCCAATCCTTGAATAAAAGCACCACTAATTTGTCCAATATCAAGTTCGCGATTAATTGGGCGTCCTAAGTCCATGATGATATCACTACGAAGTGTGCGCACATGGCCGGTAAAACGATCAATCTCCACCTCACTGGCGGCCACCCCTTGGGTGTAGTAGAGGAAGGGATGGCCTTGCCCCTTCTCCAGATCGTAATAGATATGGGGTGTGCGGTAGTATGCTTGTGCACTTAAATTCATGCGATTCACATAGGCCATACTTACCAGCTCTTTAAAAGTAATCGACTGCCTCTTTGCGCCTTTCTTCTTATTCCAATAGACCACTCCCTGCTTAAACTCCACTTCACTATCGAGTTTGGAAAGCTTAAGCTCCAACTCTTGATCGGGAGTCTCCCCGTAGCGCAGAGGCGATTTGCCTGCAGTAAAGTGGTGTAGTGCCATCGAAGCGAGACGCCTGCGAATCGCCACTGCCGCCATCAGCGCGGCGCTACAGTTAAGATCGGCACCACTAGAGGCGGCGGTAGCGGAGGTGTTGGGATTTTTTTCTGTAGAAGTGGGCATCACCCGCACACACTCCATCTGCAGCGAAAAAGTATCGGCCACCACCTTTTTAATTTTAGCATAAACCCCTTGGCCCATCTCTGTTGCACCAGTGGAGACTTGTAGCGTGCCATCAGTATAGAGATTTACGAGCGCGCTACCTTGATTTAAAAGTGTTGCCGTAAACGAGATCCCAAATTTAACTGGCGTAATTGCTAACCCTCGTACATGCGTCTTTGATTTTAGATTAAACTTAGCAATCTCCTTCTTACGCTTAAGATAATCACTACTCTTCTCAATCTTAGCAAAAAGCTCAGGCAGCATATTATTGGCAACCACCTGTCCATAAGGGGTCTTATTGCACTTTTTAATTTGATAACAGTTGATTTTACGAATTTCCAAAGGCTCTTTATCCAATACAAGTGCAATCTCTTCGATAATATCTTCAATTACGGCCATCCCTTGCGGTCCACCAAAACCCCGAAACGCCGTGTTGGAAGCGAGGTTAGTAAAGCAAATCTTTCCATTTAACTCTGCATGAGGAATATAGTAAGCGTTGTCGATATGAAAGAGCGCGCGCTGTAAAATCGCTGGTGATAAATCGATATAGGCACCACCGTCAGCAAAAAGCTCTGCCTTTAAGGCCAAAATTTTTCCCTCATCATCAAAGGCCACTTCATAATTGGTGAGAAAGGGGTGGCGCTTTCCCGTCATCCGCATATCATCATCACGTTCCAAAACAATGCGTGCAGGACGATTCAATTTCACTGCAACTAGTGCCGCTAAGGCCGCAAAGTGCGAGGCCTGCGACTCTTTTCCCCCAAAGCCACCACCCATGCGCTTGACGATACACACCACCTGTTGCTGAGAAAGACCAACAGCATGAGCGACCACATGTTGAATTTCTGTCGGGTGTTGAGAGGAGCTGTGCACTTCTAGTCCTGCTCCCAATTGATCACAAGGATACACCACCGTCGATTGTGGTTCAAAGTAGAAGTGCTCTTGCCCACCAGAGTAAAAAGACCCCTTAAGACGATTGAGTTTTTTATTGGCAAAAACTTTTTTCACATCACCAGTGGCCACACGAGCAGGCTTTCCCAAAAACGTTTTTTTAGCGATGGCCTCCTCTATGCTAAAGTGTGCAGGCAACTCTTCTAACTCTAGCAGGATGGCGCGTTTAGCGCTCTTTAAGGCCGCAACTGATGTAGCGGCAATCACCGCAATCGGTTCTCCCACATATTTACACACCTCTTCTACCAATAAGGGTTGATCTGCTATGATCGGCCCCCAAAGGTTATGGTGCAAATCTTTGGCAGTAAAAACTCCCGCTACCCCAGGAAGTGCGCGCGCGCGCTCGATATCCAGGCGGCGAATGCGTGCATGAGCAGAAGGACTATAAAAAACATCTACCAAGAGTTCTCCCGCCATCATCGGACGATCCCCAATAAATTCCGATCGTCCACTCACATGGGTGTGGGCACTATCATGCGCACTCTCACTCCTATTTATACTCTTCTCCCTTTTCTCCATTTTCTTCATTTTCTCCTCTCCATTTCCATCTCCATTTCCATTGAAAATTTCTTAAATAGGTTTACTACTAAATCAGCACGATACTCTGCCGACCCACGCACATCTGCAATGGGAGACGCCTCATTTCTTAAAATCGCCTCCACCTCTTTGTATTCGCTATTGGCCACTGCTTGTAACGATTTGCCTTGTAAGAAATTTTCAAGTTTCAAAAAGCGCAGTGGAGTGGCGGCAACACCACCATAAGCAACTCGTATCTTATCAATCACCCCCTCTTTGGCAGCAAAGTTTACCAAGAAGCTGGCACTGATCGTAGAGATATCCAAATCACTACGCTTAGAGACCTTATAAATTTTCAGCACACTCTCTTTTGCAGGAATAGGAATGAAGATGCGTGTAATGATCTCATCTGCAGTGACGGCAATTTTTTTATACCCCAAAAAGAACTCATCCATCAAAATAACTCTTCTTCCTGCTGCTCCCATCACCTCTACGCGCGCTGCGACCGCTAAAAGGAAGGGAATGGTATCGCCAATGGGAGAGGCGTTGGCCAAATTACCCACTAGCGTTCCTAAATTTTTAATTTGTGGAGAGGCAAAAATATTCAGGTGTTTATAAAGTTCTGGAATGGTCTCCTTGCACTCTGCTTGCAATCTTGAAAGTGAAACTTTAGCACCAACGATTAACTCTGCTCTCTCCTCATCTCGCGCAAGCGTAAAAAGTGTAGCAATATTGGAGAGATTTAAAACTGCTTTTACAGCAAAGCGTCCTTTATTGATTTGCACCCCAAGGTCGGTGGCCCCAGAAAAGATAGAGAGCTTCTCTTGCTGCTCCCGCTTTAAAGCAACCGCCTCCTCTACCTCTACCGGTGCATAAAGAGTCTTCTCCTGCTCCTGCCCCAGTCCCTCTTCTTTACTAACAACTTTTAGAGGAATCGCGCGATGTTGGAGCAGATCGTTTTCTATCTCCACACTCCATTGGTGCTGTAATAAAAAGGGCATCAATCGCCAGGGAACACTTTTAGCGGCATCGATAATCCCTACGTAACCAGTGCAACGACAAAGGTTGCCAACAAGCCCCTCTCGAACCTCTAACACTTCTGCTTCTGTCAAATTCTCTTTCTCTTTGCCTAAACTTGCTCCTGCTCCCTGCTTGAGCTGCAACTGCTTACTTGCAAAGATCGCTGTCATCGCCATTACAAAACCTGGAGTACAAAAGCCACATTGACTGCCATGACTATTCATCATCGCTGTTTGTACCGGACTCATCCTCTCGTCACCCTCACCCAGGGCCGCCCCCTCTATAGTCACCACATTGGTGCAATCGAGAAGATAAAGAGGAGCAATACAAGAGTCAAACATCTCAACCGTAAGTTTTTTCTCCTCACTAAAATCGGAATACATACGAATGGTAGTACAGGCACCACAATCACCTTCTGCACACACCACCTTGGTTCCCGTAAGTAAAAGTTCCTGCCTTAAATAATCGGAGAGAGAAAGAAAAACATCCTTACCCCGAACACACCTTCTCACACCATTGACATAGAGAAGGACATAATCTCGCATTCGCTTGCGCTGCTGATCACTCATACTGTCTACTCCTTAAAACTGCTATAAAAAAAAATTAAAATTGTTCAACACTAACCACACTTCGGGCAGCGAGTTTTGCAAAACTCGGCAGAGGTGTACTCCTTGATATAATCCTCCACATAAAGCCAAGCTCCCTTGGCATCACGAAGCTTTTTGCAGTAGCTGCAAATTGGCACCAATCCTTGAAGTAATTTCAATTCACTCATCGCCTGCGAAAGTTTTTGATTCGAGAGATCAATATCTCGCTTTGCTACCATCAGTGCTTGCTGTGAACGTTGGTTATGCAATACCAGAAAGGAGATAAAAAGCAAAACACTAGTGATCTTTTGCATTGAAAATAGTGTAACATGGGGAAGATCACTAATGATCAAACTCCCCTCGTAAGATAATAAAAGTAAGAGGGTACGAACAATAAGCAAAATAGGGTTAATAAAATTAATCAGCGCGGCCAATAAAAGCAGGGGATTTCGATCCACCTTGTACGCCTGAAAGAGCATACGGCCGGTAGCAGTAGTAAACATAAATAAAAGCAAATAGAACATGGCAATTTTTATTGGGGTGTCACCTATGGTGTAGTGAATTACAAGCGCTATCAACAGCAGCAACAGCGGAATCGCATACCACCATTTCGCAAGACCTCTCTTCCCTAAAAATTGCATATAACCATCCAAACGAAGAACACAGGCCAAAGAAAAAGAGAAAGGACTAAGGAGAATACCGTAGATGATATTCTGATCCCGAATCACTACTCCTATGTGACCAATAAAGAGGAAAATCAGTGAATAAATCCACTTATCATATCCTGCATAGGTTTTGTTGCTCTTCCCATAAGCAAACATCACCACAAACAAGATCAAGTAGATGAATATGCTATCAATGATGACCGTCTTTGCATCCAGCATTTATTTCTCACCTGCAGCTAAAATTTTATTTTTGCACTCCGGACAAATTCCATGAGTGAAAGCAACTTCTGTTTTGTTTTTAATATAGCGTTCAAAAACCATCCAACTGCCCGATTCATCCTGAACACTCTTACAGCATTCACAAATAGGAATTGATCCATGTAGTACTTTTAATTCCCCAAGTGTAGTAGAAAGCCTTTGATTGGATAATAATAAATTATTTTTTGACAAGGCCAACTCTTCTTCCGCTCGCTGATTATGCAGAAGAATATAAAGAATAGTGACCATCACATTGATCAAATTCTGAACAAAGATAGCATACTCCAGCTGTACCCAAGGGGTGCAGCTAAAGGCAAACATAAGCAAATTGAGCAGATTAAGTCCAAGGGATAGCTGCAAAAGCACACCCTTTTTTTCAATAGAGATTTTTCGTAGCAAGAGCACGGTGTTCACTAAAATCAGCGAAATCCAAAAGGCCATGCTCTTTACTATTAAAGTAGCATCCGCAAACTTAGAGTAGATAATAACAACTGAAATCACCGCCATCACTGGTATGAGATAGTAACCTTTATGGATGATCCGCCTATTTTGAAAAAATTCACAGTAGCCATCCAGATGCAAAAGATAGGTTGCTGTAAAGAAGAATTGGCAAATCACTACCCCCAGCAAAGGGTGTGTACTCCTTAACAAGAACCCTACATAGGCCAGCATCATGCATACCACTGATCCAATCCACTTGTTATGTCCTGGATAAGTCTTGTTGCTAAGGTTGTACGCCAGCATAACTGCAATGAGACAAAAGGATACAATAATATTGTTGAAAAAGATGGTCTTCACGTCCAACATCGTTTTGGTCCCTCCCCTTCCACCCACCCTGTTATTATCTTAACTTTTGTAAATCGATTTTCAAACTACATTTTTTTATTGTAAGATCGCTCTAAAATACTAGGAGATTCTACTCATGTCCATATTGATCAATGTTCATAAACTAAAGAAAGCTTATTCCGCTCGGCCACTCTTTGATTCCCTTACCTTTTCAGTTAGTCGTGGCGACCGCATCGGACTGATAGGCCCCAATGGGGCCGGCAAGTCTACACTCCTACGCCTGCTATCAAGCGCTGACACTCCCGACGAAGGAAATATCTCTTGCGAAAAAAATTTGCGCATCGGTTTTTTACAACAGGTTCCCCACTTTAGTGAGGGAGCAACCATCAACTCTACCCTTTTAGAGAGCAACTCTAAACACCAAGAGGATTTGGCCTATGCCGATGAACTCACCTCTAAGCTAAATCTCCCCGCCGCCGATACACCCATCGCAACCCTCTCCGGAGGATGGAAAAAACGAGTTGCACTGGCAAGAGAACTCTTAAAGCGCCCCGATCTACTTCTCTTAGATGAGCCCACCAATCACCTCGACATTACCAGTATTATCTGGCTGGAAGAGTTGCTCGCACGCTCCGCCTTCGCTACCATTACCATCACCCACGATCGCCTCTTTTTACAAAAAGTTTCCAATCGTATTATCGAACTTGATCGTAGAAATGCCGGAGGACTTTTACAAGTGAGTGGGGACTACCTCACCTATCTAAAATTGAAAGAGGAAAAACTTTCCGCGCAAGAGCGTGAGGAGGTTAAACTTAAAAACACCCTCCGCAGAGAGAGTGAGTGGTTACAACGAGGGGCCAAGGCCCGCTCCACCAAGCAACAAGCGCGCATCAAGCGCGCTTACGAACTTGAATCAGAGGTGGCAGAGCTGCAATACCGCAATCAAAATCAAAGTGTGCGTATCGATTTCCAGTCCGCTGAAAAAAATCCCAAGCGACTGATCGATGCTAAGGCCATTAGTAAAAGTTACCATGAAAATTTAATCTTTCCCAAAATCGATCTCTTGATCACTCCCAAAAGTCGTCTCGGTATTTTAGGTGCCAATGGCTGTGGGAAAACCACACTGCTTAAAATTTTAATTGGTGAAGAGAGCTGCGATGCTGGTGGTAGCATCACCCACGCTGAAAAGTTACAAGTGGCCTGGTTTGCTCAAAATCGCGACTGCCTTGATCCCACCACTACACTTCTAAAAAATATCTCTCCCGATGGAGATTTTGTCGATTACCGAGGTAGTAAAGTACATATCTGTGGTTATTTGGCACGCTTTCTTTTTAGTAAAGAGCAGATGGATATGCCTGTGGCCAAACTCTCTGGGGGAGAACAAGCAAGACTACTGATTGCAAAACTCATGTTAAAAGAGGCCAACATTTTGGTACTCGATGAACCCACCAATGATCTCGACATCAAAACTTTAGATATTTTGCAAGAGGTATTACAGGAGTTTCCCGGCGCCATCCTCTTAGTCTCTCACGATCGCTACTTTCTTGATCAAGTGGCCTCACAAATTTTAGTCTTTAACAATCATAAAAATAAAAAAGAGCTGCTCACTTTTTCTAGCTTAGAGCAATGGGAAAATTGGCGCGTAAATCAAGAAGCAGAGGAGAAGGAAAGAAACAAAGCAACAGCAGCATCCTCACCTACTGCTCCCAGTAATTCCAATAACTCCAGCAATTCCAAGAAGCGATTAAATTTTCAAGAGCAACGCGAACTCGATCAAATGGAGAGTGCCATTTTAGAGGCAGAAGAGCGACTGCGCATGCTTGAGGCCCAAAGCATCGATCCCCAAAATCAACAAAAAGTTGCACTCTTGCATGAACTCTCGCTGCAGATGGTGACGGCACAAGCAGAGATTGATCGCCTCTACACCCGCTGGGAAGAGCTCACCTCGAAAAGCAACTTTTAAGTTTACGTTTAAGGCAAAATTTTATACAGTCTAGCGGAACTCCTACAAGTTCAGAACATTCGCAAAAGAGTGAAAAGGGCACCTATGATTCATTTTCTCTTAAATTTCTATATCCTGATCATTATTGCCGATGTCATCTTAAGTTTTCTTCCGCAATTTCGTCACTACCAAGTAGTACAATTTGTTCGCAAGGCCGCTGACTTAAGCTTAGCGCCGATCCGTAAATTTTTAAGAAATATTCTTCCGCACGATATTCCGTTTGATATATCCCCTCTCATTGTCATAATTTTGCTGCAATTGATTATGGCATTATGGTAGTAAGTAAACGCGATCGTGCAACCGACTTGGATTTAAAATAAACTGACAGGAGAGTTTTAATGCTTATTAATTTAATAAAGAAAATCCTTCCCCCTGAAGAGAAGATCTTCTACTCCCTCTTCAATGAGAGTATCGAACTTGCTTGTCAGGCCTCCTCTGCCTTATCTGACATCTACGAAACGGGCATTAGTGAAGAGAAGATGGAGCATGCTCGTCTCTTAAAAGAGCGTTCCAATGAACTTACTCATCGCCTACTTGAGCACTTAAGCGCCACTTTCATCACCCCTTTTGATCGCGAAGATATTCAAACAGTGGCAGTCTTTATCAACAAGATCACAAAAAAAATCGTTCGCGTAATAAAAAACTCTTACTACTACAACTTAGATGGATATAACGAATCTTTAAAACAACAATCGCAACTTTTAGTCAAAATCACCGACGAACTAAAAACTGCTGTCGATCAATTAAAGAGCACCACGAAGGCCAAGGATATCACTGAGAGTGGGCGACGTATGCATGAACTGGAAAATCTCATGGATGCGGAGATCAAGACAGCGCTAGAAGAGCTCTTCTATAACAATCACGATGCAATGACTATATTGAAACTAGGTCAACTCTATCGTGACCTGGAAAGCGTGGGAGAGAGTTGTGGAACGCTCTCTGATATCACCCTCAACATTGTGTTGAAAAACTCCTAACTTTAGTCTTTGTTTTTGGGAACACTTTTATGATGATAATGACATTATGCCTGGTGATCATCGTTGCGTTAGTCTTCGAGTACATCAATGGCTTTCACGACTCTGCTAACGCTATCGCCACAGTGGTCTCCACCAAAGTGCTCACTCCACGCACCGCTATCATTTACGGCGCCATCTTTAACTTTATCGGTGCTTTCTCTGGAACCCATGTTGCCAAAACCATCGGTGCAGGGATTATCGATGCCACAGGCATCACTCAAACGGTGATTCTTTGTGCGCTTATGGGTGCCATCGTCTGGAACCTGGTCACCTGGTACTATGGCCTCCCCTCCAGCTCCTCTCACGCACTGATTGGAGGGTTATTAGGGGCATCGGCAAGCTACAGTGGTATTGGCCATATCAACGGAAGCGGTGTCTTCCATAAAGTGATCATTCCCATGCTGGTCTCTCCCGTGCTGGGGGTGTTCGTAGGCTTTTTTGTCATGCTGGTTTTGTTAAAACTCTTCTTTCGTGCTCATCCCGATAAGAGCAATCGCTACTTTAGAAAATTACAACTCCTCTCTGCAGGACTCATGGCCTTTAGCCACGGCTCAAATGATGCTCAAAAGACCATGGGAATTATTACGCTGGCACTGGTTAGCCACCAATTCATTGACAACTTTGAGGTTCCCTTTTGGGTGATCTTTGTGTGTGCACTCACCATGGGACTTGGAACTATGGCCGGTGGTTGGCGCATTATTCACACCATGGGAACTAAAGTGGTGAAGCTTCGCCCGATTCACGGTTTTGCAGTGGAGATCACCGCCTCTTTCATCATTCTTATCGCCTCTTTTTTTGGAATTCCGATCAGTACCACTCATATTAAAACCACTGCGGTGATGGGTGTAGGCGCTACCATTCGCCTCTCTGCTCTTAAGTGGAGCTTAATTGGCAGTATCATTTGGGCCTGGGTACTGACGATCCCGATTTGCGCCGCTCTTGCGGCCCTCTTTTACTATATCCAATCTCTCTTTTAGGAGAGGAGATCACTAGAGCAAACACTTTGATCAAAAAAGAGAGAATATCCACCAGGGCATAAAAAAAGTTTTTTCCTTTGCGATATCTTTGACTAAGAATCATCGTGAGCACTCCTTCATCACAAGTGTGTCTTGTAAAAAGAGCGTGTTCCGATACTCTTCACTCTTTATCCCTAAAGCAATAAAGACCAAAAGACCCTCTTCCACCGTAAGTCCCTTTATCATCAATGGCCAACTATTCACACTACTCCACCCTCCTGAAAACATTTTTCCCACAAGCAGACCGCTACTAGCAACACTCACACCAAACCCTAGCTCACCCGAAGGCGCCTCTAGTGCAGTATAAACATAAGTTCCCATCTCTACTCCACTCTTAAAACTATTGTGAATCTCCTCTCTAGGCAGCACCACTCCACCACTCGGGAGTGCTCTTAAGAGTGCTTGAATAATTTTGATCGCATAAAAAATCTCTTCCATGCGTACAAGATAAATATCGTGAACGTCACCCATAACACCCACAGGAATTTCAAAATCGATCTCTGGATAGTAGTAGTGGCCTCGTTGCTTTCGTAGATCGTACCCCACACCAGATGCTCGCAGCAGCGGACCACTAAGGCCACGTTCACGGCCCCAACTAGCAAGCATCCCACTGATCTTGGTTTGTGATTGCCAAGTTCTGGCCCGGGTAATGAATTTAAAGAGTGTTTGGCACTCATGCGAAACCGTGCGCAAAAGCTCATACAAGCGTGTAAACCACTCTCCACAAGGCCAGGTAGTTACTCCACCTAAGACCAAATCATCTGCTGTATACCGAAAGTGTGTCGCCATGGTGTAGATTAATTTCTCGAAGAGTGTGGCATAAGCATCGGCACCAAGATGCACGATCATCTGATGAATCACTCGCAAGTGTTCTGTGATTCTCTCCCACTCTAAAAGCAGCATTCTTAATACTTGTGCTCGCGGTGGAATAATCAGCCCTAAAAAATTTTCTTGGGCCATCAGTGTGGCAATTTTGTAAGTATAGGGAAGATCGGTAAAAATATTTTCTTTATCTGTACAAACTTCTGGGTAGTCAATAAAGGTTTCACAAACAACATCTTCATCTAAATAAAAGTTTAAAAGCAACTCTTGATAGGAAATGGTAACACTACTTATTTCTGGAGAGAAGATGATCTTTTTTCGCTCCTCTATACCTGGAAGATAGCGATCGCACTCTAAAGCGGGCCATACCAAAACAGCGTTCTGTTTTAATTCTCCCCATACCTCCTCAGTAAAAACACTCCGCTCATCCTCTATAAAAAGCTGCAACTCAATTTGCTGCTTAAGGCCTCTAAAAAAAAAGATTGTGCGCCTTAAACTCTCTTTTCTTGCCATCACTTCCATCGGGTAAGTGACAAAGGAAAACTCTTGCGCAAATTTAAGCCAGGAAAAGAGGTTTTTAAGCTCTAGCAGACGGCATACACCTACAACCACCTCTAATACACTAATGCCTTTTATACTCGACTCTCTACTAGAAAGCTTGGCATCCATTTTCTCTAAAATATCGATCAACTCTTGCATTGCCATCACTACCCTTTGCTTATCGAATAAGATCGGCCCTTCCCCATTTTTTCATGGATCGTAAAAAACTAGGCCAAGTCACATCTGGAGGAAAGATCGCCTGCAAACTCTTCTGCTCCCCATCCCAAAAGGAGGTTTTTCCCCTCTCCTGCTCATCCACACAATTTAAAGTCAGTCCCTCTTCACCCACCCATGAGTAAAGCTTTTCGTGCGAACCCATCGGCGTAACATCGTATTCAATATAACGATAGGAGCGCTTTCTCTCTCTTAAAAGTTGCTCTAGCGTAACAATACTACCCTCAAAAGCAAGTTCAAAAGCAAGGGCACTACACCCTCCGCTACGCCCACCGGCCACCAAGCTACTCAAATCACTCTTACTAGTTGCGATATCCCACTGTTTGCTATTGCAATTATAGACATACCCAAGAGAACGCAACAAATAAAAGGCCTCTATATAGGTAAAGAACCAATGGTGATTGTAGTTTAATCGAGGATCACTCGCTTTCACATACTTACTACAAGTAAAAAATTGCGTAGAAAATTTTTCATGAAACTGGTTGAAGCGGTCATAAAACTTCTTCGCAACTTCGTTAATCTCTTGATCACTTTTCCACGCAACCTTATCTGCCTCTGCGCCTTGCTTTACTAGCTGTTCTACTTGTGTTTTCGTGAGAGTTGTTGCTGCTACTGTCGCTGTCGCCGTCGCTTGTGCTGCTACTTGCAGCGTCACCTTTCCTTCATCAAATCCAAAGGTACTCTTGGTAAAAACCTTATCCTCCTCTGCTTCTTTGACAGCAACCGGAATAGCTGCCTTCTTAGCGTCTGCATCTGCATCCGCATCTGTAGAAATTTTAATATCACTAAAACTAGCAATCGAGCGTTCCGTTCGCTTACTCTTCATAAATGAGAGCATATCCATCTCTAAAATCATCATCTCCCGCTTCTTCAATTGACCAAGGTTGCTCCACATATAGCGATAGAGGTTTAAACAAGAGCGTTGTATATCTAATAAATCTTTCTTACTAAAAATCAAAAGCTCCTTTAAAATTTTATTGGCAATTTTTTCTGAACCTAGAGGGCGATTAATCAAGCGATAGTAGGGATAAAAAACCTTTCCTAACAAAAGTCCTCCATCCTCGTTTTGTAAGTAGGCCAAGAATTGTGGAAAATCTACTCTCTGCTCTAAATCGGCAATCTCCCGTACATCTTGATAGCGATCATCACCAGGATCTACGGCCAACACCAAAAGTTCTGACTTCCAATCGCTACTCAGTTTACAAGGAATATTGGGACAATATTCACGAATCACGCCTCCGACAATTCTTACCCGATGAGAAGCATAGGCGCCCCGCTCATCCTCTGCACGAATACCATCTTCATCACTATCACTATCCTCATCACTCGCTTTACTCTCTTTACGAACACGCTCAAAAAAATCACCACGCCCAAAGACCAAAATCTTTTGCGGCCTTCCTGAAGAACTTAAAACTCGTGGAATCAATCCAGTAACATACTCTTGATTCTTAATCTTTCCCTCATAGCGCTCCCAAATATCCCTCATTGTACACATGCGATGGCGTAGGAAAGGTCGCCCTGAAGGGAGATCAAAATCCCAAATGACGTTACTCTCTTGGAAGGTTAGAGGCACAAAGTTGATGGAGCGCTCTTGAAAATCCATTACAGGAGAGGCGTCAAAAAAAGGATGGGCGGTTACATCTCCTCGCTTATCTAAAAATGGTGGAATAATCCCTTGATTGGAGAACCAAAAAGGCTCGATAAAGACGGTAGACCATGCCACATGATCCCTTTGAACAACATGCTCACTCTCTATGGTAGTGGGAAGGTTTGCCACGCTTCTACGCTTTGAAACACGATCCATGATTTTATCGATCTCATCGCCACTCTCCTCCCCCTCATCTTTGCCTACAATCTTGTCCAGATCGATCTCTTCCTCATCACTGCTGGAAACGGCCACCACCTGCCCTGCATTTTTTTGCGTAGATCCACACGCCGAACATAAGAGCAGCACTGCTAAAAGCATCAACAAAAAGAGTCTCATCAAAAAAATTCCCTCGTAATTTTCATCTTTCAAAAAATCCCCTTCTTCAATATTAAAGCACTCTTATCAATAAATGACACTCCCTTGGCGCGTAAAAAGTTGAGTGAAGTTTCATTTAATTTTTGATTGACAAAAACCTACGTTTTGAGACAACATCTTATCAGTACATTAGTCTCTCGTTTAAAATGCCCAGGTGGTGGAATCGGTAGACACAAGGGATTTAAAATCCCTCGGCCTGAAAACGGTCATGCGAGTTCAAGTCTCGCCTTGGGCACCATCCTTAAAACTAAATTCTTTTTGTTTTCGCAGTCCAGAATAATTTTTCAAAGTGTTTGAAAATCTCGTCGTCAAAGCGCCCAGTCTCTTCGCGCATGGATGCTAGCGCCTGTAGTGCCGTCATTGGAGCAGGCCTATATTCACGCGGAAGAATCTTTTCAGAAAAAGAGTCTGCAATGCTGACAATTTTTGCGAGATAATAGATATCTTTATTAAAAAAATTATTAGGATAGCCCATGCCATTGGGCTGTTCATGATGCTGCAAGACAATCGTACGCACCTCTGTCTTTACAAAGTTAAGATCTTCCAACATGCGATGGCCGAGTTGCGGATGCTCTTTAATTTGCCTCCACTGATCTGGAGTTAAATCGGGTTTAAACTCCCAATCATTGGGTAAAAGAGACATTCCAATATCATGAAGAAGGGCACCAAGTCCCAGCAACATTAAGGTACGATCACTATCGTAACCAATCTGTTTAATGATTACCATGGAGAAGATACAAGTCGTCACCGAGTGCTTAAGCATTGCTGGGTGGGCCTTTAAGGACTCAAGCACTTTTGCTAACGATTTAGGATTTTGTCCCAAGAGCGCAATACAACCATTAACCGATTTCCCCGCCCAGTCCAAAATTTTTTTACTTACCTCTGTGCTTAAGTAGATCTCGGCCATTGCTAAACTTGCCACCTCGGAGACCGCGGCCGTGAGTTTATCATGAGGAGTGTTGCGAGGGTCAGAGAGCGCCAATTCTAGAATTTTTTCAACGTAGTAGCGATAGGTTTTATGTTCTAGGTTATGCACATAAAGGGCCGTCACATGTTTTTCATTTTGATAACGCAGTAACATCTCTTGATCGATGGGGTTATTTTTATGGAAGAGTTTTGTGAAAATTCCCTCTGAACGTTCGATGTAAATATCAAAGGGTACCTTCTCATTGACTTGTAAAATAATAGCAATACTGATCCTGACAAATTCACTTTGCTGCTGAGTTGGATTTTCCTCTCCGGGGAGGAGCATAGAGGGGTCATTCGTTATCGCCATAGTCTCTCCTTGATTAATCTCTCATTTTTAGCTTAGGTCCCACCAGAACTAGCGTCAAGCTAGAACTATTTCCTCCATTTTAAGTGGTAACAAATTTGCAAACAGAAGCAATAGAGTGCAACAAGTGTTAGGGGGGATAAGCTATCACAACTAAAAAAAGCTACAAACGACAGCAAATAAAAGTTAGTAGGAGTCAACTGGTTCCCTTTAGTCACTTATTCCATGTATGGTAACGCTTTTTATGCGCCAAGAGCGGTGTAGAATTAGCACTACTTCACTTAAAAATGCTAAGGCGCCCTTTTATAACTGTTCCCTACCAATCCAACAGGAGGTATGTTTTATGAAAAAGATTTTATTTTCGTGCTTGATGATGGTTTTTGCTCTCACTTTACAAACTGGTGTAGCAAAGGCCGATGACGTCTTGGACATTATTACTCCAAGAGACCTTCCTACTCTTCACAATGGTTATTGTGATCAGCTCGACTTCCATAGTTGTAATAGCACTCCAGAGTGTTTTTGGGATACTCACTATGGCCGCTGTGATGAGCGTGGTGGTGGTAATCCATATCCAAACGACCGCTCCTGCTCTCAATACTATGATCAGTATCGCTGTCAAATGCAACCCGATTGTCGTTGGGATTTCCATGATCGCAGCTGCCTCGACCGCTGGGATAATCCAAACCCAGGACCTGGACCTGGATGCTACCAATTCCGCGATCCAAGAGTGTGTGAGCGCGCTCCTGGATGTGACTGGGATTATCGCCGCAATCGTTGTGAACCACGAGATAATCCAGGACCTGGTGCTTTCTGCAACAATATCTATGATCGCCGTGAGTGTGAGAGAAACTACCAATGCGATTGGGATACCTGGAGCAACCGTTGTGAAAATCGCAGAGGCGGTCACGACAACCCACGCGACTGTCGCTTCCTGAACAATGCCAATATGTGCATGAACACCCCAGGATGTGCTTGGGATCATGTTCGCAACTACTGCATTCGTCGCCCATTCTAACCAAGCTACTCTTTTCCTCCTCTCGCTTTACATTTGTCGGCCAATAATCTTACCATAGGTATATAGTAACTTTCCTTAATCACTAGGAATCTCTGTATGAAAGAAAACAAAATCTCCATGGAACTGATTTGTGAATCTTCTGCCGCTTCTCTTCAGTGGGGCCAAGAGGTGGCGATCATCGCTCCTGCATATAATGAGGAGGCCTCGATTGAGGATTTTGTAGAGGAGTGGATGGTAGTGGCCAATAAGTGTGGTGGCAACCTCATCGTCTTAAATGATGGCAGCAAGGACCAAACCCTCACCCGCCTAAAAGAGCTAAGTGCACGTCCCAAATATTCCCGTCTGATCGTACTCAACAAAAAAAATTCCGGCCATGGACACACCTGCCTGCAAGCTTACAAGTGGGCGCTTGCTCACCACTATCAATGGATTTTTCAAACCGACAGTGATCGGCAAACACGCCCAGAAGAGTTTTTTACACTATGGGAAGCACGAGATGCAAACGATTTTCTCTTTGGCAATCGTCAAGTGCGTGGCGATGGTAAGGCACGCTGGCTTGTAAGTAAAATTTTACGTTTTATCATCTGGATCATTTTCGGTACCTATGTTATCGATGCCAATGTTCCCTTTCGACTAATGAGAAGTAGCTGCTTACAGGCCCTGCTCACTAAAATCCCTGAAGAGATTTTTTTAATCAACTCCTACTTAGCAATACTTGCCAGCAAAAATCGCTCGCACCGCATCCGCTGGTTTAGTATCACCTTTCGTCCGCGCGAGCGAGGAGAAAACTCCATCAACTTACGCCGTATTGTTAAACTAGGAGTGCGAGCAATTCGTGAATTTTATCAGCTAAAAAAAATCAACTAAAGCTAACTCCTACAGGAGACACCCCTATGCCAAGCACTATTACTGCGCTACTATCACTCGAGAGCGCCACACTTCTTTACTTCTCTCTTCCCTTTTTTATTTTCTTCTTCGGCTGGTTAAAACTCCCAGTAGCAATGGTCATTACACCTCTCTTTACCATCACTCTCTTCTTCTCTTTGCAATACTTTAAAAATCAGCAGCAAACTCGAAAAAAAACCTACTCTATTCGAGAAGAGTTAAAACAGCACCCTTGGATCACTACTCTCTCCATCATCGTTATTATCGCCACCATTACTTTGTGGGTAACCCTTTCTGGATCTGGCAGATTTTTTTTACAAAATGGGGACTATCATAAACACAATGCTGTCTTAAACGATCTTGTAAGTATGGCGTGGCCTGTGGCCTATCAAAATCTGCCCCTCTATGAAATCGCCAGTGAGAACTACCCTTACAAACTCGACTACTTCTACCTGGTCTATTATCTTGCCTACTATTTACCAGCAGCACTTATAGGGAAAATTTTTGCTGATATCTATGTGGCAAACCATATGCTCTTCTTATGGACCATTTTTGGTGCACTGCTGGCGATTGCCTGGATCTTTCGCCTGATAGGAAAATTGAGCATGCTTGCGCCCTGTTTTTTTATTCTCTTTAGTGGTCTCGACTTTATCGGACTTCTCTTTAATCCCGATCCTAAAAGTAAAAATGTCGAGAGCATCTTAAAAGGCACCTCCCACATCGAGTGGTGGGCCGGTTATGGCTTTTGGCAATACAGCTCTAGCACTGCCTGCCTCTTCTGGACTCCTCATCACTTTATCACCGCCTGGGTGCTGACCGCCTTTCTTCTCTATTGGTTTATGCAAAAAGAGCAAACAACAACTTCTTCTGCATGCTTTTCTCCCTTCCCCTTTATTTACAGCTTAAGCGCTTTTTGGTCCCCTTTTGTTATGATAGGCCTTGCCCCCTTTCTCCTGCTCTCCCTCTTCCACCATCCGTTAAAACAGCTCTTCCATTGGAAAAGTATTCTGCTTCCTCTGCTACTTCTGCTTACCATCGCACTCTTTTACCAAGGGAACTTGATGAAGCACCCCCAAGGATTCTTTTGGGATTTTCTCTCTCCTACTATTTTTTGGCCTCGCTATCTGCTTTTTTGCTTTTTAGAATTCGGAGTCTACGCTCTGCTGATTTGGCCGCTTTTTCGTCAGGGAGGAGCTTTCGAGCGCTCGCTCTACGCTATCACCATCATCCTCTTGATACTACTTCCTCTCTACAAACTGGGTTACTACAACGACTTCACCATGCGTGTCTCCTTACCTGCACTCTTTGTCCTACAACTTTTAGTATGGAAATTTTTAAGCAGTGAAAATTTTAAGCAAGATCACCTTTATCCTATCAAGGTCATGATCGTGATGGCGCTCTTTCTTGGCAGCTTTACCCCTTTGCAAGAGATCAGTCGCTCGATTGCCCACTCCGAAGCACAATTTGAATTCACCAATGTCCCTAAAACCTTTAAGGGATCTCAATTTATGGGCCACCAAAACTCCCTCTTTTTTGAGTATCTAGGCAAATCCCCTCCTCCCACCAACATCTCCATAACCAAAGAGAGTCTCGATGACTTATTCAAGTAAGTAGTTAAGCACCCTGGCCCTATTTTATCTTGGCCGTTCCTCTCATAAGCGGTTCGATGGTTTTAAAAATTTTCAAAAAAATCCCACCTTTATATCTTGGCTCTCTCTCTTCAATAAAAGTTTTCAACTCCCATTTATTACCATAATCGATCATATTTTGGGCCATATCAGAAGCAATATTAAGGAGTGCCGCAAATGGCATAATCCGTGATGCATTAAATCGCGGAGGGAATCCCCTACCTCCTGGCAATACGTGGTGTTGTGAAATGATGATATCAACATCTTGCGGGGCCATCTCATCCGCCTTAATGATTTTGGTCACCTCATCAGGGTGTGATAAGTAGAGCTCCCTTTGTTCAGGTGTCAAGTTAGGAATTTTCTCTAAATCATACAAGGTTTGAATACGAAAAAGTTCCGGGTATTTGAATAACTTCATGTCCTGGATGTGAGAACAATAAATCAACTTTTCATAGGTGGCATCACTACCCCACTCCATTAAGCGCGCAATAGCACAAGTGATATTGCAACTGTATTCAATTTTAAGAGAGATCATATCTTTGTTGGAGCGATCAATACCTTTGATGAGCTTTAATAAATCTTTATTATTTTTTATTGCATTAATTGTTTTCGGTAATTTGCTATGAAGCTCTTGTAAGAAGGCGGCCTCAATCTCAAAAGGGCCATTAAACTTAAACTCCTCTGCATTCTTCATTACTGAGTTGATCTCCTCACTATTTATCTCCTCTTTTTCTATCTGCACTTCATCTTCCACTTGCAATTGCTCCTGCTCCTCTACTTGCTCTTGCATTTGTGCTCGCACTGTCACTTGTAAATCTGCATCCACACTGCTATCCATCTGCTCTTGCAGCTCAAGCGTTGGAGTGGAATTAAGCTCTTCTGAGAAATTTTCAGGAGAGGGTTCGATTGCTATCTCATAGTTAGGATTTGCAAGAATTTCTGGGATGACTTGTTGTAATTTTTTACTGACCCAAATAAAACTACTCTTTTTAATCCAAAATCTCGATATGTTCTTTGCCTCATATTTTTCATAATCCTCTATTGTGGCAGGGTCATCTCGATTGAACAACTTTAAATATCGTCCTGAATTAAGCTTAATATACACATCTTCATTAAATTTTTTTAAACTTTTGAGAAAAACAATGGAAATCGGCGTAAACTCCAGTGCGCCCGTAGAGACATCCGGTTCAAAAAATTGGGCCAATTTTGCATTCAAGGACTCAAAGAGTTTTACTTCATCGATGGTGGCGATAACATCAAAGACAAAACTCATTTTACTAAGATCCTGTTTAGCATAAGAGATCATAGCTTTCACTTCTGGTTTTTCTTTTAAAAACAGCGTAAGTTCATTGCAACTCTTGAGTGAATCAAAATTGCTAATAACCCACTGAACCTCCACCATCTCTTCAGGAGAAAAAATTGTCGTAACTTTAAAGTTGTACCTGCTCTCAAGAAAAAAAGCAGTGACTACTCCTAGATTTTTATTTGTATTAAAGACCAAAAATTTTATTGGAGTCTCCATAGCACTTATTACCTTTACCCTTTCCCATACTTTTTTTTAGACATTAATTTATTATAATAGGAAACATAGTGCTGTGATTAAATTTTTAACACTGCTTTACCTGACTAAATCTCTTTAGAACGAAGGAAGAAGTGAGTGAAGGAACTCTTGTTTTTTTTACAATAGTTTACGAATCGACCTAATTTCCAACTTTTTTCATGAGCAGATTTAATTTAAGTTTTATCATCTCATCCACAGAAAGCGAGAAACCAAAAACTCTCACTGGCTTGACTTGAATGCCAAAATCGTCAAAATTAAGCACCAAATCCCCCTTGGTAGTAAAGCTAGAACCATCTTGGGAAAACTCTACAGAGAAGGGATAATCGGAGGAGAATTTTTGTCCATGCATCTCCCATGTTCCAAAGATGCGAATTTGTGCCTTACGGGTAGTGGCAAAATCACTCTCACTTGAGAGCAGCACACTCTTATCTATTGTAAAATGGATCCATGGGTACTTAATGGAGGCACCCCCTGTCTCTGGCAGCATATCGTTACTATCGCAGATATGGCGGGCCGGATAGTCGGCCAGTTGATAGTTAAGGCCCAAGGACTCACGCAAGTGGCAATCACGAGTAGCATCGTTGCCTGTACGAATGGCCGCTATGGGAATATGAAACTCCCCTCTTAGGGTCTCAAGCTGTCCCGCTTCCAGCGTTACAAATCCTGTCCCAGCGTAAACTTTTCCCACATGCGTACCAAGTGAATAGCCAAGCGTAAATTTGATTTGGTTCGGATTAGAGTCTCCAGGAGGAGTAAGATTGAAGCGCTCCTCTGCGGCCTTGAGGGCCTCTAGGGTGGAGAGAGTGAAAAAGAAGAAAGAAAGCACTAAAAAAATATTCAGACTTTTCATGTAAACTCCTTTGTTCATTGCTAACGTTGCTAAGAAAAATTATTGACTCTATCGAGCTCCTTCAAGTGTTTCATTGATCCATTGCTTAATGGTCTCAATTTCTTGTAGTGAAAGGGGATCTAAATTGGAAGAGGCCGGGGGCATGCGCTTACTATCCTGACGAGAAACTGAAATAAAAAGCCCACTCTCTTCGGCCTCTCCAGGAATAACCAGATCGCGAGGAGAGTTGATTAGCTGCTCTTCTCGCTCAAAAAGAATATCCTTGATCGGCCCAGCAGCAAAGTGACAGACAGTGCATTTTTTATCAAAAATATTGGCCTTTAACGATGCAAAAGAGGGGATCAGAGGTGTGATTGGAGATGGTTCTGGTTCTGGTTCTGGGGTAGAAATGATTGTACCCGCAACCATTTCTGGCGCACCAGCACTGATCCAAGCGGAGAGCAGTGCTCTCTCTTTGTCACTAAGAGGATGCCCTGGTGGCATAGTAAGCTCATGAATGGCAACTCGTTCTACATCACTCATATTGGAGATGACTGCGTTATAAGATCCCAAATAAACTCCGCCTGCATTTCCATGGCAGGCGACACACCTGGGTTTGAAAATATACTCTGAAACTGTTTGATAGGAGACTTTTTGAAAGTCCAATCTTTGAATAGACTCCATCAAGGCGTTATCACTACTTTGCATCTTTTCCCTCCTATAACTACAGGAAGTGGCCAAGCAAAATAAAATTAAAAAAGTGATCAGCACAACACTGTTATTTGTACATCTCATAAATTTTTATAGGAGTTTAGGAAGGCCTCTAATAGAAAAACAAACGTACATCCAAAGAAAGTTTTTTTAATCATAATGAAATCCCCTTCTTTTGGCCTTAATAGCTCCCAACAGGTATATGGCCAGCATTTTTTATTGTCAAAGCTAAAATTAAACACTTAAGGGGGCGTCAAAGTGTAAGTGCCAGCAGACCTGCGGTAGAGGTTTGCGCCAGGGGCAGTGCCAGCTTCCTTTTTGATCCACACCGCAGTAAACGCACCGACAATTAAAAAGGAAGCTGGCACGAATTCCCTGGCCCAATATTCTGATTATCGACATCAATCTGCATGGCAAGGAATGCGGTTTAAACATCCTAAAAGAGGCCAGGACAGCAGGAAAAATAATCAGAGGAAAAAATTGAAATTTAAAAGCAGCAGTAGGTCGGCCCCTTGTTAGAGGATGTCTTCTGTCCTGCGAGGCCTTGAAAATGGCTCCGGAATGTGGGCCTAAAGCTCTTTCTCACCTCGCATTGGTTCTGGCAAAATATTTTCACCTTTTAATAATTCTTGAACATTTTTTTGATACTTATAAAAATCGTAAATTCCAAAAAACAAAATAATTATTGAAATGATGACGAAGATACAACCAACAACTATTATCCATGACGTTTCGATAAAACGTATAGCTGTAACACCGGAAATAAAAAAAGCCATTGCTGTTCGGATATAAGAAAGTAATGTTCTTTTGTTAGCTAAAATGGTCCTGTCTACTGCTAACCAATCTACCAAAATCAATTGATCCTTCGAAATTTTTGAATAGGGTTTTTTATTCGTGCTCACATTTTTTCCTATATCTATCTATAAATTTATTATCCTGCCTGTTTCATTTACTGCCCCTTAGTAGGAATAGAAAAGTGAGACCTCTACAGTAATTTATCAAATATGGTAGGATTAACATTATATTAATTCAAGAGGCCTAATATGCTGGTAAGTAATACAATCATCACGAGTATCATAGTGCCTTTTCTAATTTTAAAAAATTCATTCAAAGAAAGAATTCCCTTATCACCCCATTTATTTACAGAATTATTAAGTTTTTTAGAAAGTTCAGCAAATATAATTGAACCGACCAGCATTCCAAGTATATAAAAAATAGCATTTAAATTCCCTTGTCCTAATGCTGCTGCTCCTGTTCCTGGACAGTATCCAGAAAACGCAAATCCTATACCAAAAACAAGGCCTCCTATAATATTTGCAGCAATATGAGTAGGTTTTAACTGCAGTTCTATTAGATGAAATCTTTGCAAAAAATATATTCCAATCATTCCAACGAGAATAGCAGACATTATAATCTTGGCCACAGTGAAATCTTGAAGTAAAAGCTGACCTACAATGACTTCATATTTTGCCACTCCTCCTTTTTGTAAAAGGAAACCGAAAATGAAACCAAAGATAGAAGCTTTCATCAATTTCGAACTTTTTGATTCTTTTTGATTAATCATTACAGTTTCCCTTCGTTAATATATAAATCGAATTGCAATCATACCGCTAATAAAAAAACAAATGACTGAAATCCATGAGGCGACATTGAGTTGTGAGGTTCCACTTATTCCATGTCCACTTGTACAACCATCGGCCAACCGGGCACCAAAAGACATAAAGATTCCACCTATAAAAGCGATAATTCCATAGCGAGTGATACTATCGGTCCCAAAAGTATTGGACCAAAGCTGGGGAACCCAACTCAAGTTGAATTCTTCTCCAAAGTAAGCAGCTATAAATGAACCTACGACAGTTGAAATGACAAAAACAAACTCCCAATTAATTTCAGGGGGATTATTCTTATAATAATCTAATTTAAGGATATGACTTGGTGATACCCTTTTTCCTATCATTCCTGCAAGGGTAGCATAAAATGATGAGACCCCAATTGGTTTATTGGAAAAGTAGAGTGTTAATAAAAGTAAAGTACCAATAAAAAAACCAGTGAGATAGGGTGACCAACTTCCTCCAATTTGATTGTTTATTTGAGCAGAAACATTTGATGTCAGAGTAACTAAAATGAAAATTTGGAGCGCAATTTGTTTTTTCATTGTTTTCATCTCTATTTTACCCATGCTGCCAAGTGCAATCTTTTATTGCATTTGCAGACCTATATTTTGGAATGATTCATGTTCCATAACATAATAAAATGATTTTTCAGAATCACCTTTTTTAGTAGGATTTCCCAGTTTTTTCCAAGCTGTCATTCCACCAAGAAAATTTGAAACATTATTTTGGCCTTCTCGAAGAAGAATGCTGACTCCTAAACTGGCCCTATGACCGACACTACAAGTGACGACTATAGGTTTTTTTATTTTATTACTTTTTATAAATTCAACTAAGTTCCCTACATAGCAGTTCAATGATCCTGGTATGTGTCCCTCATCTTCATACTCATTAACTTCTCTTACATCAACAACTTGAAACTGATCTAATTGTTCATTCAGTTTTTTTGCCGATATTATTCCTGAGCTTTCAATGGGGAGTCCAGCATTCCTCCATTTTTCAAAATTTTCTGTTAATACACCTTTTATATTATCCATACCAATTCTAGTAAGGTGCTTATAGGCCATATCTAAATCAGTTTTATTTTCCAATACAAGATAGATAGGTGTATCTTTCTTAGCGACCCACCCACCAAATACAGATAAACCATCTAACCAAATACTAAAAGATTTAGGGATATGAGCACCGGCAAAAGCTTCTGGAAGTCTCGTATCAATGATAATTCCTTCATTGGATTTCTCTGAGAATTCTTCTGGAGTTAAAATCTTGATACTGTCAATACTACTTTCCAGAGGAATGCCGCCTTTTAGATTTACTTCTTCCATTAAAGAGAAATATGGTGGATGAGGTAATCGTTCATGAACCTTTTGTTCGACAAACTTTTCTTTTGATAATGTAAAAGCAGGGTTATAGGCAAACTCAAGACCAAGCGTAGAATGATCATTTTCCGCAATATTTCCTCCACAAACTGAACCTGAGCCATGGGCAGGATATAAAAGAGTTTGTGGTCCTAATGGTAAAATCTTTTTATGGATTGATTCGTAAAGTAATTCTGCATTTTCTGCTGTTTTGTTCTTATCTGGCAAATCTGTTCTTCCAGCTTCTCCTATAAATAAAGCATCACCAGTAAAAACACCCCAACAATCTTTAGCATCTTTTATATAAACAGCATATGTCATACTTTCTGGTGTATGTCCTGGAGTATGAAGTGCCTTTATTTTGATTTCACCAATTTCGAATTCTTCATTATTTTTCAAATAAATATCACAATGCTCGAAGAGCTTATGATCTCCTCCTACAAGCTTAGCGTCAGTAAGTTTTTTTAATTGATTAGATCCTAAAACAAAATCTTCTTGGCGATGAGTATTGAGAATATACTCTATTTTTACACCCTTTGATCGCGCCAATTGAACATATTCTTCAACATCTCTGCGCGGGTCAATCAAAATGCCTTTCCCTTTTGAGGCAAGCAAGTAAGCATTATGGGCCATTCCAAGAGTTTTAATTCTTTCAAATATCATAATTCTCCTCCCATGATTTATACTTATCTCTATATGAATTTACGCAGATTTTATACGTAAAAAGACTTACGTTAGATATCGTTATTGTACAAAAAATTATAATTGTCTTGTTTTTTTTATCCATGGACAAAATCGCATAATTTTACAGCACACTTTCGTTAATATAAAAAAAATTCTCCAATCATCGTGAACTATTCACTGCGGAATTGCTTAAACTAATTAACTTTTATCCCGTTTAAGCTTACGAATTTTTTATGATAGTTAGGTCAGACCTATCTATTGGCCAGAAGTCGGGAAGTCGGAGTCGGTACCAGCTTCCTTTTTGATCCATACCGCAGTAAACGCACCGACAATTAAAAAGGAAGCTGGCAGAAATTCCGGAGGATGGGAGCGATCGGCAAAAAAGTAGGAGCAAAATTACTGACATTAGCAACTCCCAAAGAGTTTGAGCAATATGAATCACAAGTATCGAAAGAGGCCAGCGAAATTTACATAGATAGAGAGTTAGGCGATGAATGGCCTAAAGGTGAGGAGATCGCAACCTCCTTGCATGAAAAGGGATTTAAAAAAATTTTCTTGGCCACCGGCCGCGATCCTCAAATGTTTTCTCATTTAACGTGGTTGAAGTGTCAGGGCAAGGAAAGTCCTTGGGAATCGGAAGATGATTAATGATAACCCTCTCTGGCCACAAAGCGTTTCCATCGTCATCTATTACTTTTGAAATCTCCCAAAAAAACGATCTGATAATTGGGGTTTATAATATTCCATTGCACTCGCAATTAAGACCCAAAAGCAAAGTGACACCAACAATGATCTATAGAATTGTAGAATTTCAAGCCACTAATTATTTGGTTGATCCACTGAGAGGACAGATATAAGATCCAAACATAATTAGCAATTAATCAGAGGGAGAAAAGAAGTGAAATTATTAGCATCTTTTTTATCGGTCATGTTTTTATTTATCTCAATATTTTTATCTGAATCATTCTGTAATAATAATTTTAGTAAGTTTAAACTGGATTCCAGTAAAACAGTTTTACAAATCCAGCAAGCAGGTAGCAGGGTGGCTGGTAGCAGTATTTGTTAGCAGTTCCAGTGTGAAGCTAGCGGGGACAGTTGCCAGTTAGCGG
>JADGAN010000051.1 GCA_015231955.1 Oligoflexia bacterium | reverse complement strand
AGGATAACAGTCTCCAAAGAAGCGATTAAGAAATTTAAGGATCGGATCAGAGAAATTACTAAAGGTATTCGTAGAGTATCTTTTATGAGATTAATGTCCGAGCTGAAAACTTACATGACCGGGTGGAAAAGCTACTTTAGAATTGCTGGGTTCAAAGGGATCTTCAAATATCTCGATGGATGGGTTCGTCGAAGAATTCGATGCTATATTTGGCAGCAGTGGACTGGATTCAAAGCAAGGCGAGATAAGCTCGTAAAATTTGGAATACCGATCGAACTTGCGGCCAAAGCGGCCAGTAGTAGATTAGGAGCTTGGAGATTGAGCACTTCTCAGGTGATGGGGAGGGCCTTTCCGAATAAATACTTTGATCAATTTCAACTACCAAGATTGTATGATGAACTTAAACCACGTTGAACCGCCTTGGTACGGACCCGTATGCCAGGTGGTGTGGGAGGGAAAGCCCGCGAGGGCCTACCTATCCCGCTAATTTCTTTTATGTGTAAATGTTGAGTCGTATGCAGGCCAATATCAAACGATCAATTGAATTGAATAGGAATGATGATTTTCAATAAGGGTATTTATTTTTCTTACGTTGCCCTCGATTATATAATTAAATATTGACCCATAATAATAAACTCATAATAATAGCAACGGTCGCAATTGCGACCATTTTTTACTACTTTTCTTAGGAACTACTTTGTTTATCAACCTTCAGGCCTATCTTACATTTGCGCGCCTTGCATTTCAAAGACAGAATGCCTACCGAGTCGCGAACTGGGCCGGACTTTTTACAAACATCTTCTTTTTGTTTTTTCGTGCCTCTCTCTTTGAATCCATCTACCCGAGTGGAACCACCATCGGTGGATTAAATGTAAAGCAAGCCCTCTCTTACGTATGTTTAACTCAAGCTATACTAATGGTCATTCCTCAGTGGGGTGTTATTGGGGTAGATGAAGATATTCGATCAGGCCAGATTGCAACTCATCTCTCTCGACCAATAAACTACTATTTATCAACCCTTTCACAACGACTTGGTAGTTCTGCTTTCTTCTTGCTGTTTCGAACCCTTCCCATTCTGGGTATTGGTGCTTTCGTTGGATTTTTGTTTCTACCTACCTCTATTGCTAGAGCTGCTTTATTTCTGCTCTCGACTTTTCTTGGTGCATGGATCGCCATTAGCATTCATTTTTTAGCAGAACTGAGCGCTTTTTGGATGGAGTCTTCTCGTGGTATAAAGATGCTTTTTAATGGACTCATCAATTTTTTTTCTGGAATGATTATACCAGTTACATTTTTCCCAGAGTCAGTGCGACAGATCAGTAGATTTCTCCCCTTTGAGTACACTTTGAACACCCCGACTCTTTTGTATCTGGATAAAGGCGGGAATGTCCTACACGCACTCTTAGCACAGCTCACCTGGATTGGAATTCTTTGGATTGTTTGCACCATCCTCCTTTCCTATGGCGAACGTAAGCTAGTAGTGCATGGGGGATGAATGATTAATCTATACATTAGCTTACTCATGGCACAGATCAAAGGGCAAATGAGCTATAAAAAATCGTTTGTGCTTGAACTCATCGGTTATCTTGTGGTCAACATCATTGATCTCTTTGTTATCTATTTTATTTTTCTCAAGTTCCCATCGATTAAAGGTTGGTCGATGGGGGAAGTTTACTATCTCTATGGAGTGGCCAGCGTTTCCTATGCTATTGCTCAATTATTTGCTGAAAGTCTAGAGAAAGTTCCTGAGCTAATCCGCACTGGAGAGTTTGATCATTTTCTGATCAGACCAAGATCTCCAATCCTTCAAATCATGCCACTCTCTTTTCGACTGAATCGTATTGGTCGTTTGATCCAAGGGGCAATTGCCCTCTCCCTGGCTTTTCCGATTCTACAGCTAGAACTAAATTGCGAGAAAGTCATGCTTTTTATGATTGCTGTCTTTAGTGCCGTCATTGTCTATTTTGGGTTATTTCTTGCCGGTGCTGCTTTCTGTTTTTGGACCATACAAAGTTCCGAAGCGCTGAACGCTTTTACTTATGGGGGAGTTGAACTCAGCAAGTATCCAATCACCATTTACCGCCCATGGATGCGAAGGTTGTTCCTCTATATTGTTCCAGTCGGATTTGTAAGCTATTATCCGGCCATAGCTTTTCTGGAAAAGAGCGATCCACTCGGTGGGCCACTCTGGGCATCCTATTTTTCACCAGTGATTGCCATTATCTTTGCAATGGTGACTTGGTTGTTTTGGAAACTTGGTGTAAATCACTATCAAAGCACAGGGAGCTAATGATGATTCATGCTGAAAATTTGAGCAGGATCTTTGTTCATCATCATACAAGTCCAGGATTACTAGGTTCTATCCAGGGACTATTTTCGCGAACGTCAGAGGAGTTTCATGCCGTAGATAAAATTTCTTTTCACATTGGTGAGGGTGAATTTGTAGGATACCTTGGTCCCAATGGGGCCGGTAAATCAACAACCATCAAGATGCTGACAGGAATTTTGGTTCCATCTGCGGGCGAGGTTACCGTCAACGGAATCTCACCATCCAGGGATCGCATCCGCCATAGTCAACAGATTGGAGTTGTTTTTGGTCAGCGAACTCAGCTGTGGTGGGATCTTCCTCCAAGAGATGCCTTTGATCTCTTGGGAAAAGTGTACAGAGTTGATCGGCATGAGCTGAAGCAGAAAATTGATTTTTTTGTTGAAATGTTGCAACTCTCTTCCTTTCTTTGCCTTCCTGTACGCAAATTGAGCCTCGGACAGCGCATGCGATGTGAACTAACAGCGGCGCTACTGCACCAACCAAGAGTACTTTTTCTCGATGAACCGACAATTGGTCTTGATATCACGGCCAAAGAGGTTATTCGTTCATTTTTAAAATATTTAAACCGTGAAAAGCGTACCACCATTCTTCTTACCACCCACGATCTTGGTGATGTCGAGGAGCTGTGTAAGCGTGTGATCGTCATTGATCGAGGTCAAATCATACACGACAGTGACTTGTTTACACTCAGACGTCACTTCGGTCACCGCCGCCTTGCCATGTTCGATTTGGAGCAGGAGAGCCCCATTTATCTACCTGCTTATGCGGTCGAAGTAAAACGTGAAGGTAAACGCCTCTGGATTGAGTTTGATGGTGATCAACTGCGAATGCCGGATCTAATCAGCGAAATCTCAAGGCAAGCATCAATTAGCGATCTTTCTATTCAAGAAATAGAGATTGGGCGAGTAATTAAGCAAATCTATAGCAGAACTTAGTCATAAGGTTTAAGGTTGGAAGGTTGGGGGAAGGTTGGTGCCAGCAGACTTGGGATAGAGAATTGCATCAGTTTTTACTGTTTATTAATTTAAGGAGCTTTTATGCTAAGGATAGGAGTAACCGCGGCCTTTATTTATCCTGGGGCCAATATTGGCCGAGATAAAGCAAGGGCCATTCATTACCGCTACAACTCTCTTCTTCTCCACTATCTACAATTTAATTCGAGTGAAGTCGCAAGCGAACCTGTTCAAATTACCTTAATTCCCAATCATCATCCGGATCACATTTTTACACTTCAAGCGATGGAGGATCTGATTGCTTCACTCGATGGAATTGTTTTTCAAGGAGGAGATGATATCGATCCCACCTCATATCAAGAGGATTATCTAGATAAAGAGCAATGGCCAGGTGATCGCCACCGCGATGACTACGAATTAAAAATAGCTGAGCTAGCACTAAAACACCACATCCCGCTCTTGGGTATTTGCCGAGGTTTTCAACTCTTAAATGTTGCTCATGGAGGAACTCTCTACCAAGATCTTAAAACACAACTGCCTCATGCGATTAAACATCAAGACAAAGAGACGAGAGATCAAAATACTCACGCGATAAAGTGGGTGGATCAAGAGTGGAAAAGAAATATTTTTCCTGATCTTCTGGAGGAGGCCTCCGCTCCACTCTCTTCTTACGATATCAATTCTGTTCACCATCAAGGAGTTAAAAAGCTGGGGAACAACTTAACTCCCTTGGCGATTTCTCCTGAAGATGGATTGATCGAAGCTTACTATCGAGTAGAACCTTGGGTGTTGGCTTTTCAGTGGCACCCCGAGTACCCTCACCACACCTCCAGCAAACTTTTACCTGCAGACCCCATCAAAAAATATTTTTTTCAAATCTGCTTAAGAGTAAAAAAGCAGAGTTGATGAAAGCAAACAAAGAGCTAGCCAGCATTTCCTTCGTGATCAAAACACTAAGATGAGGATTGTTCACGATCATGCGGACGATTTTCAAGCATCTCCCCCGCAAGCAGTGATCGAGGTTGGCCCGGGGCCAGGTGCAATCACCGAACCCCTCTGTGAAAGGATTAAAACCTTCCCGATTGCGAGCAAACTTCTGCTGGTGGAGTTTTATCAACGTTTTGAAGAGCAGCTACTTTTGTTTGATGGAGTAAAGGGCGAAAACATTTTGTGGAAAGATGCGCTTTCCCTCGATTTTCAAACACTCGCACTCTCTTTAGTGAAAGACTCCGCATCTTGTATATGGCTTGTTTTCAATCTTCCTTACAATAAAGAGATATTTACTCGTACCCTATAAAACAGACAAAACACTGACTCATCGATTGATAACAGATCGATATCATGTTGATTATTTTTTTTTGCAAAACTTAGTATAGCATAATTTCGTGATAAAATACATAAGTGGACCGTAAACAAGAAGCAGCCACAAGTTCAGTGGTGAGAGTCGACGAGTGCCGGGGATAAGGAGAAAATGGATTCATCCTATCAGCAAACATGTAACGGCCACTTGAGAAGTGAAGCCCAGAAACCTCAAACGGAAACGCCACATGGATGAGTTGAGCGCCATTGCTATAGTGGAGATAACAAAGTGAGACCCCGTCACCACAAGTTGGAAGGGGATAATAATTTCTTCACGTTTTTTATTGCAGATTATTTTTTTTGGCAAAATTTGTACGAGTAAATATTCCATTAAAGGGGAATAGTTCAAGGTAAGTAACTGTGTATCCGCTAAATACAAACCCTTGCCTCCGGCCATGGTACTGAAGTTTACATGCCGAACATCAAAACTCTTACCAATACGCTCTTTCTCATATTTTCCCTCTCCCCAGCGATAAAGTATTTTAGGCGTCTCAAGTGGTACTGCTAGCGCCTCTAGTTCTTTTATTTCGCGGGAAGAGCAGTTGGTACTCGCCTCCCCAAGAGATACTGCTGCTAAAGACAAACAAAGCAGTAGAGGTATCACTCCCAAGCTACTCTTCATTCGATTCTCTCCCACTCGTTTATGCTACTTTTTTTCCAATTTCCTTAAATTCATTCACCAAGAAGTTTATGGCATCGTCTTGAGTTGGGAACGCCTTAATATTTATTTGTGTAACACTATTCACAATTTTCAAAATTAACGACTTATAATTAGTGAGTCCTGTAATTGCAGATGCACGAAAAACAGGACTCAATGATTTTGCTGCCGTTGTAAACTGCTCCGAGAGTACATGATCGATTATTAAATTGGTGACATCCATGAAAAATAGGATATCGCGCCTGTGTAGATCTAAGATTTTCTCTCTCCAAAGAGGAACAAGACGATTTGCCTCTTCGCAAGTAAGATTTGAATAATCATTCACAAGAATCAGTACTCCCTTATGTTCTTTCCAATAAAATCGCTCGAGCATGATCACTCCCACTATTAGTCCCCCTATTTATTCTTAAAAATGATTTCATTAAACGTATCGGGATTTTATTGGAAAAAAATAAGTAAAATTTTCTCTACTGCCCCAAGCAATCATGCCAAGTAATACCTCAATCTTCACATAATAATATTTTATATACCGACCTAAAAACTTCACCGGAACTCCTGCAGTTCTGGAAGGACAATGGGTATAAAGATCGTGTAGTGACGTTGGATACAAATTAGCTTACGGTTGGCCATGTTGATGAACATGTGACCACTGTTACAGTGCCTAACGATCCTTGTGGTATCGCCATTTTAAAGGCCGACCCGATGGCAGCAATGCAAACAATCTTGCAAAATGATCAGAAGTCGCTCAAAGATTTTCCTAGTGAAGTCAATATGCTGTCCATGAAAGAGACCTTTTCGGCCTTTCTCTTTCTCTGTGCATTTGCCTTAGGGCCATACCAGCAGCGATCGTGAGGATACAAGGATGAATCGTACTCGCTTTTGAAGAGTCAATTTGCGACCTCGGCGATTATTGAGCAAAATGTGGAGTTACTCAAGATTGAAATAGTGAAAACAACTCCTGCTTGTAAAGAGATGAAGGTGATTGCGATTCCCGTACTCATTAAATGCCAGGGTATGAATTTTGATTTTGATAGCAATCCTAGCGAGTGTGATTCTCTGCTCCCCGATAGTATCAACCTAACAGTAGTAGGAGCAGATTTGATTATTCCTGATCCGCTCTATACTCCTTTTCGTAAACAAATTCAAAGTGAGCTAACCCGGGTCCAAAAAAAGAACTCACTTTATTGAAGATGTTAACTATCACAATTTAAAAGGAGAGGTTTACTGTGGAACCAATGAGCTGCGTGTCCGGGAGGTATCAGCGGACGACCGAAGGTAAAAGAGGGAGAACCTCAGTTACTTCGTTTTTATTAAAAACAGAACTCCATTGTGAGACATCAACTTCAATGCTATCGTAAACAGTTCAATTGTCACGTTCGACTTCGATCACAAGACCATAAACCAATAATATTGAGAATAAAAATGAATAAAACAACAGCTCTAATCTTGAACAAAGAACACGCTTTCTTTTCTTTGGAGCAATCCATAGCACTATCGGTAGAATGTTTGGATGGAGAGAGAGCTCTTAAGGCCCTCCAGCGTTTTTTCCCTGCCGCTCTTTATGAAAAACTACCGGGTCCTTTTGGACAGGAGATCTTTCAGGGGAAGGTGATCTCCTTAGTGTTTATTGTCGACCAGGATTGGCCTGAGACTGCTGCTGAAATTTATCCTCAAGCATGCTGGGTGAAAGCGCGAGATGCGTTTTGTAATGATGAGGTATGGAGAATTTATACAAATTCCCTTTTGGCCGGGTATACCCCACCTTCGCGCTTGCTCGATGTCTTTTCGTTTGGTAACAACCTGCTTTTGGCCTCTAAATTGGCCCATCTGGTAATCAAAGGAAAAAAAAGGCTTACTGCTGGATGGGTTGCAGCGGCCTTGCACCTTGGGGAGACTATTCCAAGCACTGGGCTTTTTAGCATTGTCACGGATGGACTTGGGTCTCCACTCTGCCTAATTGAAACATTGGAAGTAGAGTATATCCAATTTAAAGATGCCACACCTACGATGGCGATAGAGGAAGGAGAAGGTGATCTTTCTTTGGAAGATTGGACGAATGGACATCAACGTTATTTTGAACAAGAGGGCACAAGTTTAGGTTTTGCTTTCACTCCAGATTCTCTGATATTTATTGAACGCTTTCGCTTGGTGCATGTCTTTCATGGGGTAGACTGCTCGAACTACAGACTTGCAGGTACAAGGCCATCGGAAGGGCAATCGTAATGGGCATTTAAGTTTAAAGAATGCCAGTTATTTCCTAAGATAAAAGCAGTCTAGTATTAAAGTTTTTCAATTTAATAACGTAAAGTGTATATGAAAACAAAAATTTACAAAAAATTTACTCCTAAAATCTTAAAACACGTAGAATTGCTTGAAAAACTAACTTTTGAGCAGCCTTATCCAATAGACATGATAAAAAAAGAATCTTCTGCAAAGGAAAATCTTTTAATACTTATTGCATATATTGGCTCAACCCCTGTTGGATACAAAATTGGATATGAGCTAAGTTCTAAAATGTTTTATAGTTGGATAGGTGGTGTTATTCCCAAATACAGAAGAAAAGGTTTCGCAAAAAAACTAATGAAAATACAGCACGAGATTGTTTCGAACGAAGGGTACTCCATAATTCGAACCAGTACTGAGAATAAATTTAAACATATGTTGATTCTTAATCTAAAAAGTGGATTTAATATTATCGGGTCTTATTGTAGTGATTTAAAAAAAGAACTTACAATTATGCTAGAAAAAAAGCTATGCTAATAACAAACATGATTAGTGTTGAATAGTAATCACCGATAAACATATTCGGAAATCATAAAAGGGAAAATATGAATTTTGAATGCTGCGAGATAGAAAAAAATCATACCCTTTATGATATAATTGTACTAGATATCGGTTTTGCTAGTGAGACAAGCTCGAACTGTGGTCTCGTTATTAAGCAAGTCAATCAAATAGATACCTATCAATTAAATTTCAACAATGCTTTTATCAAGACTTATGAACATATCAAAACAGGAAACAATGATATTATACTTATTTTAGAGGCACCTCTTAGTGTTCATTATGAGAACTATTGTCCAAGTCCACGAAGTGGTACTTTTTTGAATGGCACGATATGGAAAGAGAAAAACGCATGGTTTACGCCAATTGGAATGTCTATCCTGGGTGGTGCCCATGCTTTTCTTAAGCTCCTTTATCAGAAAGATTTTTATGATAACAGCGAAGAGATGCTGACAAACAGCAATAAGAAAATATATTTGTATGAAGCACTGAGTTCCCAGAAGAATGATCCTCTCTTTTGCGTAAACAAAAAGGAATCTATAAAAAATTTAGCTTCTAAATTATTGACCACTGTCGGAGCTACGGGAGGTCAAGGCACAGAAGAATTAATAAAAACAATCAACAGGAAAGTTAGAATAAATGATTGGATAGATGCTCTAGGGATCTATTATGCTTTCATGAATTCAAATGATTCCAAATGGGTAAAAATTGAAAGATTTGACCCCGAAAAAAACAAAGGAAAAAAATTTCAATATTCTGTTTTTGAATATTTTTCGATAAATAAAAACATTGAAAATGCAGAAATAAATCCTTTTAGTATACCATCTGTGCTTAGTGTTGGCTGGGAAGAAATATGGGGCCTCATGAATAACTGATTTATCTTGCTGGTTAAAAGAATCACCGATTTCTAAAGGAGAGTGTAATATTCATGCGAAAATATCATGTTTATTGCAATAATGAGTTCATAGGGGAATCAGATTTAGAAAATGAAGATGGGGGCATGGGTGTAAGAATTGGAGTATTTTTTCCAAACAGTGTTTACAGTAAATACAGATCGATTTTTCAGATTTTCTATTCTGCAACACAAGAACAAAACAATGAAGGTCTGTACAGGGCTTATTATGCAGCAAGAGACAGCCTTGGCCTGTATATTGTATCAACAGAGAATGACTTGAAACTAAATGGCACTGTCCATATTTATGATTTTTGTGAGGATGATAAGGGATATTTACTCGTACCCTATAAAACAGACAAAACACTGATTCATCGATTGATAACCGATCGATATCATGTTGATTATTTTTTTGGGCAAAAATCAGTATAGCATAATTCCGTGATAAAATACATAAGTGGATCGTAAACAAAAAGCGGCCACAAGTTCAGTGGTGAGAGTCGACGAGTGCCGGGGGGTAAGGAGAAAATGGATTCATCCTATCAGCAAACATGTAACGGCCACTTGAGAAGTGAAGCCCAGAAACCTCAAGCGGAAACGCCACATGGATGAGTTGAGCGCCATTGCTATAGTGGAGATAACAAAGTGAGACCCCGTCACCACAAGTTGGAAGGGGATAATAATTTCTTCACGTTTTTTATTGCAGATTATTTTTTTTGGTAAAATTTGTACGAGTAAATATTCCATTGATGCTAAAAAATAGCTAAAGGATTTTTATTGTAAAAAACAGAACAGGTAGTGTCCTGTTTGATTCCCTTTGAAGAGGGGCAAGCACCTGACGCAACTCATGGCGCTGTACGCCACCGCTAATGGATGCTATTCCCATGCACCCAATCCTCACTCTTTAGGGAAAATCGTCTTATTTTCCTTGGCATATTCCTTGCAGCTATATCTATGATGATAAAGCCTGAAAAGAGCAACGTAACAAACAAATCCTTGCTTCTTTTCGGGTTCTCTAAGGGGGACTAGTGAATACAATCAACGTCAATACCGAGTATCAGAGTAAAGTTACAAAGTGACACTCCTCTTGGTATTGAATGGCATCCCCATGGTGATGAAAGGACACTATGCTTAAGACGATGGAAGAACTTTTTCGGTAGAGGGCTTGAAACAGTAGTGAAAAGAGTAATATTTTTATTTTTCACAGGAGGCCATAACAATGAACATTCCCCTCAAAATCAAAATCAAAAAAACAACCCCTATTTCGTTACAATCCATGATCTTTTTTTCTCTTTTGTTTTCTCTACTTCTTTTTCCTCTTGTCTCTATGAGTAGTGTCTTGGCCGATGAACCGATCGACATTCGCTTAGGAACACCCACGTATGCAGGGACCGGTTGCCCGATGGGAACGGCTTCTGCTCGTTTGTCACCCGATGCTCGCTCGTTTCATATTTTGTTTGATCAGTATGTTGCTCATGCTGGTCGAAGCGCAGGTGTTGCTTTAAATCGAAAATCCTGCAACCTTGCGATACCCGTGGCGGTTCCACCAGGTTATAGCATTGCTCTCTATGAGATCGATCGCATCTCAGGCTTCCTCTCTCTTCCTTCAGAGGCAGAAGCTGAGTTTTATCTTGAATATTTTTTTGCAGGATCAAAAGGACCTATCATTCATAGAATGTGGCAAGGGCCAACCCATCAAGAGTATTTTATTAGCAACATCATCGCTTCCTCCGCGATCGTATGGTCTCCTTGCGGGCAAAGTGTGAATTTAAGAATGAATACGAATATCTTAGTGAAAACTAATAGTACGATGGAAGACGCGATGGCAACAGTTGAAAGAGGAATTGCTGGAAAAATCCAATGGAGATTTTGTCATTAGCATCTCAATCCTTATCATCACGAGACACCCCTAGTATTGTTCTCCGTGCTCTATCTTACTGATGTATGCCGAAAACAGGATTGTCTCATTGCTTAAGTCTCTGATCATCATGTAAAAGGGATGATCGATAACCATTGTAAAATCTGGCAGGACACCACCTCTTACTGGAAGGCAATAACCATCATCGTCCATATGAATAGTCGTGGCAGCAGCAGCAATAGTACCTTCTTCATCATTTTTCATAAGAGTATTATGTAGCACTTTACTTACATACAAATTATGTTGAAAAAGGGGTAAGTTTAAACTGGATTTGTAAAACTGTTTTACTGGAATCCAGTTTGTGTGCCATGAAGAAGGGCCAATTATCTTGCGGGTGAGAGTCCCGTCGACAAAGGAGGAGCAAATCTATGTCGTAGCGAACATTGCGTGTAATCCTGGTGATGGGAGCACGATGCGTATGGAGCGAACCACGTGGGCCGGAATGCGAAAGCGTAAAGTGATTGAGCCTCGACAGTTAAAAAATTCTGGATGGTGGCACTGTAGACTGAAGTGAACATCAACATCCCGAAGTCCGTTAAGCGAGGATCAGGGAATCCGGCGGGGTCTTAGAACCTGGCGCACGTGGAGAGATAATTGAGTCAACATGGGAAGTCTCGCTACTTCGACATGAGGTCGTAATCGCACTCACAACGGATAAAACTGAAGGGGTGTGGGACGAGTAGTGAGATGGCCGAGGAATCGTAGTACCGAAGATACAAGTAACGACTGTGGAGGGAAGGGTTCCAGTAACCGACAAGCGAAAAGGAGAAACAAGTATGTCCACTCAGCATAGGGACAATACAAACTTGCAAACGAAACTAGACCGCGTAAAACAAAGATCTCAACAAGACAGAGGGATAGTGTTCAACAACCTTGGGCATTTAATAGACCTTGATATGTTGAGGCGATGTCACCATGGCCTAGATGGATCGAAAGCTGTGGGAATTGATGGAGTGTACAAATACGAATACGAGCAGAACTTAGAGGGAAATCTTGAGCAACTATTGATTAATATCAGGAAGGGCAGTTACCATCCGAAAGCATCGAGGATAGTAGAAATACCTAAATCAGACGGAAGCAAAAGACCATTGGCGATCGCATGCCATGAAGACAAAATAGTTCAAGAGGCTACCAAGCGTATAGTGGAAGCAATCTATGAACCGTTATTCATTGAATGCTCTCATGGTTTTAGACCGGCCAGAGGATGTGATACTGCACTGATAGCGCTTCGACAACACTTAATGAAATGGGAGTGCAGAGCAGTGCTTGAAATCGATTTGAGAAAATATTTCAACACTATCCCGCACGAAATTCTAATTAAAATGTTGGAGAAGAAAATATCAGATCAAAGATTCCTTCGATTAATTATCAAGCTGCTAAAGGCCCCAACGATGAAACCAGATGGCACAGAAACCAAGAATGAGATCGGCTCTCCGCAAGGTTCTTTATGCAAAGCTTTGCATAAGGTTCTTTGGTTTCTCCAATTTTGGCAAACGTATACGCACACTATGCTATTGATACATGGTTTGAGAATGAAGAATCTAAAAGATGCTCAAAGAAGGCCACTATCGTCCGATACGCAGACGATATGGTGATATGTTGTAGAAGCAAAGAAGATGCGGACAAAATTCTTGAGGATCTAAAGATCAGGCTTGTAAGATTTTCATTAGAGTTGAGTATGGAAAAAACTAAAATTGTCTCCTTTAACTACAAACAGGCAAAGGCCGGAGTCAAACAAGAGACTTTTGACTTCCTTGGTTTTACTTTCTTCATCGGGAAAAGCAGAAACGGACAAGACATCAGAAAACTGAAAACATCATCAAAGCGTTTTAAGAGTAAGCTAAAGAAAGTGGAGGATTGGTGTCAGGCAATGAGACACAGAGGCAATCTTAAATCGCTATGGAAAATTTTCAGAGCAAAATTGAGAGGACACATACAATACTATGCGGTCAGTTTCAATGGGCATGAGGTAAGCAGTTTCTGTTACGAAAGCACGCGAGTGTTCTTTAAATGGATGAATCGAAGAAGCCAGAAAAGATCTTTTGACTGGAAAGAATTTACTAGGTTTATGGAAAGATATCCTCTGCCGGAGGTGACGATTAAGCATAAGTTATTTTGAAGTTATGTGAACGAAATTATCGTCCGCCTATTGCCTTAATTGGGCACGATGGGTGGGAACGGGGATTTTGCGGGAGTGATCCCGCAATTTTACCCAATAAAAAGGGTTGTCGTTTCTACCATTTTAGAAAAGTTTGCTAATTTTTTATCAAACGCGATCTCCATTCCCATCTTTTTCAAAAAATCACCAAGATCTGTCGTTGAATTTATTTCGAATTTTGGAAGCTCTAAATGTCCTAGGTGTTTTGACAGATTACGATCAAGCTGCTTCCAAAAAGCAACTGTAGTGAATTGATCATTTTTTTTCTTCATCAAGGCCGGCAGAATGATGTCCATCGCAATAGTAGAGTTTCGATAGAAAAGTCTTACAACTTGATAGTCCTCTCCTTGAAAAAGGGATATTTACTCGTACCCTATAAAACAGACAAAACACTGATTCATCGATTGATAACCGATCGATATCATGTTGATTATTTTTTTTTGCAAAATTTGTACGAGTAAATATTCCATCTAAACAAGATCTCTTTCGTGGATAATGGTAAGCGGACTAATATCTAGATTTAGGGGCGGCGCTTGGCGAACTCTTGGTAGACTAGAGTGGAAATTTCTTTGATGATAGTAGCTAGTTGCACAGGATCTTTTCCTTTGAGTGAAACACAAAGTAAGTAAGGAAAAGGATAATGGTAGATGATTCCACAATCATTGATCGTGGTTAACTCCTCCTCTCCTCCCTCAAAGGCCTCTCCAAATTTGTGGGCCACAACGGTACCTGCAGGAATTCCAGCAGAAATACCGGCCACAAAGTCTGCTTGGGTCAACCACTGAAGTACAAGCGAAGAGTTGGCATCACTTAAGAAGGAGGCGTTGTAGAGAATACGAAAAATCCCCGAATATTCTTTTAGTGTCAAAACATTACCATGAGTTAAAAGAGGATTAATAGGGATGTGAGTTTTCGCAATCAAATCATCAAGCGATCTTCTGTTATCTAAATCTTCTAATAGTGCCGCGGCCACATTATCGGAATAAACGATCGAACGTCTCATAATCTCTTGAAGAGTATAGCTCTGATTAACCTCTAGCTTAATAGTAGGCCTTACCAGTTGTAAATCATAAAGATTTAACAGGTCTGGCCTATTAAAAAGAATCTTTTGATCAAGAGAATAAACATTTGCTTCCACTGCTCTTAGATGACCAACAACTAGAGGCAATTTGACCAGGCTGCCAGGAAGCATAGTCGCTCTCGCATTGATGCCAAACCAAGAGCCAATATGGAGATCGTTTACATAAATTCCCGCCGTCTTTAACTGATTTAACTGGGTATGCTTATCCACAAGAGATTGCAGCTTCTCTTCAATCTTCTTATAGGGAAGCATGGAGGTGAAGGTATACCGCTCACGTGCTGGACAATCCAAGAGTGGATTGATCAAGTTTTCAAATCCTTCACGCGCCTCTTCTGCTTGGTCTTCTCCTAAAAGAGCGCCTGAATCAGGATTGGCACTTCCAGGAAAAAAGTTGTTCCATCCCGAAATTGCAATCACACCACCTATCCCGCCAAGGAAAAGGCCAAAGAAAAAGACGATAAGCTTTTTTTTGAACACTGTCTCAATTGAATTGATTCTTTTCATAGTAATCAATTTTAATATAAAAAATCTTTTTTATGCAAGTTAAGTTATTTTGAAGCTTGGTGCCAGCGGATAATGCCGTTAACTTAAGAAAATAATGATAATGTAAATACAGATTTTAAATAAAAAAGAGCATACTAACCATTAAAGAATTAGTATGCTCTTACTTGTAGATCATACGTTTTCCTCACAAAAATGTCCACCTCGCGTAATCGAATCTTACCATAAAATTCAGGAACTGACAGCAAACTTAAGAGAAAAATTTAATTTAATTTTTGCAGTCAATGCATTCACAAGACGCAGACTCCTCTCTGTTGAGTTGGTTTTTTGTAGTAATGGTTATCAAATTGCAATCGATAAATTATTCTCTATCCTTGCAAAAAAAAAACATGATTCAATTCAACAAATTTCATGCAAAAAAATTTTAATGGAGTAGCTCAAGAGATATTTACTGCTCATAGGGTGAGAAAAGGCTGAACATTAAATAAAAAACCTTAAGTTAATGGCATTATCTACAGGCACCTTTTTCCATCTTGCTGGAAATTATAGAAAGATTTCAGAATTTATGCTTAGTGACGAACCATCATTATCCAGTTAGGATAATCGTATTCTTGCGGTGAGGGCCTGTTGAAATAGACTATAATAAATGGCCATATGAATGTTTTAATGGAACAACAACTGATCGCTCAGGCTCCATATTTCCGCACTCTTCTGTCGTTTGCCTTACTTTTGTTGGCGCTATTAACATGCTTTTTTCATAGATAATCTCTGCGATCTTCTTTCCACTGTGTCCATGGCCATAAAGTGATTGAAAATGATTGATGGGCACTCCCTTTTGTTGCAGTCGGGGACGACTGTTTTCTAAGGCCCAGTTCATTCCAGAAATGATCTTCTCAATATCTGTTCCAACCAACGTTGCAAATCCTGCATGAACCGCTTCCATCCGCTCTGTCTTTTTTCGACAAACAACCACCTGCTTTCCTAGGGAAGCGGCCTCTTCTTGGATGCCTCCAGAATCGGTGACCACAAAGAGAGAGTGAGCAATGAGGTGACAACAATCTTCATACCCCAAGGGATCAATGGCACAAACGTTGTGCAAATCGGAGAGATAACGTTTGGTCGCAGCAAGTGCCAATTGATTGGGATGCATCGGATAGAGTAAGTAGAGATGGGGGTTTTTTTGAAAAAAAATCCTCAAGGCATGAAACCACTGATCCATTCCCTCACCTTGATTCTCACGTCGGTGAGCAGTCATAAAAACAATTTTTTTATCACCCGCTAACGTTAACAACTCTTCTACTCTAGGTGAAGGTTGTCTCTCTAGCATCTTAAGAAAAGAATCAATACCACTATTCCCGGTTAAAAAAATAGTTTTGGGGTTCACTCCCTCTTGGATTAAAGCGTCTTGCGCTAGTGTTGTTGGTGCCATATGCACATCACTTACAGTGGTTAGCAATCGCCGATTGGCCTCCTCCGGAAAAGGGTGGTGCATATCATAAGATCGCAAGCCAGCTTCATTATGAACAACTTTAATGTGGTTTAAAAAGGCCGCGTACCCGGCCATGGCCGCACTGGTGGTATCACCTTGAACGACAATCCAATCTGGTTTGATCTCTAAAAAAACATCATTCAGCTTCGCCAAAATTGCAGCAGATAAGCTTGTCGGCGTTTGCTGAGGAAGCATCAACTGGAAATTAAAATCCATCGTGGTTTCAAAAGGAACTAAGACTTGATCAATCAGTTGGTGATGTTGACCTGTTCCGACAAGCGCTACCGCTTCTTTTCCAAATTTCTCCACAAGGGCCTTATAGACTGGAATTTGCTTAATTGCCTCAGGCCTAGTTCCAATGAGGACCCAAATTTTTTTTGAAGAAAGTGTTGCGTACTTCATGGTTTTACCTTCCTTATTATATACAATTGGATCTTGGAAAAAGTTTGCAGTCACTAATACTAGCAAAGACATAACCCATTTTCTGTAACCCCTCGATAATTTCCGTTAGGGTTTTCTTTCCATTATTCATGGCCTCATAGCTACCGGGACTATCAAGATAGTAAAGGCCATTACCATTTAAAACGCTTGGGTGCCAGAAGAATGAGGCCACTGCACCACGGATCACTTTTAATTTTTTGGCCCTCCTTAAAATATCCAAGTGATTGGAGACGGGTCTCCAGGTGTCTGCTCGATAGGCGGTGTAATCAATAAATCCGAGTGTCTCTGGAATAATGGATTGCCCATAGATATCTTTATAAATGGTATAAGGGAAAATTTGTCCTCCAAATTCACTGATGTCCGATTCCACTTTTATTTCCCGTGCACGCGCACGACGATCACTTCTACACTCTTCACTTAAGCACTCAAACATTCGATGCCTTGGTTGCAAAGCACCCTCCTGTTGGATATGGGTTTTGAAGTAAAGCGAGCGATGATAATTCCATTCAAAGACCTTTCCAAAAAGTATAGAGTCGAGCACGCTACAAGCATAGTGAGGGTTTTCCCAGGCCACTGGTTTAATGCCCAATTTGTGAAAAATATGTTCTCCTTTCTCTAAAAGATCTAAGATAAAATCGGTTGAGTCATTGGGAAGTGGCACATTTTCTGGGAACATCCAAAATTCAAAATCGGATCCGGTAATTCCCATATACCCTCCAATATAATTACCGGCCTGATGAGCAACTCCATGAAAAACAAAATCGGCATTTCTTGCCTTGGCATATTGAAGAATGCCTATGCTATCAGGATAATCGGAAATAGGTTTCCAGACAGGACTATAGCTAAAACGACTGGGAAAAACGTTGCTATAAAAGGGAATCACGGCCAAGGAAAAGGGGATCTTTCGAGCAGCAAGATAATCGATTGCCCAGAGAACATATTTTTTTTCTGAAATCACACTAATATCTTCTAAGCGAACCAACGCCATCTTTGGGCCTTTAGGCGCCTCTTCCTTTAAGATATCCCATAGGATATCGGTAAAAATCATATAGCGATCTTCGTAGTGGGAATAACTAAAGGGAGAGTCTGCAAAATAAAAGAGAGATCCTCCCGCTTGATTAAACTGTCTTATAACGTAGGGAATAGTTCGATCGGCAAGCTTAGAGTGCCTGGCCCATGAAAGCACTTGTAGCTTAAGAGGATCAATCCCTGAAGCGAGCTTAACCTCAACCAACTCAGGAGAAGAGGCAAAGCGCTTGCTTTCTTTACTCCACATCGCCAGTTTGAAAAAGCTCTCCCCTTTGTAATCAAAGTAGCGGAAAAAACCTGGATCTTCATTGGTTTCAGAGGGCGTTGTGAGAGGCTGATCGATTTTAACATACTCAAATCCCAGGGGTGACAGTGGCGGTGTTGTCGTAGTAATGGCCGTACTGGCATTACTAGACATCATGGCCTTATAGTGTTCAAGATAATCCCAGATTTTATAGTTCATCCAAGTCAGATGGTGAGTTTGGGAATAAATCGCACTATCATGAAGAAAGCTATCAGGAACTTTGGCCGTATAATTGGTTCCAATATAAAAAGCTGTCTGACAACGAAAAAGATCACCCGATACATACTTGTGAAGTTTTTTCCATACGGCCTGCCATTTTGGAAAGCCACCGATGAGATTGGCCAGCATACGCACATGAATCGCACCTATTAAATCTTTCTCATCTTCTTCATCATAATAAAGACATGCTTGCCATTTTTGAGAATCGACAACAACATTATCATCATCGGCAGAGTAATGAAAATTTTTAACACTTTTCCAATCATAAAAGGGGTTTTTGGTTAAATAGGGTAAAAAAAAATTTTTCAGCATCTGTTGAAACGCGGGATTTGGCAAAAGCAATCGAAAGTCACGCTCACGATCTAAGGGTTCAGGATCGGTGTTACTGCTATTTAATTCCAACTCCTGTACTCGATCAATAAGCGGAGAGGGAATCAAAGAGAGTGAAGCGGATAAGGCTTCCAAAGCATTTTTTTGGACATCATAGTTAAAAGCGTTATTATCATGAAGATCAAGGCAATTCACTTGCTCTTCATGATAAGCAATGTGATCACACGCAGGAACAGTCATGCTTGCAATACTCAGTGGCATTTTTCCATCAAATAACTCATCAACACTCTGTAGAGATGCTGTTATTTGTTCTGCCAACGCTTCGGCCCTCCATGTGCTCACTCTCTCTGGAAATCCAGAGGGAACCACGCGAACAAGATTTAAGAGCGAAAGCAATTGTCTCCATTTTGCCGGCGCACGAATTTTCCACTCTCGCAAAGAGTCCAGATCACGAGAAGAAGTGAGCTCAATACTAAGCTTAGTTTTTCCTTTGGTATCACGAGCAACTTTTTCCATGAAATTAAGCCAAAGGTCAGCATTGTCTACTCTCCAAATATTGGTAAGACCAACACCCAAAACAAGCTCTCTTACCTCTCGCTCAGCTGCAATCGCCGCATATAATGTATAAACATTTTTGTAATGACTAAACCATCTAGCAACATTTCGAGGATTGACTGCTAAAAGTCGATTAGTTACCCCTTTCCCTGGTCGCTCGAAGATCACCGGCTTTAAAACCAGATCAGAGTGATTATGAATAAGATGAGAAATCATATTAATGATATCGATTTTTTGCGATCGGTAGGGTGGATGATAAACTTCTGATTCATTGGCACCATTCATCGCCAGACGGATCTCTGCGGTGATAGAGGTGATCCCAACATCACTTAACGATTGCAACACACGGGCCATGCCATCGGATCCGAAGGTGTAACTTTGAGAAGTAATGTAGATCTCTTTAACTCCAGCGCTAATCTTTGGTGCCTGCGAAGGAGAAGAAGCAAACACTGGATTCAAGATGAGAGCAGCACTCACTCTAATAGCAACAATAGTAACAACGGCAGCAATCAAGATATTTTTTTTTATATTCCTCATTCTATACCTCACATCTCACATCTCTTGTTTTTTACATTCAAGGCCACGCTTAATTATTCGTACTCACAAAATTATCTCCATCCATCCTCGAGACAATATCCTCATACTCGGACGAACAAGTGTTGCGAATAGGGGCGCCAATGGTATTGACATCTGGCTCCATCGTGTCGTAGGGATCAACATGGAAAACGTGATAGGAAAATCCCCACCATTGAAACATGTAAGCAGCTTCAATGGTCTCTCGTTCTCCACAAGGTGATACCAACGTTGCATCGTAGGCGGTTACATAGCGAGTAGGTTGCGTATAGATTTGGAGAAAATCGCCAGGGTTAAGGTTGTAGGTTGTTCTGACCTCTACCGTCTCCACTGTTTGTTTTGATGTTTCTCTAAAGTGCTCATAGTTAACACCAAATAGGCTAAGCCCAACCCCAGCGGTAAAGACCGTTGGAGTAAAGTGAACACCCCAGCGACGTCCATCACGATTACTCCAGAGGCGTTGAATCCCTTGAATAATCTCGACGTTACTAATATTGGTGCTACCATTGGATAATACCGATGCTACCGATTTATAAGCAGGATAACGTTGATAACAATCTGCTTTGGCAGAGAGTTCTGGCCGAGAGTGCGTTAGCACCACTGGTCTTGAAACTGTAAATTTCAAATCAGTAGAGACCGCTTTTCCTTTGCTATCTTTGGTGATCAAGGTGACCACTTGATTCACAAAAGGAACGCTCTCCTTTAAAAAGGGTAATTGAATGGTAAAGGTTGTGTCTCCACCTCGCCGACCTCTATTGGTAACTTGGTAAGTCTTAAACTCTTTGGTATCATAACTTTCATTAATCAAGTAAACTAAGGTATGCTCGTATGCTCCTTGCCCTCCGGCCGCCTGGGCCTTAAAAGTTACAGAATTTCCAGCAAACGTTCCTTTAAAAACACTGCACTCTTCTTCATTGCTAGAGACATAAAATTTTCCATACTTTAAGTTAATATACTTGGGCGAGATGGCGATGGAATCCACACTCAATTTATTTTGTAATTCTGCTGCAAAGCTACTTCCTGTAAATGCAAACAGGAAAAATAAAACAAGCAAACTCCCTAACCTCACGGTCTTTATTTTATCCACTTTATTCATCATTTTGATTCATCCTTTGTTCTATGTTGTTTATCATACAACTCTTTTTGTTATTGATTTTCACTTAACGGGTACGCATATAATAAATCATCACTGTCGCTAACAATAAAATTCACTTTCCCTGTAAACCTGGGTGTTTTACAAGTATCGAGGGAAGGTCGCACTTTTTGAATAAAGCTCATGCTCTCTTCCATGTTTCCCGAATATTCTTGCGGAACCAGGTATAAATCTGTCGATGCCGCACCCACATCCAAATAGCTCTCCTCACTCTTTTTCCACTCATAGCAGCCACTCTCTGTGTTATATTCTCTATTGTAGCTCTCTACGATATAGCGACTATAGGAGAGTCTATTGCCAAAGAAGCCACCTTGCCCCGGCTCTAAGGCCCAACGTTGAATCAAAGAGGTGTGCGTGGTTTTAGATCTAGAGTAAGCATGAATTTTTTTAAAAAAGATGCCTCCAATAAACCCAACAGGGGACGCCGTGACCGTGGATAAATCGGGATTAACTTCCATCATTGGACCATGACCATAGTTGAGTGTAACAGCAGTTGTCTTTGCAAAATCTTGATTACGAGTTAAGACTTTATTACTTAATGTTTCATTAAAATTGTACTCAGAGATTATTTGCGCTTCTGTTTCCCAAAAACAAATCGGTCCTTTTTGGGAAACAAAAAGTTTCTCCGACTTCTCTGCTAAAAAAAGATCACTTGACGATCTTCCATATAGATTTTCATTGTGATCATTCCAAGAAAGGGTCGCCTTATAAATTTTACTATAAGGGAGCTTTATCTTTTTTGTCTTCGACAAGAATTGAAATCGCTCTGCTAAACTTCTAACAACCATATTGAATGCCGACTCTTGATCTTCAGGGATTTTCTTCAAACGAATATGCTTTACATAGTGAAATTCTCCATCACGACCAACATTCACCTTGGTAAATTTAATATTTTTCTTTTCCATCACCTCATCGTCATCGGTGTTGATAAAAATGGGTTCAACATTGATCATCACATCAATCACTGAATAAGGTTTTAGTCCAGTAATAGATACGACCAGATTGCTCTCCCCTGTCGTAACCATCGTTCTTTTTCCAAGGCAGATATCCTTGAAATAAATTTCCGTGTTAAGAAAATCCTTTTCTTCGGCCACGGCCAACGAGACAGCATAAAAGCTAAGTAAGAAACAGAGGCAAACTATTTTTTTTATCATCACAGGTATCTCCTTTTACTTCACACCAAAATCTGCAGGAAGCTCATGCTTCGTCTTAATCCACTTTGGGGCCTTTCCCGTTACTAAGGATTGCACGAACTGCTTGCTTGCTTGAAAAACTGCTAGCGCATTAATAATATTTCCTACCACAATCCGCGGAGTCACCAACAGCGCGTGAGAGGTTCCATAAATTTTATAAGTAAACAATGTCCGCTGATAGATGCGATTGCACATATATCCCAGATTCACCACGAGGAGAATGGCCAGCACCTCACTAAAATCATTTGTATAAGTCACCGTTTTAGCAAAAAAAGTATGGTCTCCGAGAACCCTGATCAAAAAGAACACAAACAGCACCATTCCAAGCAACGACAGGGGTGTGGTTAGAATAGTCTTGCGATCACGATATAAAAAATAGTTCTCTTTAAAAGAGTCGCTCCACCCTAAATTTTTTGTCCCTTGAAAAACAATTCCAAGCGTCCACCGCGATTTTTGTCTCACTGAATGCCAGAATTTTTTAGGAAAATACTCTTTGGTCGCAATATATTCGTTCTCATACATGCAAAGCAGGAAGGTTGATTTCATGTGGTGGCGAAGAGCTGAAACCCCTAATTCATAATCTTCTGTTAAGGCGAGGGGATTTAGAAGATTTCCATCTTGTGCCTGCATATAAGTTTGTACCAATCTCCTGCTCATGGCCGTCCCCACTCCTGCGGAGGGAATCGGTAACTTTAAATCGGCACGAACCAAAAGATCTTTTAAGTGCGACTCTGCAAACTCCTCCATGTAAACACCTGAGACCAACTCTCTTTTTCTAACAGGCATAGAGAAGATAGGAATCTGAATAAAATCGTATTCTTCATCTTTTTGATCCATATAATAGTTGATCACCTTTAAGGACAAAGGATGGATCATATCTTCTGAATCATGAAACATGATAATATGAAAGGGATCCGCTACCTGCTTTTCAAAAGAGAAGATCGCTTGGGCAATTTGATTGATCATCTGCCCCTTAGAAGTTGGTCCACTTGAAGCATTAACCACCATATGTACATTGGAATAACGATGCTTAAGATCGTTAGCAACGGCCATAGTTGCGGCATCGTTGGGATAGACTCCCAGAAAAAAGTGGTAATGAGCATATTGTATTCGAGAGATATTCCCACTAATCATCCTCTGCAAGACATCATCTTCATGCCAACAAGCGACCATGATGGCGATATTTTTTTCCTTCCAAGTGCAAAGATCGCGCAACTTTTTTGGGGATATCTGCAGGGGAGCTAATTTTCTCACTCTATAGTAAAGATCAATAAAAAGATCATCTAATCCAAAAAAGGCAAATAAGAAAACAATCAGCACAAACAGTGCCATTGAAAAATCATCGATAGCAAAAAGGAGATCCATTATTATAATCCCCCCTGAAGCTGATCGGCATAAAGAGTGAATAACAATCGAAAATCATCGTACTTGCTCTTGCTTCCATAAGGGTTTTTATTCTCTCTCTCAACACCAGCGTAGGCCCCCCAGACTTTACTGACATCGAAAGCAATACTCCAATGATTCCATCTTAATTGCGGACGGATTCCTAATCCTATCTCTTGCACATTTTCCTCATAGTACCCACGACGATCACGCTTAAGTTCGCCCAATGCAAAAGCATCTATCCCCATAGAGTGCGCCGAGAGGAACTCTCTCCATGAATCAGGAAGCGTAAAACGATTTCCTAGTTTTGATTTTATCGTCCCATAGAGATTAGAGTGCTTTCGCAATTGATTGCTACTAATCAACTCTCCATAATTTTCGGCAAAGAGATTGGTTTTATCTTGAAAAAGCTCATCATAGGAGTAAAAAATGGCGCCCATTCGCTGTTCAAGCTTGCGATAAGCGGCCGCTCGCTCTTTCGGCAACAGCTGCTGATTGCCCCTTATTTCTCCAAAGAGAAAGAGTTGCGGAAGAAGAAAAAAGCGTCCACCTACGCCAGCAAAGGCATGGTTATAGTTATAGACCTCGGTGTGATTACTTTTGGTATCTTCTTCTAGTCCTAGTTGTAAATAAAGATGCAACCGTTCCTTCCAAACCGCTTGCAGAGCTGTTAGCTTGGTTGCATTGACTGCATTGTTACTTCTTTGTTTAAAACTGCTCTCGCTATAAAGATTAACATCGGATATAGCAAAAGCAGTTTTAAAACAGCTAAAGAACAAGCAGCAGCAGCAGCAACACAAGCAGAAACAATCACCAATAGTGATAAAAATTTTCTTTATTGTCTCCAATTTATCTTTCACCTTTATAAAAGGAGGAAATCACTTTTTCCGTTAAAGGTTTGTTGATGGGAGTGAACCCAGGATCACGAGAACCTTGGCGTTTTGAATCGATGGCCACATCCCAAAAATTGACCCCATTAAACCAATTAAAGTTGGGGGCCCAGAACGAATTAAAAAAGGTTTCATAAGCGGCCGCTTGATGAGGAATATTTACATCGTTACGGTTGGCATACACATCATAATTGAACGGATCCACAAAACCATTCGTGATACTGCGATAGCCGACCTCTTTGAAAATGGCCAGTTTATGGTGATCGAGAGTGGCCTCAATTTCGATAAGGGTGTTATCCAATTGCGAAGCAAACTCCTCTCCACGAATTTTCAAGACCGACAATAAAGTATTATAGTCATCAATAGGTTGAATGTTTTTATCTGCCAAAGAGCGATACATATCAATGCCGACAGCATTCAACTCTTTCCAGAAGGCCACAAGATCAAACCAACTTTGATTGTCCGTGGTCGGATGTTCACGATCATCAGGGGCCAAATCCACTAAGCGATAGCGCCAACGCTCCAACTCTCCACCACTTGCGACCAAACCACCGCCCACGTTTACGCTATCATCGGTAAAGTTAATATCATACATGATACGAGTTTTACTGCCTAACTTTTGTCTTACATATCGAAGCAGTTGCAACCACTGTTGTGGAAAACCGTGAGGATACTCTTTCCACTGATCTTCAATTCCCACAGTCATACTATAAAGTTCGGCACCAATGGTAAATTCCGCCACTTTATTTAATTTTGCAATTAAGAGGTAGTTATCAAGGTAGGACTTAAAAGAGCGAAACCACTGATCAGGATCATTTGGCTGAATATTTCCATGCCACCAAGTTTTTTTGTAAGCTCTCCCTTGAGCATCCACTAAAGTTTCGACATACGGAGCATGAGTTGTCGCATCTCGGACAACAAAAAAGATCGGACGAATGCCAACAGTCATGCCTTGTGAATGAATATATTTAATCAGTTGAGCATACTTTTGCATCTCTTCTTGTCTATTCGCAGGACTGGTTAAAGGGATCACATCATTTGCTTTCGGATTGAGCATGATCGCACGAGGGTTTAAGACAATATGATTGCCTCCCAATCTTTTAATCTGATCGACCGCTTTTTGGGCGTCACTTTTATCTCCTGTTGGGTTAATTACAAGCTCTGATAAACTATTTTCAGTAAGACAAAATCCCCTGATCCACTGAGAAGGCTCGCTTGAATAAGCATACGAAAACACCCCTGCATGAATCAAAAAGAGGAGAGCTAGAATCCTAGATACTAGAACTTTCATAAGATGACCTTTTTTGAATAAGTATTAATAAACAAAAAAAAAATTTTATACCTTGAAAGTGTATATGTGAATTCCCTTAAATGGTAAATAGTTTTTGTGAATCACTTCTTTGTTTTTTTCTATAAAAAACTATCGCGGAATGTCTTGGTTAAGGTAATTTAAAAAAAATATTGTTTTGCCAAAGTTGAAAGTAATCGTAGACATCAAGCTTCAAGTTAGCAGCAACCACTCCACTAAAATTTTCTAAAAACTCTTCCTCCGTAGGAACAACAACGCCACTACTTCCTATAAAAGGAGAGATTTCAATATGCACGATTAAAAGTGCACGTCCATTGACTCGCTCAGATACGACCGTGCTCGCACTCGCCGACCAGCTCGGAGTAAAGAGAGCTCCTCCATACTCTGCACTCCACTGCTGCCAATTCAATTCCACAACCATACCATCAGGTCTTTTTCCCAAGGGGAGATTTAAAATGCCATCAAAATCAAAGCCACACCCATTGCTGATTTCCGACGATGACAAGAGAGATCCGTTAGCAGCAGCACTCCATGTTTGAACAACATAAAATTTCTTTCCATAGGAGTGAGCAATTGCCGCTGCTACTCCATGAAGGTTAGTAAGACCTAAGGCCCGATGTTTTTTCCAATTAGCATCCCCCAGTAATCCGTTAGGATAGGCCGTACGAAATGCAGCAGTGGCCGCGCTATTATAATCGGATTGTCCGTCCCAAAAATAGTCCACTTGCCCTTCTACCGCTTCAATACCATCAATATCAGGGTAACGATTAAAAAAATCTTTGACTAGCCCTTGATACCAACGGACATACTCTGTTTTCCAAGCACTCAAAAGATAAACGCTGCTATAAGGTTGATAGTCATACATCTTCTTATTCTTAACTCGCCAAGAAGAGTAGCTCTTCCAAACTTGCTTAAAATCATTAATAGGAAAAGAGGCAATCAACTGTATTCCATTCGCATGGGCGGCCTTTAATATTTCTCCAAGAATATTCAGTCTTCCATATCCGGCCTCCACAACCGTCTGTGCATACTTGGTGGGATAAAAAGCTCCATAATTTGAATTATAGGCATAGAAGAAGATCGTATTAAATCCCGCTTTTTTAATATCGCTCACCACGACATTGGCCACAGTTGCGGCACTCTCTCCACTTGTAAACTGGTCATAAAAGTAACCTGCATCCACGCGAATGGCCCGATTTACATCGGCCGCTGACTGGGCACTACTGCTCATTATATCCACAAACCCCATCATAAATGGCAATAGCAAAAGAATACTCTTTCTCATGAAAACTCCCGCCCTTACTTTTTATAAGATGAAATGAAATAGATCAATGATCCTTTTCAAGTAACTCTATCGGAAATTTTTAGTATTTCTTAAGATCTCCAAATATGTACAGCATCTTTGATGTTGAAAAAAATGAGGTATTCGTGTCGGTCGACACCTCAAAAGAAACGAGTTTTATGATTGGAAAAAAATTTATCTACTCCCATGTCAGCAGTGAACATAAAAGCAGAGAACTGAAAGAAGCACTCCACCTTCTCTCCAAAGCACAAATCGCCCACATGATCACTCACTCTAGTGGCAATGGCAGACCTCTTGGGTAGCATTGACCCAGACTCTGCTGATGAGCAATCAAAAATCATGGATTCTCAACCCACTAGACAGTTTCATCAACAATGGCCCCATTGTGGAGGCGTTTGTCGGGCAGGAGTTACTGACTATTTCAGAAGATTATATGAAAGATAATTTACATTACTGGATTAGAGAACAAAAAGGGAGCAATGCCGAGGTTGATTACCTGGTAGAAATAGGGTCGTCGGTGGTTCCCATAGAGGTAAAATCGGGATTAAGCGGAAAGGAGAAGAGTATTAAGATTTTTCTGCAAGAAAAAAAATCTTCTCCCTATGGTATTCTATTTTCAAAAAATAGATACTCTGCCGAAGGGAAAATCAGACACCTTCCCCTATATGGTGTTTGTGCTACCAGATTGATATAGCTAAAGTGAACTACAACTTAGTGCCATTCTCCTATGAGTCGGCCGACACCGATGATGATGAGTGCCAAGAGGGTGGGAGCAAGGATGAGCAAGAGGCCGTCTCGTTCAAGGAGACCGATCGCGCTTAGAGTGATAATCAGCGCTGGCGGAAAATTGGTTCCTGGGGGAAGTGGGAGAGCAAGCAGGAGACCACAAAGGGTGATCAAAAGACCGGCCATCAGTTGCACGGCCCACGAAGAGGCAACAATGGTCAGGCGTTCGCGAAATAGCGGTCGGATTTTTCTCAAAAACTTTGTCCCCGTGGCAAAAATTTGCTGTAACGTTTTAACCGAAAATTTTTTCTCCCTAAAAAATCTAGGCAACCAAAGAGGACGCTTCAAGGCAATCGCCACTCCAGAGAAAGCGATCACAATGCCAAAAGGGACAGAGAGGCCTGGCACAGGCATCGGCAAAAGAAAAGGGATTGAGATGATCACCACTAAAAGCAAAGGACCACTCTCACCCATTTTTTGCAAGAGCTCACCAAAAGTAATCTCTTGCCCCTCTTTAAGCATCTCACTGATGGCCAAACAGCGCTCCAATAAACTACGATTACTTTCTGGCATGGTGAAACCGCAAGAGAGAGGCAAGCATCGATGTCGCAATCAAAAGCGTAATGATGAGCAACGACCACGTGATGGGGAATTTCCCACCAAACGCCTCGTTAAGATAGACCATCTTTAAACCAACAAACACCAAGACCATGGCCAATCCATACTTGATATAGATAAAGCGATCCATCACTCCCGCCAGCATGAAATACATGCTTCGAAGGCCCAAGATGGCAAAGATGTTGGAGGTAAAGACAATCAGCGGTTCATCGGTTAAAGCAAAGATTGCAGGAACAGAGTCGATGGCAAAGATCACATCGGAGACCTCTAAAAAGACCAAGGCCAAAAAGAGAGGGGTGGCATACCGCTTTTGATCACGAGTGATAAAGAAGTGTTGCCCTTCAATCTTGGGGTGAACACGAAAAAGCTTTTTGCATAAACGAATGATGAAGTTCTTGTCGAGATCTTGTTGATCACTTTTGACCAGCCCCATCTTGATCCCTGTGAGGATCAGGAGAGCTCCAAAGAAGATCACCACTGCTTTATACTCCATCAAGATCGAACCCATCGCAATAAAGATGGCGCGAAAAATCAACGCCCCCAGAATTCCCCAGAAGAGCACACGGTGCTGATAGATTTTAGGGATGGCAAAATAGGAGAAGACCACCGCAAAGACAAAGATATTATCAATCGCCAGCGCCTTTTCGACCACAAAGCCAGTGAGAAACTCCAGTGCTGCTGTTCTTGCAACCTCTTCACTTGCAAACTTCCATAAGGTGCATTGGTAAAAGAGGAGATTAAAGAGGAGGGCCAAACTAATCCATAGAATCGTCCATAGGGAAGACTCTTTGAACGAGACCTCATGCGCTTCTTTATGAAAAACGCCAAGATCAAGCGCTAACATCAACAGAACAAATCCAGTAAAAGCAAGATAGATCCACCAATACTCAGCAAAAGGGAATAGTAGCATAATCGTGTTAACTCCTGATCATCAAATAGTTCTGCTTTAGCATAGGAGATCACAATTGCCAAGTTGGACTGATGGTCATTTTGCTAATATCGTAAGCTTGCGCTTGCGCAATGGCGAGTAATTCGTCGATGATATAGGTGTCCAAAGTTGGTGTACGAGAAAGAATCCATAAAAATTTCCGATCAGGTGAACCAACCAGTGCATACCCATAATCTTTCTCCTCTAAGGCCAAGATCCAGTAGTCCCCCGCAAACCATCCCCAACGCTGCAAAAGAGGGACAAAGCTTACTTTCAGCTTAGAATTGAACTCTTTGTCATAAACATACGCGGTTCCGTGCGCCTGCTTGATATACTCATTATTGCCTTTATGCTTGCAGGTGTTGATGACAGAGACTTTGCCACTGCTTAGCAGGCGATACTCTGCAGTGACCGCATCACAATCTTTTTGAAAGGAGTTGGGGAATTTTGCAATCTCATACCACGTCCCCATATACTTTTCGAGGTTAACGTAGTTCACTGTTTGCGGTTCACTCTCTTCACTTGCCACTACAAAGGGCATCGACATAAAAGAGATCATCATCATCATCAGTGCTAAATTTTTCATAAAAACCTCCGTTGTGTTGAACAGACATCTTCTATTCATACTCCTAACTTAGAGGTTTTTACAAAATTTTGTATAATCTAAATTTCCTATGGCACGATTAACCGCGAACGTAAGAAAAATAAATGCCCTTATTGAAAATCATCATTCCTATTCAATTCAATTGATCGTTTGATATTGGGCCGCATACGACTCAAAATTTACACATAAAAGAAATTGAACTCAAACCTTCGCGTTGGGTCGGTCAATATCCTTTATTTATACTCACCGGTCATAGTGCCAACTTAATTACACACTGCCCTTTTGTGCCAGTGACTATTTGTATTATCGCCATCCATTTATCAAGATATTAAATCATAGTACTCAAAATTTTAAAAAAATTGCTTTTTTTCACTTATACTGAAAATCGACGATATTAAAAGATATAGGAGGTACTCGATGAAGGTAAACTATTTTGGAATTTTAATAAACACCTTGGCCTTAACCATTTCTTGCTATCAAAGAACGTCATTAGAAGCATCCACAGAAGCGTCCACGAAAATTATTGCAAACATGACTGTGAATAAAGGATCGACTCATGTAATGGTTGATGGCAAAATGGATTATTTAATCACTGATCGCCAGGTTAAATCCGTCTCAGAGATTTTTGGTTTTCCAATATTCAGTAAAGATGACCCCACAAAAGATGTTGGCCACTATTATAGGGATAGCAAAAACGATCAATATGGTGAAGATTTTTTTGGCCCTAAAACAGACGCTACCCCAGTATCGATTATTGATTGTTTAAAAAACAAGGTAGTTTTGGATTTAGCATCTGGAGGCGGTTCCTTTGTTCGAGAACTTCGTGCTAAGCAAATCGAGGCATATGGGATCGATCTCCTAGAACCTCCTCAAGAAAATCAATGTCAAATTACTAATCCCATCATACAAGATATTAATTCTTCCTTTATTAATTTATCTCTAGCAGAGGGAAGTATGACTGAAATGCCTTACAAAGAAAAAAGTTTTGATCGCTTAATTTCAACTTGGGGCCCTTTTTCTTATTTTGATGGAACAATGAGTGAACAAGAAAAATCGGAGCAATTAACAATTTTAAGTAAATCAATAGTAGAAATGGATCGTGTACTGAAAGATGGTGGAATGGCCCTTATTGGACCTATTGCAGAGTTGCACTATGGTGAGAAACTCCCCCTTACGGCCATCGAATTTGCTGAGCAAGAGATTAAGAGGCTTAACATTCATGGGCTTAAAACTTATCGAGGACTTGGGCGATCATCGCAAAGCTGTTCCTATTGTCCTTATTTAATTATCACCAAAGGTGATAGTGATCCTCACTCCTTCTGCGAGCGAAAACTCTCTACAAAGTCATACTTATACCGACTCATCGAACCCATATTGATCAACTTTTTTCCAAATTGATCCCATCTTCCTGCTGTTTTATGTAATGCTCTTAAAGACAATAGTAGCATAAGAAAAATAAATGCCCTTATTGAAAATAATCATTCCTATTCAATTCAATTGATCGTTTGATATTGGGCCGCATACGACTCAAAATTTACACATAAAAGAAATTATGTAAAGTCTTAACCTCCTTATATTGTGTTTTGGCCGATAAGCAAATTTTAGTTGCGGATGGAACAGAGGGATTTATCGTTGCTGATGCCGAAAAGCTTATCGGAAAAATTAAAACCATGTTTCCAGGGGCAAAAGTTCCTGCTTTCAATTAAGGGCAATTATTATTATTTTCTTCATCTTCATCTTCATCTTCCGAGGTAGGTGCCAGCAGAACTTCATATAGATATTTGTGTCAACTTTACAGCACTTGCAAGTTTTGGATTTAAGCTGAACAAGCTCTTCTATATGACACATCCCTTTACCGTAAGCCCTACTGGCACACACTGGCTCGGATGCCCTCGCCGCCAAGGTCATCCGAGACGCCAAATCGTCTATAAAAAATATATAAACTATATAAACACTTTTGCTCTTTTTCGATGCCGCCTTTTTGTTGTCCCTTTTCCCTCTCTATAAATTTGCAACGTCCACAGCGACAGAACCTACAGAACCCGCAGAATATGCAGCCGTTAATATGCACTTGCGAAACCACAAGTGCATGGCACTTGGCCTGCTTGGCCTGTTTGCTTTGCCAAGCGATTGAAGTTGGCATAATATTTTGTACACAGCTGTTCTCTAAATGCATCAATCTTATTTCATGGATTAAAGTATGTTTAGATGGTGCTCTTTCTGTAATAAATATATTAGCGAAATAGAACCATACGAGAATTACTCTATTAGCCACGGTATATGTACACCCTGTATGAAAGAGATTTCACGAGGGGAGTCCTTTGCTGATCAACTTATATCCAATAACGTCCGGATCAAAGCTTTTTTTGATGAAGTTATTAGAAGTGTTTTAAATAAGGATTATACTAAAACTAAAGGCCTTGTGAATCGAGTCGAAGAGTTGCAGGTTGATCATAATGATATGATCATTGGACTTTTTCAACCTCTGCTCTATCAAATAGGTTCCCTGTGGGAACATGGAGTGATCTCTATATCTCAAGAGCATGTTTTCACCAATATCATTCAATCGGCCATTGATAATCTCTATATACATAATCCGCAGCTCACACAATATCTTAATTCTTCAACGCCAAAAGTTCTTCTCACTTGTGTTAATGGTAACCATCATACTATCGGAATAAGAATTCTTGAATTCTACTTGGCGATGAAACGCATTCCTGTTTTGACCGTGCTTCCAAGTATCCCCAATATGGAAATTATTAGTTTGATCAAAGAATATAAATTAAAAACTATTGGTCTATCAATTTCGCTTCCCTACCACCTTTCTGATGTCTTAACTTTTTATGAACAACTAAATCAGAATATGGATTTGCAGGAGAAGCCTGGAATTATTATAGGAGGTTTTCCTGTTAGACGAGGATTAAAACTTCCTGCAGAGATCGATGCTACATTATGTAATGATTTCAAAATATTTTCCGATCATGTTCTTACAAAATAGGGGTTTATTATGGATCGAGCGCAACTAATTAGGAGTCTTAAAGAAATTTCTCATCCAAGTTCTCTGGCCGCAGATGAATAAGTGTTCAGTGTGCCAGCAGATAATGCCGCTAACTTAAGAAAATAATGATAATGTAAATACAGATTTTAAATAAAAAAAGAGCATACTAACCATTAAAGAATTAGTATGCTCTTACTTGTAGATCATACGTTTTCCTCAAAAAAACATAAACAGGAGGACTTATAAAAATGTCCACCCCGCGCAATCGAATCTTACCGTAAAATTCAGGAACTGACAGCAAACTTAAGAGAAAAATTTAATTTAATTTTTGCAGGCAATGCATTCACAAGACGCAGACTCCTCTCTGTTGAGTTGGTTTTTTGTTTGGTTATTGAACTTGTTCGACAAAAGAATAGTAATGGTTATCAAATTGCAATCGATAAATAATATAATTATAATGTTCCATTGCTCATTAGAATCAGGAATTACATTCGTGTAATTCTATACAGCTCGATAAAAAATTTCTCTGAAATTTTAGAGATGTTGCTCTTGATTTTCCTGCCATAGGAGCACTAACAGCACGAGAAATTCTTGTTGGACATGAAATAGATCTGGTGAGTGGTGAGCACCTAGTCGGTTCTTTGTATAGGACACCAATCCCTTCCCTTCATCGCTTCATTCATGGTGGTATTCCATGTTTCAGCATCTCTTCCTTCTGCTCGCTGCTCTAGTAAAATAAAATCACTCACTAGTTCTATCGCTACTAAGCATGGAGCTTTTCCAGCGAAGTTTTCATCCTGTGCTGT
>JADGAN010000050.1 GCA_015231955.1 Oligoflexia bacterium | reverse complement strand
AAATCCATGAATGGAGCAAAATATTTTTGTAGAATCAGAAGTTATTTGATGACTATGAAAAAACGAGGATACTCTCCATTTGATAAACTGAATGTTCTTTTTTATCCAGAACACGCTGAATAGATACCATTACTTTAAGTCTGAACAACACCATTGCTAATAATAGCTAATTTGAGAATTTCAACCACTTATCTTCTACAGTGTGAATTTAAGAAAATTAAAGTTGACTTTAATTTTCCTTAGTCATAAAAATCTTAACTCTCTAGGGATATGACATAAGTTATTACACGGATCAATGGCGCTAACTTAAGCAAAATCTCCTCGGAGAGCGACTGTCATGCTACCAGTCTAAAGATTGTTTTCTCCCTCTATACTCAAAGGGGATTGAGGAATACTGGTTACCTTAAGTTAGCGCCATTGATTACACGGATTAGTAATAAAACAAGTTTTACGCTTTAATAGTTTAATGACGAATTATGAGGAATTGCTATGAAAAAAATTCTATGCTTTTGTATACTTTTAACAATGTCTTTCAATGCTCATGCGAGTTTTATCAGTAGAACACTCCATAATATATTATTCCTTTCAGTATCAATGTCTCCCGAATATATGGCCATAAACTCAGTGATTAATAGTCTTCCGGACATAGTTGCGGATAATGTAGAAACTATTGAAGCAAAAGTTGGCTTCGATAAATTATATACTGATTTCATGGCAAAACCTTATCCTGCAAATACCAACAAAAGCACTGTCACTAATTTTACAGCAGCAGCATCACAACTACTCTTTAAATACAGTAACGTATTAACACCAATTGCCCAGCGATATTACAGTAATCAACAAAAAAAATATTTAAAATTCATTTTTGCGTGTATTTATTATTCTGTTAGCGGAAATGTAGAAACTGGGGAATACCTCGTAAGTTGTGGATTAACACGGGATGAGTTAGAGAAGATGCGATATGTTTTTAAACTGACTCCAGATAATAAACCATCTGCAGTTAAAGTTTTAAGAGATGGAAGAACTTTAGAACACACACTGCCAGATTTTGATCCGGCCATTGAGCTACTACCGCAATTGCTATAAGGAGATTTAAATGAAAAAATTATTTATAATTATTTTCGTCTTGTCTTATTGCTCTCAATTATTCGCGGTTTGCGAGTCTGAACAACTCATGTACGATAGATCAAAAAAGGAATTTGAGCGTTGGTGTCTGTATTCGGGAATATCGGTGATAGGAGGAGAAATCGTTAATTCCTCTTTTGGCGGGCTAACCGGATTTATTCCTGGACTGGTTGCGTGGCAAATGAAAATTTTACTAGTGGCCAATGAAGACCAGCTAAAAAAATGCGTAGAGAGAAATGCTAAAGCAGGCGAAGCTACAATGCTCTCATCGATGAATAACAAAGTTATTGAAAAACAGTCAGAGTTATTAGGTAAGTTAATAGGGGATCAATTAGACGGTGTAATCAGCACTTTAAGACAACAATGTGACGATGAGATTAATGCATACATAAAATCATTTGCCGATTCTGGCATAGATCTGACAGATCCACAAATAATGAAAGAAATCGAAGCAGGCGTCTCCGAAATTGTTGCAAAATATTTTTAATGTTTGATTTTTTATCTAAATGAATAGGTTTTTAGGGGATGGAGTGATGAAAAAAACTACTATCATATTATTATTCCTTTTAGCACACATTCAGACAGTTTTTGCAGATTCAGACCCATACAGTGTTATTTTAAGACCCGGAGGATCTGAGACTAGTTCTGGTGCCACTGGTATAAATCCGATACCTCTATTAAATAATCATATTGATTCTCCGGATTTTTCGTATCTTGAGAGACAGGCAAACGAACGCTTACGCGAATTAAAGGCCGAATATGATAATAGAATTGCTGAAATAAATAGATTGATTTCAGCGTCACCCTCCACAACTCCCACTATCCCTCCAGAGGTGTATACTGTAGCAGGGGCAACGGCCAGGGCATTTGAAACATGGATCAGGTCGAACGCACCAAGTACAGCAAATAAAATCACAGCACTTGGAAATAATTATACTGTTTCTGAGTTATCCAATGAAATATTATCTTGGAATACCTATAGTCACCAGAAACGAGCAACGATAAATCTTGCGAAAGAATATCTCCAAGTCGCTGAAAAATTCGAAATAAATAATCATTTAATTAATTCCAAAATTACTCCATATTTAATGGGGGCCATACAGTCAGGTCTAGATGAATTAACAATGGCGGCAAAAATAGCAGGTGGTAAAACTGCAGGAGAATTTGAAGATGAAATTGAACTTTCAAAATCAATACTAGAAATCTCGAAGGGATTGCTTGACGTTGGATTAGGACTCATTCCGATAGTTTCAGTGGGTAAAGATGCATACGAGGCATATACAGGCAAAAGCTTTATTGATGGGCATGAATTAGATTTGGGTTCCCGAGTGAGCGCGGTATTAGGAGTCATGACAGGAGGAGGTAGCAATATCCTCAAAACATCGTTTAAAGGTGTCATAAAACTAGGGAAGTTGCTACATGAAAGAAAATTACTAGGTAGAGGTTTTGAGATAGCTGTTAGTATTGCAGACTACACTACGCAGATATTTAAAAATCCTATAGCACCTATTGCAGGAACTTTTGATAAAACTGCTGCAAAAAAATTTACCGAAATTCTAAATATTCCAAAAGGTTCAAGACCGTTACCGGAAACGTATTTACCCAAAGAATATATAGAATCTCACCTTGCAAAATTTGACAATGGAGCATCGCGCTTCTCAAGAAAAGCAGACTTGGAAAGATACGGCCCAGCTCAGATCGATGGAACGGCATTTGTATTAACTAAAACTGACGCTGATAAAATTATAGCATCTGCAAAAGGGGATAAAAGAGCGCTAGAGACAGCATTAGGTCACCCTGTAGGCTATCTTGATAAAAACGAGGTAGTTCGTGTTGATATTCCAAAGCCACTGGATTATAACTTGCGCATACCATCCGGTAATGAGGCTGGTGTGAATGAATTATGGATACCGGGAGGGCAGCTGTCTGATGGATATTCTGAGGCCATAATTGATTTAGGCAAAGCCTCTCAAGATGGCTGGTTCTCGACTCCCCTTGTTTTTAAATAGTGGATAAGGAAAAAAGTTAGATGAAATTCGTGGACGTTAAAGTTTTTCGAGAAGAACGGTTTTCAGTTGAAAAAGATATTGAATCGGATAGGATTTTTATAACTTTTCCCGTCTACAATGGACTATCTGAATATTCTGAGTTTTATGAAATTAGTAATGAAGAGTTTAATAAATTTTCTAATGATTTAGATCTGCTGAAAATTTTTGTTAATGAATGTAAGAATTACAAGCATGATAATCGATTATTAATGAAGCCTGGTAGAATCAGAGGAAGGCCACCTCTTTAAACCAAGTCGAAAAAATTTTATAAAAAGTGCACACCAACGGAAAGGTAATGAAAATAAATATATTTATAACGCTGTTACTGTTTGTTACAACTGGTTGTATCCACAATCGTCCACCTGTAGGATGGCCGAATGAAAAAAGTAAAGAGCTAGAAAAAGTTTGTCCTGATGGGCAGCACTATAGTCTCCTCGATAAAAAGTGCACGGATGATATACAAGATACAAATCCCTCTGTTGATCCAAATGATGTTGCTCCATTTTTAAACAGAGCTTTTGTTTCTTTGATAAAGGAAGAAATTCCCAAGATGAAGATTGTTTTAGAGGTTTACTCCTCTACAACTGAACTTATTGATGAAATCGACGATTGGGACAGCTACTCTTCTAATAAGTTGGTTGTCTTTCAGTTAACAAGAAAATATGTACGTACAGTAGAAAAATTCAATACCCTTAAAAGCAAAATAGATATTAATATCGGTGTAAACTTTACTGATAACATTAAATCAGGTTTAATTGATTTAACGGAAGCGGCTAAAATAGCAGGCGAAAAAATCAATGGTGATTTTAAAGGATCTATTGATCAAGTAAAATCAATTTTAAAAGCATCTGCAGAACTACTGCCACAACAAGATCCGCAAAGCTAAATTAAATCAACGATCTTGTTTTGCTGCTCTTCCTAGGCGGGAATTCTCACCCCTCACACGTCTTTCAAGTTCTGCTGCTGGCCATGTGATCATTTCTAAAGCGTGTTCTCGACTTTGAACAAACGCTCTCTCTCTCTCTCTCTCTCGTTAAGATCGTCAAAGTAGTTTTCAAGTAAAATAACCGAGCATTGTTATCAATGCCCATTCTATCCAATTTGGGGCGGTCATGTGAAATCAGCATGATCTTTACAAAAAGCTGCATCTATTTTTCGGCCTCGATCACCAGACCGGCCATTATGCTTAGCAAACCACATCTCCTCGTAACCTAGGTCTAATTGGAATATCCACTAAATTCAGGATCGCCTTAAACATGTCGCTTGGTTTATTTCCAAAAAATCTTTCTGCTGCTGTTGTCCCATCTCTCCTCTTAATAAAATAGTTATGGATAGCCGTTAGCACATTGAGCTTTCTTGGTTGAATGCCTTTTAATTCATGATGCCTAAACGACAATACTCCGTTCCTTCCCTCTACACAGGAGCTGGAACGTTGAAAAATATTTGCCAATTCATGTGATTTTTTCAAAACACTATTTTTTCCTTCATTACTTAGACCACTAAGTGATCCTCCTCCTGCAAATAATGGTGATCTGATTTCCTTTGCTAATTTTAGCAAAGGTGTTCCATCCGTTATATTTTTTTGCTTTCCTATCCTCTCCACATAAAAAGAAGGTATTAGATTGTTGAATACGTCATCCCTCTGCACAGTGGTTAGTGGCATTTTATCTACTTTTTCTTTTACATAAGATGACACGAACTTAAGAGTTGCTTCCATTTTTGGTAGAACATCAGCTGCCTTGTCGATCAGTTTTAACGACTTCTCATTAAGCCCTTCCTCTTCCGCAATCTGCTTGATTTTTACAATTGCCTCTCCCATATCATTGATCACTTTTTCCTCCTTACGTATTTTACCAGATTGTAAATCAACGTAGTGATAAAGCTCGCCAAGTTTTTTGTTTTCAGTTTTGAGTTCCTCACGCAGTTTGCTTAATCTTTCTGATTCTTCTTTGTTTATCTCGATGTCTTCGATAGCAGTTGTTATTTGCTTCTCAAAATCTATAGGCCGCCCTCGACCTCTAGATATTAAATCTTCATGGTAATTCATGGACCTGCCCATAATTGATTCAAGATGTTCTTCTGACTCTTCCACTTGGTTGATTGCTGCTCTTGATTTTCCTGCCATAGGAGCACTAACAGCACGAGAAATATCTTGTTGGACATGAAATAGATCTGGTAAGTGGTGAGCACCTAGTCGGTTCTTTGTATAGGACACCAATCCCTTCCCTGCATCGCTTTAGTCATGGTGGTATTCCATGTTTCAGCATCTCTTCCTTCTGCTCGCTGCTCTAGTAAAATAAAATCACTCACTGGTTCTATCGCTACTAAGCATGGAGCTTTTCCAGCGAAGTTTTCATCCTGTGCTGTGGTAATCTCTTTTTCTTCCATACTCACTGCCAATTTTTCTCTTTCGTTTTCTGCATACTCGATGATTGCTTTTTTCACCGATAAATTGATTTGTTGCTGGGTTCCGTATGAACTCGCAATGTACTTATCCAAACCTGATAGCTCTAAAAAAATGGGAATATTTCTGATACCGGTAGCACAATGTTCTATGAAAACAAAGTGAAGTGCAGTGGTGAACCGGTGTAAGAATGCCACCCCCTGAGGACTGTCAAAAAATGAAATCACCAGAGGGTCATCATCAAGATGCTCTCCCCATCTTGCCCACTCCTGAAGCGTGCTTCTCGGGACATCTACCATTTTAGCAGCTACTCTCTGTGAAATTCCGTTAGCACGATGTGCTCTATATTGCTTAAGTCTACTAGACCTTTCAAAACGCTCCTACCAAATATTTTTCGGTTCAAGCTTAGGTTTTACAACTGATTCATAATTTGATACTGCATCCATTGACCGCCTCCCCAAAGCGTTTGTTTGCACATTAACTTTGGCAAGGCGGTTTTTTTTGGTCAAGCAAATATTCTGAATAATCGCATTCTTCTATATTTTTGTCTGAAAAATATAATTTAATGAGGAAGGGTAGTGTAATAGAGTGTCAGGGTTTCCCCTTGTTTAAGTCAGCAAGAACCATACTATTACCCACATTTTGGAAATTACCGCAACCTGAGTTAGTATAAATTATATTTTTCACCTGGGACGTCCTTGAAGCAAAGCGGGATTTCTCTAGCATGCTGGCCTAAAAAAAATTGGTACAGAGGAAATTTTTTTATTTTGGAACACTAAAAAGCATGTTGAAAAATTTTCTTTTCCCCCACAATTGATTGTTACCTTGTCTTTTAACAAAAAAGCTGGAGTTGCTTTAGAAATGCTTCGAGAGAAGCTGCTACGACTGTTTTATCCGCTTTCTCCTCTAGAGAGCAAGGTGGTCTTTTTGCGAAGGTCACTTTTTCTTCAAGTTGTTGCCACTGTTTTTGTTGTGGTAGAGTCGCTTTCAAGAGGAGATGAAGATGACAACAACACCTTTACTACAAACGATGGATGATCAAGAGCTTATCAAAACAACACTCTATTTTAGTCAGAAAGAGCGCTATTACACCAAAATTTTATTAGATCATCTGATGGAAATTGAAGACAGGAGAATCCATCTAAAACTTGGGTATGAATCCCTGTTCGCATACTGCACGCGCGAGCTTTCGTACAGTGAAGCGGAGGCGCTCACACGCATCGGAGCGATGAGGTTACTTCGAAAAATTCCAGAGGCGGCGGAGAAGATCGCTCAAGGGCAACTGACATTAACCAATGCAAGTTTGTTGCAAGGGCATCTTCGTCGGCAAGAAGCATCTCTTCCCGAGAAGAAGGAGAATAGCAAAGAAGAGGAGTTGCAGCTCTTAGCGAAGTGTAGCAACACCTCTGCGCGGAAGTGTAAGGAGATGCTCGAGGAGATAGAGCAAAAAGCTCGAGGAGAGGAGGAGGAGGATCGGACAGTCACCATCACCTTGAAGGTCAAACAAAGTGTGCTTAAGAAAATTCAAGAGGTAAAAAAAGAGCGCGGGGTAAAGAGTGAAGCCGAGCTGATAGAACTTTTATGTAAGGAGGAGCTTAAGCGAGAAAAGAAAAAGCAAGAGAAGGCAAGCGAGAAGGAGACAGTGCTCCCACCGGCAACAACCAAGAGGTGCTTTCCAGAAAAGATGCGAAAAGAACTTCTCAAGAGGGCCGGACACCAGTGCTGCTACATCTCCCCCCTCACAGGACGAAGGTGCGAAGGTACGTCCGAGTTACAGGCGGATCACGTCTATCCCGCTGCATGGGGCGGCGAGACTTCTATTGAGAATGGCCGGATGTTATGTAGAGGTCACAACCAACTTCTGGCCCGTGAATGCTTTGGGGATCACAAAGTAGATGCAAAAAAAACCTAAGCATAATTGGCCTAGTTAAGAGTCATACTTGGTTGACCGTAGAGGCAGAGCAAGTGTTATAACCAAACAGTACCTTCTTAAGAGGAGAAATTCACTTTGTTGAAAGAGTGAATGGAGCGGTTCATGTGCTTAACAAACGCTTTGGGGGGAGGCGGTCAGTAGATACTAAGCAGAGAAGTAAGCGATAGTATTTTGAAACGCTTGAGGCCCCTGCATAGAGGGAAAAAATGGAGTTTTATCGTTCAAGCATCATGAATTGAAAGGTATTCAATCAAGGAAGATCAAGGTAAGAGGAGAATCCGCCTGCTAAGCGTAAGTGGCCCGTCTCATGATCAAGGCCCAAAAATCATTAGAAGTCTTATCACTCATGCTAAATAGTTCGAGGATTTCCCCCCATAACTAGATCATAAGCGAGATGGCCAGCGGTAAATAGAGCAGTGAGAGGAACGTGGAGATGATTACTGCGATGGCCGCATCGTCAGCAGGCAGTCCCACTAGATTTGCAAACATCACTGAGTTGGCGGCGACAGGTGTACAGGAGAGGAGCAAAACCACATTGTAAATGAGTGCGGTCTGTGGTGATGCCGAAAAGAGGTGAAAGAGATTTTTATCGAGAAAGATGAGTGCTGTGGTTAAAAGTGGTGAGAGCAGAAAGCGACTAAAGATGGGATAGATAAGTGCAAAAACGTGAATGTTTTTAAGTTTGGTGGTGGCCAAAGTAAGACCAACAAAGAGCATACCTAAGGTGGAGTAGGCGCCTTGAAAGTGTGTGAGCAGATCGTACACGCTCCCGGGAAATTGTAGTCCATGATGGTTCATTAAATACTTGACTACAATTCCCACCAAGAGTGCATAGAGTGCAGGCAGCTTGAGTAACTTTAAGAGGCTTTGCGTACGTGTGAAGTTGCCCCGGGAAAGAAAGTAGATGCCGATAGTGTATTCAAAAAGCACATTTCCAAAGATAGCGAGCACAGCAATGCTGATGGCCTCCTCTCCAAATATGGCCAAGGTGAGGGGAAGTCCAATGTAGCCGGTATTTCCAGCGGCCGCAGTAAAGCTTACGATGGCACGTACACGCTTGTCGTGCGTGTGTGTTAGAGCAGGTGCGATCCTAGATGCGAGTAGACTCAATAAAGAGAGGGTGGTGAAGATGGCGTAGACGACGAGTGGAATGTAGAGCAGATCGTAGCTAAAGTGTTTATCCACAACCCCTTTAAAGACCACCATGGGGGTAATGGCATAGATGACCACTGTGGAGATCGAGCGTAGATCGATCTTCATGCTTATCCCTAAGAGGAAGCCGATAAAAATAAGGAAATAGAAGGGGAGGATCTTTAAGAATAGTGCTGTAAGTATGGCCATTTTATCTCTTCTCTACTTTGGTAGATTGTGGGGAGGGTTTTCTTCTCGTTCGCGAGTGTTGGAAAAAATTTTTCCTACCGCCGCCGTGATAGAGGCGACTTCGGAAAGATTGGAGGGAATAATCATGGTATTATTTTTTTGTGCTAACTTTCCAAACTCATTCAAATATTGTTCTGCAATTCTTAAGTTGACGGCGGCACTTCCGCCCTCCTCGCTTATGGCCTTGGCAATCTCACGAATCCCACAAGCGGTAGCTTGTGCCACACGTTCGATCTCTTGCGCCTTTCCTTCCGCCTCATTGATTCGCTTCATTTTTTCTGCTTCGGAGTAGGCGATCACCTGCTGCTTGTCCCCTTCAGCGCGATTGATTTTGGCCTGTTTATCTCCTTCCGACTCTGCAATCAGTGCCCGCTTCTCCCTCTCTGCGCGCATCTGCTTTTCCATGGCATCTTTGATACTCGCAGGTGGAGCAATATTTTTAATCTCATGCCTGGTCACTTTGATTCCCCAAGGGATCGCTGCTTTATCGACAGCATCGACGATTTCACGATTGATCTTATCTCGCTCTTCAAAGCTACGATCCAGTTCAATTCTGCCCACTTCACTACGCATGGTGGTTTGTGCCAGCTGGGTACAGGCAAACTCATAGTTGCTCACGCCATACGATGCTTTCACCGGATCGATCATCTGTAGGTACAAAATTCCATCCACCTCAACTGCAATATTATCTTTGGTAATGCACGATTGTGGTGGAACATCGATCACCATCTCTTTCATGTTGTGGATGTAGGCCACCCGATCAATGAAAGGAATCAGAATATGAAAGCCCGCATCGAGGCTTGCGTGGTACTTACCCAGGCGCTCAACAATGTAAATTGCCCTCTGAGGAACAATTTTTGCAGTCTTGAAAATAACGACAACAATAAAGATGGCCATGCCGGCAACAACAAGTAGTCCAAAATCCATATAGCTCTCCTTTTGTTAAGTGTATTTTTTGTTAGTTTTGCAATTTATCTTTTATACCTACAATTAAAGTTAAGTTGTTTCTCTCCATAATTACTACACTGGTTCCACTGGCAATGTCACTACCGTCACTACTAAGAGCACTCCAACTCGTGCCATGCACTTCAACTTTTCCTTGCGCCTTAGCAGGAATAATATCGACAATGACCACTGCCTGCTCTCCAAGGAGGGAGGCCGCATCCTTAGAGCTGATCGCGCTCCCTTTGCCATCATCCTGAAGCAGCAGTTGCCCTTTGAAGCGGCCTTTGGCGTATTTGCGAAAGAGGATCAAGCTTGTAAGAGATAAGATCATGAAGAGAAAAAGTTGTAGCTTAAAGGAGAGATCAACGATTAAGAGCAAAGTGCCAACCACAAAGGCACCCACCCCAAAGAAGATGAAAATAAAACCAGGGATACAAAGCTCTAAAAGAGCAATAACCAACCCTAAAACCATCCAGATATAGGCGGCATAGGGTGTGAGTTTACTTATTATTATCATCATAAGAGACCTCCATACAATTTCTAGAGTATAGAACACTAAAAATGAAATGGGCATGGAAAATTTCTTTCGTGCGGTTGACATTTACAATCGGGCCTACCATCTTTCAATTATGAAGCTAGAGCAGAAAAAGTTTTTTATTTATTCATGTTTGCTTTTCGGCCTTATGGTGGTCGTGATAAACGTACAAAGTGACGAGTTATCGGATCCTCAAAATGCTCTCTCTTCCTTATCACCTTTATCCTCATCCTCATTATCTTCTGTAGCTACCAAGAGTGGTGCTGATTGCTTTAAAGTTGATTGCTTGCACGCCAAAGGTGAACCTTTACTCTTCGCTATTACGAACGAAGTATCTTTTAATAGTGAACGGCCCCTCCGTTCCCTGCGTAACGTTCACCCTGGTGTGTTGATCAGGGCCCCTCCAATCTCCTGAAAATAGTTGTCCCCTCTCGCTTATTTTTTTAGTTTAGGAAATTTAAATTTTCAGGAGATTTTTTTTATGAAAAAATATTTACTATTTTCTGTGTTGACCTCGATCTTTTTTTCACTTTCACCGGCGTATACACGAGAGTTTTTAGATGCAAACATTCATCACGCTACTGGTGATCATTTTGAAATTTATCCCGTGAAGGTTAGCAAAAACGCTCACAAAAGCAGCAGTAAAGAGTGTTTTGAGTATGGCAAAGAGTGTTTATTACCGCTGACTAAAGATCCGGCCCTGGTGGTGAAAGATTTTGATTTTCAAAAAGTGGTGGGCGAACGTGCCGGCATCAAGTTTTTTCTTAATGAAAAAGATGCCAAGGCGCTGACCTTACTGACACAAAAATACTTCAATACGAGACTGGCAATTGTTCATAATAACAAAGTTATCACTGCGCCAAAGATTAAGAGTATTTTAAGTGATCAAAATTTTGAAATCACCTTTAAAAGTAAAGCTGGCTTTGAAAAAGTGTTAAAGCAACTGCAACACTTTTAAGAGAAGATGGTGCTGCCGATCCGCAGGTAGCTACTACCATACTGGAGTGCTACTGGGTAGTCTTGACTCATACCCATGGAAAGGTGGAGTGGATGGCCAGCTCTTGTCGTGAGTTGGTCTCTGTACTCTTGGAGCATCTGGAAAGAGTGGTGAGCATCGGCAAGCACATCGCTTGTGCGAATGCGACCCATCGTCATCAGACCGTGGAAGTGAAGCTGCGGGCGTAGCTTTTGGTGCTGAGTGATCCACTCGCATGCCACCAGCAGATCTTGGTAGCTCTTAAATCCCCCCTTCTCGCCTTCACCAGAGGTGTTTACTTGTAAGAAATAGTACAAGGGGGTTTCTTGCAAAGTGTGTTCGTATAAAAGTTCGAGCAGTTTTATGGAATCGATAGAGTGAATAAAGTTGAGTTGAGGGATTTTTAAGAGTGGCCTTATTTTGTTACTCTGTAGGTTTCCAATAAAATGCCATGCAATCTCGCTCTGCTTTTTATTCAAAGCGATGCTTTGTGCTTTTTGTTCCAACTCTTTTAGGCGATTTTCGCCAAAGTGGCGCTGCCCGGCGGCCCCCTCATAGGCGATAATAATCTCTTCTAGAGGGCGGGTTTTGGAGACAGCAACCAGTGTGCACTCTTGGTGATGGTGGAGAGCAATTTCACTCTTGATTTTTAAAATGTTGTTGGTGATCGTGTGTTCGTGTATCGCTATCATCTTTTTCATGGGACTTATCTTGAACCTCAACCTTTCTTTTAAAGCGAATCTTTCCTTCAATTTCGAGATCGTAATTTTCTAAAACCTTCTGAATCTCTTTTTGCAACTCTTGCGTGATATTCGCCTTCTTCATATGCTCTTCAATACCACTGGTGATTGCTTGTAGCAACTCCTCTTTGGTTCCTCGCAGTTGCTGCGTAATCAGCGAGATCACCTCTTTTGGAAGATGCATCTCCGATAGTGCATCCTTAACCTCTTTCACTACGCCCTCCGTTTTTGAGGCCGCCTCTAGTCCCGTGGTTACTAGCTTCTTGAAGACGCTGCTCATACCGATACCCCCACTTCCCGTGTTCTCATGGCCATCGCTATCACCACTACTACCATGGGCACTCCCTTTTTTTCGTTGATTCATCCTAGGCCTCACTTTAACTTTAATTAACTTAGTTTTACTTTCATAAAATCGATCACCTCTTGGGGAATATGCTTGACCGCGGAGAGGAGATTGACAATTTCTAGCGCCTTTACAACCTTGTCTTGGTTGCACTCATTATCAATGGATAGCACTAGTTCATCCTCATCGTTAAGAGGGGTTTCAATTTTTCTTTTAGAAAGTGTTTTTCCAGTTTTGATTCCGAGCCCATCCACCCATTCAACAAAGTTATCCAGCATCAAAATGTGGAAGTGTGAAAGCTCACCATGTTGGTATTGCCAAACAAAGATCTCTAAAATACGCCCGGCCTGTAGCCAGTAGCGAAGTGCCCGGGGGATCTCTAGGCCGATCTCCGTTTTTAACATCGAGTGTACAGGGCGCAAGTGATCGACTATGGTACGAGGGGAGAGCAGCTCCCGAATGTGTCCTCTCATATCCTTACAATCGGTAAATTTCATGCCAAAACGATTCTCTACTCGCCACTTCACCTTGCCAGCAAGAGTGATCTCTTGTCCTTGCCAGTGAAGAACGCCTCCAAGTTGATCGTTTACCTTGTATTGATGGTCACCATCGCGTAGTGCGAGTTGCATGCCTTCGAGCGAGAGGTCAGACACTTCGAAGGTGCGGCCCTCTTTGCATTTAAAGGTGAGGAAGCTATAGGGGAAGCGCGGAAGGATGCGCTTTTCTTGACGAGAATGGTCGCTTTTTAGTAGTACAAATTGCCTCTCCATAACTTTACTTTCCCCTTTGCTAACTTTTTTCCTTGGAATGAGTTTAATGATAAAACCATTTTTTGTGAATTCAAAGTCAGTAAAAAATACTTTTTAAAATTGAGAAAAATAGTGCTAATAGTTCTTAAGGGAACAAAAAATTCAAAACAAGATGAAAGAGGAACGGATCATGACGACAAATAGCGATTGCGGACAAGGGCAAGGCCATTTTTCCGATTTAGAGATCGATAACCTTCCTAACCGCCTGACCCTTTTTAGAGTTTTATTGATTCCCGTTATTATTGGCTGCCTCTCTTTTAGTCAGGTTGACCCTGACTGGGCATGGGCCGCAAAGTATGCTACCGACTTAGAGTGGGTGGCGGCCTGGGTCTTTGCAGTGGCCGCCATTACCGATTTTGTAGATGGCTATATTGCTCGCAAACGCAACATCATCACCGTCTTTGGCTCCTTTCTCGATCCAGTGGCAGACAAATTCCTCACCGTCTCCTCACTGATCATGATCCACGCTCTTGGGCGCGTTCACGCCATCATAGTGATCATTCTTATCTTGCGAGAGATGTATATGACCTCACTGCGCCTTTTGGCGGTAGGCGAAGGGCTCTCTGTCCCCGTCAATTGGCTGGGCAAATGGAAAACCACCACTCAAATGGTGGGTATCCCCATGCTCATGGTCTCTACCACCCCTTACGGCATCCCCTTTCCCATTATGGGCAAAGTGCTCATCTATATCGCCTCCTTCCTCTCGCTTTACTCCAGCGTTGTCTACTCCGTAGGACTGGTTAAAAAAATTAAGCAAAAAAGATTGGAACGCCGTCAGCGGCGGTCGTCTATTTAAGTGCCGTCAATGCCACCATGGGATTTTGTAAGATGTGGGCGCGCATCCAACCTTCAGTAAGGCAGGCGTGCCCCCCCTTGCCATAACCTTCACCCCAACTGTTAGCGATCACAAAGCAACGTGCGCCTTCGCGTGAGCGTTCGATGCTCTCTGAGTTACGAGGAATCTCCATGTACCCGACAATTAAAATAGCGTGGCCTTTGGCGTGCTGATCAAGTTTGGAAGCACTAGCACTAGATGCACTCTCTGCTGCTAAGACCACACCTTCGGTTTGATAAAAGTTTTCACTAAGAGAGAAACCTGCAATCACCGGGTAGTTTTTATCGAGGGCAGCCACCAACTCTTCGAGTGAAGTCACATAGGAGTAAGCGGCCACGCCAACTTTGCCTTTGCTCTTGCAAGTTCCGGAGAGTGGAGTGTGGGTTTCATTGCTATCACTGGGAGTTTCATCATAAGGACAATCTTGTTCACTGGGGATATCAAAAGAGGAAGAATCTTTTGATCCCTCAAATCCAGGAACTACCCATGAACCGCGAACGGTGCAGGGATTTTTTTGACAGTCAGGACGACTGAGCCAATAAAAATATTCGGGTGAAAGTGCTTCGCTCTTTCCTTGTTGTGCGAGTAAAATTTCAATAGCACGAATGCCGGCAAACGCACTGCAAGTGGAGCGTCGCTTTTGATCACGCATGGGCACAGAGAAGGCCTTGTCGACAATGTGGAATTTGTAGTCGCCACTGCCGGGAACACTGCTTTGTTGTTTTTTACTTTTTGCATTCGAGGGATCGGTTTTTTTATTAAAGCTTTTTTCTAGACTAGATCCAAGGTTCATTTGCAATTTTGTTTTTGAGTCGAGAGGAATGGTGGCGAGTCCATTTTTATACTCTTTCACGCGCTTTAAAAAATCGTTGCGTGCCTTTTTCCATTGATCGTAACTTTTATTGACTTCACTCTTCCACTCCTTGTAGGAGTTCATGCTTTTGGCGTGCATCTCTTGAGAAAAGGAACGATACTCATCTTTTTCATTCACCTTTCCTTTGGCAATAACGGACTCTTTTTCTTGGTTTTTCTTTCCTATGCTCACCGTAACTTTTTTGGCGTTACCCTTTTTTATAACAGGGGCATCTTCATCAATGTCGTAATCGGCTTCATCACTATCGGGTATAAACTCTTTTTCCACTTCTGGTTCCACTTCAGGTTCTGTGTCAGCTTCTGCTTCCGATTTGCTTTTTGGCCTGATTTTTTTTGGTTCTAGTTTGGGTTCTAGCTTGGGCCCGACTTTGGGCCCGACTTTCGGTTCAATTTTGGGTTCCGGTTCCGGTTCCACCACCGCTGCCACCCCGTACACCTCTTGCCAGAGTGAGTGGAAGATGGGGGATTCTTTATCAGTGGCCGCAATAACAGAGCAAGGAGCTAGAGAAGATAGAAGTAAAAGTATAAAGAGAAAGTTAAATTTATGCCGTAACACCTTTTCACCTCTTATGTTAAAATGGTTCTCATACATCACCTATTTTAGAATAGAGAATAAAATTATGCCACAAATGCAAGCTTTTCATAAGCGGATTTTTTTTGAAGATGTTAAAAACTATTTTCTTTGTAACATTGAGACGACCGACTATGGTGAACAGCTAAAGGCGGTAGCGCTGATTTTCTTTTGCCTCTTGTTTTTTGGATTTGTGATCTTGGCGATTATCCTTGCGGCACTCTTTGCTCCACATATTTTAAAGATGCCGTCCTTTCAGTTCTTGATTATTTTTCCCTTGGCGATGGCGATCATGGGCCTTTGTCTGTTACGAGCTGGACAATTGCAACTGCTTCTAAAGATAACCATACCAATTATTGTCATTACTTGCTTGGTGGCGCTGATTAGCAAATCCTCTACAGCGAGTGCGCCTTATTTTATCACCACCATTTTTTATATGTTGATTGGGCTCACTTGGATTTCACTCTTTGGGCGGCGACAAGATGTAATTTATATTGCTGCTGTTTTTATGGTCTCCTTGGTGGCGTATAATATTTGGGTGAGAGAGTTCTTGGATCCGCTGATGCAAAAGGTGGCCATGCATGCAATCATTTTCGGCATCTTGAGTATCTTACTTCTCACTACACTTGCTTACCTCTATGCTACAGTTCGTGACCAATCCCTTGCACGTATGCGTGATGAGATGGCCAAGAAGAATGAGCTAAATGAGAGGATCAATCACCTGCTGGAGGGAAGAGCGCGTGAGGTACAGGAGATTAGTGGTAAATTTAAATTGATGAATAGTGAGCTCTCACAGGCGATGGATAGTTTTGATCTAGTGATGGAAAAATCTAATGAGTATGGGAGGGAGACAGAAGAGGTGGTGAAGGCGATGCTGGGTAAGACGCGTGAAGGGGCGGATGCGATGAAGTCGGTTGTGAGTACGGTGGATGCTATTGGCAATGCCAATTATCAGTTAAACGAGATTGTAGAGATTTTTAGGACGATCATTTCTAAAACCAGTATCATTAATGAGATTGTGTTTGAGACCAAGGTGCTCTCTTTTAATGCCGCCATTGAGGCTGCCCGTGCAGGTAAAGGGGGATCGGGCTTTGCAGTGGTGGCAGAGGAGGTAGGACAACTGGCAAAGAAAAGTGGAGATGCTGCTGATGAGATTTCCAGCATGCTCGAAGAGAGTCGCAATAAGGTGGCCGCGATTGTTGAAAACATTCAAAAGCAATCGCTAGTGGCCCACGATATTAGCAATGCTTCTCTGGAAAAGTTTACAGATATTGCAGAGAAGATATCTTATTTTTGTGAGAAAATTGAACAGGTGAAAAATGCTACCCTTGCTGAGGAACGAGTGGTGAAAGGGCATTTCAAGGCGATGCAGTCTTAGAGCTTCTAGCTGATGGAACCTCTACGGGAATTCAAAACCAATTCCAAAAATAATCTCTTTGGTTCGACGTTGGGGAGTATTGCCAATTCCGGAATCGAAGGTAGTATCACTTAAACAGCTGTCGTAGTTGTTATCTCCAGGGCGATAGAGTTTGCCATGGCGATCGTAGCAGTCGACTTGCAAAACGGTGTGTGGCCGAATGCCACTGCTTGCAGGCCCACGGCTTAAGTTCATTGAGGAGGCTTCTCGTTTGCCTATAAAATCGCTCTCTGACTTGTTGTTGGGTGTGTTGCTTGCTGTGCTTGCACTACTCTTTGCACTGGCCGGTCCACGCCCTACTACTTGTGGTGAGTCGCCTGCTGCTGCTGGCCCTGGATAGAAGGGGGCAGGAGGGGTGGAGAAGTGTGGATTTTGATGAATGCGATCCCACGCACCATCTTGTACACGAAGCTCTCCAACTTTTACCTCGGCCGCAATATTAATAGTGACGAGTCCTAGGTAAATGAGGTATCGAAGGTGTTTGATCATAGTTAACTCCAGGTTTCTAGAGGGGCGATCGCTCCTACTCACTTGTATCGGAGTTTTTTGGTCGGACTTTAGATGAAAATTTTTTATTTACTGGAAGGGTATTTCTATAGTTATATGAAAATGAAATGCCATATTAAATCACAAGGTAAATTTATTTATGAATCGAGATAGTCGTGACAATTTAGAGAACATTGGGCCTAGGATTTGTGATGCTGTAAAGAATGTGATGGAGAACAAAGAGATTCCCGTCTATCTGGAGAGTGTGCTTGCTGAGGATCTGCACATCGACTCGATGATTATGATTATGCTGATGAACGATCTTGAGGATGAGTTCTCTTTGCGTATTCAAGATGAAGAGTTTGATAAAGTTAAACGTGTCAGTGACGTGGTTGCAGTGATCAAAGCACGCTTGGAGTCATCATCGCTGACAACGGAGAGCGCACCGCCCGTTATTGCTGGTGGCAAGGCACTGCTCTCTTCGCTTTTGGCACCGATGTTTATGGGCGCAGCAGCACAAGCGGGAATTGGTACCTCCTCTTCAATGCAGGGAGGTAAATCTCGTGCTCATGATGATGATGATGATGATGATGATGATATCGATGAGGAGGGCAATCGCCGTCGTAGAAAAGAGAAAGATGAGGACGATCCCCTAGCAAGTGGTGAGGAGGATCGCCGCTATGACGCTGCTACTGCTGCCGACGATGAGAGCAGCGATGCTTTAGATGATGATGACGAGTAGGATGTCGAGTACAAAATAAAAGAGTGCGGCCACCACTGCGGCCACCAGATCATCAAGCATAACTCCCAAACCCCCTTTTACCCTCTGATCAATCATGCCAATCGGCCAAGGCTTTACAATATCAAAGAAACGAAAGAGTAAAAACGGAAGCATAAGCGCAAGAGTAGTGTGTCCATTGTGTACATTATTGCAAAAGAGCAGTGCTAAAGCGTAGGTGAGCATTTGCCCTGCGACCTCATCGATAACAATCTCTTTGGGATCGCTATCGATTCCCGGATAGCGATTGGCAAGAGGGATGGCAAGCGCCGCAAGCAGCAGGGAGAGTGCAGCAAGGATCATGGGTGATATATTATTTTTAATTGCTACAACTACCAGGAGCGAGGTGATGAACGATGCTACGGTTCCTGGAGCAAAGGGAACTCTCCCTATACCAAAGAAAGTTACTACTGTACTGGCCAAAAAATTGTTTTTTTTCATTTGTCAACTCTGGTAAAACTCTGCCTCTGTAAGATTCTCCAAAGAGGTTTTCCATCTTTGGAGATAATGAGAGTAAGTGTAGTAAAAAAAATTTATTTATGGAATGAAGGAATGAGCGATAGCAACAGTAATAGTAAAAGATTTGAACTTACCTCTCCACTGCATTTAGACCTCTTTCCCCTAGAGTATCGAGAACTCAAAGAGAGTTTGCACTCTTGGTATGTGAGTCGCAGTAATCGTGCCTATCTGGCAACTCTTTACAACGCGATGGCCACAGAAGGGAAATTTACCTTTATTTTAAGTTACCAAGGAGTGCTCTCACTGCTCTTAAACGATGTGAATTTTCAAGGAAGTCCTCGCATCTCCAGAGAGTTTTATCAACACTTTTTATCCACTTTGGAGAAGAGTGGCTTTTTTAAAAAGTTAAAAGTGTTGGGAGAGGAGTCGGTGCTTACACTTACTCATCCAAAGATGCTTGCCTATTTTCACCGCATTTTAGGCGCCGATCATTTGGCCTCACAGAAATGGAGTGTTTTACAATGGATCAAAGCACGTGATGAGTTTGATACTACTGAGGGCGGAAAGGGTGAGTTGCTAGTGGGTGAACTTGATCCGCGAATCGTGGCCAAAGAGAAGGCGCGCTCGTTTGGGCTTATCACAGGGGGAGGAACTACAACCAAGCAGCGTCTCTCAAGAGAGAACTCCAGGGAAAAGTTAAAGAGTGAAGTCGAGCAACTAGAACGCTTGCTGGCCACCACTCATGCCCGTTATCGTTCACTGCTGGGAGAGGCGAGAAGTGAAGATGAACTGCGTTTACAAACAGAGGAGAGTGGGCAGAGTGATCCTGAAGTCACTCATCGCGCGGTCATTGCCGGAATCAAGGCCGGACAACAAAAACGAAAATTAGAGGAGATTGAGCACCAATACTTAAGTACAAAGGAGCGCTATGAACGCTCAGTAGGCGCCGTCTTAGGAGCAAACAAGAGTGATGCTACAATAGAAAGGCCAAGAAGAGAGGCGATAATACCCAAAGAGAGCAGGTTGTGAATGTGGTAAATATCTGCCAGTGCGAGTTTAAATCCTACAAAAATCAAGATAAAGGAAAGTGCATACTTTAAGTAGTGAAAGAGCGGCATCAAACCTGCTAATGCAAAATACATTGAACGTAGGCCCAAGATTGCAAAGATGTTGGAGGTGTAGACGATAAAGGGATCTTTGGTAACTGCAATCACGGCAGGTACCGAATCGACTGCAAAGATAATATCCACAATATCGATCACAATTAAGACTAAGAATAGAGGTGTGCCGAGCCAGCGTAACCCATCTGGAGATTTAACAAAAAAGTGCCCTCCATCGTAACAGTCGGTAAAGGGAAGCCAGCGCTTCGCAAGCTTAATGGGCCAATAATTTTTAGGGTCAATGGCCTCCTCGTCGTTATGAAAGAGAAACTTAATTCCGGTAATCACCAAGAACGCTCCAAAGATGTAGATCATCCAGTGAAAAGCGCTGATGAGAGAGAGACCGGCAAAGATAAAGACCGCCCTCATCACTACTGCACCGACGATGCCCCAAAAGAGCACGCGGTGTTGGTAGAGACGAGGGACGGAGAAAATTGTAAAGATGCTAAGAAAGACAAAAAGATTATCTATGCTCAAGGAGATCTCAATCAGGTACCCCGATAAGAACTCTAGTGCTGTGACTGGCCCACGAAAGGCAAAGATGCCTGCATTGAAGAGCAGGGCAAGTGCTACGTAAACAGCACTCCAAAAGAGTGCCTCTTTAAATTTAATCTCGTGTGGCTTCTTATGCAGGACAAAGAGATCAAATGCGAGTAGCGCCACGACAATCACATGAAAGATAATCCACGGTAACATTTTCAAAGCTTCCTTTTCTAGTTCGAGTTCGAGTTCTAGTTTCCTTTAATTCTCATTGCATAAAATGATCGCCATACGAATATAATAGAAATTATAAAAAAGATAGCGGCACTTGCAAGTCTCATCTCTGTTGGCATTTCCACTGCAAGTTCCACAGCAAGCAAACCAAAAAGTGTGGTGAACTTGATGATTGGATTCATAGAAACAGAGGAGGTATCTTTAAAGGGATCACCTACAGTATCGCCTACAATGGTAGCATCGTGAAGAGGAGTTCCCTTCGCTTTAAGCGTGGTCTCAACCAATTTCTTAGCGTTATCCCAAGCACCACCGGCATTGGCCATAAAGATTGCTTGATAAAGACCAAAGATAGCGATGGAGATCAAGTAACCAATAAAGAAGTAAGATTCAATAGCGGCAAAGGCCAGTGTTGCAAAGAAGACGGCAAGGAAGATGTTGAACATCCCTTTCTGTGCATATTGCGTACAAATCTCTACCACTTTTTTACTATCTTCCGTGCTTGCTTTTGTGACACTACCATCAAGTTTGATATTCTTCTTAATGTACTCAACGGCACGATAAGCACCGGTGGTCACTGCTTGAATAGAGGCACCAGTAAACCAGTAGATCATGGCCCCACCAGTAATCAGTCCCAGCATAAAGGGAGGATAAAGAATAGAGAGTTTCTCCAAGTTGGTTTGTAGCCCACCTGTTAACATCATCACGATGGAGAAGATAAGGGTGGTCGCACCTACAACTGCCGTACCAATCAGCACGGGCTTTGCAGTGGCCTTAAAGGTGTTTCCTGCACCATCATTTTGCTCAAGGTACTCTTTCGCGGTCTCAAAGTTGGGCTCAAAACCAAAATCGCGCTTCATTTCACTCTTGATATTAGGAAGAGTTTCGATAAGCGAAAGTTCATAGATGGACTGTGCATTGTCGGTCACTGGACCATAGGAATCAACTGCAATGGTTACAGGTCCCATGCCAAGGAAGCCGAAGGCCACCAAACCAAAGGAGAAGACGGCCGGAGCGAGCATGTTGATGCTGGTGAGGTCAGCACTTACAAGATAAGCAACAGTCATGAGCGAGATAATTGCAAGTCCGGTCCAGTAAGCACTAAAGTTACCGGCAACAAGTCCGGAGAGAATATTAAGAGAGGCACCACCCTCTCTAGAGGCGCTAACCACTTCGTCCACATGTTTTGAGGAAGTAGAAGTAAAGACTTTGACCATCTCAGGAATGAGTGCACCGGCAATGGTACCACAAGAGATAATCACGGAGAGTTTCCACCAAAGACCGATACCTAGGTCGGGAATTAATAGTTTAGAAAGAATAAAGGTCATGATGATGGAGGTAATAGAGGTAATCCAGACAAGCGTTGTTAGTGGGTGTTCAAAATCGAAGTGAGGAAGTGTGGCATACTTTGCTTTTGCCCAAGATTGGTTAATCCAATAAGCGAGCATACTAGTAAGAATCATGCCAATTCTCATGACAAAGATCCAAACCATGAGTTGTGATTGGTGCATCACATCTGGTACTGCAAGCAAAATGAAGGTGATCAGCGCTACACCAGTCACACCATAAGTTTCAAAACCATCAGCGGTTGGTCCAACAGAGTCGCCAGCATTGTCACCAGTACAGTCAGCGATAACTCCAGGGTTACGAGCATCATCTTCTTTAATTTTAAAGACGATTTTCATCAGGTCAGAACCGATGTCGGCAATTTTGGTAAAGATACCACCAGCAATACGAAGGGCCGCAGCACCCAGCGATTCACCGATTGCAAAGCCAATAAAGCATGGGCCTGCATAGTCGCCAGGGATGAAAAGAAGAATGATAAGCATGATCACCAATTCAACGCTGATGAGAAGCATGCCAACGCTCATTCCTGCTTTTAGAGGAATTGCATAGGTTGGAAAGGGGAAGCCACCAAGCGAAGAAAAGGCGGCACGGGAGTTGGCAAGGGTGTTGATACGAATACCAAACCAAGCAACGCCATAACTGCCAAGGATACCTACAATGGTGAAAAAGACAATGACGCTCACTTTGAAGGCATCCATGTGTCTTAACAGACCAAAATAGACGACAATGATAGTGCCAATAAAAGCAAAAAGAATTGCTAAAAATTTGCCTTGGGTTTGCAAATAGGTCTTGCACGTTTCATAGATAAGCTCTGAGATATCACTCATACTTTTGTGCACGGGTAGGAGCCTTAACTCTCGCATCATATAGAAACCAAAGAGCGTTCCCAGCACACAGATAAAGAGCCCCCAAAGGAGTAATGAGTGTCCAGTGATGCCAAAGAACTCTACGAGACGCAAATCTGGAAGCACCAAATCTGCTTCACCGGCAAATACCGATGAGGAAAGTAACAACGAAAACAGGAGCGTTAACACATTCATTGATCTTTCATCCTTGTTAAAAAGGTTGATAATAATAAAAGAAAAAAACGAGTATGAATAAAATGATTTAAAATTAAAACATGAAGTAACTTATGAAGCTATAGTTTCACCTACCCTCCCTAGAAATGTATCATTCTAGAAATATAACAATATTTGTTACTAAGATAAACAAAATAAATGTGAGTGGCAGGAAAAATTTGCATCTGCTCCTTTTTTTAATATTTATTTATGATAGTGATTAGAATATGATGCACGCTTTATTCCGTGTGAAATTTTTTGAGTTTTTAGGAGAATGATTAGTTATGACATTGGAAAATGAAAGTAGCAGTAAAGATGCTACAGAGAGTGAAAAAGTTGCCCAAGAGGGGAACGAGGTAAAAGAGGTAAAAGAGTCAAGAGAGGAGAAAGAGGGCGCCGGGGAAAAAGAGGGCGCAGAGGACAACCGCGGCAATCAGCGTAGGAGATACAGTCATCATCAGCATGATCGCGATCGCGGGGGCCAGCACCATCGTGGAGAGCGTAGAGATGATCGTGATCGTGATCGTGATCGTGATCGTGATCGTGATCGCGATCGCGGTGGGCGCTACCCTCAGAATTCCCGTCCAAGAAATACACAGTCGTCAGCACCTGCAAATAGTGAGAGTGTAACCGCTGAAGAGTATGGAGTCAGGCTAGAGGTTGACTTGTTAGAACGTATTAAGCGAGAAGCAAAGTATCGTCGTGTTAAGCCAAACGATCTGCTCAATAAAGTATTGCGCGAGGCAATTACGAGTCGCAGCAGGCAAAACCCTGCACCTAAACGCTGTCCTGCCTGCGGACATAACCTTATGGATGCAAGGCCTGCATCTTCTACGGCACATACGCATCACCACTCGCGCTCGGCGTCATCGCCGTCATCATCATCCCACTCACACCGAGAGACTCCGGCCACTAAATCCAAAATTGGTCGTAACCTCAAAACAAAAGTGGTTGAGTCAATTAAACAAATTAAAGGTTGGATGAAAAAGAAGTAATAAAAATTATGAAGCAAAATTTGTTTGCTTTTTTTAGCTATGCTGATGAAAACAAGTATCACCTGTTGCCTAACTGTGAAGAGATTTCTGCACTATTAGAGAGTGAGGATGGTTTTTTATGGTTGCACTTCCATGATCCCAGTATAGAAGATTTAGATCCAGTCGCTAAAGTTTTGAAACTTCACCCCTTGGCAATAGAAGATTGTGTGAATGAAGATCAGCTTCCAAAGCTGGAAAGCTTTAACGACCACATCTTTCTTATCTTAAATAATTTAAAACCAGGCAAAGAGAGCGCGGCCTTTTTATTTCAAGAACTGGACTGCTTTTTAGGAAAAAAATTTTTAGTGACAGTTTGTAAAGGGGAGTTTGCAATTCATACTGCGCACATCTTGAAGCGAGGAGCAACGAGTAGTGCACTTTTGCTTTATGTTATTGCTCAAGAGATGATGGAAAATAAACTCTCTCTGGTTGAGGATTTGCAAGACGATATTGATGAGGAAGAGGAGCTGATTTTGCGCGATCAAAATGGTTCCGTGGACATTGCAGAGGTGGTAGGAATTCGGCGAAAACTAGTGAACATTAGGAAAAGTGTTGTTTATGAGCGAGAAGTGTTTACTAAGCTCTATCATCGCTACAGTAAAGGTGATGTGGTTTCCGAAGAGGCAAGTTACTATTTTCGTGATCTTTACGATCAGCTTTCCAAAATTTATGAGATGATTGAGATGGAACGAGAGGAGATTGCAAACTTAATGGAGATTTTTTTAAGTTTAAAAAGTAATCGCCTCTCTATCGTCTCCTACAACATCAGCAAAACCATGAAACGTCTCACCTTAATCACCATGATCTTCATGCCGCTTACGCTACTTTCAGGAATTGGGGGAATGTCGGAGTGGACTATGATGACAGGAGGAGAGGCAAACTGGGCACTTTCCTACTCTTTATTTATGGTACTGCTGGTCGTGGTGGCCTCCCTTTGCGTACTTCTACTGAAGCTTTTGAAGTGGTGGTAATCTTTTTTTGTCTAAACATAGGAAAAAATTATTTAGTAATAGCGCAAGAGGGAGATTGACACTATTAGAGAGTGATGCTTACAATCGGCAGTTGCGGTTTTACCTTTAAATAGCACATAGATGTAGGGGGAAACTTATGCAAACTGTTTCTCAGTATAATCAGTATTCTCAGCATCAAGCGAATCACGGAAATATTAAAAAAATAGGGATTGGTGTAGTTTCTAGTTCTCTTCTTTCGCGAGAAGAGCACCTTTTTGATCGCCTGGAAGAGAAGTATATTTTATCTGAAGAAATCTTGCCAAAGATTCTTGAAAGGGTGGAGGCGAGGATGCTTCCTTCTTATAATGGGCATGATGTGAGGTACTCTTTAATTGAGTCGACCTATTACGACTCTCCACGGTTAGAATTTTTTCGTCACCACTTATTATCACTGCCTGTGCGCTATAAAATGCGCATTCGAAAGTATGCACCGGGAGGAGAGTGGGATAACGATTGCCTCTATTTTGAAGTAAAGAAGAAAGAGCTAGAGAAAACCAGAAAAGTGCGCTTTGCTATGAGTCGAGAAGATCTTTGGGCATTAGAGCAGGGGATTGTACCAGAGTGCTCTGAAAAACTATTACAATTAAATCCCAAACTTTCTCCAGAAAAATTGGCCAAGAGAGTGTATAAGGCACAAGAGCTATTTAAAAGCTTTGATACTATTCCTGTCGTACGAATTGGCTATCGCAGGCGCGCTTATGAGCTTAATGAATTTCGCATCACCATCGATTCTGGATTGTCCTCTGAATTTTTATTTCCTAAAGAGTGTGCAAAAAATCAATTGCAGCTAAAGGATCACATCTTTAGTGAAGTGCTCTCAGAGGCCGGGTCAATTGCGACCATGAAGGATAATTGGATCGCTGATCCAGTTATTATTAACAAAATGCAGGAGATTATCCAAAAAATTGAGACTAAAAATATTGTGGTGATGGAGACAAAGTGCGGTGAAGGAGAGGTGTTTCCTCCGTGGATGCAAGAGATGCTGGCGGAGTTTAATTTAGTCAAAACTCCTTTTTCTAAATATTGCCACTTCACTGCAGAGATGGTTTCAAAGATGTTTCTAGGGTGAAAATAATGATGAACAGTAGCGGCATTGCGAATATTCTAGGTAACCAGTTGCTCAGTGATACGCTCGCAATCTCGGAGCAGGAGATTATCATTATTTTGCTGCATTCATTTGTGGCGGGTATTCTCTTGGTATTGATAACGATCATCATGGAGAAGAGCTTAAGCGGAAACGATCCTACTGAAGAAGAAGAAGAGGGAGGCGGCAAGGGTAATGCTAATGCAAATGCTAATGCTAATGTACAACTCTTGATGGGTGCCTCCAATATTCTCTTTCTTTGTGTGGGGATCACCGGGATTATGATTTTGGTGAATAATAACTTGGCACGGGCCTTTGCTATTGGTGCTGCACTCACCATCACACGCTTTCGAGTGAAGATTGGAAAAAAAAATCTTGCCTCTAATCTACTCTTTGGAATTATTGTTGGTGTTGCCAATGGGTTGGGAGAGATTAAGCTTGGCTGGATGATGACTGCTGCTTACGTAAGTTTGGCCTTATTGCTGGTTTTAGTCGTTAAGCTGATACGTCGGCGTTAGGATCCTTAGAGAAGTGGAAGCACGCGATCCAAGCGTACGATGAGTTCATCAATGTCGCTTATGCTGACATCTAAAGTGGGGCGGAAGCGGATGCTATTGATTCCTGCAGGAAAGAGAAAGAGATTTTCTTTTTGAAGAGCGAGGTGAAAGAGCTCCGACTTTACTTGGGCATTAGGGAGTGAGAATCCTTGATAAAGGCCATATCCCCTGATGTTGGAGAGAAGCTTAGGATAGCGCTCTGTAAGGCCTTGCAGTTTTGCAACAAAGTAAGCGCTCTTCTTCGGTACTTGTTCGACTAACTGTTCATCAAGGACGATTTTCCACTCTTGCATAAAGCGGATCATATCGACATAGGATCCACACCAAGTGGAGTCTAAAGCACCCGACTCTTGCAACGAATTTTTCATGTATAAAACGCCGTGGCCTAGCTTTTTAGAGGTAGCAACTGCTTCTGGTGCATGAGGCAGATCAAAGAGGTCACTACAAAAGAAGGCACCTGTTTGCCCACCCGCCGTTTGTACTTCATCGAAACCAAGATAGACATGGTGGCGGTGGCAAAGCTCACTCAGCTTTTGGTAAAACTCTTTTAGAGCAATTCGTTGTCCACCCGAACTTTGAATGGGCTCAATCATCATGCCCACGATCTCATCACCATAGGCCTTAAGCACGAACTCAATATGTTCTAGGGCAGAGTGCATGCGCTCAAGATTTTTAGAGTGAACATTCCCGGTGGAGGAGTTATCAATGGCCGGAAAGGGAACAACCAAATTGCCCGCCAGCAGACCTTTATAATCGCGTGTGATAATCGGATCTTGTTGCGCCTCTGTAGCATTGACAGCAAAGCCAGTGCGCCCATGAAATCCTTGCTCAAAGTAGACAAAACGACGGCAATTAACACTCTTGCCTGCACTCAGCAAGCGATTACGATGAAGTGTCATGAAATACTTCATCATATTTTCCATCGCTTCTGCACCTGAGTTGGTGGTTAAAATGCGTACGCTTTGCTTATAAGGCAACATGGATTTAGGCATAAGCTCGTGAATGAGGCGATAATAGGATAACGAATCTTTGGTCAAATAGTAGGGATTAGAGAGCTTGTTATTCGCAGCAGTGATCAGCTTTTCTACGTATTGTGGATCACGCATGCGTGGATGATTAAAGCCCAAAAGTTTTGAGCCATAAATGCAACACCAATCAAAAACCAGATCCCCATCTAAAGTGTGCAGCCACATCCCTTTGCACTTCTCAACATCGATGGCAAAAGGATTGGGTTCCTCTATAAAATAGTGCTTAAGCTCATCCATCATTTGCGTACAAATACTTCCTGGATGTACCACGGCCATGATCCTTTGTCTAAATCGTGCTATTAACTATCCCTCGTTCCTATAGACTGTAAACCGTGAACTGTGAAGTGTAAACTGCTCTGTGCATTTGGTAAAAACCACTGCATTGGATTATGAACGAAGCATCGACTCCAAGTTTGCTGCGCATTTTTTATTTTTTTTATACAAATCCCAATCCAGTCCCCAAATAAACGGGGCAATACCCAGTGGGATTAATATGTTGAAAAACAATATAATGGATACATTTTTTGAAAAAGGGAAAAAATGATCAACAATAGCAAGTGGGCAAGATATGATGAAACAGAAAACCACACATGTAGTTGGTTTGAAAATATTCTTTTGTATAACTATTGTATTTGAGCTTCTGCTTAGATGAACTTTTCTATAGTTCTCGTATAACAACAAAATAAATATACCTATCGCTAAAATATAAAAAAAATACAACCAAAAAATTAAATTATATCTATTTAATACCATCGCAAGACAATACTGTGACATTCCAATGAGTATGCTTAACCAGAGCGAATCATGCCACAACACATGTGATATCTTATATTTGTGCATGACCGAATCTAGAGAAACTTTTATTGTTATATTTTTGTAATATTCAACATAGGTTCCGATAACAATAAAATATATAATTATATCAATAAATATTCTAGCTCCGAACATCGCTTGATCTTTGCCTAGAAACACCACTTGCTTGTTGAAATCAAAATTATCATAATCACTAATCAATAAACATGAATTGAGTATTACTAAAAATAAAAGAATTAAATGCTGTAAAGGGAATGACTTGACAAACATGCGTGCATCTAGAAAAGCAGAAGGTGTTCTGCGAATACTTGAAAGTGGTTTTAGATAAAAAGATATAACAAAAATCAACACAATAGCATTTGTATAAAAAGCGTCATAATGTCTCTCTATATAAGGTGCAATTAGCGAAAGCTTTAAAATCATGTATGCAACATAAAAGATCAAAATAAATAGCATAAATTTGTTTTCAGTGATGCGCATGTGCGTATTCATTTCCATGTTGTATTTTCCTGGTTAAACATTTTATCAATTGCTTGTTTCTATATTGATTCGTGCTTTAGAATATTATACAACAACGAGCAATATACATGATTTTGTTTTTCAACAAATCAAATGAAACCAAGAGCATATATATTGAGTATAAAATAAATTAAAATTATTGGTGCCAACTAGACTTAGTCCCTCAACCCTCACAAAAGCACCATGCAACTGGCCAGTATTTTTGTCAAATCGATTATTCCGATGGCCCTTTGTAAAATTAATAACTATTGAAAAAAACATGACTATGGTGTTTTATATTTTTATCACGAATAAATGTGTTCTAGTATTAAAAATATTACAATTAATTAATTCTTCTGTTTCGTTTATTTAGAGGGATATTGAATGGAAATAAATGGATACAACAATAAGCATTACTCTATGCTGATTGCACTCATCTTTTATATAACCTATATGTTTTTTAAGATTGTGCTTATTATACCTCATTTAGAAAAACACTATGATGCTCTTTGCGCAATTACTATTGCATTAGTGTTTATTGTCTGTTTTCATTTCAAATCTATTTTAAAATTAAAATACATCTTATTTGAACCATTAAATGCAGGCAAAATCATTAAAACATTCTCTTTATGGTATGCGGCCATTATTGTTTTAATCCTAATTAATACATTTTTGTTCATTACTGATTATGATAATTTTAACTTTAACAAACAATTAGTATTCAGTGGAGGAGATAAGTCGCTATTATACACAAAAGTATGCATTGACATCGTTATTCATTCTATCATAATAGGAGCTTATATCGCATGTTTTATTGATAGAAAAAAAAACATCCTAAAAATATCTCCAGACTCAATTATTGCAAGATACAAAATATCAAATATGTTATGGAACCATTCTCTGTGGTCAAATACATTAATAACGATATTGATTTATGCACTCTTGATAATATTAGACAAATTTCGATTGGAAGTTTTGGCGGGATTTCTTGGAGTTATTACAACAGGGATATTCATTTTATTGTTGTATGAAAACTATAAAAAAGTATGTTTGAATAAAAAACCTAATAATGACGTAGTTGAAAGAAATATTTTCAACCCAACAATATACCTTCTTTTTGTAATAGCTCCATATTCACTAATAGTTATCATTGATCACTATTTCCCATTTTCAATAAATATAAATTATTTTGTCATGACTACAGTATTTTCTACGAGTGTTCCACCAATACTTTTTACTTTCGTTTCATATGAAAATAAACTTAAAAAACTTAAGGAGTGGCCATGGAAATAAAACAATATTTACTTCTGTTAATTAGTGTTTTTTTTAGTATTAATGTATTTGCAGGTGAAAGGCAAAAAGTACCAGATGGCAATTGCGATCAGTATCTGTTTATAAAAGATGGTGTAAATCTTTTATATATAAAGAACTTTAGGGGAAATGAACTCTTCATTATGGATTCATCAACAAAAGAAAACTCTCCTGAATTTCAAGAAGAGTTTATAAATTTCGGTATTGATATCAAATTCATGGAATCGACAAATTACGCAAAGATAACTAAAAAAGTTGAGAGTCACTGTGTCGTTGCAATTAAGGATTTTTCCAAAGAAAACGTTACAGGAAATTTATGTTGTGTTGATGGCATTTGCGATTTCCTTGCTCCATCAAATAATCTTGCCTCTAATGTGACAGCAGTGCTTGGAGCAATGGCCGCGACAAGTACAGCATGTGGAGTAGCAACAATTTCCTCCGGTGGACTACAAGGAGCAGCTGTCTGTGCTGCCCTTACAGCTGGAGCAGGATTAGTATGTAATTTACCATTAATGGTTGAATCTGCTAGCGCAGAAGAAGTAATGAGTGATATTCCTGGAACTGCAGAGTATTCACAGGCCTATCCACAAGAAGCATCCCTCATCGATGAAACCCTAAATCAAGTCTTTCAAGAGGAGTATTATCAACCACCAGTGGCCCCTCCATACATACCACCAGTTGCTGAACCACAACCTAAAGCTAGTAACGTTGTTAGTGGGTGCAAAAATTGCAGAAATGCGCAGCAAACTGGGCGTCGATGTTTTATTCATAATCCCATGCCATTTTTTACAAGTTACTACTAATCGAGAAAACTGTCACCAGGGCGACCAGGACGAGCGATCACCGATTTAGGAAAAGCTTTAATCTAGGGTGTCCAAAAAGATAGAAAATATTTTCCCAATTTTTGGATTATGGTGATTAGCGCTGATTTATTTATCCCTTTTCAAAGGCCCATTAGGCATAAGTGGCCGGTCTCATGGTCGAAGCCTTTTTTTTCTATCAATAAAATATGCAATATAAACTTTAGAACTTTTAAGTTTAGTGCAATCTCTTGATTGCATGAACGTAAATCTTTGTTTTTATGATATCGCTGTTTTTATTTCTAAAACGGATAATTTAAATGAAGATATTGCTGTATAATAGACATTATGAAAATTATTTTTTATGCAATTATTTTATTTGTTTTTCAGGATGCTCTGGTGTGTCATTGTCAGGAAAATGATGGTGATTTCACTATAAAAACACATAATAAATTTTCAATTCTAAGTCAGAAAATATCTCAAGATAGTATCGATGAAGAAAAAATAAGAATCGAAAAGATTATTAATAAACTACAAGCTCCTTATGTCAGTGAATCGGGAGCACTTGTCAGTAGAGAGATTTGCGAGTTTTCCAAGAAAACATTGTGTAATTATTGCGATTTTGTCCAGAATTTAAAACAAGAAATTGAGTCTTTAAAAGACATCCATTCAAGTGTTTGTTTTTCGTCTTTCCAGGGAAAAATACTTCCTGTGGTGGCAAGTGGTGGAAGTATTTTAAAAAATAGTTTCCAAGGATCACCTATCTTCCCTATTGTGAATTCAAAGGCAATTAGTAGTTATGTTTATTTGGTTGATACAAATGGAATAATTAAAGTATTTAAAGTTCTTGAGATAAATGGAAAAAACATCAATGTGTTGCCATCTGCAATCACTACGAACTTTATCGATACACTTTTAAGAAAAAGAGAGGATGATAAAATCAATAATATTGAATTGAAATTAAAAGAGATTTTAACATCTCAGGAGATTGAAATTCAAGCGAGTTATAATCTTTGTGTTGGATATGGGCCAAAAAGATCAATCATGCATGCACACATGAATCCCAATTTCGGAAGGACGTTAGAATTCCTTTCCCAATATAACTGTGAAAATATTCTTCCCAATAGTGATTTTAATATTGGTGCTTGCATTTCTAAAAGTAATCATACTTATATTTGGATTAGATCATGGTATGAAAACAAGCAGGAGGAATTTTTAAGCAAAATCAAAAATTTTCTAGAACTTACAGATAGTTCCTCTCCTGTTTTTATTGATATATCTGGCAACAAAGGTGGACAAACTAACCTGATGATTGATTTTTTGTGCCATTTTGGAAATAACTCAATTATCGAAAATATGGCAAAAATAGAAATAAGGAGGTTTACAATAGACAACAATATTGATTCGCAAGAAGCACTGGATTCGCTATTGACAGACGTTCATATAGGCAGCGAAAACAAGGATTTATTAGATCTTAATAAATTCAAAGGTGGTATAGATTATTTAAAGAGATATGGATTAGACATCAACTCTTGTAAAAATAAACTGGAAGAAAAGTACTTAAATCGACGATGGGTTATTATAACTAATGGTGAAGAAATCTCCACATCGGAACAGTTTCTATATTTGGTAAAAAAAGACCTGACAGGCAAATTCACCATTGTTGGAAAAAAATCTCAAGGTGCTACTGGTAATCCTATCTCTTTGGATTTTCCTGGTGTCCAGGCATCAATCAGACTCTCAGTAGCTCGACTTTATGATAACTCGAATGGCATGTATGTTATTGAAGGACAAGGAGTTCGTCCTCATGTTGAATTAGACTTAGACAACAGTGAATATCTGGAAAACAACCTTAAGAAATATTTTTATGGAGTAGATTTTCCTGAGATCATGTTAATCCCAGAGATAATCAAGAAGGCAAAATAATGAAAAAAATAAATGCAGTCATGAAAACCATTCTATGTTAATTGCTTTATGTTTTTATGCTATTTACATGCTTTTGAAAATCATACTTATTGTGCCTCACATGGAAAAGCATTGCGATGCTTTCTATACTAATGTCATCATACTGATCATTGTTATATGTTTTCATATGAAACCTATTTTAAAAACTAAAAATATGTTTTACAGGTCTGTATGTATAAGCACAATCAAAGAGATGTTTTTATCTTCGTATGCTATCCTTGTGAGCTTGTTAGTAATTAATACGTATCTATTAATTAGTAATTATGGTCGTTTTGATTTCAATAAATCATTAGTGTTTAGTGGTGATGGCAAAATACTGTTGTATGCGAGAATATTTATTGATACTGCCATTTATTATGTTCTGGTTTGGTCTTATTTCGCATACTATGTTGATATAAAAAAGAGTAAGTTTAAACTGGATTCCAGTAAAACAGTTTTACAAATCCAGCAAGCAGGTAGCAGGGGGGCTGGTAGCAGTATTTGTTAGCAGTTCCAGTGTGAAGCTAGCGGGGACAGTATACGGTTTCAA
>JADGAN010000004.1 GCA_015231955.1 Oligoflexia bacterium | reverse complement strand
TTTTGAAACCGTATACTGTCCCCGCTAGCTTCACACTGGAACTGCTAACAAATACTGCTACCAGCCCCCCTGCTACCTGCTTGCTGGATTTGTAAAACTGTTTTACTGGAATCCAGTTTAAACTTACTAAATTTTATATTTTTATATTTTTATTTTAAGTTTTTTTGTTAAAAAATTTTTTAGTTTTTCTAGCTCAACCTTAACAGTTTTTTTATCTGATAAATGCTCTTTCAATGCTTTTGCGAATTTAATGGGGTAGAGATGTATTTGAATAGCATTTCTGGGTGGATTAGTGGATTTTTTCCAAGTAATAGTAGAGACTTTATTTGTACGCTTTATCCATCCATGCAGCTTTACGGATTCATCTGAAATATTTTCTGACTTATCGGCCAAATCCACAGGATAAATATATATGATCTTTGTGGCATCGAAACAATCACAACCTATTCCACTAAGTAAAAACGAAAGGTTTTGATTTCGATCAGAGGTGGAAAATTTTTCATCTAATTTTTTGCATTTGCATTCGACAAGAATTTTTTGTTTGGACGTACACTCATTACCTTGTATTAAGAAATCTGGTATTGAGGAATAAGGTGGTTCTAAGGGAATATTATCTTTGGTAGTCCCACCCAGAAGAGTGGACTGAGGCTTGGAATATACCGTAAAACCTATATCTCGCAAAATGTCTCCAATTATTTTTTCAAAAACTCGCTCAGGGTGGAAAGAAATATTTGGTACCAAAACTGGATCAATTATTGAGAATTCTTTAAAAGAAGGATCCCTTATATTATCCATAAAATAAAGCCAGTCTTGCCAATCAGAAAATTCGTGATTAGAAAAAAGCTCGGCTCGAAAAAATTCATAAGCATCCGCTGTATTTATTGGTAATTCAGCATGATTTGCTAAAATATTATCAAAATCTTCAACCTCGTAGAGTAGATTTGAGTCCTGACATTTATCCATCAATTCACGACAATAAACCCTTACAAACATAACAACAGGGTGATTATGCGTAAACTGAGAACAATCACAGGTGAACTCAAGATGTGTATTAATCCTGACTAGATCCAAATGAGCAAGCCATTTTCCACGCATGATTTTTAATTTTTGAATACTATTTGGATACAATAAAAAATTAAATTTGCGTTCACAAAGTTCTTTGATTTTTTTAAAAGTAATAAAGTAAAACAACTCTCTTATTGTCGACATTTGACGCGGCATCTCTGCACTGTTATAGATAGCATCTCGTATATTATCTATTAGATAAAATAAATTTTGAGTAAGCAATGGTGTACTGGATAATGATTCATTATCGGATAAATACCAAGGTAGAATTGTAATAATTTTATTATCCACAAGATAAATACCGCTATCACTGAACTTAGTTTTTGAAGCGGCCCTAAGTGCTTGCAAGCCAGTACGTAATTTCTTATCAAACTCCTTTGGCAAAGGGTCTTTTTGATAGTAAGGCCTAGTAATAAATTCTATCTCAGTATTTGCTACTGATTTTTCTTTTCTATTACTCATGCTATTGATCTTTCTTCCCCAGCAATTATATCATTGTCACTACTACTTTGCTTGTTTTCAAGATCAAAGGCCTCGTCTAAAATTTTTTTAAGCATTTTACCTGAGATCCCCGAGCGATTTTTTCCACCTTTTGCCTCCATTCTAGTTAGAGCATCACAAAAATCTTTTTCTTTAATATGATTGTATCTATGGCCTTGACACAAGATTTCTCGTATCTGACTACCAACATACCACCTCCATGCTATTTCAATCGCTTTCTCAATAGTGCAACTCTTTTTTACTAACTTTTCTGTTTCAAGACCGTAGTAGTGTCCTAATAATAGATCGTTTGCCATATTAGCACCAAGCACTTTTATTATAGCGTTGTTAATATTTTCAAAATGCTTTTTAATCATTTCGAATTTTTTAACAAGCTTCCAGTTAGGCCCTATTTTTAGACGATTAAAACGTCTGAGAAACGCAAGATCAATCAATGTTAAATTTTTATCTGCTAGATTTCTAGCGCAAATGAAATGAAGGTTCTGTGGGATAGTAATTTTTTCTTTTGATGCTGGTAAAATCAAGGGAGCCTGATTTTCGGCCCCTAGTCGTTTTGAAGGTTCGATTTGAGTGAGAAGTTCGCCAAATATCCTAGAGGGAGTACCTCTATTTAATTCGTCTATGCAAACTACAAATTGAGGAATTTTTTTATTATCTTCCACTAAGGGGCTCCAGCTTAAAGAGCAGTAACCTCGAGGCAAACCAGCAACGCCAGTTATAGGAATGGTAGCAGATTGTCCTGACCTGATTTTACTATCTTCTCCTGTTTTTGCTAGGACAAAGTGTTTTTTCTCTTGTTCATTCCAGTAAATAATAAATCCAGGACGAGATTCAAAACAGAAGCCAGCATATTCTTTTGGAATAATTAATTCAAGATTTCCGTTTGTCGAAGTTATAAAAGCATGAAATTCAATATAAAATGGTTTATCACTGTATGCAGATAGATATGCATTTGCTAGATTAGTTGCAATAAGAAGAGGCCCCTTAACAATATGATAACGAACGCTTCCTTTGTTTTCAAGATTCTCCACAGGGCGAAGTCCTTCAATAAATTCTTCATACGAATATGAAGGATGAAATTGAACATTAAAGATGTTTTGATCTTCATTTTTTTTATTATGTTTTTTGATATCGGCATCCTCTATTTTTGTCTTGCTAATTTTTTCAATCTCATCTCTAGTAATGTTTTTATTACCTTCTGCGATTAACTGTGCAACCAACTGCATAGTTAAGGTTTTTCCAGTTCCAGGCGCCCCTTCAAGTATAAATGTTATTGGTTGTTTGATTTTTGTAGTACCTTTTTTCTTTGTTGTAGCTGAACTAAACTGCTTCTGGAGGTCTGCATTTTTAGTTACAATATTGCAAGTGTTTTCATTGTTGTTATTATTATTGTCAATTAAATTTATTTTTGATTTGTTCGTAACAAAGCTATTGCTTTGTGTTTTAATGGAAATAAATTCTTCCAACAGATCTTGGAATTCTATCGATTCATTTGTGTCTTTACATTTTTCGTCTATAAATTCAAAAAAATCCTTGCACCCTGATGGCTCTAAAGCTAACGCCGACAGCATTGGATGCCACGTATGCATCCCTTTTTCTCTTAGCCATTCTTCTATTTTCTTACTGGTATTATGCAACCATTTTACTTCTTCTTTTTCTTTGATATCCATATTGTAAGATGCAAGCTCTTCTAAAATATTATCATCTATACCATTGATTTTAAATTGAAGAAATCTATTAATGGCTTCATAGATACCTTGCTCTAGATTTTTCGTAATCTTGATTTTTTTACCTGATTCAGCAATGATTTCTTCAATGATTAATTTTGCATCTGAAATATCTTTTATTTTCTTAGAGAAAGACTTTTTTAAATAGAACAATTTACAGCTTAATATTTGTGACATTAATCTGCTTAAGGTGATTTTTCCAGGATTAACTGGATAGAGAAACTCCTCGATTACCTTTGAAATCAAAGTTTCTTTACCAGAATAAAAGCAATTATCGAAATTTTTAACCTTCTTATGAACACGCCATGTATACTTTTCATTATTGCCTGTAGGGTTATGTCCCTCTCTACGTGGCAATATCTCTGCGCGTGAATGTATGTACGAATAGTAATTTGTTATCGGATCAGGAAAATCTTGATAGCAATCCCCTGCTTTTGATCCTAGTAGAAGATCGCTGTGTTCATGCATGAAGCGCATCAATGTTCCAAGTAAACTCTCTTTTTTATGTTTTTTTAATATAGCTAATATTTTTTTTTCTTTATCCACATCCTTTTTTTGTTTCTTCATTACCAATACGATCCTTTTGTATAAATTAATAATGGTTGAATCAGCTGCTTGTCGGAAATTATTTTATTACTTTGAGTTAAATAGATACAAATGTCCTGACACGGCGATTGCGATATTCGTTTAGTTCACGACGATTATGTCCTAAGTGAAATTATCAATAAATTGATTTAAAATTTAATGCTCAAGTAGTTGGTGTGGAATGGTAAATTGTCATTAACCATTGACGAATTTGTTTTGCTGGTAAATAAATCTTATCGATAAGTGCAACGAATAGTGAAAAATAAAGAACAAGGGTGCGGGTGGAGGTCTATGAAAAACGCCCATTTTTTGAAAGCGTGTCCAATTAAAACTGGATATTGTTTTTTTATAATTCAGAGGAGATTAAAAAATTAAAAGAGGTCATGCTCCGGTCTGCAGAAAGTGGGGTATCGCTGAACGACAAGAAAATATTGCTTAGAGTGCTAAACACTTACAATTATTCAAGCAAGGATAGGATATCATGAAAGTTGGACATTAAATGACCAACCTCGACCAATCCTCAACTTTTTGCTTTAAGCGAACAGCGGTTCATGTTACGATCTTTTTATTATGCCAAGAAAAAGAAACAACAAAATATCACCTCATTTAAGACGTCAACGAATCCTGCAACTCTTAGAGCGCGCTCCAGATGAGGGGTTTAGCTGCACCGAAATCTACACGCAACTTAAATACGCCGGATTTGATTTTGAACGTAAAACCTTCGAGCGCGACATCGACGATTTGAGCAATGAGCACGCGATCTACGAAGAGGGGCACATGCCCACTCGCTACCTTTTGAGAAAGGGGTACAGGCCCAAATACGACATCCGCTTAAACGATGAGCAGATCCAAACCCTCACCATCGCCCTAGGCCTTTTAAAAAAATTGGGCCCAACCCACTTTTCATCGCTTGTCACTGAGATAGAGACCACGCTGATCTCCTCGCTCCCAGAGCATCTAGGCCTAGAATTCGATCGCTTCCTCTTGCTACAGCTGGTGCAAGACTCCCTACCCGGAAAGGCCACGCTAAAATCCTCAGAAAATCTGGTGATAACACTGACCGCTCTCAGAAAATCGCAAACCTTCAGTTGCCAATACGAATCACAAAATCCCTCGTCACCCGAGAAAGATCCTAGTCGCATTCGCAATTTTGGTCCCATCATACTCGAGATGGTGGCCGGCTCTCCATACCTTCTGGTGCAGGATTTGGATGAGTCTCCTGCGTCCACAAAAATCAGCATTAAGCGCTTACGCATCTCCCGCGTCCACAATGCAAAACTCAGTGGCAATGCCTTTAAAGCACCACCGCCCAAGGTGTATAAACAATTTCTCGATAGCTTCGAAGCGGTTGGAGGTAACAACAACAAACCAATAAACATCTCCATCATTTGCTCAGAAAAGCTTTGCAAATACCTTCAGGATCATGAATTGCACCCATCGCAAAAGATCCTACCACTTGAGGATGACCAGTACTCCATCGAATGGAAGATGCCCCTTAACTACAGGATGGCCCGTATGCTTGCGGGATTTGGCGGCGACCTTTACAAGATAAGACCTACTGAACTCAAAAGATGGGTGGCAAATCTATGGAATTTTGGCACAAAAAGCCTTTTAAATTAAATTTTGGTAAAAATATCTTCATCGCTGACTGTTTAAAGAAGGGTGTTCAATTGATGATCTAAAAGTTGCTAAGAAAATTTCTACTGAACCACTAGACATTGTTCATGAGTATGGACGACAAACGGAGCTTTCTTTTGCTTCCTAAAGTTTCAGGAGCGAAGCGACTTTTGTTCAAACAAGCATCATATCAAAAAGGTCTCATTCGCTGAAAAGGAAACATGCGTGTGTGCATACTAATTGCATGGAAAAATCATTGGCAGTAATAAATTTTATTGAGTTATTGCTTTAAGTGTATTGCATTGATTTTGCTAAAATTAAAACAATCGCAAAGTGATGTTCTGCAGTTCGTGGTAAACTCTAGTAAGATTCCGATTTTGCGATTGAGAAAGAGGGGGAAGCGATCTTTAACGAGGCATCTCCTTTTCATAGTCCAAAAATTTTGTTTACTCTACAGAGGAGAATAAGGGAATGATTAAACGAAATAATAGCTTAGTAGTGTTAACAATGTTTCGTTCATTTAGCTTGTTTGCTTTAATGCTCATACTCTATCCAGCTATTGGTTTTAGCTTACCAGAAGATGTTGCTCGTCACGCACTTTCTCTGGTTGGGAAGGGAGTGTATGTTCAGAGTGGTAACTCATTTATTGTTTCCAATTTCCCTGGTACCCCAGCATTCTTGTTAAATGGTTTTGAAACCCTTTTTAGCAATTGGTCTCGCCTTGATGCAAAAGAATATCGCCTTCTTCGAGAGGTGGCCGAAAAAGATTATCAAGAGGGAAAACTATCCATGAATTGCTGGGGGTTTGTGTTGCTTGTTCTCTTGGAAAATAAGATGCTCACTCAAGAAGATATTGAAAAATTATATTTCCACGATGATCAAAAGAGATTTGGTGATCGCTGGGTTAATTTATGGGGGCAGCATGCTCACCGTGATTCCCCTAAAGTAGGTGATGTGGCCCTCTTTTTTTCTCGGCCTAATTTTTCTCCTCTTTATCATGTGGCCATTGTGACTTCTGTTAATCCGCTCCAGGTTACAGAAATTTTTGGAGATTCGATCTCCACAAGACTAATTACTCAGAAAGAACAAGAGACTCTTCTTTTTATTGATTCTACATTGGCCACTCAACTCATAAAAGATCTTCCTCCTGTGGAGGTTAAGCTAGCGAACAAACAAAAAGAGATCAAGAAAGGGGATTTTGAATCTTTTTGTTCTGAAGTCGTTTTTAAGGATGAAATTGAGGCGAAGATAGATGATCTCTATCAACAATGGAGAGCAATCAATAATCAAAGTGCGGAAAATTATCTTGATCCCGAGGCGGTTGAATTTTATCGTAAATGGTCTCGTGTTCCTATAGAAGATGCCTATTGGGAAAAACTATTGCGCGATGAATTGAGAAAGAAAGAACAACATGAAAGCAAGGCCCAAAATGAGGTTTTGAAAAAGCATGGACACTGATTTAAATTCAAGAAGTGTTGCCTAAAGTAGTAACAACCTATCATCATATTCAATAATGATACCAGTTCAGTGCAGATATTTTTAAGTCTACTGTTAATCGGAGTATTTTTCCCTCCAGAAGCAAGGATCTTAGCTCAATAGTTGTACATCTTTTGTCCATCCTTAGCGATATACTTATAGTCATGAGAAGACTCGGCCTATGCCGCTTGCGGTGGATATCTACGAGACGGTTTTGGCAGAAAGCACCTTTCGCAAGATGGTGTTACTGAGGTATCTGACCAACTGGCATGATAATATAGTCTGTATTTAAACAACACAACTAATGAGGAGAAAAGAATGAGTAATATTGCAAATTTTTCGCTAATTAAAAACGTATCGCTGGCCTTTGCAATTGGTGATGCCCTAGGGGCCATCTATGAGGATGCCTCACCTACTAACGATGAGGTGGTGGCCAGATTTCGTAATAATAATCCCATTCAATTTACCGATGATACGTTTCTTCTACTATCAACACTAAAGGCATTAGTTAAGACTCAAGAAAAATTAACCAATGCTCAATCTAAAAACTTTTGGTCCGTGTTTAACTCCTGCACTTGCCAGCAATTATATGATTGGTATTTAACTCGAAATTATCGTGGAATTGGTGATACTACCTTAACTGCATTGAAACAGATGGAGGCCTACTATGATCTACATAGCAACTTTGATGGATTCTCCATTAATTCTGCCAGGGCCTATCGCTATGAAAATTCCGCTGGTAATGGGGCATTAAGTAGGGCACTCCCTTTATGCCTATTAAAGAATATTCCAACAGGGAGTGACTTTTGCAAGTGGGTTGCCCTCACTCATTTGCACACAGAAGCGCATCATGCTACTATTGATTTAGTAAATTTTGTAAAAAGCAAGGCCACTCCAAATTTCACGTTAAGCGATAAGGCAAAAGGATTTTATGCCCCCGAAACTTTGGGTATCGCTATTCGGTCTATTAAACAAAGTCAAAGCATTGAAGAAGTTTTCTACTCCTCGCTGGTAGCTGATGGTGATAATGATTCAATATGTGCATTATCGTTCGCTCTTTGGTATTTAGAAAATAGGCCTAATGCAGAGTTCACTAGACTAGCGAATAGGTTAGAGGCCAGCGGTGATTTTAAATTTTTTGATAAAATAGACTGGGAACGAATAGTGAGTATTGGAGGTCTGTACCCAGACGGAACTACCAGCGCAACTGTTCTCCGTTAATGTGCCAAAATGTTCCACTTTCATTTAAGGTGAGTTTCGAGATGAGTTTTGCGAGGGAAACGGCAGAGTCTTTCGGAGTAATCGGTCCTAAGTGTTTGGTCATATCGGTATCGACATAGCCGGGGTGAAGTTGAAAGACTGCAACTCCCAGCCTTTTAAGGTCAATCGCTAAGTTTTTTCCAAAGGCGTTTAGTGCTGCTTTCGAGGCACGATAACCGTAGGAGGTTCCATTTTCATTACCGCCAATAGAACCCATCTGACTACTGATCATAGCAACCTTGCCACCACCATTGCTTTGAAGCAGAGGAAGTAGTGTCCTGGTGATCATGAGAGGGGCGATGGCATTGGTGGTGAATTGTGCTAGCAGCTGGGCGGTTGCGATCTCCTCTAAACTATCCTCTAGGTAAATCCCTGCATTGTTGATCAAAAGATCGATGTTTGGCATAATGTGTTTGATCTTTCCAGGAAGAGAGGCAACTTTTGCTTCATCGGTGACATCGATGCCATCAATAATACGTACACCTTGATTATAAAATTTCGCAAGCTCAGGAGGTACATTTCTGCAAATAGCAATAATCTGCTCTGCATTTCGTGCTTTATACTCTGAAACTAATGCGAGGCCAATGCCACGACTGGCGCCAGTGATGACAACGTTATTAATTTTATCGCTACTGCTGCCGTTGCTGTTGCTATTGCTATTGCTGTTGTTGCTATGGTTGTTCGTGCTCATTAAGGAACCTCCTTTTTTAAAATGTCAGCGTATGCTTGGATTTTATTGTCGTCAAGACAACTCTTTTTTGTTCTAATAGTTTATTTAGGCAAAAAAAAGCAGGGGAGAGTGAATATTATGATGGCATGGGCAGTGTTTGTGACGACGCTACTGCTACTATTATCTCCTAGTGCGAGTATGGGTGGGGAAGGTAATAGGGGTGGTGGAGGATTACTAGCAAGGCAGTTGGCAGTTAAGTTTGCACCAATTTTACATTTTCATCCCATGGAGAGTGAAATTGGTTGTTATCCCGATGATCCAGAGCAGGCGTACCTTGCGATCAAAGAGGAGCAATTTTTAGAAAAAGCAGATAACTGCATTCAAGAATTGGAGGAAGCAAGGAAGAGAGTTAAAATTTTTTACACCTTCGGCGATGGTAAAGAGTCGCCTTACTACAAAATTAAGTATTGGATCTGGTATGACTACAACACTTATCCCGCAGGATATTTTGGTGTCGGCGATCACTATGCTGATTGGGAACACATTGAACTTTTTATTTCAAAGCAAAGCTTGCAACTAAAGTGGGTCTATCTTTCGGCGCATGGAGTGCCTAAAGCTTTTGGGATGAATGAACTGCATTTTGGTAATAAGACGCATTTCAATGTGTATGTGGCAGCAGGATCGCACGCTAACTATGCCAGTGCCGATGCCGATCCCTTTTGTTATCCGCTTTGGGGAATGTACTTTTGTGAATGGCTAGAGGAGGATAGTGCTAATCCGATTACGCTTGCGATAGATGACAGTATGCTCTACCCCATGGAGAGTGCCAATTTTGCCATAGAGAATTTCGATGCCACTTGGGGACCAGATGGTATCTCTACACCACTTTATCGGATCAATGACAATGCTGAGATTGTGAAGCATCTTAAACTTTGTGAAAATCTCTCTCATGAGTATACAGGGTATGGGGAGTGCATAGAAATAGATGGCGAAGCTTTACAAACAAGGATAAAGGTTCCCAGCTCCCTAACTGCACTAGTGAATCATGGAGTGTGGAGGCTTTGTGGAGATACTTGCATGGAGGTTTCCGAGGGATCTTATCGTGCTGAGGATGATGATCCATTTATCTTTGTCGAGCGAATAAGATAGAAAATAGGGGCACTAACATTTAAGTGCTAATCGTAGAGAAGTGGTCAATCTTTGGATGAGTTGCGGATCAAAGTGTTTGCCTCGGTCATACTCAAGAAATTTTAGTGCTAGCTTGTACATTGTTTGATCACCGTAGTGTCTTGCATTGATAGTTGCTTGGTTATCAAAGGTATTGGCGATAGAAACAATTTGCGCCAATTCGTAAATTTGCTTGTTAGCAAGACCACGGGGGAAACCTTTACCGTTGAATTGTTCGTGGTGCTGCTCAATGATCGTCAGCACGGGCATGGGAATGCTATAGAGGTTACGAATGCGTTCTGCACCCTTGAGGGGATGATCATTGATGGCCTGACTGTAGATATTCGATTTGCGATTTTCCAGAATATCGCGAGGGATTTTTGCCTTGCCATAGTCATGAAAAAGGGCGCCCATATAAATATTTTCCAAAACAGATTGGTGGTCATGTCCTAGTACCATGGCAAGGTAGACGGACAAGTTGGCCACATTCACCGAGTGGTCAGCGATAGAGGGATTTTCCATGCGCAGTAAGGTTAGGAAATCGATGGTGGTCTCCTTTTCGGAGACAGAGCTAACGAAATCAGTAACGTTGTTTTGCAGCTTTTCCACCAGTTCTTGATTGAGTTCTTCCGCTAAAAAAGTTTCATAAACTCTTTCTTTGATCTCTTCGACTGCTTCCACCTCTTCTTGGTATTCAACTCCTAAGATTTCGACTAGCTCAGCGATACGCTTAGCTCTTACCGCCTCGATCCAATGGAGAAATTGTGATGAGTCCTCTTGGGCAACGTAAATAAATTGCAAGTTTTTAGAGATGAGAGCATCAAATTTCTCAGAAGGAATTGTATCGTTTTTCTCTTTGAACTTGATATGCTTATTGTGGATTTTTAAGAAGACATCGGCAGGCAGTGGTTCATCGGGTTTGATTTTGGCAAGAGGGATAGAAGTGAAGAGCGTGTCGTCGTAGTTTGGATTTGCTTTTTTGTTTTGGTCTGTCACACACAATCCTTTGCTTGCTTCATTGCTTGGTTTCTTTTCATCATAACAAGCACTTAAAAAAAGTTCCAGTTTCTTTATTTATTCTTGATCGCGAGTTCTTGATCGCGAGTTGTGCACTTTGCGACCGCCTTTTGCAAAGAGATTTTGTTGCATGCAGGATAGCTTCGAGTATTTTTTTCTCAGATGCCTAGAGCAGTAGGCATCATACACGGCAATGACCTCTTGGTGGTAGACTGGTGACTTATTCGAAGCAACCAAGGGGGATTGATGAGGAAGAGTAGAATTTTAAAATTGATGACTGTCTTTGTGATCTTAGCGGCCGCTTGTGGGCCACTCGATATTCTTTATAAGGAAATTCGTCGCTACGGTTATATCAACTACCCATCGCCCTTAGAGTTTGCAGGACCAGGAACAATGGTTGGAGGATCGCCTAGTCGCTTAAGTTTGGTGGCCTCACCTACCACCTGTTTTCCCGATGAGATTAATGGAGAACCCACCAATTTACGTCGGATCGATTCTACCTCTATTCCTCAGCGCTCCTATCGTTTTCAAGTGAGTGGAAAATTTAAACTTGGGGTGATCGATTTTTTACAGATGGGTAATCCCGTCATTGGAGTGGGTGCAGAGTTTAACAAAGTAAAGAGTATGGATATTTCCATGGAGGGTGTGCATATTGAATACCTCGATGCCATCCGTTTAACCGAGTATTATCCTAAGATGCCAGAGCTTTGTAAGCGTTATCTTGAGTATGTGGGATTTGTAATTCAGGCGATAAAGGTGGATCGACTGCTTTTTAAATTTAGAGATGTCAGTGGTGGTGCCATCAAAATTGATTTAGAAAATTTGGATCAGATTGTGGATATTGGAGTTGATGTCAAGTATACCATTGATGATCAAGTGACCTTGAATATCACTACACCGAAATATATTGGCTATCAGCTAGGGAAGTTGCAGATAAAAGATGAGGGCATGGCGCTTTATCGTGCAAGCAGGATCAATTGGAGAGGGAAATTTGTCTTTAGAAGTATTAATATCTTTAATCCTTTCGTTGCTGGCGCTACTAATTTAGAGGAGGAGGAAAGTGGTCTTGAGCATTTGCTTCAAGAGGAGGATTTTAGGCCTTTAACTGCAGAAGATTATCTTGATCAATACTCTGAGTTTGTTGGACAACAATAATAAGCTTTGATGGTTCCTTAAAAAAGCGTAGGGACTTTGAGGTGGGTAGGCCACACATTGACGGAGGAGACATGCATATCGATCCAGAGGTTGATGTATTGGTGAATGTAGGGGGAGAAGGCACTATCGATTTGCATACCACTAAAGTCGAGCGGTTGCATTGTTCGCGATAAAAAGAGGTAGTCGTAGTATTTGCCATTTTTATGCTCGAGCGCAGGACAAAGTGCAGAGGGAAGAAAGTTGTTTTGTAAGAGATACTCAATAGTGCTGTCGCTATTGATATTGATCAAAGTTTCCACATAAGAGATGCCATGATCTTTCATTTCAAAAACCAGTCGCTTTAAATAGGGGCCATAATCTTCAAGGTGTTTATTACATCCTACCAACACACAGTAGTGATCTTTGGGACTAAAGTAGGCGTAAAGCTCTAGGTCAGATTTGGCAGAGACGATTAAGAGATTAGGCAATTCAAAGGGAGAGAAGAGTGTATTGGGGGCACTTTTGCTTTTGATACGCTCTTGATAGTGGCGTAACACGAAAGTGGGCGCATAGATGAACTCAAAGTTTTCCTCCTCATCCAGGTCACGAAGGGCGACGCTCTTTAAGAGTTGGGTGTTGACTTGTTGTTTGTGATCGCTGGATGCAAGTTTTTTTCCGAGGATTTGATTGGAAATTTTTAAGATAGGGTTTAATTTTTTTGAGGCCACTTTGACGTATTCACGCTGATCTAATACTCCGGGAGCAAAGGCCCCCATGAAAGTTAAGGTTTCAAATTGTTGGATCTTGTGGGCGTTGGGAAAGATCCCCAGTGGGTAGTAGTCGTTGGAGAGAAACATTAGCTGAGGGGCAATAGAGACAGTTCTTGTGGTGGTGTAGAGGGCGTGGATGTTGTTTGCTTTAAACAGTCGATCGGTTCCCTCTTTGATTAAGATCGTGGAGAGGTGTTTCCCGCGATGATCAGGAGAGACGGCCACTCCCACAACTTTGCCGACGCCATGGCACGGTTGTAGTTGGAAAATGCAGGAGGCGATTACAGTTTGTTCCAAAATAGCAACAAGCCAGAGGTAATCCTCCGGATGGCCTAGGGCATTTTCCATGGTGGGACGATCGTAACCCAAGGCCAAGGGATAGTTTGATCCATACACTTGATAATAGAGTTTCATGAGCGAGGGAATATGAGCTAGCTCGGCCTCGCAAATTTTATAGGACATAGATTGCTTACCCTTTATCCTTTAATGACTGCCAGCGGTTGTAACTTATAAACGATATCGACTAAATCGGACTGTAGGGACATCACCTCATCAATATCTTTGTAGGCGCTAGGCGCCTCTTCCAGCGACGATCTGGAGCGAACCGCATGGATGATTCCTTGTTGCTCGAGGCGCTGCTGTTCCACTTCGAGGTTTAGCCTGCGTTTGGCCTCTTCTCGGCCCATCACGCGACCAGCGCCGTGAGAGCAACTCATAAAGGAGAGGGGATTGCCTTTCCCTTTGACAATGTAGGAGGAGGTGCCTTGTGAGCCAGGGATGATGCCAGTTTCACTCATGCGTGCACTGGTGGCGCCTTTTCGGTGAATGAAAACTTTTTCTCCAAAGTGCTCTTCTTTTGCCGCATAGTTGTGATGGATATTCACCTCTTCTAAAAATTGGATGCTTTTGCTACCGAGGACTTCATTGAGCGCCTCTCGCACTTTAGAGGCCATCACTTGACGATTTTTTTTTGCAAATTTTAAGCAGTAATCCATCTCTTGCTGGTAGAGAATGCCGGCCTCTTTGTTGCTCGCAAGGGTGGCGAGTTGCCACTCCTTGGGAATATTGTGCTCATTGATTTGGATCGCGAGCTGATTGTAGTGGTTGGCAACTTGCAGTCCTAAATTGCGAGAGCCAGAGTGAAGCATGAACCAGAGGAGTCCTGCCGTATCTTTTTGCAGTTCAATGAAGTGGTTGCCCCCGCCGAGTGTTCCAAGCTGCTCTAAGATCGATCGCTCTTCACGCCGGATAATCGGATGAGCGTGGGGATCAAAGCTTGGGAGCTCATCAACCTTCGGTATGGTATGCTTGGAGTGGTGTTTGAATCCCACGGGAATGGCTGCACGCAGGTGTGCGAGGATTTTCTTCAACTCTTGGGTGGTGAGAGAGGATGCCTCCACTGAAGTTTTGACAGCGCACATACCGCAACCAATATCCACCCCCACCATGTTGGGGGAGATGGCCCCTTGAAGTGCCGCCACTCCACCGATAGGCATGCCATATCCAACATGGGTATCGGGCATGAGGCAAATATGCTTAAATGCCAGTGGGTGATTGGCGAGGTTGCTTGCCTGCTTTAAACACTCTTCATCGGGGAGATTGCACCAACTTAAGATTTTTAATTTTCCTTTATTCAAGACTTTCATGCGCTAATAGTGGCCTTATCAAATAGTGATGGTCAACTCAAAAATAATCGCTTTATACTTTAAGAGTAAGGGAGATGAGATGGAGGATTGCTTTATGGTGAGAGGTTGTTTGATGTTTTTGCTTTTGATGAGCGTACTGTTCTCCTGCACCACTCGGCACGTATACACCCGCGATCAGATTTGGAAGATGGCTTCCGATGCAGTGGGAGATACCAATTTAAAGGTGATCTTGCCGACGCTTGAGTTTCCGTCGGTGGATTGTGCTTTTTATGGAGAGGGCTGTATCTACGGTATTACCATGAGCGTGTATGGAATGGTGATGTATGCGATCTACTATGAAACAGAGGAGCAGGCACGACTAGCGGCGATCAAGCACGATGCCTATTATAAGTACAATTGGCTTTTCGATTACATTCAAGAGGAGCCGGCCTTACAAGATTTTGTAGTCTCCGTCTATGGGGCCGAGAGGCCTCGGCAATTGATGAAACTACCTGCAATTGATAAAGAGATAGCGGTAAAGAGGGCCGCGGAGCTACGTGAACGACAGCGGGCGCGAAGAGCGCGTGAGAGTGGCGGAGTGATTAGTGGAGGCGGAGGTGGAGGTGGAGGTGAAGGTGGAAGTGGAAGCGAAGCTGCGAGCGTTAGTGCAACTCCAAACCCCGGGGCAGCCGCCGCCATAGTAATGCCTGCAAAGGAAGCGACAACAGGGGGGCACTAAAAATTTAAAAATTTTGGGCAAAGAAATCCTCTGGCAGTCCACCTTTCTCTATTAATTTTTTTGCGATTTGTGGAACTAGTCCGCTGCTTTTTAGGCGTCCCTCTTCGAGTAGGCCAAGCTTTTGCAGCAAAAGATTATCACCCTCCATTCCTGTAATCTCACTAATCTCGCAAACAATGCGCTTGCCTTCACGATTGCGTGTCAGTTGAATGATGAGATTTAAAGAGGTCGCCAGTTGCGCCTTAATCGCCTTTTGAGGAACATCGTAACCGGCAAGCAGATAGAGCGTGGTGATGCGCTTTAAAGCATCGGCGGCGTTACTAGCGTGAATGGAGGTCATACTACCATCGTGCCCACTATTCATCGCTTGTAAGAGATCAAAGACCTCTCCTCCTCGCACTTCTCCAATGATGATACGATCGGGCCGCATGCGTAAAGCGTTTCGAAGCAGATCGCGAATGCCTAAAGGGCGATTGACTCCCGATTCGAGGTGAATCAGGTTGGGGATTTTGAAGTGAATCTCCCTAGTGTCTTCAATGGTGATGACCCGCTCTTCACGGGAGATCTCTTGCAGTAGTAGATTTAAAAAAGTGGTTTTACCGATGCCAGTGCCACCGGAGACCAGTAGGTTAATGCGTGCACGAACCGCCGCTTTTAAAAAAGTGATCCACTGTGGACTTAAATTAAAAATTTCTGGAGAGGCCTCAAAACTTTGAATATCACTTCGGTATTTGCGAATAGTAATAATGGGAGTGGGTTTGGCATAGGGTGGGTAGATGATATTGATTCGAGAGCCATCAGCAAGAGTTCCATCAAACAGGGGAGCATTTTCAGAGAGCTCCTTGCCATTGAGTTTTGCCACCTCTTGAGAAAAATCAAAGATCTCTTCTGCACTGATTTTGGCATTAAGAGCGAAAAAGCGTGCATCTTTTTCCACAAAGATGGTGTCGCTACCATTGATGGCGATCTCGTTAAGGCCTTTTTTGGTGGAGAGTTCTTGTAATAGCTTCCAAAGTGCATTGGTATTTAGACTCATAATCAGACTGCCTCACTTATGCTTGTGCTAATCGCTGGTAGGGTAATCTTTATATCGGAAAGTTGAGTAAAAAACTAAAGATTAAAAATGTCTGACCGAAAAAGTGTGAGCAGGAGGTTTTTTATGAATCAGGCATCAAAAGATAAAATGATTTTGTTGGCACTACTGGTGATGGCGTTAACCTTCATCAGTTTTGAACTTTTGGCCAAAAGTATCGAGGTGGACTCCTTGGAGAGTGGTGCATGTTGGGTTTCAGGGGAGGATAGTAAAACCAAGGTGGCAAGCTTTACAGACAATTTAGCGCTTATTTTACAGGAGGATAGTTATCACCATTTACAGGAGGAGATTACCGCCGCCTTGAGAGACCGAGGGATTGGCACTTATCCTGCTACTCTTTATAGTTTACATCTTTACTGCAATTTTCAAGGAGCAACTTTCAGGGCCAATCTTTTTAATGGAGAAAAAAAATTGTGTATCTACTTAATGCCCACCAAGAGTGAAGCGGGTAGTGCAGGCTTTACCGTCACTGCAGTCTATTCCAACAATGAAGGAGACAAGGGATTTTGCAATGGAGAGCAACCTGGGGGAGTACTACTGGATTTATCAAAATTTGCCCTAGAGGATGCAAAGAATTGTGCCCATATACTTCAAAGAGAATATGATGAGGTGATCATGCTACAGCAGCTGCAAGGGCAAGAGGGAGTCTATTTCATAAAGATTAAAAATCGCGACTACTTTTATCGAGAATGGCTTTTAGTCGAGCAGCTGACCAAAGACAATCTTTGTAGTGGTAATGGAGGTATTTTTTTAACAAAAGAGCTGTTCGAGTATAACCCAATTATGACACCGGTCGGGAGTTCTTTAAAAATTCATGATGGAGAGTATGCTGGCTTTTAATTGCCTTTTGCATCTATAACCTTTACTCCATTGATGGTTAAACCAGAGTTATTCAGCTCTGCATTTTTATGAGGAGCACATGAGGATTCTGATGCAGGACTTTCTTTTTTAATGGGAATAACTTTCGCAAGAGATCTTCCGTTGGACGTTACTGCATCAACGGTGATATTGTCTGGAGGCAATGATCCATTTACGGTTGCTTGCATAATTGTTAAAGCACGAGGATCATACTTGATCGTTAATTTTGGAATGGTGACATCACCATCTTGGTGTTTCCAAAAAATAAGGAGGTTAAAAAGTTCACTATCTTCACGGACTAGTGTTGTAGAGAGTCCATTTTGTAGAGTCTCCATTGTTAGCTTATCGGCAGCTACTAACCGTTCAGTCACTAACCGGACACAGTCGACATAGGCACGTGTAATAACAGAAGATCCGGATTGTTGCGCTAAGGTTGCAGCTTTTTTTGATCTTTCCGCATAAGCACTCCTTCCACAATTTTGACTAAAAAGGGATTCCATAGAAGCTTGATCTTTTTTCATCGAATGAACAAGACTAGTTTTTAGATCGCTATGCATTTGTGCTTGCTCAGAAACTTCAGCATCACGGTAAGATTTTTTACTAGCGCCACCTGAGATATTTGCTTTATACATACCGTATTTTCCAGAGGCCATAGCACTCTTTACATCTTCATCATAGGAGCTGCTATCTAATGATTTATCATAGTAGTTACTGACCATTGCATCTGCATAATCACTTGAGAATTGATCAAAATTAGAAATAGATGAAGAATCGCTCTTCTCTGTTTTACAAAACTCATCTGCCATGAGCAGCTCATGCTCTTCTGCATTGTTGGTTTTCATAATGTTAAACACACCACCTGCTAGCAGTTTTTCGCATGAGGCATAGTCATTAGATGCAAAAGCACCTGAATTGGAATGGATGAATCCAATGCTACTGCAGAGAAAAAAAACTTAATAAATAAATGTTTCATGATCAAATACTCCTTTTTCAAATGTAAAAAAAATCTATTTTTTGAAAATACAAAATTATCAGCTAGTTATCTTTTGTGAAAAAGTAGAGACAAAAAAACATCAGGTGAAGGGTGTGTATTTTTTGAGGCACTATCGGAACATTTCAAGAGAGGTGTCACTCTTCTTTGTAAACTGAGTGATTAAGTTGGCACTATGATCTGATTACAATGAAATTTAGTGAATGATCGTTTTTAAATTTACGCTTACGTAAATGTCTTTTTTACCTCTGAAAAAATCTATTTTCACCTTCACATCTTTAATGAAATGGTCTAATGTTACCTAGCTACTTTTTCTTAATAAAAAAATTGGAGGCGACTATGAAGCATAGTAAATTAGTTGAAGAGACAATCCTTTATGTAAAAAAAGAGCAGCAATTTACTTTATTAGTGCTTACAAATCTCCAGAAAATTGATCATGAAAAAATTTTCCTAGACTATAATTGTCAGTCGTTATTTGCTTTCTGCACCGATATTTTAAAGTACAACGATTCCGAAGCAAGTGTTCGAGTAAACGCCATGAGACTTCTTGGTCAAAATCTCGGCGTAAGTGAGAAGATTGAAAGCGGGCAACTAACTTTATCATCGGCCGCCATGATTCAACGATTTTTTGTTGCGGAAGAAAAAGAGAACAACGAGCAATTGACCTCTCAAAAAAAGACCCAGATCATCGAAGAGATGCAAGGTAAAAGTGCTCGTGCTACCCAGGAGGCCTTGAATGCAAAAAGAAGTAATCCTAGACCCAAAACCTACAACCTGGTCGTAAATGAAGAGACTTATACTAAGATCGAACACATCTCTCATGAGATGGGAACTAAAGATCAAAGCAAAATATTGAATAAACTGTGTGATGAACATGATGAAGTTTCTTCCCTTAAAGAGGAACTTCTTTGCTGCCAGCAACTACTTGCAAAGGCGCGAACAGAGCTTTCCAAAAAAGTGCCTGCAAATCCACCCGCCGGCGGAGAACCTATGCCAGTACAGGCAGTGCCAGAAGCAAAGAGTCGCTTTATTCCGACAGAAGTAAAACGGGCGGTGCTATTACGAGCAGGAGGACAGTGTGAACACCGCTCTCACGTAAATGGCGATAGGTGTAAGATGAAAAATTCACTGGAGTTTGAGCATTGTAAACCTTACAGTATTGATGGTTCCAATGATGTGGAGAATATTAAATTGCTATGTAGAGGCCACAACATTCGAGAAGCGATCAAAGTATTTGGGGCGCAGAAAATCAGTCCCTATTTGCATAAAAAAACATAACAAAAAGCTACTGTCTTAGTGGCGAGTCCTACTTTTATCATGAATATTCCATTCAAACTTGAGGGTTCTTTTTACAAAATTTGTCATAGAGGATGCAAAAAACTATGCTAATATAATTCAAAGAGAATAGGAAGGAGGAGAAAAGTTATGCGTTTTTTACTATTAAGCATTACCACAGTAATTTTGTTGCTAACGTTTACCATGGAGGTAACAGTTGCAGCAGAAGAGAAAGCAAAGGATAAGGTGCAAACCCTTTGCCCAGTCATGAAGAACGCCATCGATAAGAAGCTCTATGCCGATTATAAAGGGAATAGGGTCTATTTTTGCTGCTCCTCTTGTAAAGGGGTTTTTGAGAAAGATCCAGAAAAATGGATCAAAAAAATGCAAGAAGAGGGCGTTAGCTTAGAGAAGGTTAAGTAAGCGGAGGCCTTGTTTTCAATGAAAATCAGCATTAAAATCTATACCCGATCGGGGAGATGGGGATTAATCCTTTTTTTGTTCATCGCCAGTTTGTTTGCTCCAAAAGCTCTTTTTGCTTATTCGGGAAGTTGCTCTTTTGTTGGTCAAAATACCTCAATAGCGCTTCAACAGACACAAGCACTTATTGCCAATATTAAAATTTTAAGGGACAGCGAGAATTGTAAGATTAATGATCAAACGTTGGCGGCACTAGCAAATGTTTCGAAGTACATGGAGATGTATAAAGAGGGACGGAGTCAAGAGCATGAGTTGGTCGGGATTAATGCTGAACTTGAACAACTCGATATGGCCTATCGTTCTGCTAGTGATGCTGATGAGAAGAGTTACTGGATGAATAAGATCATCAGCGCCAAGACCTCGCAAATTGTGACCAGAGCACAGATGGCAGTCTCTCGAGGCACTCGCGAAGATGAGCTGTTAACTTACTCGCTTCAAAACATAGCAGGGCAAATCTCCACTATTGTACAGAGTGCGGCCACCTTAAACGACTGTTTCATGAGTAAACCGGAGTTGGCCTCGATGGTACTCTCGGGCATTGTCAATGTGACGGGAGCGGTGGCCTCGGTGGTAACGGTGAATCCTATCTGGGGAGGTGTGGGTGGCATCGTTGGCAATTTGATTACCTCGCTCACCACTTTTATTATTCAGTATCGCTGGGAAAAGTATATTAAGCTTTTAAACAAGCGCCTGGTCTACCACTCCTTTATGTGTATGGTGGAGATGCAGTCAAACTTCTACTGTGAGAAGAGTGATGAGATTGCTATGGTAAAAAAGATCATTGGGCGTTTGGAGCGCGGAGGAGGGGCCGCGGGCGATGGAGAGATTTGGAAAGGCATTGATGTTCAGGCAAACTCGGTACCGGTGATTCAAAATTGGATCAAGACTTTGCATCGAGGGTTGCCGCCTTCGTCGGGTAGCGATGCGCAGGAGCAAAATGAGTTATTGGCCAAGGTTAATGCCGCAGAAATGATTCAAAATCAAATTTTGGGATCTTATAAGAAGATCGAGGAGCAGTTTAATGAAGGTTCGGGTGAAAAATTAAATATTATTACCAATGCGGTGGCGATGATTTCCATGATTATGGGGGGCACTTTTCCTCAAAGTAGTGGCATGGGTTTTATCGAGAAGAGTGCCAAAATGGATATGGGGAACCCCTATGCTCTTGGGCAGTTGTATTTTACAGCAAGATTTATGCCGGAGGTGATTGCTTACGTTTTAATCACACCTCCTGATGGCAATAATTTTGAGAACTATCCGCAAATGCCACCGCAATGTCCTGGTGGCGGTTATTGTGATAAGTTGCAACTTTTTATCGACTACGTTAAGCAAAAGTATGGGGTGAGTGATCGTTTTACCGATGATGTTTTGGGAAAAATTTTAAGTGTGGTCGGAAGAAGAATTGAGTTTATTTTTAGCAAAGTGAATGCCGACATTGATAACGATTTAATTCGCCAACGTATTCGTGATCCCGAGGTGCTTTTGAGTAAGGCCAAAAACGCCGATTTTCCCTACAAGCTTTCGGCGGAAAAGGGACTGGTTCGTGTTAATAAATTTTTAGATGAAAGTATCGAGCTTTTGAAAAAATACCTGCACTATCCAGAGGGTGCAGATGCCTGCAAGGATATTAGTCTAAACAGCGGCCAATTGGAGGTGAAGGTTGGACTAAAAAATTACCTTGGGCTTAAAAGGAATAAAGAGGCAACGCCGGTACAGATGCGACTTGCGTGTGAAACCAAAGCGCTAGTGCAGGAGATTTTGTTAAACCTCAATAATAATAGTGATAGTGCGCGAGCTCGCATTAGTCGCATCTCCAAATTACTACGCTTTTCTACCGATCGCACACTCTATTTTTTAGCACGTATTTCAGAGGTATTAAAAACTGATTTAAATGTGCGTGTGGAGTTGGGGCTACTATCGCCAAGAGAAGAGGAGATGATGGTATTGCGGGAGAAGGATATGATTTTAAAATTGGCGGAAGAGCAGGAGACGCAAAATGTAAATTACAATCAGGCGATCAAAGAGCGGGAGTCGGCGCAAGCGGTAGTGCGTGATAACTTAAGCGTCTTTGTGAGTTTTGAACCTTTGCGTTCACCGCTAGTGAGTGTAACTAGTGAGTGGGGTGATTTAGCAAGAGAGGATAGCGCGAATAAAGAGTATCTGAGTAAATTTGGTGAAGCTTGTGCCATTTTGTTGGCACTGCCCTTTGGAACGCGCCAAGGGCTAAACTGGAATAGAGGCGGTGAAGATTTTTGGAATACGTGTAGGAGTGCTTATGCAGAGAGTGAGTGGAATGTGGTACGGAGGGAATTAAACTTGCCTGTGGTTTCCGAGTTGGACGTTAATTTTCGCGAGAGCTACTATGGTGTGCTTTATCCAGAGCGGATGTGTGCCTATCGTAACTATCTTCGAAAAAATGTGATCTACGCGACCAAAAAGCGTTACCAGCAAGATCAAGAGTAAGGGGCCGTTAAACCACTCCATTTTCGAGATTAGACGCTCTCACGATTATCATGCACAATTCGTAGTAACTTCTTGATGATTTTTCCAATAGAACTTGTTTTGCCTTTGGCGGGAGTGGTTGGGTGCAACTCCTTTTCCGGGTGGCCTGAGTTCTTACCATGCAGGAGGGGAAACAGCAGAATATTGGTATCGCTTTGCTTAGTGAGCTTGGAATTACTCTTGCTGATGTTTTGGTACTCTTGGTGGTAGTTGTAGTCGAGGTGGTGCTTATAGAGTGTCTGCTCTTTGATAAAACTCTCTGTAATCTTATTAAATTGATCAAAATCTAAATCTTTTTTCTTACGGATCATTTCATCGGCCATAATGATAATGGCGTTGCCTGTGGTACGATCAGGTTTGTTGATGATCATAGCTCTTAAAGCGATGTTTTCAACACTCTCTTTGGAAAGTTTGATGATTTGCAGGTAATATTTTTGCAACCTGCTGGCATGGAAAATGCGATAAGGGGTGATCGCCATATCTTTATTAGTGGCGTAGGTGGATTTCATTAAGCGCAAGAACTCACTCGTTGCTAGTGGTACTTCTGTTTGCAGGTGGTGCTGTGCTAGTTCGCGTAAGAGGTCGCGCATACAGAAAATAGCGTTACGATTAATTCCATCGGCGACTTTGACCTCTCCTTTAGAGCTGGTTTGCCGTTCAAAGTAGTAAAAAGATTTTTGAAACTTTTCTATCATTTTTTTATGCTCGTGGAGTAAGTGTTTGGACTTCTCTTCGCTTAGTCCGATCTTTTGCAGGAGATACAGCTTTTTCTCTTCTTCATATATTTCATCAAAAAGTTTTAAGAGGGGATGCTTGGCAAAGAGCTTGATGTTTTTCTTGCTGCCACTCATGATAAAATCGATCAATTGGATATAGGTTTGGACAATATATTTGGCATTTCGTTTTTGTTCTATGATATTGGTAGAGAAGCGATCGATATCATCGTAGCGGTACTTGTGGTGAAAAAGGCCAAATTGCCTTACCGATCCATAGTCGATGATACCACCATTGGCGAGGATGTTATCACCATCCCATGCTAACCAGCAAAAGATGTATTCACTCTCAAATTGTGCTGCAATTTTAGCAAAAATTTCAACAGTGTGCTCAAGGTATTGCAGGTAGCGATTTTGATTGCTTTTTAGGATGAGGTGATGGTTGCTGACCTCTCTATCGATATAGTAATCGCTAATACTTTTACAGGCCTTATGGTTTGCTTGCTTTAGGTGCAAGAAGAAGTGTGAAGGTCTAATCAGATTCTCTCCTACTCGAACATTGATGCCACAACCATTTTTAACATCGATAATTGCCAGTGTTCGTTCGGTATTGATGCCGCTACGATGAAAAATTTCGCTCAAAACTGCAGCACTATAGCCATCGCTGATCTCTGCCATTCCACAGCCATAACTAACAGAAGGATCGCCAGTTTTAAAAAATTTTCCTTCGATGGCAGCGGCAGGACTTAAGCAAGTGGCCCCCGTACCACAACTGCTGATATCGAAAGTTTTTCCATTGTGACGGAGGCATCCATTCCAAATGGAGCGACCATCTCCTGAAGTTTTTCCTTTTTTGTTGGGGTGCTGAAGTTGAAGATAGCGGGTGGCCATATAGCGGTGTGGTTTTTTAGTTGCAGGATCAAAAGTGGTATGGTGAGAGATATCATACTCATTAATGATGGTGATCGCAAAGGTGTCTAAGATCGCATCAATCAGTTCGTTATTCAAATAGTGAGGATGCTCCTTGGGTAACAGGCCCATCTCTTTTGCAAGATCAAAATTGAAGAAAAGCACAGAACAATTTTTTATGGTGCGGGCCTCATAAGTGACAAAGGCATTGGCATCCTTCATCGCCTCTTGAAAAGGATGCTCCCCGCTTATTTCTGTAAATTTGCAGTAGTCTTCTTTGATGCTTTTTACTTTTTTTTCCAAGCTAGCTTCCTTGATAATGATAAGTAATAGTCAAGCTGGAAACTTTATCGGTGCTTTTTTCAGAAGGTCAAAAAAATTAACGAATTTTATCACTTATTCCCGGGTTATTCTTAAGGATAAAATGAAAATTATTGAGGGTGTCTATTTTTTTTGAGAGGATAGTCTTAAGTTAAGGAGTTAATCATGAGAAATAGCTTGGGAAAGTTGTTGTGGGGCCTTTGCCTGGTCTTCTGTTTTTTCTTTATGCCAACGTTAACAGGCGCGCAAACTGGGCGTGCAAAAAAGGTGGTTGAACTTACGATGTCCTCCTATGATACCAGTCAGTTTCTTTTTATGCAGGAACTACTGGAGGAGTCTCTAAAAAGTGCCGGTTTTATTCCTAAAATCAATTCGCTTGGGGATAATGTTACCACTCAAAGAGTGCTGACAATGCTGGAGAGGGATGATGCAGTTAATATTCATTGGCTGATTCGCTCTAAGGAGCGGGACGATAAGTACATTCCGGTTGAGGTGGGGATCTCTGGTGGGTTAATTGGCCAGCGTATACTGCTTATCCCAGCGGAAGAGCAACACGCTTATGGCCAAGTAAAAAACTTAGAGGATTTTAGAAAATTAAATAAAGTCGCCGGTTTTGCTAAGGGGTGGTTTGATGTCGATGTTTGGAAAAAAAATGATTTAAAATTTTACGAGAAAGATGGTTCTTGGGATCCAGAACTTTATCTGATGGTAGCGGCAAAAAATCGTGGAATTGATTACCTCTCTCGAGGAGTCAATGAGATTATAAAAGAGAGCACTCTACCTCAGGCGAGCGGGCTTATTATTGAAAAAAAATTACTTTTTGTATATGACAGCGATTTTATTTTTTATCTTTCAAAATCGGGTGGGAAGTATAAAAAAGATTTGGAGCTGGCATTAAACAAGGCCAAGAGAAGTGGACTTATGAAAAAAATTATTAATAAATATTTTCCAGATGCTAAGAAGTTAGCAAAGGGACGAAGAAAAATTCACCTTGCACTTTAGATGGGTGACTGTTTTTACTATAAGGAGTTGTTGATGATCTATTCCGACATAAAGAATGCCAGAAGGTCACTGATCATGGCGGTTGCTGGAGATACTGATCATGGAAAATCTACATTAGTTGAGGAGTTAACTGAAAAAAATGCTGAGACTCACTTAGATGAAAAAAAACGCGGTACTACTATTACCTCCATGTATGCCTGGATGAAAAAAACGATTATTACCATAGAAGACAATCGACAAAGAGGCGAGGAGTTTGCTTTAAGTGTGGTCGATCTACCAGGACATAAGGATTATATCCAGAATTTGATCATAGGTGCACTAAAAGTAGATATGCTCCTTTTGGTCATTGCTGCTGATCAAGGGATTACTGCCCACACCAAAGAACAACTTAAACTATTTTCACTTTTAGGAGTGAAATATGCAATGGTGGTGATTACTAAACTTGACTTGGTTGCAAATGAAGGGGGGCTTAAGGAGTTAAAAGCTGCCATTGCAGAGCTAACCAAAGGTACATTTTTAGAAGGGGCGGTCATCTTTGAAATCAGTGCGAAGTATAAGGTTGGCATAAAACAGTTGGAAAGCGGTATTTTCAATTTATTGCTGCATATTTTACACGCTAACAGCGAGCAGAGTAATCCTCATAGTGTGGATCATGAAAGTGGTGCTCGCATTGGTCGTTTTGTTATTGATCGATCCTTCTCCTTGTTGGGATCTGGTACCGTAGTCACCGGAGTTTTGGCCAGTGGTAAAATTGCCGAAGGATCAAATTTACACTTAGGGAATAGCGGAAAGAGAGTTAAAATCAAGAACATCAAGCAATACGGATCGGAACAAGATTTGTTAGTAGCGGGAGAACGAGCATCGCTCAATGTAAGTGATTATGCCGCTAGTGATTTCAAGTGTGGAGATGTGTTGCTAAGTCAAGCTTATGCGCAAACTCTAGAAATGGATGCTTATGTTATTTGGAATAAAAGCGTGGCGCTTGCGGAGGTGAGTAAGTGCAAGTTTTTCTCTTTAGGCCAGGAGGCAACAGTTAGCTTGATGCCGATTCAGGAAAAGGAGTGTGCAACTTGTGATCTTTTTCAACTGGGGAGTGATCGGCCTTTGTATCTCTTTAGAAACGATCGCTTCTTACTGGGGCATTTGGATACTGGAGAGATTTTGGGAGGGGGGAAGGTGATTGACCCTTTTCCATTATCGCAGTTACAGCGGTCAAACATGGCAGTAGAGGAGGTTGCGAAAAAACTGAGAAAGCGCATAGAGGGAGGGCCTAAAGAGTGGGTAAGTGAAGAGTTAAAAAAGCACGATTATGTTGTCTCCATAGCAACTCTAGGCAATCGCCTTAATATTGAAGAGTCGTTGCTAGAGCGTTTTGCTGCAGAATTACAGACTTTGCCCTCAGTTATTGATGAAGATAGTGTGCTCTTTTTTAATCAGAATAGTTTTATCTCTGGAAAAAATTATCTGAGGGTGCAAGAGAGTATTTTGGACTATTTAAATCTCCATGCAAATAAGCAAGAAAAACAGATGCCTAAAGGTGTGACAAGTATCGCAATTCATCAATACTTAGTTTCGATAGAAGTGGGCGTGCTAGGAGATATTGCTCCCACAACCTTTATTTTGGGTTTGATGGAAAAGTTGCAGAAAATTTATTTTTGTCCCTTGGTCAAAGAGTATTATCATATGGAGGTTTGGAACAAGCTAAAACAAGAGATGCAAGATTTTGGAAGCGAGATTGAAAGAGAACTCTTAAAGAAAGAGGATAACATTGTCTTTTTAGTGCAAGAAATTTTAGAGGCATTACCTAGATTGCAAAAGATTGATCAAGGGGAGTTACATCAACTCTTTGATTTTCTGATTGCGAACAACAAACTAGCACTATTAGGGGATGGCAAAATTGTTGAGAAGGGGGTTTATCTTACTTCGAGGTTAGAGTTCATTCGTACAAAATTGATTCAGGAGCTGAACTCCTTGCCCTTGAAACATAGAGGCATCACTGTCGCTGAATTTCGAGAGTTGATTTCTGCCAACCGTAAAACCGCCTTGATGCTCTTGAACTATTTTGATAAAGAAGAGACGACAGTAAAAATAGGGGATTTTAGAATCTTAGGAAAGGTAAATTTTCGCAATGGAGCTAATCCTTGTTCTTCAAAAGATGATCATTCTCCTTTAAAAACGCTTTAATATCCTCGGCCCTCTCTAATAATCTTTTCCATTGCTCTTTATAGAGTGTCACAGGAAAGCGGCCTAATCCGTAAACCGAGACGCCACCTTTTTCACTGACTCGATAAGAAATTTGTCCGGGAGAAGATTTCACTCTTGCATTTTTTTTGAGCTCCTCATTTTCAGCTTTTAATTTGGCAAGCTCTTCTGCCAGTTCTTCTTGGGTTTTATTGGACATTGAAAATACCTCCAGTTGCCTTGTAATATCATCTACAAATTAAGTTTTCAGCAAAACAGTTGTTACTAAAAAAATTTATCATGCGTAAAGGTGGACTGGATAGGATCTTTTCAATGAAAAATTTAAATAAATAATACTTGAGCAAAGTGCTAGTGAAATTTCCTTTGAAGTTTCTTTAAAAAAGATTGATTGAGATCGATGCTGCTCTCAGAGAAATAAGCGGGAGAGAGTTCTTTTTGCTGCGATATTTTTGCCCCCACCTCCTCCATATGTTCGAAGAGAATAGGAAGAAAGAGCATCACAAATTCCTCTTTTTCTTTTGCAGAAAAGCTTTTTCCATTGCTGCTTCTCTCTTTGATTTTTTTTCCAAGATAACAGCGTACAGGAGCAAACAGTTGATGCTCGAGGTCCTCTGTGAGCTTAAAGTGTTCAAGATTTAAGTGGTGATCGCAATTAAAACTGCGATTGCTTTGCTGGTAAGAAGAGCTCTCCTCCAGTGTCTTGGGAATGGCATCAAGGTCATCTTGCTCTAAAACTGCGATGAGGTCGGCAAAGAGTTCAGAGTGGGAGTTCACACTGATCAGCAGTGTCTCGCTGATGCTGCGGCGACTGCGTATGCTTTGGAAATTTCCTTTGACCACATGATACCCATAGTAGCTTTCTGCTAAGAGTTTAAAGGGAAAAGAGGGCCATGAACTTTTATAATTGTACCACTCAGAAAATTTTTCGCGGTAATAATTGTACTCCTTGGAGCAAGAGTTTGCTCTGTTTTGAAGAGCGATATATTGGGAGAGTATAGGATAGCTGGTGGGATCTCGTTGCACCACTTGATTTAAATATTGATCAAGCAATAAGTGTGCAAACTCATGATCCACAATGGCCTTGTAAGTGAGGGGAAGCGGCATTTTTTTTGTGGAGAAATCCTTATCACTCTCGGCCAATATGATTTCTGCACACGCTTTGCAGCTATGTCCAAACAGAAGATGTTTGAGCAGTATAGAAAAGGAGTAGCTGTTATCTGCAGATTTTTCCCAATAAGCAGGAATAATCAAAGTGTCTAGGCCGTTCAAGTTGCATTTAGCAGCGTCACCATTAGCACAAGGAGTGATGCAGTTGATCTGTGTTAAGCTGTTGGGATCGACAAGATAATAGAAGTGCTCCAGCATCTTGGTAAGCTCGAAGAGTACAGATTCAACTGCTGCTTTTGAGTTTGCCGAAGAGTAGTAAGCACAGATCGGGATGTTGTGTGGGCCCATGATGGTAGTGCTTTCAATGGCGCCAAGGGGAAGGGAAATTAGCACAGTATTTAGGACGATAATGAGGATAGTGCAAACTTTCATTCTCACCTCTTTTTGCCATCAATAAAATCTAGTTAGATTTTACCAGGCATCAATGCCTTAAATGCCTTAAATGCCTAGCTATATCCTTGCAATCGATATCGGATAAAATTAATCCGTAGTTTAGTCTCTTTTTTTGGTAGAATATTACTAAGCTTTTTATGCGAACACATAAATTTTACTACTATTCAAAACTTTGGAGTTACTATGGCGCTTAATATTGGAATTGTGGGACTGCCCAATGTTGGCAAATCGACAATCTTTTCAGCACTCACTTCAACCTTCGCTGAGGCAGCGAACTACCCTTTTTGCACCATTGATCCAAATATTGGAATTGTGAATGTGCCCGATCCGCGACTCAAGGCGATTGCAAATGTCCTCAAACCGAAAATCACTATTCCTACAACGGTGGAGTTTGTGGATATTGCTGGACTAGTAAAAGGTGCCGCTGACGGTGAGGGACTTGGAAATAAGTTCCTTGCTCACATTCGCCAGGTCAATGCTATAGCACATATTGTTCGTTGCTTTGATGATGCTAATATTACGCATGTGCATGGGATGATTGATCCCCTCTCTGATATCAAAACCATTCAATTTGAGTTGGCCTTGGCCGATTTAGAGAGTGTTGAGAAGCGCATGCAAAATCTTGATCGTTTCTTAAAGTCACAAGATAAAGAGGTGCAAGAAAATGCCAAACGCTCACTCCCGTTGTTAAAACGAGTGTCAGAGTCTTTGCAAAAGGGGGAGGGGGTACGCTTGATGATGCTTTCACCAGAGGAAGAGTTGCTCTTAGCAGACTTGCATTTGCTAACACAAAAGAAGCAACTCTATGTGTGTAATGTTGATGAGGCCTCCTATACGAGTGGAGTTAAGAATAAGTATGTGCAAATAGTAGAAGCGCATGCCAAGAGTGAAGGCGCAAGAGCAGTGGTGATTTCAGGGCAGATTGAAAAAGAGATCTCTCTTTTAGAAAGCGAGGAAGAGCGCCAAGAGTTTATGCGCGAGCTTGGATTGCAAGAGACAGGATTAAATCGCCTCATTCTTTCCGGGTATGAGATTTTAAATTTAGAGACTTTTTTTACCGCTGGCGAGCGAGAGGTGCGTGCCTGGACTTTTCCACGGGGTTACACTGCTCCTAAGACGGCCGGAGTGATTCATAGTGATTTTGAGCGTGGTTTTATTCGTGCAGAGGTTTATCGCTATGAGGATCTTGTAGAGCTTGGAAGTGAGCAAAAGCTGCGTGAGCGTGGAAAGTTGCGCGTAGAAGGGAAAGAATATGTAGTATGTGATGGAGATGTACTTTTTTTTCGCTTTAATGTGTGAGAGATGGTGAAAGTGGTGAATAATTGAGTGTTCTGCTTTGTTATTTTTTTAAGGGCACCTATTTTTCCATACACTATTTGCTCTGTTTTTCATCTATAATTTAGATTGCAGTAAAATGTTGATACTTTTTAGCTAAATTTTGGATAGGGAGCATGAGTAATAATTCGCAAGAAAAAATTAATGTTTTATTTTATTGCCCAAGTGTTACCCCTGAAATTTTCATGGAATTTATGGAGCAACATAAAGAGACTGCTCTTTATGAATTTACAGAGGCGCCGTCTGCTTTTATGGCCACTGAATATTTTGCGGAAAAAATTGCTGGCATAGTACTCTTTTCTATTAAAAATAAAAACGAACTTTTAGATTTTTTAACCTTCTGTAAAAGCAATCTAAAAATGATTCAGCAAGGTTTAATTAAACTTGCGGGCTTTAACTATATGGGAACAAACCAACTCGACAATGAGCTCATAAAAAATGGTGTCTCTGAGTTGTTTGCTAAGGCCATTATGGTGAAAACCTTTGACTATAAGATGAGTATTTTTTGTAAAGCTGTTAGCACCAATCTTAAAAAAAGAGAAACCACTCTTACTAAGCAAAGAGCACGTACTGAGAATGTAGTGGAGATTTGTGAAGCTTTAGATCAATTTTCTAGTGATTGCTGGATTAATTATAAAGAGGACAAACCGCGTATAGTGAGAGGACATTGGGTAATTGAAATGCTGGGGCCTAGTCCTTATGCTGGTCGTTGGCTAGAAATAAAAAGATCCGACAAAGTTTTGAGTAAGATGGCCAATCTTAGTAAGGAAGCTTTTTGGGAGTGGATTCCCGCACTTGAAGAGCAATTTCTTTTTATTGAACATAAAGGACGCTGGACTTTTTATGGACAGCAACCCAAGTTTACTTGGAAAAAAAACTATTGGAAATTTATGGGAATCTCTCCCGCGCTATTTTTCAAAGAAAAAGAGAAAATTTGGGCGGTAAGGTTTGAAGAAAAAGAGGGTGTGCTACGCCTTTGTGATGATTCCAGATTTGCTTTGGCAAAAACTGCTATCATGGAAGAGTCAATGGATTCTAAGTATATGAAAAAAACAGAGGGGGAAAGAACAGAGCAATTGCTTGCTGTTGCATCACGGGATCAAGAGACAGAGACGGAGACGGAGACAGTGACGGATATAGAGGAAGGGAGCGTGGACCTTGATTTTGAGATAGAGTTCCAAAAAGACAATCGTGTAGCAGCTGCTGCACTTCTTAACGGAAAAAATAGTACCGATAAAATTGCTACAGGTCCTTGGATTGGAAAGGTTTCAAATTCTGCTGAAAATTCACAAGGGGGGGGATTTTCGGCAACAACACAAACAGATCCATTTGCTGGGTACATGCTTTCTGGTCAGGGGTCTACTGATCGGCCCACTATGTCTTCCTTTAAGGAGTGTAACGACTTTAAAGCAAGGCTTGCAGGTGAGTTGAGCGTAACTCCCTTGGCAGTGACTATTACCATGTCACTAAAAAATGAGAAAAATTTTATGCTGGTGAATTTGCATGACGTTATTGACAATATTTTAATTCTTTCCATTGCAAAAGAGCAGTTTGCCATGGGGAGTGCAGTAGAAAATCGCATTAAGTGTATTTATGGTGTGACGAGCTTAGAGATGGAGACGGAAGGAAAAATCGTTGGTATTTATGAGGACACAGAAAAGAGAGAAATCTGTAATGTTGAGTTATTAGCTTATGAAAAAAATAAACTAACTCAGTTTCTTCAGATGTATGAAGAGAGGCAAGTAAATATTGCAAAATTTTTTCTTAAGTGCCAAGGGATTTTATAATAATACAAAAGGGTAGTATGGAACAAGACATTGATGAAGGCATGGAGGAGGCCCTTGAATCTATCTCTATAGAGGAAAAGGTCAAAGATTTTCTTAGCAAGGCCATCGTGTTTGTGATAGATGCGAGTCCCTCTTCTTGTTTGCGTTTAGTGCAAAATTTAATGGGCCTAGGAGTGTCTGAAAAAAACATTAAAAGTTTTTCGAGCTACACTGAAATTACTGCAATTTTACAAAGCAGCAAACCCCATTTATTATTTTCTGAACAGGCAATAGCAGATAAAAGCGTTTTTGATCTTTGGAAAGAGTTTAAAAAAAATCCAGATTATGAACAAACAATTTTTATTTTATTAACCGCTTGTAATGATCATGCTTTAATCTCCAGGGCCATAGAAGAAGAGCTGGATGCCTTTGTTTTAAAACCTTATAGCGAAGGTTTATTTAACGGCCAACTGCAAACGATTATTCAAGATAAAATCGTTCCTTCCCAATATTTGCGTATGATTGCAAAGGGAAAAAGTTTCTTGAAATTAGAACAACCTAATCAGGCAATCGATTTTTTTAAAAGAGCATTACCTTTGCATGATACTCCAGTGCTTGCGTGTTACTATTATGCTCAAGCAGAACTAATGTTAAACGCCATCAAAAATGCAGAAGAACGCTACCGTGAGGGGATTGCCTATAATCATATTCACTATAAGTGTTTGCAAGGCCTCTTTGGCCTACTTTACAAAGAAAGTCGCTATCAAGAGGCCTATGAACTTTTAAGAGAGATGATAAAATTTTTTTCTATCAATGCTGACCGTCTTACAAAACTGATTCGCCTCTCGGTGCAAACAAATAATTTTAATGATATCGATGACTACTACAACGCTTTTATGAGTTCAGAGTTTAAGACTAAAGATGCATCCAAGTATATTTGTGCTGGATTGATTATTTGTGGGCGTTACTTTCTTAATAATAACAATTTTGAAAAGGCCATGAATCTTTTTGAACGCGCACGAACGATATCTCCAAACGACTCTAAGCAGCTTCTCTATGTCATTCAAAATTTAATCGAATTTAATTTTGAGGAAGCGGCCAAAAATTTTTTTCAACACTTTACCTCAGAAATGCATTCCAGTAAAGAGTATCAAATTTGTGAATTTTTGGTAAAAAACAGTGAGCGATCTGCAACAGATTCCCTTGCAGCAGGATACCACCTACTTAATCAAGGATTGAAAGATTATTGCCTCTATTCTATTTTAATCCGTAGATTAAAGCAGCTGGATAAAGTGACAGAACAACAAGAGCTGATTGCCACTGCGGAAGCTTTATGGCCAGAAAAGAGACATCTTTTTTCATAGTGCTCTCACGCTTTTTATGCCAATATTTTTAGTATGCACAGGAATAGAGTTATTATAATTTTTTTGTTCGCAATTTTTGTGATTAGGCATCTTTTGTTCATAGCAGATTATGGGGGACTGGAGCACGATGATGGCTGGGCGGTAGGGGGAGCAAGAGTGTTGGCGGAGAAGGGGATCTATGCTTCTTATACCAATACTATTGGTAGTGGAAGTGCAGCAGGCGCTTATATTGGAATTCATGGCAAACCACAAATTCAAGATGATGAAGGTTTTATCTATTTTTATGGAAGCTATGGTACTGGGCCTACCTATACTGTTCCGCAGGCCTTGCTGATTAAACTTTTTGGCAGTGGTTTTTGGACACTTCGCCTATGGCCCATCATCACCTATTTTTCTTTTTTCTTTTTGCTCTTTTATTTGCTTTATACCTATGCCGGCATGCTTGCCTTTCTGCTTTTTTATGGATGGATTTGGATCACCCCGCATATGACCTCTGTCTACTCTTTTAGTTCCCTTTCAGAACCTTTGATGGCCTTGATGATGCTACTCTCTTTGTTGGCACTAAAGCAACATGAGCAGAAACAAAACCATTGCTACTCCTTGCTTGCCGGTTTGGCCTATGCTGCCGCTTGCTTAACCAAAGTGCTGTGTCTTATTTTCCTCCCTGTTTTTGTGATCTACTTTGCGTACTTGATTTATAAGCGCAAATTGTTTTTAAAAACAGCAGTAGCGTCTGCTGCTTTTCTCTTCGGCTTTCTGATACCGGAGTGTGCTTTTGAATTTTATCGCTACTATATACTCGATACGCTTTTTGGTTATAACGCCTATCTTGCTTCTCTTCAAGACATCTTCATGCAAGTCACCATGGCCGGGGCACCTAAGCAAGGATGGAACTTGGGTTTTATGCTGGAAAAATCTTACCTCTGGTTTGATTTGGGAGTTGCCTTAACTTATGCCCCTTTGCTATGGGTGGTTTTTTTGCTGGCTACACTTTACTGTATGTGCAATTTAGGTTTGCTGTATAATTTGATTGCTCTCTTGGCACTGGCAAATCTCAGCTGGTTTATTTTACTAGGAAAGATGAATCAACCGCGCTACATCTGGATTGGGGTGGTTTTGGGTGCAATGATTATGACGGCAGCAATAGGAAATTTTCTAACACGAAAAAGAGGAAAGATCACCTTAGTGGCAACTCCAGTTGCGGCCCTGCTCTTCGCCTTTATTTTAAATTATGAATTGCTAAGTTTTGATCTTAAAATCCCAGGAAGCAAGGAGTACCAAGCAAAAATAGATCGGGTGTTAAAGACTGCTTTTAGTAGTGTACATTTTCATCTGCAACCACTAGAGGATCAGCAAGCTTTTGTAGATTATTTTAAGCAAGAGGTTTCAGATTTGGATGTCGTTTATTATGTGCCGATTTTTATGGTAGCGGAGATTGCTGCTTTGGTAGATAAAATTTTTTATCCATTAACTTATGAGCGGATGATACCCTATACGAAAGCTACATTTAAGCGATCCTCACGACGTTTACTTTTAGTGCTAGGCCCTTATCAATCAGAACGCTATTTACACAAGATGGTTCCCTCTGGTTACTCCGATCGGGTAAAACAGCAACTTTGCCGCCTGGCACTTTTTGAGAATGACTCTTATAGTATGTGTGAGTTAAAGCAATAAGTGATAAGAGTAGTAAAAAAATAAAAATCCGCAGCAGAATGATCTTGATAAAGGGCAAGAGCATGCGTAGTCCATGCTTAATCAGAGAGAAGAGGTTCATTTTTGACTCTCCTAGCATTCGCTTGCGGCGTTCACAGGGCACACTAGCAATGGTGACACCTAAAACGTAAAAGCTTGAAGAGTAGCAGAGGTTGAAAAAGTAGTGGTCAATGTAGCGTTTTAAAAAAGCTCCTTTGTACGCAACAAAATTTCCCGATTTAATAGAAGTTCCTGTTAAGAGTTTAAACATAATTTTAAAACAGAGATAGAATACTTTAAAACAAAACGATTCACTCCTCTTGGTTCTTTGTGCGACTACTACACTTGCCTCGGCATTGGCCGCACTAGTAATTGTTTGCAACATTTGCGGACAATCTTTAGGGTCATCTTGCCCATCTGAATCGAGAGTTATCACCAAGTCATGATCGGCAACATATTGCTTTAAGTGGCGAAGGCCCAGTACTAAGGCGTGCTGATGACCGAGATTTTGCGGGGCATGTAATACTTTTATGTTGGAGATTTTTTTTAATTTTTGAATCGACCGATCTCGATGAGCACTATCATCAATCACTAAAAAATTTTTTTGATAAGGAAAACGATTGCTGTTTAAAGAAGTTTCGATCTCTTGGTACAAGAGCAGGAAGCTTTCTACATCATAATATACTGGGGTTACAATCCATAAATTCTTCATAAGTGTGTTGGCGTCTTTAGCGAGCACAGAAAATAGGAGTTGTTATTAAATAAGAGCTCTTGGCATAACTGATTTTGTACCATCTCCGTAAAATTGCTGGGAGTAAATCTCCAACTATTCATGCCGTGGACATAAGAGTTTAAAACCAGCACTGCTCGTCCACCCAAGGAGGGACGAAACTGTGGGTAAGTTTGTAAACTAAAAAATACTTTATCAACTAAGGGAGAGAGTTCTGCACTTAAATATTGATTAAGGTAAAAGATCCTATCTTTATCGCCAAGATTTTTTTGTATAAAGCTAACCACCTCCATTTGCTCTTGCAGATTAATAAAGGGGTGAGAAGGCAGTCCCATCAGCGATCTGGAGAAACGAAAGCTATGAGAGTTCCAATACTGGACATCTGCTTTGGAAAATAAAAACTTAAGATAAAATTTTTGCGTGCCAAAAGATAATCCCACCAAAACCAAAGCAGCGGCCACATACTGGAAGACTCTTTTTTTGAAAAGGGTGGTCAGTAGTGCAGAAAAGCTCATGGCAAAGATCATCATTCCCAAAAAGGCAGCATACCAAACGTGGCGGAACCAACCATTTGGGGAGATAACAATGAACCAAAAAGATTGCAGCAAGATAAAAGAGGTGGTTACCAGATAAAATTTAAAATGTGCAGGCAGCTCGTGCAAGCGCAATTGCAAGCGCAAACTAAAGAGTAGGCGTCCAATACAGCTAAGCAGCACTCCCCAAAAGAGCACGCTTCTTTCAACGCCGATATCCTCCCAAAAGAGTAATTTTTTCCAGATAAAATTCCAATCGAAATGGAAATTATCGATACCACTGCCACCCCGAGAAAAGGTGATTGCCGCCGCTTGGTTATTGGCGAGGTAGGCATCATAGGAAAAGCTGTAGGTAAGATAAACAAAGCGATAAAGTTCATAGACAAAAGTTGGTAAAACAATTCCCATTGCCATCAGTATAGCTGCCAGCAATCGCTCCTTGCAAAAGTTTTTATAAAACCACCAAAGGTAAAAAACAGCATAAACAGCAACAATAAACACGGTGAGGGTTTTGGTTTGAAAAGCAAGCCCAGCGAAAATGCCAGAGAGAAAAATGCCGGAGCGCTTAAGTGGAAATTTACAAAAGAGTAAAATCGAAACCAGAAGATAAAGGGTGGCCACATGTTCAGCAAAGCTCTCATAGGCGTAGGCAAAACTCATCACTGGCGTAAGCCAGATCCACAAAGCAAAGATGGTAAAGGCGGTCACTCCCGCCATATGCAAAACCACCAAGGCCGCTAGTGTGATCAAAGCAAACATCGCCAGCAGGGAGAAGGCACGATTTTGCCACCAACCCTCACCAAAAATTTTATAGCAGAGGGCCTGGGGAATCACCCACCCAGGACCTACGGTAATGCCGGGATAAAAGTAGTTAAATCCTTCACTATCGTGAATCGCCGGTAGCTGGTGAACTCCGCTATTGATGGTTTGCTGGAGATCAAATTGGGTGTTGGTATAAGAGGCATAAATCCCTCGAAGCGCCAAATTTTTGGCCACCCCCATATACCAACCACTATCGTGTTCGATGCCTGCATGCTCACTAGCAAAGAAAACAATTCTTAAGCTAAAGAGGAGAGCAAAGAGAACACTTGCTATTATTTTATAATGTTTATACATTATTTCATAATATACTTTGAAATAACGACAATGCAAAAAGAACTCTATTTAAAACTCTATACGAGTGAAGAAAATCATTGGTGGTTTTGGGGACGACGAAACATTGTCCGCACGCTTATTACTACTACCTTCGCTCAAAGCACAAGAGAGCGGCCACTGGAGATTTTGGAGATTGGATCTGGCACTGGTGGCAATCTCAAAATGCTAGATGAATTTGGTTGTGTATCTGCTATCGAGCCTGATCCCGATGCACTGAAGTTTTCTAAGGAGAAGAGTCAGCAGCTTAAAAATTTTAAAAGCATTCACAGCGGATCGCTTCCTCACCAGCTTGCGCTGACTCAAGAGCGTTTTGATTTAATTTTGCTTTGTGATGTGCTCGAACATGTGCAAGAGGATGCGGCCGCACTAATGGCGATTCGGGCGTTGCTACGTCCCCAAGGCGTATTGATTGTAACTGTTCCCGCCTTGAATTTTTTATGGTCCGAGTATGATCGCATTCATGGACATTGCCGCCGCTATACAAAGAGAGAACTTAAACAAAAGCTGGAGAGCGCTCCTTTGCAGTTTACACTTTTAAAGCTCGCTTATTTTAATTTTTTTATGCTGCTACCACTGATTGCCATGCGCTTTTGTGATAAGCTTTTGCACGTACAATTCAGTGTCAATGCTTTGAATGTTCCTGTGGCGCCTTTAAACTCTCTTTTTAAAATTTTTATGCGCATAGAGGCCTTGCTACTCCTTAAACTCTCCTCTCTTCCTCTTGGCTCATCACTGGTTGCCGTGGTGGCCTTCCGTCCGAGCGACTACGGCAAACAGAGTGGAAGTGACTTAGTGGCACAATGAACATCGCCATCACTTAGGTGATAGGAGAGCTCTTGAATGCTACTATAAGTGACAGCTAATTTTTGTAAATCCTCTTCTATACTCTTTTCAAAAGGCGGATAGAAGGTTTTTGCCGCGATAAATTTAGAACTCACCTCCCCTGGTTTTGTCATAACTAATCCATTAACACTATTGGGAAGTAACGATTTTCCTTCCTTGTTATAGAGAACTGGTATGGCCACCGTAGCAATTTGTGGACATTTGAGTGCACGCTTCATCTCTTCTTGAAGCAAAAAAAGATTGGAGGTAATAATTTTTTGAATATCTTCATTATTTTTTCTAAAAAATTTTTTTCCTTCGCCAGTTAGCAACGTTTCTATCGGTTCATCAAAGAGGCACCCATTTTGTTGGTTGTAGCGGGCAACTTCATCAGGAATACGCTCATTTTTATTTTCATATTCGTTCATTAAAAATTTTGCGCTATATTGGCAACGCCGACTATCTTTTGCCCCTTGCTCAAGTAACTGTGCATACTCTTTTTTCATCACCGCCATCGCCTTTTCTGGTGAGGCATAGAGAATCGCTAGATTACATGGAGCATTTCCCTTGGTGCGAACCACACTAAACATCTCATCAACGTGCCCAACGGAGAGAAAGCTTACATCCAGTTTGAGCACTTTATGCCCTTCACTCTCTAGTCCCGTGATTTGCATCTGATGGAACCTATCTGTAAGATAATTTTTTTGATCTTGCCGCTGGACCCTTCCCGGTACTAAAAGTGCTCCACCACCCCCACCACCACCATTGCCGCCAGCACGTCCGACCGGAACTAGTCCTAACATATTATTCTCGTACTTGGGATTAAAAGGAATAACTCCAGTGATGTAAAAATTTCCAGGCATGGCCATTAAATTTCCACCATAGGCGAGTGCGCCCGACCTTGCCTTCTCTATTGGTGCCATGCCTTTGGCACGATAAACTGGAAGCTCACAGCTGTTGCCGACTAAAAAGGAGAGTTTATCCTCTTCGTTTGCAATTTTTCGTTCATCTGTTTGTGCCATTTCATAGATGGAGAGCTCTTTGCCATCTGGAGCAAAGTGCAGCTTATCTTGTGTCCATGAATCGACTGGATCACTTCTGCTGGCGGCGGTGCTAATCACTTTAATCAGAGAGTTTTTCTTTTCATCATGAAGCAGTGTTTGAATCCTTTTTGAAGCAAAAAAATGTGCTAGCTTAGGGTGTTCTACTATAATTGTAAGTGTGGTTGGCCCCTTCTCCATTTCCATCTCTTGCGCCAACTCTTCAATAAAGATCTCATTATTCTCCCGATAAGTTACAAAAACCGAAGAGCTCGGTAGCGTAGGATCGATGGGCGCACCCTTTTTATAATCGGAGCATCGAGGGATCTGCAGTTCGGCCGCTTTATTTAGCAGCAGAGAAGAGGTACAAGGATTATTAAAAAAAGATGCAAACTGTTCTTGAAACTCCTGAGGACATTCGGAGAGAACTCTCTTTTCTCCTGGCAGTGTAACCAGATCAAATCCAGCTTTTGCAGGATTGGTAATAGATGCTAGCGACAACAACGCTAATAATAGAGCAAAGCTTCTCTTGTTAATTTTAATCATACTTTTCATACCCCTTATATTGAGAGTGCTTATAATCAAACCTACTCTAACACTTGTTGTTTGATTTTTTTCGTTACTGAACAAATTTAACGAGTTAAAAATAAAATAAATTTTATTTTGGCAAAAAAAGTTGGCAGAAATTTTCTTAAAAAATAATCAAATTTCTGATGAGTAAATTTGGGGATCACTGCTAAATATTTTCGATGAAGATTGAAGTTCGCGACTTAACTCATTAGCTATAATGGTGTTTCCAGCTTTGGTCAGATGCTTACCATTCGGAAATGCAAGCACCTTATTGCCAACATCAATGGACAAGCTTAAATCAATATACTTAACTTTTCCCTTGTACGGTAATTCCGTAAGTAACTTTTTTATCTGCTCATCTCTATCAGCGACAATATTATTGGATTGGCGAACTAAGTAGATTTCTTTTTTTTGTTCTAAAAGTTTATTCAAAACTATTTTAATTAAATCAATATCACTTTTGAACCCCCCTGATTGCTGTAATTTAGTAGTTTGCTTTTGTACAAAATAATTTGATAATTTTTTGTCAATCAAAGAGTAACCTATTGATAAATCTTCTAAGGCAGTTCCTGCAAGATATTTCAATAAAGTGCTATTTGTGTTGAGGTCGTAGTCACTCTTATTGAAATCGCCATGATAGGCCCTACTGAGATTATTTGCTCCATACTTTAAAATCTTACCCTTTTCCGAAAAAATAACTGGCCAGAGGGAATAGTACCCCAAAAAGGCAAAGACTCCACTTAATCCCCTATGGACATGGGGACTGATGTTGTTATGGCCTGTATATAAAATAGCTGTATCGTAATTGATATATTTAAAAAAGTCGATATCGCTATAAATCCCCCATAGCCCTTGACTATTCATCCCAAGATTTACAACTTCTACGTTTGACTTTACTTGCTTTAAATTCTTTTCAAGAAGGTATGGCATGGTTTCTTCAAGTAAAACTCCATACCCAAATACTGTAGAATCGCCAAAGACTGCGATCCTCGATTTATTCCCTTTGTTGGTTGATACAATTGAACCACGATAACCCTTCTGATTAAAGATTGGATCGTTGCTATGCTTTGAGTAACAAACATGATCGAGTAAATAAAAAGCAGATACTAGGCAAAATACAAACGAAAAAGTTATAACAGATATCACCAATAATCGTCGTCTCATAAATAGCTAGCGCCTCAAAAAAATACAAACCATGCAATAAAAGATCTATCTAATGAGTATCGATAAATCTACACTTAATGACAATATTAAATTCATTGTATTATCTCTACAAGGTAGGTGTGCGTTTTCAAAATGTATTGATTTGCACCAGGTGTATCGCCTCTATGTTTTAAACCCCGGCCATAGATGGTTCCCGCATGGGGGATGAGGAGTTCCCAATAAATGTGCATTTAGATACGGTTAACTTACGCTTAGTTTGCCCATGTAGGTTTTTCTGCTAAAGGGATATCACCGCTGAAATTCCAAAAGCCTTGTCCGTTTTTACTTTCTAAACGGATGTGTCCACTCTTAGTTCGAGCATATCCTGAACAAAGAGCTACATCACGTGGGCGGCCTTCATAATTAAAGCAGGAGATTGCATTAAAATCTAAACCGGCAAAGGTTACTCCTGCAATCTGAAAATCTATAAAGTCGCTTGGACTTTTAGCTTGATCACTGCCTTGGGTTATGGTGGTGCTAGCATTTACCTTGCCGTTTAGTTTTATTTTCCATGTATTATCGAAAGTTTTATATACAGTTGCTTGACATTTGGTATGTGCCCCTACAGTAAGTGTTGAACCAACAGCACCAGAAAGTTTATCGCTAATGTCATATACTTTGCCAGCGTAATCTCCTAAATCGTTTGAAAGTTTAGAGATTGTGCTTTGTAATTCAGTAACCTTTTTTTCTAGATCGCTAATTGTGGTATTTTCTTCACATTTTTTTTCAGCAGCTGTTAACTCTGTTTTAGGAATGATTACCATTGTTGAATTTGTGTATCCTGTTTTTTGGTTTGTATATTCAATCTGAATAGCTCCTTCTTGTGTTTTATCTTTATGCTGAATCCAAATTGAGTGTTTACCATCAGAAGCAATTCCTGTTTTGCAGAGAGATCCAGAACAAAACGATCCTGATTTTTGTGGATTGCTACTTTCTATTTTAGGAATAGACAATATATTAGCATTATAGAGGGCCTGTATTGCTGAAATAGGTGAGAGATCTTGATTCTTCCATGTAATATTTAAAGTGTAGGTATCTTTATTGGGAGATTGAATAAGCTTTGTGGTAAAACCATAGTTATCACTTACTACTTTCAATGCTTCTATCTCTGCCAATGCACGGATACATTCGTTAAAACCTGAGACCAATGTTCCAGAGACAATTTTTGACATATTGCTAGCGGAGTCCTTTAAATATGAATCATAATCTATACTATGGCAGGTCTCGGTATACTTTTTTTGTATTTCTGTTTGATGGTTTTTTAGATGAGAAACTACATTTTGTTTTGCCTGATCATGCATGAATTTTTTTTTATTGTCACTAGCTTTATCATAGTCTCTTCTGCTTGTGGAGCCAGAGAGACCACCGGAATATATGCCGTATCTTCCACTAGCGGCCGCTTGAGCACTATCATTTTTTTCTGATTCTTGCATAGATGAACTAAGGTAATAGTTGTCTACAATCTTTTCTGAGTAAGCATTAGCGTAAGTATCAAAATCACTTACTGCAGTGGACTCACCTGCTGTTTTCGTACAAAACTGATCCCTTAGTATCACCCTTCTATCTGTTTCTTGAGCAGTGTTTATGTGGTCAAAAACACCCTGGGCCAAAAGCCTTTCGCATGTAGAATAAACAGATGAACTACCGGCATAAGTATTGACAGTAATCATACTGCTTATAATACCAAGACTACAGATAAACAAAAAACTTGATGAAATCTTTTTCATTGCTAGAATTCCTTTGAAATAAGTAAATTAATATTTGCTATGAATAGTTACTTTGTGTTCCTAGTTTTCAACACAAAATATAGTCATTTGCTGAAAATCATTTTAAGCGACCGAGTGTTTTTTTATCGAATTGTTTCAGAGAAATATTTCTATTGATTGTGCTTTTAATAATTTACATGCTATTTTTTTTTTTTTTTTCACCTATGCCAAAAATTTGTTGCACTAATTGGGGTCTATATTAATTTTGTGCAATCCCTTGATTTCTCATTCCATTAAAATCTATTGGGTCTTTTGATGAAATTTGAGTTGAGATGGCCACAAACAAGGGATAGGGATAAAGTTACACGCTGTCAGAAACGGAGATGAAAAAGTGTTATCACAGAATAGAATAATAGATTTTTAAATACAAAGCGGTTACTTGGCGTTTTCATGAAGTGCAGACCTTAACAAAGTGGAGAGGGGATTGGGTTTATAGACATCATTGCCGGGGATTTTGTTTTGTTCGATGGACTGCCAATACTTAGCGGGGGCCTTTTTACTTCCTAATTCGTAGTCCATGCCATCCCAAGTGTCTTCGCGGAAGGAGTAAAAGGCCCAATGCCAATGGTGGTGATTGAAGATTTGGATGAGGTCGCTTAAGTAATTTTGAGCACCAGTATTGAATCGATAGACACCAAACTCTCCCACCAAGATGCGATTGGAGGCAATACTATGACGGGTCTGCCACGCTACAACTGGTGCTAAAAAACTCTCTAGCTGCATTTTATCCCAATGGAGTGTTGTTGGGGTTACTTCCGCTTGTTCCTCTCCGATAGGAATTTTCCCAGGGTATTGATACTTTTTGGAGTTGAGGCGAGAGGTAAAGGCGTATGGTTCATACATATGGAAGGAGTAGATAATATTATTATCATTAGCGATTGGTTCTAAAATTTTAAATCCCTAAGCTGTAGCTGTAGCGTAAAATCCACTGTCGAGTACAATCGGGACCGCTTCTTCAGACTAAAAATAGCAGCGCGTTTATGCACAAAGGTAGTCATTGATAGTCAAGTGAGCAAACACAAAGATACAAGCGCGGGATTCATCTCCACCTAAATTTCAAAGCTATCGCAATGAAATTCTAGATGGAGAATTCTCCCGTAAGAAGGTTAAAGTTGAAAAGGGCGAACGGCTTCAAAATCTTTTACATCAATGCCTGTTGCATAATATTGTGCCTCCTGGCTTGATGACTCCTTGTGGATATTCTCGTAAAACGCTTTAATGGTGCCGTCAAAATTTCCACTATCCCAGGTTTTAATCAGGAGATTGGTAAAATAGCTTAAAGGTTCTCCCATTAAGGAGAGTTCATCCTCGCGAGAGGAGGTGATGGCAATGAACTTACTTTTGATGGGAAGTGGGTCAAGTGAATCATCACTAAGAGGGCCGTTGGGTGTTTCGCTTAGGTCTTTATAAACGGTTCCGCTATGACAACTATCAGAAAGAAAGAGAATTTTTACTCCAATTTTAAAAGCAGCAAAAAGTTTTCGAAGTTCATCATCAAGAAATGGGCGATCGAGCAAGATGAGTGTCTCATCCAGTTTATCACTCTCATCACCATTCTCATCGGCCACCTGTCCTCCATGCCCGGAGTAGTAAAAGACAAAGGTGTCGCCAGCTTTTAACTCTAGGGCAAATTGTGTAAGCTTTTCTTGTAGCTCGCTGCTGCTGGGATCGACAAAGTGGTGAGTTGTAAAGTTGCGACTCTCTAGTAGTTGTTTTATCGCCAAAGAGTCGGCCTTGCAGGAGTGACACTCTTTATCCATCCCCAGCACCAGTGCAACCCCCTTTGGAGGTACGATTGTGATTCTCGGTTGCGAGATGAGGGGGCGATCACTTTTGCAAGTGATGGTGCCCTCGATTTTACATTGCTTATGAAATAAGGAACCCAAGAGAAAAAACGAGTAGTTCCCATAATCGAGCACCCCTCCATAAGGAGTGCAGAAGTCGTCTGCAAGTTTAAAAAATCGCTCTTTTAAATTACCGCTGTTGTAGCGACAACGACCATCGGCAATTTCAATAATCTCTTTTTGGATTTGGTTTTCTAGAGCGACTGCCATCTGTGGCCGGTAAACTCCGAAAACAAAAGTAAGGCATAAGATCCAGCGTACTAATTTTTTCATTATTCACTCCTCTTTTTTTATGAATCAAACTGACTCACCATGAATCAACTTGACTAAAACTCGAACTATAATTTCATAAGGAAAGAACAACGGAACAAAAGAACAAAAGAACAAAAGGAAGTACAAAGGAAGTATAAGTGCAAAGTGTTTTATCTAAAAAAAGAGAGCATTTCAAATCATTTTTTCTATTTTATTCTAACAACTTTTACTCTCTTGTTAATCGTGATAGGAAGTAATGGTCTGCAGAAAAGGAGGTCACTTATGTCGAAGATGCCGCAAGTGTTCTTAAAAGTTTTGGGGTGTGGTGAGGCCTTTGATGAGCACTTAGGGAATAACTCTATTCTTTGTTATGGAAAAAAGACGCCCACGATTCTATTTGATTGTGGTTACCAAATTCCTCCACGCTTATGGCAGGAAAAAAAACTTTATCCCAAGCTCGATGCGATCTATATCGGGCACACCCATGCTGATCACTATTTTGGACTACCAGCTGTTCTCTATCGATTCAAAGAGGAGGGAAGAAGCAGGCCGCTTACGATCTGGTGCCCGAAAGGGGCAATAAAAAAAATTGAGCAGCTTTGTAACTTGGCCTATGGCAATTTTTTGCAGCAAAGTGGGTATGCTATAACCCTTATTGAGCTAAAAGATCGACAGCAGCTTTTGTGGAAGGGGATCACTCTAGAGTGTATCAAGACAATACACAGTGTTTTAAATCTTGGGGTTAAGCTCACTTTTACCAATGGCAAAGGCCTCTTTTTTTCCAGTGATGGGAAATTAACGAAGCGTGGTTTTGAAAAGATTAGGTATTGCGATGTAGTGATTCAGGAGGTCTTTTCTCTCAAAAGACCGCATCCCTACCATACTAACCTTCAAGAGCTACTTGCTGCTAGCGATGTGCTTGCAACCATAGGAACGCTTGCCATTACTCACATTGCTCGGGAAGAGCGTGACAAACTCATTCGCTACTTAAAAGAGAAGATCAGATTGGGAAATCTTGTGGTCATAAATCCGCAAGAGATTATTCCTTTATAATTTGCTGTGAACATGATTTTGCTACTGTGCTTTTAGAATGTCGATCATGTCTGCAATGGAATTAATCACAAGATAGGGACGGTAAGGGTAGTGAGAAAGCTCTTCTGCCTTTGTTGAACCGGTGAGTGTGAGAATAGTTTTATAGCCCATGGAGACGCCGCCGAGGATATCGGTTTCCATGGTATCACCGATCATTATTGTCTCGCTGGTTTGCAGTCCGAGCTCTTTTCGGGCATATCTCATCATGATAGGACTGGGTTTACCGACACTAAACGCTTTCACCCCAGTAGCGGCCTCAAGCATGGCGATAACGGCACCTGTACCGGGTTTGGTCCACCCGGGAATTCGAGGTGCGGGATCTAGGTTTGTAGCGATCAGTTTGGAGCCGCCGATGATCATATCGATCGCTTTTTCGACAATTTCCAGAGTAAGCGTTCGTCCTTCACCAACCACGACATAGTCGGGAGAGGTATCGTCGATAGCATGGCCATGGTCGTAGAGCGCTTGGATGAGGCCACCCTCGCCAATGACAAAGGCGGAACCACCTGGGCGCTGAGAGGCCAAAAATTGCGCTGTTGCCATTGCACTAGTGTAGATATGATTTTTGGTGACATTGTAGCCGATCTTCTTTAGGCGGTGAGCGATATCCTGGGTTGTCGGTCGGCTATTGTTTGTGAGAAAGAGGAAGGGAATTGCGTTCTCTACCAGGTAATCAATAAACTCCTGGCCTCCGGGAATGCTCTCTTTGCCAATGTAGATCACTCCATCCATATCAAGGAGAAACCCCATTTTCTTAGTAATTGGATCTGCAAGCGTTGTCATAGCGTAAAATATCCCTTTTCGTTCGTCATAGGACGTAAGTTGTAATTAGTCGATGCATGCAAATTATTACATACAATGGTATGGCGTCAAAGATTTTTCTTTGCTGCTTTGGTGGAGGTCAGATATTCGCTCAGAGCGAAAATACAAATGTGCCTCTGATGGGGTTAGAGGAAGAGGGGGGAGAGAGAGAGGTTGGGTTTTTGGAGTTGGGATTTGAGTTTGGAAATGAAGTTTTCGGGCCACTCGCGTTGGACAAAGTTGACGATGAAGACCGGGAGTGAGCCTTTGAAGTCGTTGAAGAAGATGATTTGGAAGTAGGTTTTAGTGTCGTTGTCAACCGATTTTAGGACGACGTTGCCGTTATAGGATTGGCCACGTACCAGGCCTTTGGCAGGTGGAGGAAAGTCGGAGAGATCGACAGAGGAGATTTTTGCAGTAGCACCGACTATTTTTGCGGGGCCTTTGTTACTTCCCTCTTGCAGCTCTAGCTCGGCGGTAATGCGCACGAGGAATTCACGGTCATTAACAGGCCAGGGTGCATCGTAAGTGCCACGTTCGATCTTTTCGTATTCAGAAACTTTTTTGATGGTGGCCGAGGTGAGCATGTTCGGTACCCATTCTGGTTTGCGTTCAGTATCGTTCAAGACCGTGAGGACGAGAGGGAGGGGGGCGGCAATTGTAGCTTCCATTTTCAGAGGATAGATACCACTTTCGTGGGCGGTCTTGCCACGAAAGATTTTATATTCGCTGGCCTCTTTGAGTAACTCCCATTTGATCTCGGGCATAAGATCTTTATTTGGATCGGAGGCCGAGGGTGCGGCAGTAGTGATATTAGTAGTAGTGAAAAGGCAAAGTAAGAGTGGGATAATGAGTTTCATCAGTTAGTCATCCTTTGTAGAGGTCGAAAATTCATCCATTGCTTGAATGGAGACTCCAGCGTCAACGTAAATAATTTGTCCGGTCATGCCAGAAGAGAGGTCGCTTGCAAGATAGAGAGCACTTTTGCCAACATCCTCGGTGGTGACTGTTCGGCGCAGAGGAGCACGCTCCTCGATCACCTTGGTGATTTTGTTAATCGGGCCAACTGCCGAGGCGGCAAGGGTGCGGATGGGGCCAGAGGAGATACAGTTCACACGGATGCCGTATTTGGGGCCTAAGTCACTTGCAAGATAGCGTGAGGAGGCTTCGAGGGCCGCCTTGGCCACGCCCATTACTTTGTAGCTTGGCAGCACCTGTTGGGAGCCGTGATAGGTCATGGAGATGATGGATGCTCCGTGTGATAATTGAGGGCGAAAGGCGTTGGCCAGCCCGATGAGCGAGAAGGCAGAGATATCAAGGGCCAGATTAAAGCCTTCACGTGAAGTTTGATGAAAAGGGCAGCTTAAATCCTCTTTGCGGGCATAGGCGAGCGAGTGCACCAGCACTTCGACAGAGGGCCAGTAGGAGGCGACGTCGCATGCCAGGCGAGGATAGTCGTCGTCGATGGCGGCATCAAAAGGGAGTAGAAAGTCGCAGGCGCTGCCAACGCTATCTTCGCTAGCGAGCAGCCCTTCGATGCGCTTTTTGAGGGGAGCACTTTGGTAAGTGATACCGATGCGCGCACCATGAGCGGCAAAGTTGCGGGCAATTCCCCATGCAATACTACGTTCGTTGGCCACGCCGAGGATCAGGGCGCGTTTGTGTTGGAGTAAGAGCATAAGCTAGATCCTTAAAGAGTAAAATTAAAGTAGCGTTAATGTAGCGTTAATGTAACATTCACGAACACCACTCGAAGGTTCCGAGTTTGCGATTCTTTTTAAAGTTCATCGCCGGAAAGATACGAGAGTGAAAAGATAGATAAACACCGGCCGGGAGATGTTGGCAAGCAAGTAATGCTTCGATGATATTTTGGACCGCGTCCGTATCTTCGAGTTCGAGTGGGCGCATAGCGCCGGTAAAGACGATAGGGATGGTGATCGTCTCGGCAAGTTTTGTGTGGCAATGGCGTGCGCTCTTGTCCATGGTATCTGTGCCGTGGAGGACAAGAATAGGGTGCTTTTCACTCATAAATTGAGAGAGGGAGAGGGCGAGCTGCTCACGATCGTGATCATTCATATAGAGCGAATCTTTGGCCAGGATGGGGCGCACTTCAACTTCAAGGTAGGGGTGGCGAAGGCGATCGAGGACGCGTGACTCTACGATGGAAAAGCGATTGACCAACTGGCCGTCGTTTTCGTCGTAGGTTTTCTCAATGGTGCCGCCAGTGGTGATGATGATAACTTTGCTTTTTTCATTGCCGCTTTTCAGTTGCATGGTGGTGAAATCCTTTTGGTTTTTAATGGTATAGTCTTAGTTATAGTGTAAATAATAAAGAAAATTTTAAAGTTTTCAAAATAATTTTTTTACAAGGAAGGTTGACGAATGGGGACACGATGACCAGCTTGCAAGATAGTAGTTTTGAATATATATAGTTATAGTTTTAAAATAAAATAAAACAAAATAATAAATAATAATAATCATCAGATTCAATCTATTTTAAGATGATGAAGAAGGAGTGCATCGTTATGTCGTCTACCTCTACCTCTGCCTCTACCTCTGTGCGTACAGGCTCGATTACTGTTAATACCAATGATATTTTGCCGATTATTAAAAAGTGGCTCTACTCTGAACACGATATTTTCTTACGCGAGCTGGTCTCCAACTCGTCGGATGCGATTTTAAAGCGCGCAATCATTGGGCGTACTCAGAATTTGGAGATTCCTCCTGGACGCATTGAGGTGGAAATTGATCGTGAACAGAAGGTGATCTGTGTGCACGACAACGGCATCGGGATGAATGAGGAGGAGGTTGAAAAGTATATTGCCAAGCTTGCTTTCTCGGGGGCGCAAGATTTTGTAGAGAAGATGCGCAATATGGGTGCTGATCAAAAAGAGGATATTATTGGAAAGTTTGGGCTTGGTTTTTATTCGGCGTTTATGGTGGCAGACAAGGTGGAGATTGATACGCTTTCGTGTAGTGAGGGTGCAGTGGCGTGCAAGTGGATTTCGGAAGGGAATATTGAATATACCTTTGCGCCTTCAGAACGAACTGAGGTGGGAACGACAATTACGATTCATGTTAATGAGGAGTCGAAAGATTTTCTCGATAAATACCATACACAGGGCGTGTTAAAGAAGTATTGCGATTTCATGCCACATCCGATTTTTCTAAAGGATGTGGAAGAGGAGCGACTAGCACGCAAGGAGAAGGACGATAGCAAAGATAAAGAGGGTGATGAAACAATTGTAGAAAGTGCAATCAACACCACTCATCCCCTATGGAAGAAGGATCCGACAACACTAAAAGATGAAGATTATTTGGCGTTTTATCGGGAGCAGTTTCCTTTTGATCCAGAACCACTCTTTTGGATTCATCTAAAGATCGATCACCCCTTTGAACTTTTAGGTGTGATGTATTTTCCAAAGTTAAATCCTAACAAACCTATTAATGAACAAAATATTCGCTTGTATGCAAAGCAAGTTTTTGTCTCCGATAATGTGAAGAATATTATTCCGGAATTTTTAAGCTTGCTCAAAGGGCATATCGATTCACCCGATATTCCTTTGAACGTCTCCAGGTCGTCACTGCAAGGTGACCCCAATGTGAAGAAGATTTCCAATTATATTGTGAAGAAGGTTGCCGACTCTTTAAAGAAACTTTTTAAGAGTGATCGTGAGCGCTATCAGAAGATTTGGGAAGATATTGGTCTATTTGTGAAATATGGCTGTATCTCTGATGAAAAGTTTGATGAGGCGATGAGAGAGTGCGTGCTCTTTAAAAATGCCAAAGCCAATTATGTGACCTTGGGTGAGTATCGCGACGCTATTCCTGAAAAATACAAAGAAAAACTTAAAGGAAAAATTTTATATGTGGAGAAGGGCAAGGGTGATCTTGCACTTAAACGCGAACTCGGTAACGAAGGCATCGAGGTGGTTGAGACCGACTCGCTTATTGATCCGCACTTCATGCAACAAGTGGAGTTTAAAAAAGAGAGTAATCCCGATAAGGCAGAATTTAAATTTGTGGCCGCCACATGTGAAGTGGAGAATTTGCTAGCAACTGAGAATTCTACCGATGTGCATATGAAGATTCGCGATCTGTTTAATAGTTTTGTGGGTGGTGGAACCGAGGCCGAGAGTGGAAAGCAGGAAGAGAAGCAAGAGAGCAAGATGGACGTTGAGGTAAAAGCGTTCACAAACTGTGATACTCCCGCATACTACAAAGTGGATGAGAATATGAAGCGGTTACAGTTGATGACCAGGACGATGGGACGTGGGGGAATGCATGGAATGGATATGCCACTGAAGCGTACACTAGTGGTAAATCCCAACAACCCACTGGTGCAAAATGCACTTCGCCTTTCGGAGCGCCAGAGTGATGGTAATGGCCATGGGGGGCACGAGCTTGCCGGCGATCTGTGTCGCTATATCGCTGATTTGGCCTCGCTTTCGTCGAATGAAGGGATGGCCACCAGTGAGGAGCGCGATGACTTCATTGTGCGTTCACAAAAGCTGATGCGAAATCTGACCGATCTTTTGAAGTAAAGTGATCAAAAAGAGATTGTGCGCTTTTGTTCGAAATTGCGTCCGTCAAAAAGGCGAATCTGAATGGTGATGGTGTAGTTACGTTTTTTAGTGCGGAAGCCCCACTTGAAGTTGTTGCCAGAGTTTTCGGCAAGACCTGGTTTTAGAATGGATTCGCTTAGAGTATAGGTGACAGAGGCGATGGCGCGCTTTTCATCACTTGGTGATTCGAGATAGAGGGTGATGTCACGGAAAGTGCTGTACCATTTTCGGTACGCTTTGACTTTCAACGTGACTTCATCAATCTGAAAATTGCCAACTTCGCCACTTCCTTCGGGGAGGGGAAAGGCCGTCTCTACTTCGTCAAGACCATAGAAGTAGCAATCATTCTTGATTTCTTGGCAATATTGAAAGGGAACGTAATGATATCCGTGGTCACCACACTTTTCCCCCCAACTATTCTTAATAATAAAGTAACCTGCCCCAGGAATTTCGTTATCGGCCTGGTATCCAACAACGGCGACAGCGTGGGAGCCTCCTGTATTTTCTAAGCTTGCAGCAACTGCTTTGCAATCACCAACGTCGCGGGGAGTGGCAAACCCCATATAGAGCGGCCTTCCGCGGTTTAAATAGTCGACCATCGCTTGCAGGTCATTCCCTAATTTTTTCCCAGCACGGATTTTGGTGTGGGCGTGATCAAGGTAACCGCTGCGAGGATTCTTATTCTCTTCCGGCCAATAGTTTTCCTCTGTGGTGTACTGAATAGTTGCGGCATCGATAGCGTTAAACATGTTGATTTGGCCATAGTGGGACCAGAGGTGTCGCTCGGAGAGGTGTCCCTCATGGGGATTGCCGATCAAATTTTCCAGGGTGGCAGCAAGACCAAAGGCAGTACAGGTGCCCACAGGAAATCCCCAGATGCTTCCCACAAAGAGCGATTGATCTTTTACTGGAGTATCACGAAAGCGCAGATCGACGCTTTTGTTTTCAAAGAGTAAGGGGGGATGTGACAGCGTGCTTTTTAAGGCCGCTGCTTTTTTTGCGCGGATCTCGGCAACAACATCTTTACCAAGGAGATCTTCTATGCTTTTGATCTCCATGTTATGCCTGCTTTCAAGGGTGTGCTGTTGATTTTGATTGGTCGCGCTATTTGCGTTCAGCTCAGGATGCAAAATTCTCTGCTTGATCTCCTCCGGTGTAAGGAAATCTGCTCTGCTATTGGCAAAGAGAGTGGGTGTGCTAGTGGTCGTGGCCAAAAAAAGTAGTAGGAAAAGTATTCTCATAAGTAGCTTGAAATCCTCTTTTGAAAAAAAAGTTATTCTACCTCAATTTGCCTTATCGTCCTTTACTAGCAACAACTTTAGGTAACCTTCAATAAAAGTGTAGAGGCAAAAAATCCCATTTTTTCTAAGGGGCCTCAAAAAAATTTGCACTTGTAGTTTTGTGGTTTCTTAAAAAAAGAGGCTAGCACTTTTTGCGCAAGGGGTGTAAGTTTGTGGCGGAGGAGAATGAGAATGGTTGGAAGATTGAAGGATAATCTTGATAAAACAAAGCGTATGGAGCGCACAGAGCGTGTGTTTGCAGAGAACGCAATTGTGTTTTTGCTCTGTTTTCTCTCTGCTCATATTGGGCAGTTGTGGGCAGTGGCAGAGGCCCCGCTTGGAGTTCCGCTTCGGATGGTATCGGGAGTAGCACTCTCCGCTCTATTGCTACGTGGCCGTGCTATTTTACCAGGAGTGTTTTTAGGAGGGCTTGTAGGAAATCTTTGGCCCTATCTACGTGATGACTCCTTTCCGTTTATCTTCTATTCGCTCTCAGCAGCAATAGCTTCGGGGTTGGGAGAAGTGCTCTCGGCCTTGCTGGGGAGTTACTTGCTGACCAGAAAAACTTCGAACTCTTCTATCCCTGTTTCAATACTACTTGATAGTGGGAGCAGCTCCTTGCGACTGATCTTCTATGGAGTATTGATCTCGCCTATTGCGACTGCATTTTTAAGTGTTAGCGGTTTGACTATTGCCTCGGCCGCCATGGGCAGTGACTTGGCACTCTTGGGGAAAAATTACGTCACTTCTCTCCTTGCCTGGTGGAGTAGCAGTGCGCTTGGCGTGTTGATGGTGACACCACTAGCATTGGCCGTAGCGTTTGATTGTGATGCTGCGACCTCCACCTTCACCTTCACCTCCTCCAGTTCGGGCACTACTGGTGCCTTGGCCCCTGCCCCTTCTGCTAAATGGAGTAAATGGAACTTGCCCCTGGCACTTTTCTTTCCAATCGGGGTGCCTCTCTTACTTCTTTTCTTATTTCACATCTTTGAATTAGACCTCACTAACTCCTACCAAAGGATGGTGCTCTTTTTGCTAGCATTGCCTTCACTGACTTGGATCACCTTCCGTTTTGAACGCCGTATTGCATTTGCATCCCTCTTCCTCTTTGCCCTGGCCGCAACTACTGGAGTGTTGGCCCCTATGATATTGGGCCTGAGTGCAGAGGTAGTTACTACAATACCAATGGTCAACGCCTCAGCGGTTATTCCTTGGGCGTTAATGTCGGTGCACTTGCACCTTCAGACGCTCCTCTTTTTGACGATGGCACCACTTATCGCAATCAAAGGGGCCCTTGCAGAGAGTGGGCGCTCGAAGCGTGAACTTTGCACTTTGAATACAGAGTTGGAGCAGGAACTTAAGCAACATGCAGAGTCCCAGCGCGAACTTTTAGAGAAGGGGCAGTTTGTGCAGTCATTGGTCGATGTTATGCCCGATATACTTTATATTTATGATCTTTCTGCGTGTAAGAGTGTATACGCTAATGAAGGCCTACGTTCGGTTCTCGGATACTCAGCACATGAGGTGGAGCGAATGGGTGGGGGAATGTGTGCTCATCTTATGCATAAGAGCGACTATGAACGCTACCAGCGTGAGACCATTCCCAAATATAATAAGCTTAGACAGGGGGAAAAGTTATTCCATAGCTATAGGATGCGTCACAAAAATGGAGAGTGGCGTTGGATGGAGTCGAGTGAGGTTGTCTACGATCGTGATCCTGTTGACGGAAGAGCGCGCCAGGTGTTTGGTGTTGTTCGTGACGTTACTGACCGTATGGCAGCAGAGGAGCGGCTGCGTGAGAGTGAATCGCGCTACCACCCACTCTTTGAACACATGCTCAATGGATTCCTTTATGCGAAGGTTATTTACAGCGACAAGGGTGATCACAGTGATCATCCATGCGATATGATTATTCTCTCTGTTAATCCGGCCTTTTTAAGGCTTACAGGCATCAACAACGTTGCTGAAGGTGGGAGTGGCGCGGAGTTACTCCCTGAACTTTTCAAGCTACCGCATGAAACAAATCCTGATTATGAGATGGTGCGTATTTTGGGGCAGGTGGCACGCTCACGTATTCCGCGCAAGTTTGAGAGCTACCTGCAGGTGCTCAAGATGTGGTTGTCGATCTCTGCCTACTCACCGGCAGAGGATCATGTGGTGGTGATCTTTGATGTGATTAGTGATCGCAAGCTGGCGGAGGAGGCCATTCTCGACGCCTATCAACTTAACCAGCAGATTATTACCTGCGCGCAAGAAGGCGTGGTGGTGTACGGGAAGGATCTTCGCTATAAGCTTTGGAACCCCTATATGGAGCAGATGACTGGCCTTTCGTTTGCTGAAGTTTTAGGGAAGACGCCTGGAAGCTTTTTTCCTTCATTGGAAAAGAGCGGGCACATGGAGGAGCTACGCGGTATTTTGGATAAAGAGCATGCCGCAAGGAAGGGAGGGCCGCCTATTCGTGGAGAGTTTAGCTTTTCTAACGTCAAGAGTGGTAAAGCGGGAACGGCCGGAGTTACTACCTCCCCTATTTGTAATAATAAATACGAGATCGTGGGTTTTATCTCCATTGTTCGCGACTTAACAGTGAGTAAGCGTCAAGAGATGCAGCTTGCGAGTGCTAAGCACCTTGAGTCTCTCGGTACTCTTGCTAGCGGAATTAATCATGAGTTCAATAATCTCCTGGCCGGAATTTTTGGCCACCTGGAGATCGCTAAAGATCGCCTGGAGAAGGGGCAAACTGCTAATGCGGGAGTTGCAATCGATAAAGCGCTTTCGGTCTTTGCACGTGCCCAAAGGATTGGAGAGCAGCTACTGATATTTTCCAAAGGGAGTGGGAGCGTTCCGGTGAGGCAGGTGAGGTCGCTTTTGCCTTTGGTTGAGGGCCGCATTCGCCATTTTTCGCAGCAGCTTGCAGTGGGCAGCATTGAGGTAAAGCTACTGCACCCTCCTATCTCGCAACTTTGGCAGGTGGCCATCGATGAGGATCAGATCAGCAAGGTTATAGATCATATGATCACCAACTCTAAAGAGGCGATGCCGATGGGTGGGGTGATAACAGTATCGCTGGAGAATGTGATTGATAATCAGCTTCTGCCCAAGTCGCTAAATGGGCAAAAAAACTACCTCTGTATTACCTTGGAGGATGAGGGCCTCGGGATTGCGCCAGAGCACTTACCCCATATTTTTGATCCCTTCTTCACTACCAAAGGATTTGGCCCGGTGGATGATGGTAGCGGTAGTCACGGGTTAGCATTGGCGATCGCTTATTCTATCGTCTCTAAGCATGAGGGAACCATTGAGGTGGAGTCGACGCTTGGTCGTGGAGCAACGTTTTACATCTACCTTCCAAGGAGCGAAGAGGCAGCTAAAAACAGTCCAGAAGAGCGGAAGATTCGTAGTATTAGTAAAGGCACAAGCGGGATTAAGGTTTTAATTATGGAGGATGAGGATGGATTGCGTGCACTCTATTCGCAATACTTCAAAGATATGAACTACGATGTGACGAGCACTGCAAGCGGTAATGAGGCGATTGCTATTTTTAAGGAGGCCTATCTGGCAGGTGACTGTTTTCGCATAGTACTGTTGGACCTGAATATTCCCGGTGGACGCGGAGGCAAGGAGACGATCGCTGAACTAAGGAAGATCGATCGCTCGTTTGTTGCTATCGCCTGCAGTGGCAACAGTGACGATCCCGTAATGAGCGCACCAGAGGCGTTTGGTTTTAGCGATGCCATTACTAAGCCTTACCGGCTACGCGATTTAAAGGGTGTGCTCTTACGCCACATCACCCTCTCTTCGTAAGAAGGGAAGAGGATGGAGCAGTGGAGTTCAAACTAACAAGAACAATGGCGAGTGTACTCAGTACAAAGGCCGGCAACAACTCGTAGACAGCAAAAATCCCACCCATCGGGGCAATAAGGTGCTTCCAAATGATTGTAGTCGATCCCCCAACGATCATCCCTGCTAGGGCCCCATAGCGAGTCATCCTTTTCCAATAGAGCGAAAAAAGGATGAGTGGCCCAAAGGCAGCACCAAGTCCACCCCAAGCATAAGCGACAATCTTTAAGACGTTGCTCTCCGGATCTCCTGCAATCAGCGCTGCAATCAACATTACTCCGATCACCGCTAGACGGTTTAAGAGGAGCAACTTTTTCTCCTGTGCTTTCTCCTTTTTGGTTTTGGTAAAGGTACGATAGAGGTCCTCGACAAAGGAGGAGGAGCTCACCAAAATTTGTGAGGCCGCTGTGCTTTGGGCCGCTGCCAAGATCGCGGCCAACATTAGGCCGCCAATAAAAGGGTGCATGGTTGCATTGATCAGCACGATAAAGATACGCTCGGGATCGCTTAGAACCATGCCATTATTGGCAACAAAGAGTGCTCCAATAAGTCCAATGAAGATTGCCATCGCCATACTGATAAAGGTCCAGGAGGTGGCAATGGTGGTGGCCTTCGGCAACTCCTCTTCATGACTGATACTCATAAAGCGCACCAAGATGTGAGGCTGTCCAAAGTAGCCGAGTCCCCACGCCAGCATAGAGAGTAGAGCAAGCGTTGAAAGAGGGGTTTCTCCCCCTTTTCCACTGTTAAAGAGCTGCAAATAGTTGACATCGAGATTGATGGCGGTGATCCCACCCATCTGGTAGATGGCCATCAAAGGTACAACAATGAGAGCGCCCAACATCAGCACCCCTTGAAAAAAATCGGTCCAGCAGACAGCAAGAAAGCCACCTAGAAAAATGTAAAGAGTGAGCGAACAGGCCATGATGAGAAGGCCTACGCTGTAATCTAGGCCTAAGACCGATTGGAACAACTTTCCTCCGGCCACAAACTGCGCCGCCGTATAGATAGTGAAGAAGAAGATGGTGAAGAGGGAGGAGATCACGCGCAGCAAGCGACTCTTATCTTGAAAGCGATTTTCAAAGTAGTCGGAAAGCGTGTGTGCGTCTCCAGCTGCATAGGTGTAGCGTCGAAGCCGGCGGGCCACTAAAAGCCAATTCAAAAGCGAACCGAACACTAGCCCAACCGCGGTCCAGAGCGGTTCTGCAAGGCCTGTAGCAAAGGCAAGCCCGGGGAGTCCCATGAGCAACCACCCACTCATATCCGAGGCAAAGGCACTAAGTGCAGTTACCCACGCACCCAGCGAGCGTCCTCCTAAAATGTAGTCAGATAAATTTTTGGTCTTATAAAAGAAATAGACGCCGATCGCGAGCATCGCTAAAAGATAGAGAGAAAAACTCACATAAGTCCATACACTAACATTACTTAGCACCATCATAGAGAAGTGCCCTCCTTAACGGCCCTTATTAAAAAGGACTTATTAAAAATAAAGGATCAATAATAATAGAAAATTAAGATGATTAAGATGATTAAGCAATCAGGCCTTGCTCAATCATGGCCTCGGCAACTTTCTTGAAGCCGGCCATATTGGCGCCACAGACGTAATTTCCTGGTACTCCATACTGCTCGGCCGTACGTACGCAATCATCATGGATATTTTTCATGATTTTCTTTAGCTGTTGGTCCACTTCTTGGCGAGTCCACTTAAGACGCATGCTATTTTGGCTCATCTCTAGACCGGAACAGGCAACGCCACCTGCATTGGAGGCCTTTCCTGGCGAATATAAGATTTTTGCCTCTTGAATGAGTTTGATCGCCGGAAGGGTAACAGGCATATTGGCGCCTTCAGCGATACACTGGCAACCATTCTTGAGTAGCTCTTTGGCATCTTGATCGTTGAGTTCATTTTGAATGGCCGAAGGGAAGGCGAGATCACACTTGATGCCCCAAGGACGCTTGCCTGCATAGAAAGGTACCTTGAACTCTTTGGCGTAATCTTCTGCGCGATCCATGCCACTAGCGCGCATTTCTAGCATGTATTGAACCTTATCCCCTTTAATGCCATCTTGATCGTGAACTAGTCCGTCCGGGCCCGACAAGGTGACCACTTTTCCTCCAAGATCATTTACTTTTTGTACTACACCCCAAGCAACATTTCCAAAGCCAGAGACGAGACAAACTTTTCCTTCGAGCGATTGTCCTTTGGTTTTTAACATCTCATCAGCGAAGTAGACACAACCAAAACCTGTGGCCTCAGGGCGAATTAAGCTTCCTCCCCAGTTGAGACCTTTGCCGGTGAGCACGCCTTCAAAGGCGTTACGGATGCGCTTATATTGGCCAAAGAGGTAACCGATTTCTCTTACACCCACACCGATGTCGCCTGCAGGAACGTCGGTATCGGGGCCGATATGCCGCCAGAGTTCAGTCATAAAACTTTGGCAGAAGTTCATCACATCGATATCGGTCTTTCCCTTGAGGTCAAAATCGCTGCCCCCTTTTCCGCCACCCATTGGAAGACCGGTTAAGCTATTTTTAAAAATTTGCTCAAAACCTAGAAATTTAAGTGTGCTTAAAGTGACAGAGGAGTGAAAACGCAATCCGCCTTTGTAAGGACCAAGAGCACTGTTGTACTCTACACGAAAGGCCCTATTCACTTGGACGTTTCCTTTTGAATCTCTCCACGGAACTTTGAAGCTAATGATTCGTTCTGGTTCGAGCATGCGCTCAAGAATTCTCTCTTTCTCATAACGGTGCTCTTGATCAAGAAGTGCGGTGATCGATTCCAAAACTTCACTCACTGCCTGAATGAATTCGCTTTCCCAGTGATAGCGTTGTTTAACTTCATCAAGAACTCTTTGGGCATAGGAATTGATTTTCATGGACAATCTCCTTTGATTATTGTGATTGTTACGATTGTTTATATCGTGTTACTAGGCCTTGTTGATTTTTGCCATCAATTTTAACTACCACTTCATTTACATCAACAACACATTTTACGTACTTTAACTCTCGCTCTACGGGCAAGCTATTTAAATAGTCCCAACGAATAAGATCCTTTTCATTTTTCGATAATAAGGTGAAGTGGCCAATAGAGCGCGAGGTGATGTTGTGAAAAAAGTGTCCTCCTTGAGAGGGATCAATAAATTTTTGTTGATGATCTGTTTCGATAATTAGGGCCGTTTGATTAATCTGATTCCATTGCACAGGCACGCCAAGCCAAGGGTCGCTGGTACCCCATCTTCCAGGTCCAATTAAGATGTACTTAGCAGCTTTTTCTACTAGCATTTGATTAAGCTCCCCAATCTCCTCTGCAATTTGATTGGTAACCGCGAAATCAAAGACTTCAGGTTTAACAATGATAAAATATTTCAAATGAAATTGACCATTGCCTAATGCCTGCTGATTAAAAATCACTAACTGATCGGAGGATTTTTCTTCTTCTGAGATAGCAACTTCCTCTTTTCTTACGACTAAGGGACGTACTTGTAAAACTTTAAAGGTGTGTTTTGCCTCAGCATGAGTTTCGTCATGAGTATGATTACTAAGGAGAATGGCAAACTCCATCTGCAATTCTCGGCCCATCGCTTGCTTGAATACTGCTAAGAGGTCTTTAAGTAGTTCACTTACTGGAAAAAAGTTGTATTTTAAAATTTTTTCAAAAGTTAAGACTTTGACTCCGCTAAGAGTGAGATCGCTTTTTAGTTGCTGATTGTCCACATCATACACGGAGGCAACATGCTTAAGTGCGGACAAGGGGGCACTCTTAATAGGCAAGCGAGGAACGGTTTGCGACTCTTTGAAATAGCTTGCTTCCGCACTGGAGTGCATGTCGATAGCATAAAAGTTTTTTTGTGATCCCATAAGGGTTTGTTCAAGTGAATAGTATTGAGATAAAAGGTCGGGGTGAGTAGGGGAGAAGCGCAGCGATTTCTCTCCATCCATTACCGTTTTGCCAAGGCCAAAAGCAATTCGCGCTACACCCTCCTCTGCTTTCATATAGGAAAAGGGATAAAAGTTGTAGGATTCAGCGACGCCAGAGATATGAGGATAAAAGTAATTTGCAAATTGTTCTCCAATCACCTCTTGGAGGACAATCGCCATCTTCTCATTTTCAAGTTTGTATGGAGTTGAAGCGATGTAACTTTTACTGCGTGTGAAAAAGACGGAGGCGTAGACGAGCTTAATTGCTCGTTCTAGCTCATCAAGGCGAGTTTCAATATTTACATGGTTGTTGGGAATCATGTAGGTGGAATAGATACCTGCAAAAGGAAGAAAATTAGAGTCCTCTAGCAAACTGGAAGATCTTATTGCTAGCGGCATGTGATGGTAAAGTAAAAAATTGTGTAATTTTTCGTAGGCACGGAAAGGTAACCTTGCATTGATAAATTTTTTAGCAATTTCATCATCATCATTTAAGAACAAGACATCGTGTAAATTATTTTGCTCAATAAATTGATCAAAGATATCTGTAGAAATTGCCACTGTTTTAGGAATAGAGAGGGCAATGGAGGGATACTTTTTTCTAATCTGGTCAACGGCCAATAAGTAGTGGGTGAAAGCAAGCCCCCTCGCTTTTCCGCCAAGAGATTCATTGCCGATCTGGATAAAAGTTGCATCCCAATTATCTTTTTGGTAGGTGACCACCACGCCACTTTGTTCAAGATAGCGAGAGTCTTTTATCGCCGTGACTAAAAAATTTCTAAGTTCCTCTGGATCTTCAAATTTGTTGATCTTTATAGGGCGCATTTGATTAGCGAGGGAGAGGTGGCCGTGGGCCGCTAGCCAGGCCGAGATATGGTTGTGTTGAGCATGGTAGAGCAAAGACTCCTCGGGGACAACCTCCAATAACTCTTGTAGCTCCTTAAGGCCAGACGCCCTTCCCACCACATTTTTGTTGGGAGTGATAAAGACAAAATCACCAAAACCCATATGTTGTTTAATAAATTGGGTCAGTCCAAGGTTTACAATGTGCGATTTTTTATTAATAAAGTCGCGCTCTAAGCTTCTGGCGCGTTTGCGATTCTCCTCTTCAGAGGACATAAACAGCAGGGGTACGTGGTGGATGTGAGTTCTTAAGTGTTCTTCAAAAAGAAAACCGGCATCTGCCAACTCTTTATCCCCCTTGGGAAAACGGATGTCCGAGATCACTCCTAAAATATTTTGATTAAACTTCTCAAAGTAACTAATCGCCTGTTCATAATTGTGAGCGAGCAAGATTTTAGGGCGAGTTTTCATTCTCTTAAGTGCTTCAAAGTGATTAACCCCCTCTTGCATGGCAACCTTGGTCTGCTTCATAATCTCTTGGTAAAGTAAGGGCAGAAACTTTGAATAGTACTCCATGGAGTCTTCAATCACTAAAATAACTTTAATAAATCCAGTTGCCAGCACATCAGGCCCAATGTTCTTCTTGTCCTCAATATATTTTACAATTGCAAAGAAAAGATAGGAGTCACCAGACCAGAAGAAAATACCATCAAAATGGTTTTGCAGTTGTTGGGTCTGTATGGAGGAGGTCAAAGAGAGATCGTTCACCATTAAGACAATAGGAAGTTCAGGATACTGCTCTTTGATCACCTCTGTGAGTTTTACTGCTGGCACATCTGGAAGATCGATCATAGTGATGACCAGGTCAATCCTTTTAGTGGCCAAAATTTTTGTGACCTCCGAGAGTTGGGAGGCGCGACTAATTTGAGGAATTACTTGCAGGTTGAGAGAGGAGTAGTCGTTGTAAATTTTTTCAACCAGCTGGCCATCTTTGGCAAAAATAAAGGCATCATATTCAGAAGCAACCAGGAGGATATCGTGGATCTTATAGGGAATTAACTCATTTAGCACATTATCAATCAATTGGCGCTGGGGATAGTCCATTTAGTATCAGCTCCTACTGTAACTTATGACTAAGATTCGAATCTTATATAAGTTATACGGTATAGTAGTTGCTTCGCCTAGGCAACTATTTCACTTGGATTCCAAAGCTTAAACCCTTAGCGTTTGATACTATTGCCAACTTCTGCAAAAAAAAGTCCCAGCTGTTGGTACTCACAGTGATTACTCTCTGGCCCTTTGGGAATTCTCTTTAATAGATCGCGAAATAGCAACTCATACCGAGGTACTCTTTGGATAGGTGCAATTAAGGCATCCTGGAAAAAACCACTTTGCTTATGTTGCAGAGTGAGGTGTTTTGTTACCATTTTCTGAAAGCGCTTGTTGTCTCTTAAAAACTGGTGGTAGCGCTCTATGCTGCTAACGTAATTAGGGTAAGCTTTTGTAAAATAGATCCTGGTATCATTGATAAAATTGTTAATTTTAGCTTCTCTCTCACTTTCTTTACTGCTACTGATCCTATCTGGTGCGATAGAGGCAAACACCTCTTTGGTTAAAGCAGTAACTTCTATCACTTGGGTTAAAGAGCTATTGAGCATCGCCAAGGTTATTTTTTCATTTGCTGAAAGTTTAAGTGGAGATTGTTTCTGAGGATAGTCTAGTAATGTTTTGAGAAATTGTTGAAACTCTAGCAACTGATTATAGTACTTCGTTTCGGTCTCTTGAATCTCTTTATAGACTTGTAAAAATAGGACCCTCTCTTTGGTCTCTGCTGGGTTTGCATGGGCCTTATTTTGTGCTAGTGCCAACAATACTGGTGCATTCGTAAGTGCCATAGAGGTAAACACAGCGCCTGCGCTACCATTTTGATGCGCACACGTAGTAATTTTCTTCTGGGGAGGAGTTGACCTGTCGTTTGGGGCGGTTTTACTGGACTCAAGCATTTTCCAAAAGTTTAGTCGTGCTTGAAACGTGCCTCCATTGTAACAACCAGTATCCGCATAGGCGCGAAGAAGCAGGCCGCTGGAAAAAAAGCACAGTAGTAAGAAGCTTGCAATGAACTGTAGCATGGAATGCTCCTTTGGTTGTACACACTCATTGATGGTTATAGGGTTACTAGATGCTCCGTATTATACAACGAATTTAGTCGATTAATTTGAAAAAAATTTTAAAAGTGATCCCTTTTTTCTCTTTTTGAATATTTTAAAGAACTTACGCTAGGGTGCTTTAACTCAACTAATTTTGTTTATCTTTTTGTTGTTCACTGAAAATTTGTCATGCTTTAACAATAACTTTTTGGTTGTTATCATTAAATAAAAACATAAGGATTGCCAGTGACCAACGGAAAGAATAAGCACGGGAAGGAGATCATTTTTACCGCCATCCCTTTGTCAAAGATCAAGCCAGATGTGCCCTTACCTACTGCTGTATTTTTGAAAATTAACGACAAGCATATCAAATTCAAAGAAAAAGATGATTGTGTCACCTTTGATAAATTTGATACTTTTATCGCAAAAAATGTACAATACCTCTATGTTGACCAAGAAGAGGCCCCCGAGTTTATCAAGTGGATTGCAAAAATAAAAAAGAAAAAAATTGACGATACTATTGCAGCTTTAGGTAGTCAAAACCGTAAGAGTATAGAGCAGGTAGAAGAGATCAAAGAAAAAATTTATGACACTTTCTTATCAGAGAAACTTTCTCCTGAAATGGTGGGTTTACTTAAAGAGAATGTCTCCGATTTTATTGCTAATATCTCTAAAGATGTAACCGCTATCGATTTTTTAAAACTACTACGCTCAGAAAATCCCTCGATCGCTGACCATTCGGTGAATGTCGCCAATTTGTCTGTGTACCTTGCTATGGTGTTAGGAAACGGCCATCAATTTGTGCTAGAAAATGTTTATCTGGGTGCGCTTTTTCATGACTATGCTAAGGCAAAAATCCCTGTAGATATTTTGGAAAACACCAATTCACACATCTACAGTCAAGCCATCAACGATCATCCCATCAAGGGTGCAAGTCAAATTAGAAAACTTTTCTCTGCTGTTCCGGAACAGGTGTTCACCATTGTTGAGCAGCACCACGAACAGTTTAATGGCAAAGGATTTCCTCGTGGACTAGCAGGTCTACAAATTTATGAGTTGACTAAAATTGTCTCTGTTGCCAACATCTTTGATAATCAAGTGAGCTTAAATTCTAAACGTACTGGAGACCAATCAATGTATAAACTTGCAATCAAATTCCTCGAATACGATCGAGGTAAACATTTTGATCCCAAAATCATGCCCAAAATTTTAAACTCCCTCCGCCTCTCCTTCTAATATTTTTATGATCAAGAAAAGGAAAAAATTAATGATGAAACAAGTTGGAGAGCTGGTATTTGTAGGTTTTTCTTTTGCCATCTTTAAGCTTTTAAGTGGAAAGCTTTTACTTAGCTTTAGTGTGCTGGGATGGGGGCTGATCGCTTGGGGCATCCTCGATGTGATTTTAAATTTGGTAAACTTTTTTTCGCTTACGCTTTTGCGTCGACGCTCCGTTGGGGTGTGTGCACTAGTGTATGTGGCCAAGCTTTTTGCACCTACAGCAAGCAAAGAGGTGCAAACTTATATGGGCTCTTCACTCGATGTCTTCTTTGCACTTTCAATTGTGGCGTTGATGATTGCAGGGAACTATTCGACGACGCACTTTTCAGCGGAGGAGCGTTTTATATGGAATTTGTGTACGATTGTGAACATTTTGTGGGCCGGAATGAGTCGTGCAATGGACTCTTTTCAAGTGATGCAGGAGCAAGCGCAGAAAAGTAATCTGCCGTCGCCATCATCCCGCTCCTGAAATCAACGAGCGGTCGATAGCTGCTTACCGCTTGCAATTTTGCCAGGCAGGGGCGCCTTCTTGTCGGATCATCCTTGGGAAGCTCTTTAAAAACAATTTTGGATTTGCTATTGAGAATCTCCACAATGAGTTTTGCCGTTTCCAAAATTGTCTTCTCTTCCGGGTTGCCAATATTGAAAGGGGTGTAGTCGTTACAAAACATCACCTCGTGAATCGCCGCCACTAAGTCGGTGACAAAGCAAAAAGAGCGCGTCTGCCCACCATCACCGTAGACGGTGATATCTTCTCCTTGCAAGGCCTGGTTGATGAAATTAGGAATCACCCGGCCATCATTGGCACGCATGCGTGGGCCATAGGTGTTGAAGATGCGGATGATCCGCGTGTCTACCCCATACTTCATGCGATAACTGCTGGTCATCGCCTCTGCAAAGCGCTTGGCCTCATCATAACAGGAGCGTGGCCCATTGATCTCCACATGACCGACGTAGCTTTCAACTTGTGGATGTACTTCAGGATCGCCATACACCTCAGAGGTGGATGCCTCGAGGATGCGTGCCCCTTGCACGCGTGCAAGTTCAAGCAGGCGGCGTGTGCCTTCGGAGTTCACTCGCATAATTTCAATCGGAATGCGGGAAAAATCGATGGGCGAAGCGGGTGAGGCCATGTTGAAAATATAATCGACCTTTTCCCGATAAAGCGTCTCTGGTAGGCGCTCGATGATGTCAACTTCATGAAACTCAAAATTTTTGTAGGCAGAGAGTAGTTCGACGTTTGCGTGTTGGCCAGTGATAAAGTTATCAAGCCCGATCACACGCGCTCCTCGCTTTAAGTAGAATTCGCTTAAATGACTGGGAACAAAGCCGGCAGCTCCTGCGACTAAGATGCAACTCTTTTCTAGGTTCACAGGGTTTGGAATAAAAGGGAGAGATCTTTCAACAAAACTCATGATAAAAACTCGCTTAAGGCGTGCTTTGCACGCAGTTCTATTAGTTTACGGTTAATCTTTTTCTGATCTAAATACGCGCCATTCTCTCCTAGTTCAACAAAAGAGGCAATAGCTTTTATATCTTCTTCGCTATAACTTTGCTTTAAATGAGAGAGTGCTGCCTCGAATGAGCGACGCAATTTTAGCACCGATTTATCAAAGTGTTTGCTCTCCTTGATCACTCGTGGGGACTTAAAGTGTGGCACTGGCGGAAAGAGCGCTTGATTAACATTAGAGGGCATCGGGCGCTTGTGTGGTGAAGTCATCAGGTAATTGATAAGCGCACCTGTGGCACTGGTGAGCGGCCAAAGTGCAGGGTAGCTCTGCTCTTTTTCGAGTAGGCGGCGTGCAATTTGAAAACCCACATAAAGGCCGCACATGGCGCTCTCAGTATAACCTTCGACACCGGTGATTTGTCCTGCAAGATAGAGGGTGGGAATTTTCTTACTGCTTAAGTCGATATTTAAAACCTTCTTGGCATTCACATAGGTGTTGCGATGAACTTGGCCAAAGCGGAGAAACTTGGCATTTACAAGTCCAGGCAATGTGCGAAAGACACGCTCCTGTTCCGGGAAGGTGAGGCGTGTTTGAAAGCCCACCAAATTGAGCGCATCGGCCTGTAGGTTTTCTTTTCGGAGTTGCACAACAGCGAAAGATTTACTGAGACCACTCGGCTTCAGGCAGGCGCAACGCAAGCAATCGTCTCCGCGCATAGCCATAGCATCGATAGGCATACACCCTTCAAAAAAGTGGTACTCCTCAAAATTTCTTGCGGGCACTTTTTTGGCGCTCTTTAACTCCTCCACAAAGGCATAATATTCGTCGCGTGCGAGTGGAATATTCAAGTAGTCACTATCCTCCTTAAAACGTCCTTGCCAAAAGAGGCGCTCCTCCTTGGGGTCGATTGAATCGGTGGCAATAATGGGGGCGATGGCATCGTAAAAGTAGAGATCATCCTCAGCACCTAAGTGGGTTGCCATCCACTCGGAGAGTGGGTCTAGGGTGAGTGGGCCACTAGCAACCACCACCACCTCGCACCCATGCTCGCGTGCTTCATGGAGTGGGTTGCTTACCACCTTGTCGAAAATGGTAATCCGCGGGTGAGAGCGCAACGCACTGGTGATCTCCTGGGAAAACCCTTCTCTATACACTGCCAAGGCATCTCCGGCGGGAACACGATGTAGCTCTGCTGCTTTTAAGACCAAAGAGCCGAGTGTGCGCATCTCATGTTTTAAAATCCCATGGGGAGTTTCCGGACGAAGCGATTTTAGGGAGTTACTGCAGACAAGTTCTGCAAAAGAGTCACTCATCGTTTGTGCAGGATTGGGCGCCAGCTTTTTTGATTCCAGCAGCACCACATCGATTCCACGATTGGCCAGGTACCAAGCGCACTCGCTCCCTGCAAGTCCCGCCCCAACCACTAAAACTGTGCAATTTGTCTTCATTTTATTTTACTCTCCTTCCTGCCTTTTTTTCTTTCGTGCTTTTGAGCTATTTCATTACCCTGAAAAAGAGAAGACAGTAAACAGTTATTGTAGCAGTTTACTGTTTACGCTTTACAGTTTACTGTACTGAACTACGATATAAACCTATTGTTGGTTACGCTTAAAGAAAAAAGGTAGAACTGTAGTATGCTCATCCATCTTCATCAAACTCATCAACGCCTTGCCGACCTCAAGGCCATTCGCAACTATTTAAGACAGAGTGTAAATCGCTCGGGATTACACCTCTTCCCGGAACTTTTTCTTACCGGATATCCCCTTCAAGATGTGTGTTTGCAGCAGGTGTTTATTGAGGCCTATGAGCAACACCTCGAGGAGATTAACCGCTGGTCGCTAGAGCAAAAGCAGGCCCAGGGCCAGACACAAGCGATGCTGCTCATGGGGGGGCTTAAGTATCACTTCTCCAGTAGTTCGTGCGTGCCGGAGCGAATTGAAAATGTGGTCTATGCGATGGAGCTGGGGGAACCGATGCATCGGATTTATAGCAAGATTTTGCTTCCAAGCTACGACATCTTTGATGAGCGCAAATATTTTTCTAGTGGGGATGAAAGCAAGGTGTTGGAGTGGCAGGGACGGAAAATTGGCATCACCATTTGTGAAGATATGTGGCCTAGCTGTTTTTATGACATCGATCCCATCGAGGAGTTGGCACGCAAATCGCTGGATGTGGTGGTGAATTTGAGTGCCAGTCCTTATCACTTAAATAAACTTTCAGTGCGAGTTACACGAGCGAAGGAGATCAGCAATGCCTTGCAAGTGCCGATGGTGTATGTGAATCGTGTAGGCGCAGAGGATGAGATTTTGTTCGATGGAAGAAGTTTTGTGATCGAGAACGAAGAGGTGGTGATGCAAGGAGAGCGCTTCTCCCCACAAGTTTTATCCTACGAGCTTCCTTTGGTGAGGCGTGGTGGGGAGGTGAAGATTCCCAAGGGCCAGAAGAATACCTGGGAGGTGCTCTTTGCTGCTGATAATTTACATCCACTTGCAGATGCAGATTGCGAGGAGCTGTTGCATGCGCTGGAGTTTGGGATTTCCGAGTATGCACAAAAGGTAGGGGGGAAGCGTTTTGCTGTCGCAGTTTCCGGTGGAATCGATTCAGCGCTGGTGTTGGCAATTGCCAAACGAGCAATACTGCGAAGAGGAGACGGCCAGCAGTTGGATGCTATTTATATGCCTTCAAAATTCTCCTCTGTACTTAGTACGGCAGCGGCAGAGGAGCTCTGCCGTCGTTTAGAGGTGAAGCTACACCACTTGCCGATTAAATTTTTACACGCAAGTGCACGCAATATTTTTGCCGACACTTTTGGAAAAGAGAGGCAGCTTGCAGGCCTTGCCGATGAGAATATTCAGAGTCGCTTGCGCGGAACTATGCTCTTTGCTTTTGCTAATCAAGTGGGCGCGCTGGTGCTCAATACCTCCAATAAGTCAGAGCTTGCGGTTGGTTACTCCACCCTTTATGGGGATAGCGTAGGTGCTTTGAGTGTTTTAGGAGATCTTTACAAGACAGAGGTGTACGTGCTTGCAGATTATTTGAATCGCCATCACGGTGAGCTTATTCCGAGGGAGATTATTGAACGCGCTCCTACGGCAGAGCTACGGGAAAATCAGACCGACCAGATGTCTTTGCCCCCTTATGAGCGCCTTGATGTGATGATTGAGGGAATTTTAAGCTATCGCTTAACCGAGAGTGACTTTTTGAAGATGGGTTATCCACAAGAGGAGATTCGTCGCGTTTTCCGCCTCTATCATCTGTCGGAGTTTAAACGCAAACAATTTCCTCCCATCTTGAAGGTAAAGCGCAAAAGCTTTGGATTTGGGCATCGGGTGCCGATTACAAAAAGTGGTGATTTTTACTTTGCTTAAGATAGTGAAGGTTTGTTACATTAGGTTTAACAGGGGGTTTTTATGTATAATAACAAGCGTGTACTTTCTGCCTCGAAAAAACGTATCGCCTTGCGATTGCAGACCTTGAAGACCCAGGTCAATCACCTCATCAAGGAGCGAAAGCTGCAAGAGGTTCCCCATGTGATGATCGATGCCTTGCTGATGGCGAAAGAGGAGTGGGATTTTTTTGTCGACAACGAACTTGATTGTATCAAAAAGCGGATGCTCACAGAAAAAGAGTCGGTAGAGGCATCCATCAATCGCATCTTGGGTTACGTTGAAAAGACAATTGGGAAAAACAGCAAGAGTAGAGCTGTCCCAAAAAAGACGGCCAGGGTGGCTAGAGTAGCAAAGGCCAAAAGAGCAGAAAGACCAGGAAAAACAACCTCCAAGCGTCCAATTACCAATAAAAAAATCAACCAATAAATAAAAAATTTTCACTGTGGAGTTGTTGTTATGTCAGAAAAAGATCCGCAAAGATTGCACTCATTTACGGAGGAGATGAATACCCTTTTCCAGAACATCTTAAGCTATTCGCCGCTTAATTTGGCGCCACATGAACTCTTAGTGAGGTTTCAAGAATTTTTAGGTCTAGATGATTTGAATTTTTCTTATTTTATGATTCTACTCCATAAAAAGCAGAGTAGTGGCAAGAGCATCAAATATAAAATTTATGAAGGAGAAGCAGATAATAGCAGTAGCAATGGCAATCTTACCACTGCTTATCCCGTCTCGAATGCACCTGAGGAGTTGTTACAATTTCTGCCGGTTGCCGATTATCGCGGCCTTTTAGAGAATGCCGCTCTTTATCGGGAGCAAGCAAAGCGTGCCTCACTATGGCCGCAACCGATGCAAGCAGGCCTCGGTTCCTCCATTGAGCGCAAGCGCTATTTAGCAGAAAAATTAAATATCAGTGAGAGTCAAGTACAACTTGGGCCCAAGGGTACCGACCTCTTTTTAAATTGTGATGATGAAAACATCTCTCTGGCAGAGGTGCAGATCATGCGTGCGATTGAGGAGGTGGCGCGTGGTGAGTGGAAAGAGGTGGTCTTTTCCAATGTGGTGAGTGGTGAAACCGACAAGGCGATGCAGGCGATTTGGCAGAAGCGCGCACGTGTGGCCGACAACCATGAAAATTTAAGTTATCTTGATTACGTTTCGCAGTCGCAATCGCTGCGCTTATTTAAGCAAATTTATCAATCCTACCTCCCCACTTTCGATGCGACGGGTGCTCTGACAATTGCGCGCATGGCCCCGGGAGGGCATGCCATCTTTGGGATCTCGGCGATTCGCGCCGCCTTTCTAGAGGGTGAACGTCCAGAGGCAAAAAACAGCAGTAGTGATGGTGAAGGAGAAGATTTTGATCTTGTTGGTGTGATCAGCAATGGGGAGGATTTAAGTGGCCTACCTGATCCTGTGATGGTGGGGTACATGCTGCAAAATCGCTTGCCTATTCTTATGGTGACTACAGAAAAAACGGGAGTGGATTTAAAGGGTGGACAATTGGCGCTTGTGAAAGAGAGAGATGCCGAAAATGATCTTCCCTCGGTGACGATCATTGAGAAAGCACAAGCGGAGGAGAGTGGGCAACTCAAACTCTTCGAGGAACTGGGGCTGCGAAGTGGTGATCGCCCGGCCATGTTCAATACCAATATGGCGCTCTTTAACTATCGTGAGTTAGAGGGAAAAATGAAAAAACTCATCTCCAAAGTGGGAATGGATGGGCTTTTAGAAATTGTGGCCCCCGATGTGATTGAAAATTGGAAAACTCAAAAGTGTGACAATGGAGGCACAAATAAATTTCTACAGCTAGAGGGCGCGATGGGCTCTGTGCTTTTAAATCTCGATCGTTACTGGCGTGAACACTTTGGCGGCCCCATTGTTAATTTCATCAACGTCGATAGTTATTATCGCACCAACTTTTTCTCCCCGATCAAGAGCGCTTTTGATTACTTTATGCAATTTCACTCCGACCGCTTCTCTTTTGACAAGCGCGAGATGCGTATCAAAAACAATCGGCCAGAGAGTGCGCTCTCGGCTTCGCTTGCTGATCCCTTCTATCAAGATGTTTCCAACGTTTTAGAGGCGTTTCAAAATTGTAGCATTCTAGGCCTTGACCACTTGAGCATCGAAGGTACTGTCTTACTACAAGGGCTTACTCTTCGAGGAAAAATCAAAATCATCTCCTCGACTTCTACCCCGCAGCACTTGCGCAAACTTCTCTTAAGTGGACAAACTTGTGCTCACGACGATGAGGGACGCCCCATCCTCGAAAACCTCACGATCAGCATTGCCTCAGACAACACCCTAAAGCTCCACTAAGGACTTAATTACAGCTTTCAGTTAATGTGGCAATCAGATCCGAGGACGCATAATTGATTGTATCACAAAGAGGGTTGCCTTTTAAGAGTAGTGAGGGTGGCAAGTTGCGTTCTTTACGCTCTTTGGCCTTTTGCAGTAGTACCTGCGGTAAATTATAAAAATCGATTTGGTTGTTTTGCAGGTCTAAAACATTGTTGGTGTAAAGGTCTGCAAAAGCACCAGCATCGGTGATGCCTTGGTTTGCAAAGTTTAACTGCTTTTGTTGTTGCAGCCAATCTTGGATCTCTTGGCAACGCCCTTTGCTTGCGGGTGCCGCCATCGCATAGGGGGATTGCCCTCGTAGTAGCAGCTGATCAAGCGCTTTCATGGTGGGAATGCTTGTATCAATATAATACTCTTCGGGAGCAAATTTGTAGACCAGGCAGTAGCTGATGAAAGAGCTATGTTGCAAAGGCATATCCTTTAGGCCAACTGTAGATAATTCTGGGTAGAGGTCTAACTCTTCCACGTGGGCAATGCTAGTCCCATTTAAGTTTAGCGTTTTAAGTTTCGGAAAAAAGGGTGGCCGCAACTCTTGGTCTAGGGGAATTTGCAAATGGTGTAGAGGATTGCCTGAGAGGTCGAGTTCTTCTAGGGATGTTAGTGAGTAGAGTTCACTCATGTTGTAGAGTTCATAATTTTCTTTTAGCGAAAGGATTTTGAGATTAGTGAGTCGCTTTAAGGGAGATACGTCGAAGACTCTATTTTGGGATAAATAGAGGGCCTCTATATTGGTAAGCTCGCCGATGGGACCAAGTGCAGTCAGCTCTTTTTGCTCTAGGTGTAGCTCTTTTAGAGCAGATAGGGTGCGATCGGCCTTAGCACAATTCATCGTATTGGCGATACCAAGCAGTGCTTCTACACTCTTTACATGCATTGGAGGAACCAGTTGCGGTCTTTGTCGAAAATGGCACCAACTTAAGAAACTATCGTGTGCAATAGGATTGTCTTCGATGCTAAGCTCTTCTAGTTGTGGGAGATATTTGAGTGGGCCCATTGATTTAATAAAATTTTGGTCTAAGTTTAATTTTCTCAGCGAATCTAAGGTCGCGCCCTTGCCGAATGCGCTTACCGATTCAATGTTGTTTTTAGATAAGTTTAAGATCCGTAAATTTCTAAAAAACTGCAAGGGGGTGAGGTCTGACACTCCTTTGTTTGAGAGGTTTATTTCGGTCAAGGAGTCTAGCTTTATGGCGGCCGAGGAGCAATCACTGGACCCAGAGTAAAGGATAAGTTCACGTAGGCCTCCTCCGAGAGGAGTGGCATCGCGATGGTGGAGCAGGCATAGGGAGTAGAAATCTTTAATGTCGAGCGGATTGCCATCAAGCTTGATCTTGGTCTTAATATCAAATCCCTCAAGGAGTCTTGCTACTCGTATTTTGTTGCGTGAAAGATCTAGGAGAGTTAGCTCTTTAAGATTTTGGAGCCGGGTGGGATCGGTAATCTCATTCTCCTCCAGGTTTAGCACTGTTAAACTTTTCAAAAAGGACAAGGGGTGGAGAAGCGGATCGCTTATTTGGTTAAATCCCAGATTTAAATTTGTGAGCGCTTGCAAAGAGCTTAGCATTCGCGTCTCTTGGAGCTGATTATGACTTAAATTAAGATCAGTAAGCTTGGAGAGATTTGCCAAAGGAGTGATGGAGGTAAGTTTACAAAAGCTTAAATCCAAATAGGTCAAATTGGGCAACTCACTTAAGGGACCCAGATCTGAGATGGGGTTGTGCGACAAGAGTAGTTGTGAAATATTTTTTAAAGAGGCAAGAGGAGCAAGCTCTGAAATGTTTTGTCCACCCAGGTTTACAATGGAAAGTGATTGTAAAAAGCGCTGGCCCTCTTCACATTTTTCCCTGTTGCCCAAGGAGGCGACCCCTTGGGGAGTAAGCGAAAGCAACGCCTCCACAGTGATCTTTTGAGTGGAGGTTAAAGAGTTACCTCGTAAACACCAGTCTGCAAAAGTTTTTGGGCCACTTGTGATAGGCCCTCCATGAATGCAAGGGATATTAAAAATCTTGTTCTCAAAAATTGGCCTTGGATCGGTATTGATCGCTTGAGCTCGATCAAGATTTAACCCTTCAAATAGACCCAAACAACCTGCGGTATAGAGGGAGTCATGGTAACGGATAACATCAGCGCCACCCTCACTAGTAAAGGCCAGCGGAAAATGCAGATAAAATTGTTCGCCTTGGCCAGAGTCAAAGCGGTATATCTTAATCGGATAACGAGTAGAACTAGGACAAAGCAACGGTTGCTTGTCTGGCGAAGCGCTGATCACCTCTGGGGATGCCACATTAAGAATTGTCGTGGGCATGAGCAGATAACCAAGACCACGAATCACTTGCTCTTCATCATTTTGATTAAGGCATTTGATCATATACCCTTTGCCTTCTGCTAAAAGCAGAGGAAAGTAGAGGCGATCGGCCCCCGCTTCTGCATTGGGATTTTCGAGGAGCACCAACTGACTGTTAGCGAATGAGGTGTTTATGCTCATGCAGAGGAGTATTAGAAAGTTAAAAATTTTAAGAGCGCTAAGAAAAATAGGGAGGGTATTTTTTCTTTTCATAAAGCGTGATTAGTACAGGGAGGTTGCTTCTGCAAGCACAATTTTTTTTATGCGACGAATAGCATTTCATTGTTTGTTGTATTCGTGACCGCGGGCGGTGGATTGGAAGAAGTACCAGATGATTCCGCCGCCTGTGACCCAATAGTGCTTTTGCTTAACGAGAGGGCTATCTTCGAAGGCAGCACCTTCAAGGCGATCGTGGCGAGCGAAAGCATAGAGGTAAAAGCGTCCAAGTTTACGACTTAAAAACCAAGAGGCGTGCATGCCACTGTAGCCGGCCTTTCCGCGATAGGCAGGGCGGTCACTACGTGCATAGGCCGGCGGAACACCGTAGAAGTAGTCGTGGTAGCCTTGACTTGCAAACATTACCGCTAAGGTTGTTTCTGTAAAAAAACCAAAGGTATTTTCGCTAGGCCTTGCTGCAAAGGAGAGGTAGGGAACGGTAAATTGTCCTACTCCTTTAGCTCGAAAAAATTCTACTGCAATCGCCTCACGAATGGGGATGACAAAACTAAAAGTGTTATGACCACCACTGCGACGAAGGAGTGTCCACTCAAATTCGGGTCCAAGCTCGATGGTAGGATCAAGGCTTGGCATTCCTTGACGGGCCTGATTTTCAGTACTGCTTACGCGCAACGAGGCCATCATGCTAATGCCCATTTTAAAATCGTTCTTTTCATAGAGATTGCCCATGATCATGGAGTTTTTAGCGTGCACCTTTTCTCCGCGATAGATAAAAAAGGGGAGTGGCCAGAGGTGGTTGGCGTATTGATTAGAGCCACGGTAGTGATTCAAGCGGAGAGCAAAAAAACCGATGCCCAGTTCGAAAAGTGGCGGCGCACTCCCTTTGCCTGCTAGTTGCTGATCTTTGGCGGAGGCGATGTTATCGAGGGGAACATTTTTTAAGTGTGGGAGACCACTACTCGAGGATGCAAGGGCGCGGCCACCACTGCCACTGGAGTTTGTGGAGTGAGCAGAAGAGGGCACCGTTACATTTAAGGAGGAGGAGGCGTTGGCCTCATTGCTGGCGGCAGGTGTCGCCACAAGCAAGAGAGAGGAAAAAGCTAGCAATGCCATGATGGATAGAGTTGTCATGAAGCAAACCTGCAGGAAAAAGTTTTTGTCTATCTATACTTTTAGTATTTGGCCGAGAAGCCTTGTTGCACAACTAGGCAAATAATGGAAAAATTGTTGAATTTTAGAATTATAGGTGGGGGGAGAGGTGAAATAATTTGCAGAAGAAATCAAGATATGGGATAGGAATGGATAGTGATGGTTAAAATAGTTAAAATGCTTAAGTAAAATATAAAACGAAGGAGATCGTATGTCTTTGCCTATTATTTTTCCTTTTCTAGTGCTGTTGGCGATCCTAGCTTTTAACACCTTTAAAATTTTAAATGAGTATGAGCGGGCAGTCGTATTTCGTTTAGGACGCTTTACAGGCATTCGCGGCCCTGGTCTTATCATCCTTATTCCGGGTATTGAGAAGATGAGGCGTGTAGATTTACGAACGGTAACAATGGACATCCCCTCTCAAGATATTATTACAAGAGATAACGTCACCTTGAAAGTTAATGGAGTAGTTTACTTTCGAGTTAACAGTCCAGAAATGGCGGTGATCAAGGTGGAAGATTACTTGACGGCCACAGGCCAGATTGCGCAAACCACACTACGTTCAATCATCGGACAATTTGAGTTGGATGAGATTTTATCTCAAAGAGACAAGATTAATCAAAAGTTGCAACTGATTTTAGATGAGCAGACAGAACCTTGGGGAATTAAAGTTTCGGCGGTCGAGGTCAAGGCGATCGATCTTCCTATTGAGATGCAAAGAGCGATGGCAAAGCAGGCAGAGGCCGAGAGAAACAAGCGTGCAAAGATCATCTCTGCGGAAGGGGAGTTTCAGGCCTCCATTAAACTTGCAGAGGCCGCTAAGATTTTGAGTACTGAAGAGAATGCTATTATTTTACGTTACCTCGATACCATGAAGGAGATTTCGACAGGAGAGGGGAAGACAACCACCTTCTTTCCATTGCCGATTGATTTCATTACCTCCATTTTTATGAAAAAGAGTTAGAGGTTTAGCGCAAGCGTTTCATGACTCTTCTCCATTTTATCTACTCTTTTTTGGCGAGTGTTGTATCACCTTTTCTATTTAAAGTGGTGATGCCCACACTGCTTTTTCTCTTTCCTCCACTAAAGCGTGTGCGTGTGGTCGCCATGCTTTTACGACGGAAGCAGCTGGAGTTGCGTTTTGCCTCTAAGCTTCCGCTGCTCACCAAGGCCTCTACGGCATTTGAGGTATCAAGCGAAGGGGAACTGGAACAGGTGCGGCCAATCATTAACCGGCTGTTACAAAGAGGGGCAACGATAGAGCTGATCTTTTGTTCCGAGAGTGTGGCAGAGGCGTGTACACGCTTGCAAGCACAGGCCAAGGGATGCCTTCGAGTTATCTGCTTGCCTCTTGTGAGCGGTATCAAACTTCATCAACTTATCAGTGCTAAGCGCTTAGTGCTTTGTCGTTACGATTTGTATCCTGAGCTTTTGCTTTATGGATGGAGAAGCAGTGTCGATTTTATTTTGGTCTCCGCCACCTTGAAAGATAAAAAGTTGCAGCGGCCACTTACACGTTGGTATTGGAAGACGATCTACTCTTCGTTTAATCAAATATTGACGGCAACTCCTAAAGATTTATTGGCGCTCAAAGCATTGCTCCTGCCTACTGCTGCTACTACTACTATCGATTTTCTAGAGGCGAGAGCGGTGCAAATTGTTGAGCGACTTTTACAAAAAGAGAAGAAATTAACCTTTCAAAACTACCTGCAATTTCTTGAGCGCTTTTCGCGCGATGATCGTATCATCATGGGCTCTTGTTGGCCTTGCGAGATGCAGCTGTTTAGTGATCGCGACTTTGTGTCAGCAATTGCGGATGGACGCTGCCAGGTAACTTTAGTACCACACCTCTTATCATCAGAGTCCCTTTTGCAGTTACAAGAGGCGATTAGCAAAGTGGACGAGCTTAAGTTTGTGCTGCTCACAGCGGAGACGATTGCTCACACGCTAGCGAGTGAACTTTCAGGAAAGCTGGTGATCTTGGCCATAAAAGGGGTGCTGTGTGAACTTTACACCGCCTTTGGACACGCCTTTGTAGGAGGCGGGCATGGACGCTCTATACACTCTGTTTTAGAGCCGTACCTTGCGGGTAGCTTGATCTATGTGGGACCCAAAACCTTTCGCTCTAGCGAGTTCGACCTGGTTAGTGAGCTTTCTCCTTTGGAAGTTAGAGTTGTAGATGAGCTTAAAGACTTCTATAATAAACACTATAAAGAACAACGGGGACGTGAGGTGGAGCTTTCAATACGAGATCATTTGGCCAAAACTCAATGTCCACGCTTAGAGGAGTTTGTGAACAAATGTCTTTAAGGCCACACTTTGATTATGTGTTTTTAGGGAATAGTTTTTTTACCTACCTTTTGGTTACCATTATTTTAAAACGAAATAGGAAACAAAACCCACAAGTGTTGGTGGTTACCGATCCAAAGTGGTCGCAACAACAAGAGGAGTGGCCACTCTTATTGACAGGCCCGGAGAAGTGCTATCTTGAGGCGCTAGGCAGGGACCTGGCGATTCCTCCGCTAAAGCATCTCGTAAACTATTTGACTCCACAAACCACTGAGATTGCGCTGGAGGGAGTGCAGCTCTGTTTAGGCCTTAGTGCGCGTTTGCGTTTACAAGAGTTGTTACGAAAGCTGCCGCACCAATGGTTTTTTTCTGAGCATGCTTTGCTAGCAAAGAGTTTAGAAAAATTGGCAAAGCAGGAGAAACAAGAGTTAGAATTGGATGCACTTTTAGAAAACCTTTTTGTGGGGATTGTCGAGGAGATCCGTAAACATAAAAAAGGTGGTAGTGGTAAAAGATTAGGCGAGAAGGAGCTTTCCCATTTTTTACAGCGCTCTCTTGCTCCAGAAATGGCCTCGATGATTTTATATTTTTGCAAAAATTATCCCTTGAAATTTAAGGAGCTGCACTCACTAGTTGCGGGAAGTGAACGTCGTTTTAAGCGTATTACCTCCCGCCCTTTGCCGCTGATGGGACCCTTAAACAATTGGATGCAGGCAAGAGATTTGATTGTTTGCTTACGTAAGGCCATGCACTTTGCAGGTGGAGACGAGGCCTTAGTAAGAGATCTTTTGATGCTGCTACTGACAGTGATTGCCAAGAGCTATTCACTAAAGCTTGATGCTTTGAAAAGTGATCTTGTCAGTTATTTTCTGCGCAAAGGTGGAGCAATGGTTAATGGAACAGTCGAGGATGTGGCCCGCTTGCGCAGGAATGAAGGGGATGGGGTGGCCTTACAACTTTCCAATGCTCACGGAGTGGTGCTGGGAAAACAGATCTTCTCTTCGCGTATGGGAGTGCAGAGTTCGAAACAAGAGCAGTCTCTGATTCAAGGGTGGCAGCAGTTTAATCGTGGCCAGATAGCAAAGCGATCTGTTTTAGTCGAGGATTGGGGAACCTTGACATTATTGCAAGAGCTAGAGAGTTTTTCACTGCGGGTGTAGAGTAGTAAGAGAGGAGATATCTCTTATGCTTATGATGAAACTTATACTCAAAAAAATAATTAGTTCCAAAAGCGGCCAAACCGCTGTAGAGTACGTGGTGTTAATTGCAGTGATGGCATCACTAACAGTTATGGTTTTAAACAAGGTGAGAGATTTTCTCATTGGCCCAGGCGGAGAGTGCCCCAACGAATCACTTTTTTGTCGCATTTTAGATGGAGCTACCGGAGCTGGTGCCTTAGGAGAGGGTTTTCGCTATTTCACGTTAAGGCGGTAATGGAGAACGGTAACAAGAAGAGCAAAGAGAATAGCAAAGAGAAGAGCAAAGAGAAGAAAGGGTACGCTGGGTTTACAACTTACTATCAAAATATTTTCGGAGTTAAGCGCTGGGAGCAGTTGCTGCTTGCCTTAGAGTCTAAAGAGCGACGTGCTCTTCTTGCTAATCCTTACGTTGATGCAGATGCTTTAGTGGATGCTGCTAAGGCGGCGGAAGCTAGAGGAGAAGATTTTCCTCCTCCATCACGACTACAAGTTGGAAAAAGTGTCCTTTTAAACTACTACATTATGGATTATGCTTCCATCTTGGCGGCACAAGCGCTAAGGGTAGCAGTCGGTGATCGTGTGCTCGATCTCTGCGCGGCCCCAGGGGGGAAATCTTTAGTGCTGGCTTACGCTCTTTTACGGGCACAGACGCAAGCACAAGCAGGCGAGCTGCTCACCTTAAACGAATTTTCTAAAGAGCGCCGAGAGCGCTTAAAGCGCACCCTTCGCGATTATCTCCCGACTCAGGAGCTAGAGCAGCGAGTGCAGTTTAGCGCAAGAGACGCAAGCAACTGGTGTCTTTATGAGGAGGATGTTTACGATAAGATTTTATTGGATGCTCCCTGTTCGAGTGAGCGCCATCTCTTAAAACGACCAGAGGAGATGCAGAAGTGGTCCAAGCGGAGAAGTGAACGACTCTCTCAGCAGCAATATGCAATGCTGATTTCAGCGCTAAGAGCATTGAAGGATGGTGGCCGCTTAGTTTATAGTACGTGTGCACTCTCTCCTTTGGAAAATGATGGCGTGATTTCACGGGTGCTTGCGCGGTTTAAGCAGCAGCGGGAGCGTAAGCGAGAGTGGGCGGAAAAGAGTGAGATCGTGGTTGTTAAAGATCTGGAGTTTTCGCTAGGAGAAGAGCGTGAATATGGTCGGATGATTCTTCCCGATTCGAGTGAGGGTTGGGGACCAATGTATATTGCAGTTTTGAAAAAAACAGAGATGGGGATGTGAAACATGAGCAAAAAACAGGAACAAAAACAAACCAATGAACCAAAAGAGATTCACTTAAAAGATTATACACCACCAACCTATTTGGTGCCAAAGATTGATCTTTGTTTTGAATTGGAGGATGAGAATACCCTGGTGCACTCAAGGCAGTTGGTAGTGCTCAATGAAAAAGCTAAAAAAAGTAGCGGCAAATTGCCAGCAATGGTCTTAAATGGGGAGGGGCCAAAGCTATTAAAGCTATCGATCAATGGTAAACGACTGCATCAAGATAAGGGAGATTACACGCTGGATGAGCGCTTGCTCACCATTAAAAAAATTCCTGGGAAAAAGTTTGTATTGGAGATGCTTGTGGAGATTAATCCTCTTGCCAATAAGGCACTGGAAGGGCTCTATAAATCACAAACAATCTTTTGTACGCAAAATGAGCCCGAAGGAATGAGACGCATCAGCTATTTTGTGGATCGTCCCGATGTGATGGGAAAATATACCACTCGGATTATCGCCGATAAGAAAAAATTTCCAGTGTTGCTCTCCAACGGTAATGAGGTGGCAAGCGTCGAGCTTCCCGGCAATCGTCATAGCGTGACTTGGCAAGACCCCTTTCCTAAACCTGGTTACCTTTTTGCTTTGGTTGCTGGTGATTTAGGAGTGATTCGCGATACTTTCGTTACCGTCAGTGGACGTAAGATCGATCTTCGCATCTATTGTGATCTTGGTGATGAGAAGCGCTGTTATCACGCTATGGAGTCACTCAAGCGCTCGATGAAGTGGGATGAGGAGAGTTTTGGACTGGAGTACGATCTGGATATCTATATGATCGTTGCTGTGAGTTCTTTCAATATGGGGGCCATGGAGAATAAAGGGCTTAATATTTTTAACAGTGCCTTGGTGCTGGCAAACCCAGAGACGGCGACCGATGCCGACTATGAGAGTATTGAAGCGGTGGTGGCGCACGAATATTTTCACAACTGGACTGGCAATCGTGTGACTTGCCGGGATTGGTTTCAGCTCACCTTGAAAGAGGGGCTTACTGTTTTTCGCGATCAGGAGTTCTCCTCCGACATGGGCTCCAGGTCGGTGCAAAGAATTGGCGATGTTCGCACCCTACGCACCCACCAATTTGCAGAGGATGCTGGACCTATGGCCCATCCCATTCGTCCCGAGTCGTACATTGAGATCAACAATTTTTACACCGCGACCGTTTACAACAAGGGCTCTGAAATTATTCGCATGGTGGAGACCATCATTGGCAAGGAAAATTTCAAACGTGGAATTAGCAAATACTTTGAGCTTTACGATGGAAGAGCGGTGACCACCGAAGATTTTATCCATGCGATGGAGCTGGCTTCCGGACACGATTTAACCAGCTTTAAGCGTTGGTACTCGCGTGCGCATACGCCAGAGATTGAGGTTCGTTATCGTTATGAAGAGAATAGTGAGCGTTTTATCTTGGAGACGAAGCAGTTAGACCTCAAAAAAGGTATGGCACCACTAACTATTCCTTTAAAAGTGGGACTGATTTCGAGGGAGAGTGGGCGTGATCTCAACGATCAGAAGATGCCGGAGGTGCTACTTTTAGATCAAGAGAAAAACACTTTTGTTTATAACGATATCAAGAGTGCAGTAGTGCCTTCGCTTAATCGCAGCTTTTCTGCTCCAGTAAAGATTTTTACCAATTATAGTTTTGACGATTTAATGTTCTTAATGGCAAACGATGCTGACGATTTTAATCGCTGGGATGCAGGTCAAGTGCTGGCCTCGGTGCTTTTAAAAGAGATGCACCTTCAAGGAAAGCGTGATGCCCTTCCTAAATTTCAGGATGCCTTTGGCAAGATTTTACACGATTCGAAGATCGATCTCTCCTTTAAGGCCTACGCCCTTTCACTTCCCTCTGTTTCTTTGGTGGCAGAGGAGTTGAATCCTTATGACTATGACGGTATTTTCACAGTGCGCGAGGAGTTGATTTACAAACTGTCTCACCATTTTAAAGCTGATTTTTTTGAGAGCTATTCGCAAATGGAGCATAAACTCAAAATGCGTGGAGGATACGCAATCGATCAGCAATCGATCGGAGCGCGCGCGCTTAAGAATATGTGTTTACACTATTTGGTGGCAAGTGGAGAGCAAGAGATGATGGCGCTTGCTTACAAGCAATTTGCAAGTGCTACCAATATGACAGATAAACTCTCTGCCATGGTGGAGTTAGTACAAGTGGAGAGTGAGTATACACAGCGGGCCTTACACGAATTTGCGCAAGCGTGGCAAGGCGATCAATTGGTGATGAACAAGTGGTTGATGGCCCAAGCAAGTTCAAAATTAAAGAGCACGCTTTCCAAGGTACAGGCGTTGAAATCGCATCCAAGTTTTAATATCATGGTTCCTAATTGTGTGCGTGCATTGGTACGAACCTTTACTTATAACGTGGTTCGCTTCCACTCTATCGATGGCAAAGGGTATGAGTTTGTGAGTGATATTGTTCGTGAACTCGACCGCTCCAATCCGCAAATGGCCGCAGGGATTGTCAGTGCTTTCAACAAATGGAAGCAACTTGATCAACTAAGACAAGGGCTGATTAAAAAACATTTACTAAGTTTGGCCAAAGAGAAGCTCTCCAAAAACGTTTTTGAAATTGTTCACAAGGCGATCAACTATTAGTTTGGTTGTCAATTGTTGCTAAGCTTTGCTACCATATTTTTCATATGGCAATTTTAAATTCAAAACCAAAACTCTCGATTATTCTTAAAACCATGCCTTTTCTGCAAGAGGTGATTGCCCATTTAATGGAAACATTAGAGGCGGCGGCAATACCACACGAAGTGCTACTCTTCGACTCTTTTAAACAAGGAGCAGTCCCTCTAAAAAAATGGGAGATGCTCTCGATTAGACCTTTGGGAGAGTTTTCTTGTGAGCAAGCAGCAAGAGGAGATTTCACCCTTTACTTTCCTGAACATCCGCACAGCGGAAGTATCTTGCCACAAGAGATTTTAAAACTCTATCATGCAATGGCCGCGGATAGCGAGATCGATGAGGTCTATGGAAAAGTGATCTTTTCTAAGTCGCAAATCATCAACTACCCTAAGTGGAAATTTTATCTTATGCATGCATTACACTCTCCACAGTTGGTGATGAGACGAAAAGAGAGAAGGAAAACTATTAAGCAAAAGCAAATAGCAATTGATTGGGTTTATACTTTTATTTGTAAAAGGCAGGGGATTTAAAAATGAAAATGAGTAGGAACAAGGGAAGGAGAAGCTTTTTGGTGTCAGTGACAACGCTTGCGGCATGGGCCGCAAGCGTTATTGGCATTACTATTGGTAGCAGTAGTCCGCTCTGGGCAGGGCCCTTTAAGACCACCATTACCAGTTATGGTAATGTACCGGCCGTTCTTTACTCTGAGATCGATGCACTGATGCTCTCCTTGGAGAGTGAAGTGAACAAACGCCTTCCCGACACTTCTAATGGGAGTACCTACTTAAAGGGGATGTCGAATGCAAGTGTGATTGCACTGAAAGGAATTGGGGTCGATTATGCAAGTGCCCCCGATATCTTTGTGGTGGGAGCGGGTGTTGGTGTGGGTGCTGATGTTGGCAACGCTTCACTCTCTAAAGTGGTGGGTGGTGATATCGATGCAAGACAACTCCGGGGCTTTGGTGCTGCCGCTTCTGTGATGGCAGGGGTGAATCTTGCGGTTTTTCCCTTTATGCCAACGATTTGGGTGATCGATTTAAAACGCATGCAACTCTTTATGAATTTTTGGAAAATGGATGTGCCCAAATTTGATTCAAGTTTAAGTGGTGAGCTTACCTCTTTCGGATTTCACCTGCAGTATAAGCTGATGGATGGGATCAAGGTGCCAATTTTTCTTCGTTGGGGTGGGATCGATTTTACCACTGGTTTTGACTATTCAACCATGGACATCCTTTTCGTGCAAGACCTCAACAAAAGTGCTTCACGTGTGATCCCGAGCGTGGCCTTTGGAAATCCTACCGCCAATGCAAACTTCATCGGGCGCGCCTCTGCTGGTGCTAATGTCAAAGTGCGGACGATTCCTATTGAACTCTCCACCCATGTACAACTCCTCTACGTGCTCACTCTCTTTGGCGGATTAGGTGCCGATTTCAATAGTGGGGGGGCGGATGCTAATGCTCGCTTAAATGGTACCATTGCGGTCAGTGATAATTTGGGAACAATTAATGGGGTAACTGCCAACGCTGCTCTTGACCTTGGTTCGCATGGCACGCCATCTTCTATCAACACCCGCTGGTTTTTAGGTGGACAACTTAATGTTACGCTCTTAAAAGTATATGCACAGATCAACCATGGTATCGGACAAGATACTTGGGGTGTAAATGCGGGAGTGAGAATTGCTTATTAAGATGAAGATCACACAGGCAGCATTAAAAACAGCAATCATGGCCTTGCTGCTTTTAACTTCAGTGGTAGCGAGCGCGAGTTCGGAAGAGTACATCTACACCTATAAAGATCGCGATCATCGTTTTTTAGAGAGTACAAGACTACTCTCCACGCTCTACGTGATCAGTTGGGGTACCTACTATATGGGGCAAGAGAACATCTTTCGTGAAGAGGGCTCTTTTGCCAAGTATCGAAAGAATATGTTTCATCCGGTGTTTGACAAAGATAATCCTTACTGGAACTGGGGTATGCATCCCCTGACAGGTTCGCAACTCTACCTTTTCTATCGTGCTAACGGCTACACTCGCATGAACGCTTTGGGGATGACTTTTCTTCAGAGTGCTTTCTTTGAATTTACCACCGAAGTGTATACGGAGCCACCCAGTTACCAAGATCTCTATCAAACGCCCATTCTCGGTGCAATCCTCGGTTATGGATTAGAGAAGATCAGCTTGGTGCTTATTAATAGTGAGTGGCAAATCGCTCGTGTTGTCGGTCACATTTTAAACCCTTCAACACTTTTTTGGTTTTATGAGGGAAAAGTGCAAGTTTATCCCACAGTCCAAAAAAGTTTCTATGAGAAGGACACGGGGGGAGAGCAAAATAAAAATAAAAATAAAAATAAAAATAGAAATTCAGACTTTCAACCTGCGGTGTGGATGATCGTTGCATTTTAAGTTTTTTAGGAGGTTTGCTTTAGTGCGCTTATCGTTGTTATCGTTGTCACTGCTGTTATTTTTTTGTGCTGACTTGCTCTTTGCAGTAGAGGTCTTGCATACAGAGCTTCCCAAGACTCGAGATACCTTAAATGACTTTGTTTTACGAGGAGGCGCTGGTGCCTCCATCTCTGGTTTTATGGCCTACAATCTTCCAGTAAGAGCAAAAATTTTTCATGGCGGAGGTAGTTTTGCCTCTCAATTTGGTTATAAATTTGAGCGCTTGGAGTGGTCGATCTCCTCTTATTGTACTATCTCAGAGATCCAAGATATTCGTTTAGTCGTAGGTAACTCTGAGATTGAAAGTGATGAAGGAAAACTTACCAGTGTCACTTTTGGTCCCAAACTACGTTACTACTTTCCTTGGGAGCTTTTAAAACATTGGTCCGGCTACGTGACTGCTGGAGGACTTGCTGGGCTCATGACCTTGAAATTTGAAAAAGCGCGAGTGAGTGGAAGCACCTTTCAGCCTCACCAAAAACTTGCGTATCAAGGAGAAGGTGCTGTCTTTGGTCTTGGTGTAGAGCTACGAGCGAAAAAGAGTGCAAATGGCAGCAGTGGAGAGGGCATCAGCGGTATGATCATGGGCCTTTGGGAGGAGCTTCCTTACTACGTTCCCGAGATGTACCTCGAGGCCGTCTACAAATACATGAAAGGCAGCAAAGTCTCTGTCATCGGCGGAACCAAAAAAGAGGTCAAAACTTTGCGTACTGAAGATCGCCACCAATGGGTCGAAGAGCACACCATTATGTTCATCCTCGGCATGAAAATCTTCTAACCCCTCTCTCCCGAATTACATGGCACTTGTGGTTTTACAGAGGCAAATAGTCGGGTAATAAAAGATTGTCAAGGCAAGAGGAGGGCCTTTACAATTAAAGAAAAGGAATCAATTAAAGAGATGCTTAGAGGTTTTTGGGGGGATATGAAAAAGAGTTGTCTCGTCTTTCCATTGTTGTTTGTACTAATGCTAATGGTGCTTATGCCTATGGTGGTGCCAAGGGTTGCCTGTGCCGAGGGCGCTAATGCTAATAAGGTAGCAAAGGTGATTATCTTGCGTGGAGATGTGAAGATGATATCGCCTGATGGTAAAAGTGTGACTCCCTTGAAAAAAGATGATTGGGTAGTCGAAGGGGCCAGCATCCAGACGAAAGACAAAAGTTTTGCTAAGCTTATATTTGTGGATCAGACGCAGCTTAATGTGGGCCCTGAAAGTCAGATGCAGATTAGCAAGTATTCCAAGGGCGAGCCGGGAATTGTCACTTTGATCAAAGGACAAATTCGCAGCACCGTGAGTAAAGATTTGGCCGCGAATAAAGAGGGTGGTGCAGAGGCAGCTGCTGGTGAGAAGAGTAAATTCTTTTTAAAAACTCAATCGGCAGCGATGGGAGTTCGCGGTACTGACTTTCAGGTGATCTATAACGATGCTACTGCACTTACTTCACTTGTGACCTTCTCCGGGGCGGTAAGTATGGCCCAGGTCGATCCCAGTACCAGTGGGAGTCTTGGGGTTTCTCGAGAAGCGCTGGAGCAAACTGTCTCCTCGGAAAAGGCGGTTAAAGTTTCTGAGGGGGAGTACTCTGGTGCCAATCCAGCACAACAACAAGTTTCGGTGCCCACCAAAATTTCACCATCACAGTTGGAGGGGTTAAAAAGCAATACCAGTATGGCGGAAGCGCAAGTTGAGTCGCAAAAGCGTTTTCAATCACCCATTCCTCCTGGTGTCTCCAGCAAGTCGTTTGTGAATGATCAGAACAAGAGTTCGATTGAGACACAAATTGCCGGTGGGCTAGGGAAGGAGACGTTAAAGAATGCATTGGTAGCGGCAAGTGGTATAGAGAGTGTTGCTAAGGAGAAGAAGGCGCAGGAGGCAGCTGCGGCCACTGGTCGCTCGATTGCTAGTGTGGATGCTGCCACTGTTGTTGCTGCTGCCAAGAGTGATAGTGGTAGTGATAAGAGCAAGACTACTACTGAAGGTGCAGTTACTAAAGCTGCACCTCCACCCGAAGGATTTTTTGATAAAAAAACTGGGGCCTTTGCTCCGCCCGCTGGGGGATTTGTTGATCTTAAAACTGGTTACTACGTTCCACCTCCTCCGGGAAGTGTCTTCGATACTAATACCGGCGTCTATATTCCACCACCCAATATGGGAGGGGTGGATGTGGCCACAGGACAGTATGTACCACCAGTAGGATTTAAACTCTCTGCAACTGGCGATTTTGTGCGCGCAGAGGTGCCGGTGGTGGCCCAGGTACAATCAGGAGGTGCTGCTGGTGGAGCTGCGTCTGCAGGAGCTGCAGGAGCTGCAAGAACAGAAGCAGGAGGAGGAGCGACGGGTGGCAGAGGTCCCGCCGCAGTTGTTGGGGCAGGAGCAGCTCTTGGTGCTGGCGCCGCCCTACCACCTCCACCCCCACCACCCAGCATGATTGTAACTTCTGGTGGAGCGGCCTTGCAGTTCTATTCTCCCGACATGCAGGTCACTCGCTCCATTGAGAATATGTACGCTGGCGCTTACAGCGCAGGGGGAATTATGGAGTCCGACAAACCACTACCGGGAGCGCCCATAGAAGGAGGAGTGCTTGCAGGTAATGAAATGATGAACACATTTACTATCGATATGAGCACCATCTTAAGCAATATAGAGAACTATCGTGATCAAAAGGTGGAGGATATTAAGCAAGAGACTTTAAACAATATTAGTAACACCAGTGGAACCGCCAATGTGCGATTCATAATATCTGCACAGTAATTAAAGTAGTTACAGCTAAAGTTAAAGTTAAAGTAAAGAGGGATAAGAAGAATGAGAAGAGGATTGGTTGGAGTATTTCTTTTGGTCTTTGCCACTTTTAATGTTGCATTTGCAGAGGCCGAAAAGACAGAGGATATTTTGGCCAAGGTGCTGGTCGATTATAAGAAAGGCGCCTACGGTGAGGTGGTTAAGTATATTAAGGAAAAAAATCAGGGGCCACTTCCAAAAGAGCTAATGGCCACCCTCAACTACTTTGAGGGACTCTCTTTTAATAAACTCCAACAATTTGATAAGTCAGTTGAAGCTTTTGATCGTGCTGTTGCGGAAGGGGTGAGTGCCCCCGATGTCTACTACGAACAAGGACAGGCGCTCTATGCTAGTCAAGATTTGCAAAAGGCGCGAAAGGCCTTTGCACTCTCGGTTAAGAATGAGTACCTTGTTCCCTCCTCCTACTACTATATTGGCCATATCACCCAAGTGTTGGAGCAGTACCATCTCGCGCTTAAATATTATAAACGCATCAGTGGTGCTACTCCCGATGTAGCACAGGCAGCGGGCTTTCAAATTGCTGAGGTGATTTTAGCACAAGCAGAAAAGCGTCCAGCTCCCGGAGAGATTGTAAAAGATTATGTGATTCCACAATATGAGAAGGCCTACAACGTTGATGAGAGCTCTTCACTTGCAGGAGAGATTCAACGAAAGATAGCGGAGCTTAAAGAGAAGTATGACTTAAATGAGTTTAAACTGGTAAGTGGTAGAACTGTCTCTCCCAAATCGTACAATGTGATTTTAAAAGAGTCGCTCTCCTACGATAGCAACGTTACCACCGAAGCGGAAAGCGCTTCTCCGAAGGCCGCGCACATCGATTCCATTATCAATAAAACCGATCTTAATTCTAAAAAACGCTTCCTCTTTAAAAGACGGGTGCAGCTTACTCCGCAACTACGTCTAACGCATACTCGGCATAATAGTCATCGCGCTAATGGTGATATCGTGAAGAACGATGCCTACACTTTACAGCCACAATTTGAGAGCAGTGTCGAGCATAAGGCCTTTGGTAACATGGCCTCCTTCGTGTTTGAAGGCGACTACAATCATGCACAAAAGAATGTTTTTAAAAATGGCAAGTATCACTTTTACAGCCGTACTTACTCTTTGGGTGTGGGGGAAAAGCTGCGTCCCTTTGGAGGCATCCTTGGTGAATCCACTTTGAAATATAAGTACAAGCTCTATTATGGGCGAGAGAAGAGTGGAACGACTTATACCCATACTTTAAGTTATTCCCAGCCGTTCAATTTTGCCAGCAAACAGATGCTCTTAGGGTTTGCTAGCGCCGATTTCACGCAAGCTCCTAATAATAAACTCAATTCACAAAATGTGTACACTTTCCGTGGTGATTACATCGTGCCGGAGTTTTTCTTCTCCACCATTTTAACTGGGGCCTTAAGCTACACTCTCACCGATACGCGAAGGCAAAATCGTAGTCGTGGAACGGAACAAACCATCAATCCCTCTCTTAGTCTTGCCAAAAGTTTTGCTAAATATTGGGAATTCACATTTCGTTACGACTACACCAATAACGTCTCTAGGAATAAGGCCGCCAATGCTTATCATAAACACGTTTGGTCTACCGATCTACAACTAAGCTTCTAAGTTTCTCTATTTTTCTGTAAGTGCATAAACTCCATCCCAATTGGCAGGAGGAGGATTTGTTTTAAACTCTTTACAACGTTCGATATAGATGAGCGAAGGATTAGTCTTCCCCTTAAGCTCTGGATAGCGTTTATGTTCATACTCGAGCGCGGCCTCAAAATTTTTGATCGCACTATCCCACTCTTGCTGTTTATAATGGGTAAGCCCCTGCTGAAAGAACTCTTGCAATTTCAAGAGATCCTCGCTGGTATTTCCCTTCTCTCCCAAGAGATCGAAGGTGGTGACTGGCTCACTTTTACCCACCACCTTGATGGTGTCCAGTTCACGCATAATAAAGCGATCCTCCGTCAGTGCCTTGGTGAAGTGGGAGAGTTGAATGAAGATCCCATACTGCTTGGCCGCTGCCTCTAAGCGTGCTGCCAAGTTTACCGAGTCTCCCATCATGGTGTAGTTCATGCGACTGCGCGAACCCATATTCCCGGTAACAATCTCTCCTGAATTAATTCCGATACGCATGCGCATTTTATGTACAATCTCTGGCCACTTATCACCTTCGGCAGTCCATTTCTTGCGAAGATCTCCAAGCGCTGCTTGCATTTTAAGTGCCACCTGGCACGCTTGGATGGCGTGATCAGGGAGCGGTAGTGGTGCCCCAAAGAAAGAGACGATAGCATCACCTTCATATTTATCGAGAGTCCCTTTATGCTCTAGTAAAATATCTGTCATCACGGTTAAATACTCATTTAAAAGTTCCACCAAGCGAGGGGCACTCAGTTTTTCCGAAAATGTGGAAAAACTTTGGATGTCGGTAAAGTAGGCGGTCAAGACGCCAACTGCACCACCAAGTTTAGGAGGCTTACCACTTCTATGCATCTCATCGATGAGTTCGGGAGAGATGTAACTTCCAAAAGCATTTTTAAGAAACTTCTTATCTTTATTTGCAAGATAAAAATTGATCAGCGTATTCCAGAAGTAGGTGCCAAAGACTGCAAAGAGCGCAAAGAAGAGAGTGATCTGATACCCGTTGGGCAAGAGATAATAAACATCAAAGTAAAACATCCCAATACAAAAGGCGAGCATGAAGCCGACATCAAGAATAGCATTTCCAACCAGTGAAATGCAGATCATAAGAAGGGTTCCAATCGCCAAAATCCCCCACGACCAATAGAGGGAGATATCGGAGTCCTTATAATATTTTCCATCGAGAAGCATAGAGATCACATTCATGTGAAAGAGCACTCCCGGCATCTTGGGATCGATGGGTGTGTGTCTTAAATCGTGAGCAGCAAAGGCGGTTGAGCCGATAAGGACAATTTTTCCATCGAGCAGCTTTTTTATCTTCTCATCGTTTTCATCGGCGTTCATGATATCGTAAAGGCCAATGGTAGCATAAGTGTTGATCCCGCCAAACCATCGCACCTTGACTTCGCCTTTCATGTTTAATTGTAGTTTTCCGTTGTGGAAATTTAAGTAAGATTTTCCGCCAACGCTCTCCAGTTCCGGTTTATCTCCAGTAGCGTGTTGATAGGCCAGCAGGGCCAGCGAAGGAAAATAGGTGGTGTCTACATTGACTAAAAGTGGATAGTGGCGGAATAGTCCATCTAAATCTTCATCTGCTCCAATAAAGCCAAGACCAACCCCTTGATCAAGCAGCGACTTAATGGGAAAGGTGGTGCTGCAAACTTTTTGTTCACCAATCACTGCCTCCCCTTTGGAGTTTAAAACATAGTCGTAGAGTTCTGGTGGGATCTCCTTAAAGAAGCTCTCTTCTGGAGCATCTCCCGGCATCAGAGAGTAGGGGACGATAACTTTATGAGAATTATTATCACCACTTTTAATAAAATCACCAATTGCTCCGGCCATGATGGTATCGGGATCGCTGTCACCACAAATCTTTTCCGGTTCCGAGAAGATGGAGTCAAAGGCGATAATCTTCACCCCAAATTTTTGCATCTTTTCCAAAATTGGTTTCCACACCATACGACTCCAAGGCCAGCGCCCAATATGATTTAAAGATTTTTCATCGATGGCCGCCAAAACGATGCGTGGGTCTTCGGCATTGGGGTCAAGTGTGAGCTTCATCCGCATATCGTAAAAGCGATCCTCAAAGAAGGAGAGGTAGGCGAGTACGCGCGCTAGGTAAGGATGGTTACTGCTTAAAATATCCTTCTCAAATTGAAAGATAGTGACACTGCTGATGGCAATACCAATGATAGAGATGAGTCCTGAAATGCGTATCAATTTTTTTAGCATAGCTGTTTCCTTAAGTTTTTGTTGTTTTGCTTTTCGGAAGATGGTGCTAAGAGTATTAGTGTTTTTTGGTAACTGCTCACACCCTTCAGCCATCTACCCTCTACCGGATGCTGAAAGTTGCTTAGCTAACAGCATTTGGTTGAGAGGTGAAGGTTGAGGGGTGTGAGCAGTTACGTTTTTTGAAACACCCAAAAGAGAGGAGTTTTTATGCAACAGATGTTATTGGCACTACTTGTAGCTTTGTTTACTGCTGGGAGTGGTACAGTGAGTGCTGCCTCCTTCGAAAAAGGCCACTCGGTAGCTGGCGATTGCAAGGCACTAGTGAAGATAGCTATTGCCAAAGATAAACAAAGCTTTGTCCTCGGAATGAGAGAGCTGGAAATTCCCGGGGACGAGATGAAGAAAAGGCGACTGAACACGATTCGTAAACATTGTGAGCTTGCCATTCCGGTAAAGGCCTCCCCTAAAAAGAGTCTCGCTGTTTCTCCGTTTAAGTGGAGTGGAGTTGTGCAGTTATCTACTTCGGAGGAGGTGCGTTTTAGTGCAGAATATTTTTGGAGCGGCTCGACGGGGAAAAAGTGGGAAGAGGAGTGGAAGGGGCCTAGTGAAACTTTAAAAGAGTGGAGTGTAGAGCATACCGCTACGGAGAAGCTAAAATGCGGCACTAGTGGTATTTTACGAGTGCACTTAAGCTTTCTTTATCGTGTGCGCGGAAAAGAGCTGCTTCCAGGAGGAAGATTTACTATCAAAAGTGGCGAGCAGGAGCAAAAGATTTTCTTCATTGAGAGTGATTGCAACTCTTAAAACAGCGGACTATTACCACTGATCAAGAAAAGAGACCGAAACGTAACTTCCCTTAAGCTTAAAACGCTCACAAGCAAGTGAATCCCCGGTGCGCGCCATATACTCCATGCAATCGGAATAGGCGATAGTGTAGGTGACAGCACTTGGATTTAAATGGTAAGGGGTTACCTCTCCATAGGGACTATCTTTCACAATCATTACCCCATTGGCAACTTTCCCAGCAAAATTGGGCCTTGAGGTATCTAGTTGTAGCGTATGAATTCTATCGGCACTAGGAAAGAGGCATTGAGGATCTCCTATCATTACTGAACCACCATCACTACCAAAGGAGGTGGCAAAAAAGCAGAGGCGATAGTCTGTCACATTTTGCTGCGCCTGGAAAATAATTTTGCTGGAGCCACTCTCATTACTTTGACAAATATTAAAAGCACCAATGAGATTATGACGAAAATTGTATTTAGGAGGATACACTCCACAGTGGGCAAACTCCTGTGGAAGCGTAGCACTTCCACCCGTCGTGGTGTTGAGTTGTCCCGAAGCTACGGGCGTGGAGTTAGCGCCGGTGCTACCATTAATGTTGCTATTGGATTCGCCATTGCCATTGCTTCCTGCAGCTAGTGTGTTTTTATCACTAGAATTGCTATTGCTATCGCTATCACTGCTGCTGCTATCTCCAGTGCGCGCATTGAAACGACGATCCCTTGGAATATCGCAAGAGATGGCGCTTAAAAAGAGCAAGCTTATGGTGGTGCAAAGACACCAATGCTTTAAAGAAAAGAGGTCAATGACGGAGGTGATCGGTAAAGAAAATTTATTGTTGCTCATATTGTTGCTCATATTGTTGCTCATGGGATGCTCCTTTACAACTGCACACCCTATCGGCAAAATAAGTGAAGACTTGAAAATAATCGAGGAGGCCAAAATGCATCGAGTGATTACCGGGTTAGAACGTCTTATTAGCAACCAAGCACAGGAGTTGCAGCAATTGATTGTAGGCAATGTGGCGCTACTTACTCACAGTGCTGCTGTCACCTGCGATTACGAGTGGGGCATTGCTCCCTTAAAGCGCCTACTAGGCAAGCGCCTTACAAAACTTTACGGGCCTCAACATGGACTGGTGACTAACGTTCAAGACAATATGATTGAGAGTAGCGATTTTTTTCACCCCTATTGGCAACTTCCCGTCTATAGTCTTTACTCCCACATCCGCTCTCCAAGCAAAGAGATGCTGGAAGCTATCGATACCATCATCGTCGATCTGCAAGATATTGGCGGTCGAGTTTACACTTACATTTATACCATGGGCCTACTGATGGAGAGTGTGCGCGATCACCTGCGCGAGAGTGGAAAATCGATTCGTATCGTAGTTCTCGATCGTCCTAATCCCATTGGCGGTGAGCTGGTGGAGGGACGCGTGCTGGAAGAGAAGTTCTCCTCCTTTGTTGGCCGCTATCCGATTGCTTGTCGCCACGGCATGACTATTGGAGAGGTTGCTAAATTTGTCCACCTCTTCACCCTCGGGGAAGCTGCTATCGATCTGCAGATCCTACCTATGCTTAACTGGAAACGCGATATGGTCTTTAGTGAGTGTGGGCTTCCTTGGGTGATCCCGTCGCCCAACATCTCGAGCATGGAATCCACCTTGACCTTTGTGGGAACGGTGCTCTTTGAAGGCACCAACCTTTCTGAAGGGCGTGGTACAGTTCGTGCTCTCGAGCTGGTTGGCCACCCCAAACTCGATGGTTTCAACTTTTGTGAGCGCATGAAAAAAATCTGTAAAGAGCGCGAACTTACCGGGATGGCCTTGCGCCCGCTTTCCTTTATTCCCACGTTTCAAAAACACCAAGGTGTTGCTTGCGGAGGCGTGCAAATCCACCCCACCGACAAAAAAAGTTTCCGCTCCTGGCATTTGGGTCAAACCCTGCTCGCTGAACTCTACAAAGAGTTGGGTACCCACTTTGCTTGGAAACAACCACCCTATGAGTATGAACACCAGCATCTTCCGATCGATATCATTAATGGTAGTGATCAGCTTCGCCTCTGGGTGGAGCGTGGTGGGGACTACCAAGAACTCTTGCGGCTGGAAGCAGAGACACTTCCAGCTTTTCTTGCTAAGCGTGCCCGCTGCCTGCTCTACTGAGTTCTACTGAGGAACAAGGGTGATGAGGGAGATCTCACTGCTGCTAAAGAAGCGAAGAGGAGGTCCCCAAAAACCGGCCCCCTCGCTAATATAAACCGAGGTGTTGCCTTTTTTGTAGCGATAGAGTCCGCTTAACATGCGATCTTGTTTAAAGTAGATGGAGAGTTGAAAGGGAAAAACTTGTCCTCCGTGGGTGTGCCCGGAGAGCATAAGATCGGCATCGAGAGCAGGTTTTTCCTTCGGATCTAAGAGTTTTACTTGAACTGGCTGGTGAGAGAGCATAATTGTTGGTAGTCCAGGAATGTAACCCTTTTTGGACTTTTCGAGCGAGGGGAGTAGTTCTGGATAGTGGATGTAAAAGCGTTTGGCGGCGTACTCAGAGAGGCCCACAACATTGAGCTTTTTTCCCGCTTCACCAATTTGCACACTCTCATTAATGAGTAGAGGCAGCGTGGGTGAGAGCGAACGCAAGAAAGGCACTACTTCATTTGCTCCCACATAGAGTTCATGGTTTCCCAGTACCATAAAACTTCCAAAGCGCGCTTTTAAATCACCGAGGGGAGCAAGATCATTAGCGATACTGTTTGAGCGCGTGGGATTTAAATCGAGAATATCACCCACGATAAAGATGGCATCGGGCCTTAGTTCATTGACCGCCGCCACCAAGCGCTCGACAAAGTCGCGTTTTAAAAAGGGCCCGATATGCAGATCGGTCAGTAACACCACCTTCATTTCATTATAGGGGAGATTTTTGATCGGAATGGTTAGCTTTTTGACTGTGGGGAATTTGGCCCCTTGATAAAAACTTCCCGAGGCGTAGATCAGGCCAAGCACAATCCATAGTGTGGCCAGAATTTTGATGATGACACTCATCTCTTGCGATTGTGTTCGCTGCAAACGCCGGCGCAGCTCACGTGCGATCAGCAAGGAGAGTTCAAAACCAAAGAGTGGAAAAAAGATCACCATTAAGATGCCCATCAAATAGGCGGTGGCCATGGAGAGGAGATGGGAATCATAATACATGGAGATGAAATAAGCACTCGAAGAGAGTGCCAAGAGTAGCGCTAGTACTTTAAAGATCACCTTGAGTGTTTTTTCCGAGGTGTATTTAGCAAGAATAGCAATGAGGGGAGTAAAGGCGCGAACATAGATGTACCAACAAGCAATGGATGCCAAAAACAAATTTCCAATCACAAAAAGGTATTTCAAGGAGAACCTCGCTCTAAAGAAAGAAGAAGGAGATGATGCATAAAACAACAGAACAAAATAGTTTGCCTAAAAAACTATTTTATTCGATATATTCGATATAAATATAGCACAAACTTTTTGGAGATTAAAAATGATAAGGTTATTTGTCGCTATTGACTTGCCGGAAAGCTTAAAGACCGAGCTTTTAAATCTGCGAATGGGAATACCGCAAGCGCAATGGACACCACTGGAAAAGCTGCACCTGACGTTGCGTTTTATCGGCGAAGTGATCGAACCAGAATTTTTAGAGATCGCCAAGGGACTAGGGAAGGTTCAGCTGCCTGCCTTCCCCCTGACTCTCACTGGTGTTGGGGCCTTTCATTCACGCAAGCTTCCACGGGTCTTGTGGGTGGGAGTCCAAAAGAGCGAGGAGCTAAAGCAACTTCACGGGCGCATTGAGTCTTGCTTGCGTGAGTTTGGGGTGCCACCCGAAGAGCGCAAATTCTCGCCACACATCACCCTTGCACGCTTCTCCTCCGAGCGAGGGGGCGGAGGTGAGAATGCTTTTTATCGCATAGGCGATTTCTTAAAAGAGTTTAACCTTTATCGAAGCGAACCCTTTATGGTCTCTGCCTTTCATCTCTACTCGGGCCTGCTTACTTCCAAACAGGCGCACTACCGTCAGGAGTACACTTACCCACTATGCGAGCGCTAACCTTCACCTCTACCTTCACCATGCTCTATACACTTTTGCTCTTGCTCTTGTTTACTGTTCCCTATGTCGATTCGGAAAAGTATCGCATTGGTGTTCGCGATTTTTTCCGCGAGCGTGCTGGTGAGAGCATCCCGCCACCTCCTGCTCTTCGTGAACTTCGTGCAAGTAATGCCCGTAACTTCTCCTACTCAGCAAGTGCCGAGGAGAGCTGGGAGTATTTTCACGAATTCATTGTGAGGGCCTATCCCATCAGAGGGGATCGCCGCTGTCTACCCAAACAACAGCAAAAGACTCTTTTTACAACAGGTGAGGTGTCCATTGCTAGTTGTTTTTAAACTCATCTCCCTCATCTTGCTCTGCTTTTTCTATCTTGGTTCCCTGGGTTTTTGGATCGCACCCTTGGAACAAGAGCTAAAAGGCATGAGGCTTTGGTCCCTCTCCCTCATGGCGGGAATAGTAGTAAACTACTTTTTGGTGATGGCGCTTCCCTCTCTTCCTCTGGCGATGGGGGTGGGTGCCCTGCTTGCGCTCTTCTCCCTCTGGTATGGGCGAAAATCACTCTCTTTGCTTAAGCTTGGGCGAGGAGAGCAGTATCTGCTTTTCATCATTATTCCCTTTATTATTCATTTTATTCCCAGAACACTCTTTCTCCCTATCTCCGAGTGTGATGCCAAAGTGATTTGGTCGTTTCATGCCAAGATCATCTATTATGCACAAACTCTCTTTGCCTTTGACGATTGGACATCGGCGGCGATCACCTCCTTCTCTCACCCCGATTACCCCAAACTTTTTGCGATTATGGGAGCAGAAGTGGCCACGCTTGCTGGTGTTTGGAATGACTATATTACACGCATTGTACTTTTTATCTTTTTAGTTACTGCGCTCTTTTCCCTTGTGCACTTTTTTAAAAGTAAGTGCTTAACCCTTCTCCTCTTGGTGGTGGCCCTCTTCTCTTTCCCGCGCTACCTTGGGAATGGGTACATGGATGGTTACCTTGCACTCTACGCAGGCATTGCCCTTCTCTCTTTAGGCGGATTAGGCAAAGAGCGCCACTCTATCACTGGAGCGCTCCTCGCCTCTGGCGTGGTGCTGGGCCTTAAAAACGAAGGACAACTAGTTCTCCTCTCTCTCATCGCTACAAGCTTGCTCTTAATGTTGCCCTTTAAAAAACCACACCTTGTATTTTCAAAAAAAAATTTCCTGGTCGCCTTTGCGGCCTTTGGCGGAACGCTACTTTGGAGTCTTTATAAACACCACTATCAGCTGCAAAACGATTTACAGCTCTTTGGAAAAGACTCCTTCTCCTACGCTCTCTCGCGCCTTAGCGATGCCAGTGCCCTCTCCTCTATCGCCCACACCCTGATCATCGAGAGCGGTCTTTACCTTGGAGTTATCCTCTTGTTCCTGCTGCTAGCGACGCTCTCCTACCGTGATCGCTCTTTGCTGCAAAGGGTACGCAGCTGCTATAAGATTCGCCTTTCGTTTCTTGCTTTGCTTCTCTATTTTTCAGGGATTTTTGTCATATTCTTGATGACGAATAGAGGTTTAAAATGGCATTTAGATACTGCAGGAGTAAGAACTGTCATTGTGGCCAACATCTTTTTGTTGGTGTTAAACCTATATATTTTAGAGGAGCATAGTAGACGTAATGAAAAAGTTATCAGTGGTGATTCCGGTCTATAACGAAGAGAAAAATCTTCCTGAAGTTTTTAAGATGATCTTTTCTTGTGAGTGTCCGCTAGAGCGTGAATGGATTGTTATCGATGACTGCTCCACTGATCGCTCGCTTTCCGTGCTGCGCGAATTACAGTCGCAGTACTCCTTTACCCTCCTCGAGCATAAAGTAAACCAAGGTAAGGGTGCCGCTGTTATCAACGGCATCCGTGCTGCAAGCGGCGACTTCATCATGATTCAAGACGCCGATTTTGAATACGACCCCAAAGATGTTCCCTCTTTGCTGCAACCTCTTATTGAGGATAAGGCCGATGTTGTTTATGGTAGCCGTTTCAAAAAAAACGCACCTCAGATCCATCGCACCTACCACTACTTTGTTAATCGCTTCCTAACCCTTCTTAGTAACCTCTGTTCTGGGATCTATTTAACCGATATGGAGACCTGCTATAAAATTTTTCGTGCCGACATCCTAAAAGCAATGAGGCCAATCTCTAAGCGCTTTGGCATCGAGATCGAACTCACCGCCTACATTGCTAAAATCAGGCCACGTATCTATGAACTCCCCATCAGCTACTATCCCCGCACTGTTCTCCAAGGAAAAAAGATCAACTGGAAAGATGGTGTTGCCGCCCTTTTTCACCTTCTCCGCTTTAACTTTGGCGTACCCGTCACCAAGGCCTACGCCTACTCTGAACTTCCCACGCGCTTTAAATAGGCCTTAGGGCCTATTTAAATAGGCCTTGGCCGCCAACGCTGGTTCTCGTAAAAGTTGCGCTATAGAGGGGATTTACTGCAGAGTACACAACAATTTTGGTCTTAATGCTACTTTCTGTTATACTGTCGCTATGAAATCCATGAAATCTATATTTATTGTTCTGATAATAGCGACTGCAGCTTTTGCCGGTATTGGAGAGCAGCAGGAGAGTGGCAGCGATTTGAATTGCAATACTATTTACGATTTATCTCGCCAGGCGGGAAAAGAGGATGTCTTTGATGCTGGTGAGACTCCGGGTGAGCAGGGCGATGGGAGCGGCATTCGTATTTAGTATTTAGAAGAGTAGCGGCGCTGAGACTGTAAGCATGATCTCTGAGAGTGAGGCCTCTCGTCCATCACTTAAGCTGTAGGTTTTGCCTGCATCGGAGGCGATCTTAATGCGATCCATGTAAAAGCTGCGAAATTCGAGAGTGGTTGCCAAATAAGGGAGAAAACGATAGCCAAGAGCAAGCGAATAGCCCATGCCCTTGTAGGTATCACCTTGGTCGTATGGGCCGTTGTGATCCTTCTTTTCAATGTTTACCATGACAAAGTAAGTTCCACGCACTATTAATCCAAAACTGGTGATGGTACCGATAAAAAGCCCGAGTGAATTGCTATTCATCTCCTGGGGTTGGTCGTTGATGCCTGCGGTGATGGCCTTGTCACCCTCCCACGTCTGTTTGTTCGTAGAGAGTTCGAGACCAAGTAAGAGCGATACAAAATCGAAACCTACACGAAAACCGTAGCCGGGGCCCATATAACTCCATTCATGGGTGGGACCCTCCGGAGTGCTCTTTTTTTCCACATGTCCTTTAAAGGAGAAGCTTAAATAGGGCTCAAGTAGGATGGTGGCATTCGCAGCAGTAGCAAAGCGAATGAGAAAAAAGCAGAGCACGATACACCAGATGCAGATGCGTACATGGGTGGTTAGTTTTAAGCGTAAAAAGGTCAAAGTTCTCTCTCCTCCCTCTCAAATCCTCTTTAAACCTCAAAAACAACTTTATTGTAACTTAAAAAAAAGGAAGGTGCTAGCTTTTGCTGTCGGTCATAAAATCATGTTGAAGAATGCTTCTATTTATCTTAATTTCATCTCTAAAATAGTTTGGATCGTTGTAATCGTTAACGTAACAGGGGATGTTCCAATTGAATAGAATCGTAATTACAGGAGTGGGCCTTACTGCACCCAATGGCAATAACTTAAGCGAGTTCCGTCACTCCCTGCTCACTGGAAAGTCGGGTATTGTTTGGAAAGAGGTGGATCATCTTGGTAATGTTCCTGCGGGTGTGTGCAACTTTGATGAATACCGCTACCAGAGTAAAAAGGCAAGAAGGCGAGGCACGCGTGCAGGAGCAGTAGCGATCTACTGTGCACATGAGGCGATTGTCGATTCGAAACTCGACTTTTCCAGTGTGAACAAGAGTCGCATAGGTATTTATGTTGGGATTACGGAGCATGGAAATGTAGAGACAGAGAGTGAGGTGTCACAACTCTTTCGTAATAATTGCGACCTTTCGCTCTGGTCTCATCACCACAATCCACGCACAGTGGCCAATAGTCCTGCAGGAGAGGTGAGTTTGAATTTAGGGATCACTGGTCCACACTATACTCTCGGGGCCGCGTGTGCAGCGGGAAATGTGGGACTAATTCACGCAGTTCAGATGCTGCGTTTGCGTGAGGTGGATGTGGCCATTGCCGGTGGGATCTCTGAGAGTGTACAAACGTTTGGAATCTTTGCGGCCTTTAAGGCGCAAGGGGCACTAGCTCCCGAATATTCACGTCCACTCGATCGCAGGAGAAACGGGATTGTGATCTCTGAGGGTGGGTGCCTTTATACACTGGAGCGCCTCGAAGATGCGCTGGCAAGGGGTGCGAAAATCTATGGTGAAATTGTCGGGTATGCGATTAACTCCGATGCCACCGATTTTGTGCTTCCATTTGCAGCAAGGCAGGTGGAGTGTATGGCCGCGGCCATACAGCGTGCAGGGCTTCTAGAGAGTGATATTGATATTGTCAGTCTTCACGCCACAGGTACCGATTCAGGAGATGTGATTGAGTGTGAGGCGGTGGGGCAAGTATTCGCAGGGGCGATCGCCTCTGGAAAATCGCCGGCCATCAATGGCATGAAGGATCTCATCGGACACACTATGGGGGCCTCTGGGGCGCTAGAGCTTGCGGGCAATCTTCCTAGTTTTGAAGATGGGTTAGTTCACCCCTTTACTATGATTGCCGACCTTGATGAGCGGTGTGCAATTCCAGGTATTGTAATAAAGAACCCTTTAAAACGAGATGTGCAGTATATTTTAAATAACTCTTTTGGTATGCTGGGGATTAACTCAGCGGTAATTGTAAAAAAGTATTAACAATTAACATTTTATTTTATTTTATTTTTTTTTTGATCGGAGTGAATTAGTTATGAGTCCTTTGGAAGTTAGACAAAAAGTGGTAGAGATTATTGCCCACATTGCCCCCGATGAAGATCTGACCTCGCTAAAAGATGACGTTGCTCTAAGAGAGCAACTAGAGTTGGATTCGATGGATTTCTTAGATATTGTCATGGAGCTTAGAAAGAAGCATAAAGTGGAAGTACCACCAGAGGATTATCCTAAACTTGCCACGCTTAATAGTTGTGTCGAGTATTTAACTCCGAAATTTATCTCCTAAGTACGATTACTACTACTGTTATTGCGATTAAGATTACGATTACTACTACTACGATCTTCACTAAAGTAAATACAGCAAATGAATCTTGATTTTGATGTCATTATAATTGGTGCTGGAATGTCTGGAATTACGGCAGGCATTCGTAGTGCCATGTCTGGAAAACGTGTTTTGCTATTGGAGCAGCAACAAGAGGTTGGAGGGCTCAACACCTACTATAAACGTGCAGAGCGAATCATCGATGTGGGGTTGCACGCTTTTACTAATTACCTCCCTCCTCACAAAGGGAAGGGGGCGCTGAATAAAATTTTACGGCAACTGCGTATCCGTTTTGAGGATTTAAAGTTAGGGGAGCACCCTTCCTCTTTAATCTCCTTTGCAGAGGGCGGGATGGTGTTTGGCAATGGACCTGACGTGCAAACATTTTGTGAGAGCGTTCGTAAGTTGTTTCCAGAGGATGAGCAGCGATTTTTATCGCTTGTGCGCACAATAGAAAATTACAATGTCAATTTTATCGATGCCAAGCAAACTCAAAACGAAAAGAGTGCACGGCAAGAGTTACAAAAGATTTTAGAGGGAGCAAATCCGCTGTTGCTAGAAATGCTTCTCTTTCCCTGTTTGGTTTACGGCTCTTCTTGGGAAAACGATTTGGAGTTTTCTCAATTTGCAATTATGTTTCGTGCACTCTTCCTTGAAGGCTTTGCTCGTCCCGAAGGTGGGGTTAAGCGGCTGATCGACCTCTTGAAGGCGCGTTTTTTAGAAGAGGGTGGGAATTTAAAGTTAAAGTGCAAGGTGCTTTCGCTTACAGAAGGGAAGGCAGGAGAGTGGCGTGTCTTCTCTACGCTTGGAGTTTTTAGTGCAAAACAGGTGATCTCTTGTGCAGGCTCGCTTGAAAGTTATAAGCTTATTGAAGAGCGGGCACTACCCCTAGCGCAAGAGCGAGGGAAACTCACTTTTACCGAGGCGATCTTTGTGCTTCCTCGAAGTGCACTGGTTTTGCAAAATAAGGGTCTGCCAAAACATAGTGTGGTTTTTTATAACGAAAGGCCTGGGCACTATCGCTATGCGGCCCCTCTAGAGTGCACCGCTATTGATACATCAAGTGCGCTCATCTGTTTTCCCGATAACTATCTTGATGCTCAAAAGCAGACTATTCCCAGCGAGGAGCTGGTGATTCGTGTGAGCTTACTTGCAAATTTTGACTATTGGGAGAAGCTGCGAAAAGTGCGCGCCGACTATTTGCGGGCCAAAGAGTATGTACTAGAGGAGTCCATAAAGCTTGTACTTCGTTACTTAAAGCGCGAGGGTGTGGAGCTTTCGTATCTGGAAATTAAAGATAAAATTATTTTTCATGACGTCTTTACTCCTTGGACGATTCGTCGCTACGGCGGAAGAGAGGGCGCTGCCGTCTACGGACACGAGAGAAAATCTCGCGATGGAAAAACTCCCTATTCGCAACTCTACCTTTGTGGCAGTGATCAAGGTTTTGTAGGAGTGGTGGGTGCGATGTTAAGTGGTATCGCGATCGCAAATCAATATGTAATAAAGGATCATCAGAGTGAAACTTCAATATAAAAAGACAGTGATGCAAGCGATGGCCTATGAGTTGCCAGAGACGATTATTACCTCCGATGCTATCGAGGGCCGGCTTATGCCCATTTATGAGCGCTTTGGCCTACGTGCTGGACGATTAGAGCTCATGACAGGGATTAAAGAGCGGCGTGCAGGTGGTGTCCATGAAGCACCCTCGGTGCTTGCGATTAAAGTTGCCAATCGCCTCCTTGAGGAGACAAAAATTGCACGTGAAGAGATCGAACTTTTGATCTTTGCCTCCGTTTGTCGCGATTTTTTAGAGCCTGCAACGGCGGCCATCGTTCATCATGGAGTAGGGCTTGCCCCTCATTGCCAATTCTTCGATCTCTCCAACGCTTGCCTGGGAGTGGCGAGTGCGATGGTGATGATGGCGGAGATGATTGAGCGAGGGTCGATTCGCCGTGGGCTCATTGTTGCTTCAGAAAATGGTGGACCACTCTTAGAGAAGACCATTCATCACCTCTTGCAAGAGCATCGTCAAGGAAGCATCAGCAAAGAGAAATTAAAAAAACATTTTGCAAGTTTCACTATTGGTTCTGGTGCTTTTGCTATGGTGCTTGGAAGTGATGAAGAGCGCGGTCCACGCTTATTAGGTGGAAGTGTGCTTGTCGATAGTCACGCCTCCCACCTTTGTCAAGGAGGTATGGCGAGCGACGGAGGTGGCCTCTTAATGGAGACCGATGCAGAAGCACTCTTGGTTGCTGGTTGCAATTTAGCGGTAGAAAATTGGAAAGGGGCGCGCGAGGCGCTCTCTTGGGAGAACACGACACCCGATCACCTGATTACCCATCAAGTAGGCGAGGCACATTTACGGCTGCTTTGTGAACGCCTGGAGCTCCCTCGAAGTAAGGTGCACACCAACTATCATATCCTGGGCAATACTGGCTCAGTGGCAATGCCCATCTCTCTTTGTATGGCCAGTGAAAGTGGTGCGATCAAGGCGGGAGAGGTGGTTGGCCTTTTGGGCATTGGCAGTGGACTAAGTTCCATCATGCTGGGAGTTCGCTACTAGTTATTAGCAACAGCAAAGTAAGGAAATGCATATTATGGTTATCGAAAAAAAAACAGTGATCAGGCAATACCCCTTTCAAGGAGAGTATTTCACTCTATCCAGTGGACATAAACTCCACTATCTCCATGAAGGAGATCGTAATAAAGAGAGTGTGATTTTTCTCCTCCATGGAAATCCCACTTGGTCTTTTTTCTATCGTCGCTTAATTCCCATGCTTATGCGCAAACATCGTGTGGTTGCCGTTGATAATTTAGGCATGGGCCTATCCGATAAACCTCGTGCTACCGACTACGCTTACACGCTGGAAAATCATATTCAAAATTTGTGTGAACTAAAAAATTTTTTACAAGTAAAGCGCTTCTCCTTAGTCATGCACGACTGGGGTGGTGCCATCGGCATGGGCATGGCCCGCCTCTATCCGAAGGAGGTCGAGCGCTTGGTGGTGATGAATAGCGCCGCCTTTCGTTCGCTGGATATTCCCTGGCGAATTATGTTGGGTAAAATGCCGCTGCTTGGGCGCTTCTTAATTTCTAATTTAAATCTTTTTGCCAAGGGTGCACTGGTGATGGCGATGAAAAGGCCCCCTTCTCCAGAGGTGGTCAAGGGTTTTCTCTATCCCTATGAGGGTGATAAGAGCAATCGTGATGCTATTTACGCTTTTGTGCAAGATATCCCACTAACCAAGAAGCATCCAAGCTACCAAACACTTCTAGAGATTGAAAAATCGCTTGCACTCTTTGCGGGTAAATCGATTCCTAAACTCTTCCTTTGGGGAGGGCGTGACTTTTGCTTTCATCAAGGTTTTTTGAAACGTTGGCAGCAGATCTGGCCTGGCCCTAAGTGTATTGTGTATGAAAAGGCCGGACACTACCTCTTAGAGGATGCCTACCCGCGTGTACAGAGAGAGATTTACGATTTTTTTTCTTGCTAAAAATAGCTCACCCGGAACTGTGGTGGCCCCCCCTTGATAATTACTCTAGGTTGATTATCGAAGGTGCTTGCAGGCATTTTATAACAGGTGCCCGATGGGGATTAACAACAGCAGATAGTCCTCTCACTATAAAGCATAGTCCATATTAAAATCGTTGATTGATTTCTCCAGTTTGTCCGTGTATTTCCAAGATGGCGAGCGAGCATTTGCTGTTGAAGGTGTTTGCTTCTTTGTCTTGGATTCCTTTGGTGAAGAGGGTGGTGTTTGTGGAGGAGTTGTTGATAAACTTTGCTCTGTCGATGAAGCTATCGGTGCAACTGATGATGATGAATCATAACTTGAGTCCGGGATATCAAGGGATGGTGAATTCACTTGCTGAATGCCATCTTTTGAAGAAACTGCCTGGAGGTTATTCCAGCTGTTTCTTACCCAATGAGAGAATTTTTCGGACATTGACCATAGGTAACCTACCTCCTCGCTAGGATTTTGATAATCTTCTGCCCCCTCTGGTATCATCTCACTTACCCTTAAGACACTTTCGGCCAAATTACGCCCCAGCTGCTGTGCTGCCGATTTGACTTCTTGCGGATTCAACCTCTGATTACGAATCTCATCGGCATCGTTAGCACCTGTAAGATAAGGGTGTTCAAGATGCGCAAATTGCTCTCCTTTACTGATGATTTCACCAGGGCGATATGGCCTAGTCTCTTGGGTTACTTCAAAGACAATCTCTTTTTCGGGAGCACCATGCAGATAGTATTGAGTCGTGATTTGTGGTCTTTTTTCAGGTGCATTTTGCTGAATACTCACCTCTTTTACCGTTCCGATTGAGGGTGGGTTTTCCAGCCATCGCAAAGTGTAGTCTACATTTGTTAAATCCTGGCAACGATCTGCCAATAATTCTATTTGCCCTTGGGCCAGACTTTTTTCGGTAAGTTTGGTAAAGATCTCTTTGGCCAGTTCTTTATTCGAAGCGACTCCTCCTTTGGCCCAGACACACAGAGCGGCCACTGCAACATCTGCAATGTCGATGTCTACCTCTTTTTTTCTTCCTATAAAAAATTGCGGATTGCTTCTCTCCTTCGTATTGAGATCGATCTCATAAGTGAGATGTTTTTTAAAATCTCCTGCAAAAATGAAGTGTTCAGGATCGGTATCTGGTACTGGTACATTCTCTCCAAATTTTTTTAAACTTTCATTGAGATTAAATTGGGCGTTCTCTCTGATTTCTATTTTATCTGGTTTTCTCGAATCATAAATGATGTTCATGGAATAAGGAGAATTTTTTGTAGAGACTCTAGAAAAGGTGAGTGTCAGGTGTATTTTTTTTAATTCATTCTTTTTTTCATCACTCTTATCACTATTAGGTTCAAAGCTGGTAACGGTTCCCTGGTCTTTGACAACATGGATGTTAACTTTAATCCCTTCTTCTGCTAATTTACGTTCAAGATCTTGGCGATTAGTGCCTTCTCTTCTATAAAATGCTGTTTGGAGTTCATCTGACGTTGAAGTTAAGCGTGTTAACCCATTAACCAGATTGTCTTTGGCGACTTGAAACCACGAGATGCCCTCGTTAGAAATGAAATTTGTTGCACGACAATCATCCTCACTATTGGGACTCCGACGATGCTCCTCTGCAATCTTTACTATCTTAATAATGAGCGCATCGTCTTCCATTTGCGTTTGCTGATCTGTTTGTTCTTTACCGGCATGAACGATTGAACAATAAAAAAGTGAAAGTGAACATCCCAATGAAAGAAAGAGTTTTAACTTTTTTATTGGCCAGGCAGAGAGGTGGTTAGACATGGGGTTTCTCCTTATAATTATTTATTCTGTTCGAACTTGCTCCAGAATGTTGATCCAACTACAATTGTTGACCATATTAGTAGTATTATAGGGGTGGATTACAGAGGGAACTAGCAAAGATTTTAGCGATTTTTCATATTTGCTTTTTATTTAAATACTTAGGAAGCACTGAGAGGAATTTTTTAAAAGCAAATGACCTTTGGGGTGAATTTTTTTAAGGGGAAGATGCCAGAAAAAATTGTTATCAATAAAATTTATGGATCGTTAGAGATCGCTAGTCGTTAGCACCTGGCACGAATGCGTGGAAGAAAAAATAGATGAGTAAAATAGTTACTTTGTTTTGTTGTCGAAAAGTGGCCTAAAGTGGTATGCTTAAGAAAAGGTTATTCTTCAAGCATCTAAGAATCCAAGGATGAACCACGATGAATGATACAACTCCTACTCCTACTCCTACTCCTACTCTGACCGATTTTCCTAAACTCTACTGCCCCTTCATTCGACAAACCTTTAAAGTTGATAACGACGATTTTAAAAAATTTGGTCGCAAGCTGCAACTGAAAGAACCCAAAGTTTACTTGGTGGTTGATCGGATCAATCCAGGTTTTGAGTGGGTGTTTAATGACCCTGATACCTTTGCGGTGGAAAAGCTCGATGGTACCAATGTGAAAATTAAAACTGAAAAGGGGCGCTTGATCGCCATTCAAAATCGTAAGAATGTGATCGATCCGTTGCAGATTTTAAATGGAAAAACTTTTTTGATGGAAGGGGTATTTAAAGCGGTTGATAAGGGTTATGTGAAAGATAACTCTGAAAGTGCCGGTGAGATTATTGGACCAAAATTGCAAGGCAACCCTTACAAGCTTGATTATCATGAGTGGTATCCCTTTGATCGCACCATCGAAGCGCTTCGCTACACCTCCTTTCATAATCATGAACGCAACTACGATAACTTTAGTTCCTGGTTTGAGAAGTTCTTACGAAGTCGCTACTATATGAAACTCCATAAGTGCGCGCTCGAGGAGTCTGTCTTTGCGGAAGGAGTGATCTTTTACAACCTAAAACGTCGCGAACAAAAACTTTCGTGGATGGCGAAGCTTCGTCGGAATATGTTCCCCTGGTTTTATGAAGATCTACAAATCATCGACTACAGTAAAGAGGGGATAGAGCAAATTGAGGATCAAGAGAAGTTTGATTAACATTTGTGTGGTTTCCTTTCCCGCCTGCGATTGTATTAGATACATCGATTGAACCGATCGCATTAACAGAGGATGATGTCACTGCCCCTCAACTGGGTAGTGTTTCTATTGATGTAGTAAAAGAAGGAATACTTTTATTGTAACTGCTCACTCCCTTCAACCATCAACTTTCATCCAGATGCTATCAGCTTTAAGTCTCTTTATTAAACCATAGATCATTTTTTTTACTTCATCAAGTTTAGCACTTAACTCAGCAAATCTATTAGGTGCTATAATATTTAGGTCACTCGAAAGAATAAGTAGGCACTCTAATTCGCATGCAGAGGCATACGCAATATTTAAAAATCTTGCAAATTCCTTATCGCTATCTCTGCCACGTCCCTCTGCTATGTTAGAACTCACGGAAATTGATGCTCTTCTAATCTGTGATATTAGTCCAAAACATTCACTGTGAGGAAAATTCTTTGTTAACATATATATTTCGTAACTGCTCACACCCCTCAACCTTCACCTCTCAACCAAATGCTGTTAGCTAAGCAACTTTCAGCCACACTTTGGGCATTCTACAATTTTAGCAGTAACCACAGTCGTGATTATTTCATAGAGGATATCTATCTTCTTTCTAGTCTCACTCTTCAGACTTTTTTCCTGAGATAAATCTATACCACAGTTTGAACATTCTGCTGGAGTTGTCACTTCTTCATTGGTGATGTTGCGAGTGTTTTGGATTTGATCTCCCAGATTAGCTCTTTGACCGGAATTCTTATTACGATTGCCATTAGAACCATTATTTTTTGATGGAGGCAGGCCACTATTGCTAGAATTCTTTCTGGTTTTTTTCTCAAGTAGAACCGCAACAACAATTTCCAAGATTGACATCATTGATTGAATAAAAAATCGTACGTCTGCATTCAGGTTTTTCGTTTTAAGAATTGCCTCCGATTCCTGCTGCAGTTTTGTAATTTTATCTCGTATCGAATCCTTGCTCATAAAGATCAGTATTACTTATTTTAATCAAGAGGCCCAGTTAAATTTTAAGGCCTAAATCAATTTTTTTCGAAGAAGCTGAAGTGGAATAGCTGACAGCTATTCAGCTGATAGCATCTGGATGAAAGTTGATGGTTGAAGGGAGTGAGCAGTTACCTTTTATTTACATTATAGCGCCCTGGTGACAACCACTTTTAACAAACGCCCCGCTCTGAAAAGGGATCACGGCCCAAGCCATCTTTTTCCCCGAGGGAAACTTCAACGTTCTTTAGAGATTTTCCCCTTCACATTTTAGTAACTCAAGGAACTTCTTTTTTTCAGAAGCAGATGCAACTTGAGAAAATTCTTTGAGGTCGCTTATGCGGGCACGAATCTTTTCTAAAAAGAGGCCTTGAGATTTGTTGGTTAGCAAACGTTGTTCGAGGTGACTATAGTCGCTAGGCAGGGGTTCTCGCTTGCTGAGGTTTTGATAAAAATAACGGTAAGGGTGGGTTTGTTTGATTTGTGGTTGAGGTTCTACAAAGAAACTTTTGAAGTAATCAACCCATCCTGGTGTCTCGTCGGTTGCCTCTAAAGAGTCGAGGATTTTGGTCATCTCATCTGTAATCGCACTAGGAAGAGGGGCATCGCAAGTGTCGTTGTCTCCGTGTCTGTCTTTAGTATAGGAATCGAAAGGGGAGGAGAGTAAAGCATCGGCAAAGCTCGTTTCATCATGGGTGGAGAATGTTTTATAATCATTAGGGAGAAGCTGCTCGGAAAGTTTATCGGCGCCGTTTTCATAATAATCGCGGTAATTAAGGATACGCAGGTAATGAGGTTCTCTCTTCCTATCGTAAGGTGCCTTTTTTAAAACGTAATTGATATAATCAAAACTAGACAACGAGCCGTGTTCAGCATTTAACCAGTCGCTGTTCATTCCGGCAATTCCAAGCATGGCCAGCGAGCTTTTCCCCTTTGAATAGCTAAGCTCCTCTGCCAGACCATTAATAAATTCATGGGAGGCCTTGGTGTTACAGCACGAGGGGGTATTGAAGGGCACACTGGCGACACTACAAACATTCTTCATCGTTCTTGATAAATAGTGAGCGCCACCACCATAGCAGGCGGTGGTAATGATCTTAACCGAAACAGTTGGCGGAATGGCCTCTAAGCTTGTTTTAATCTCTTGCCACTTAAAATAATCATCCCCCATCCCCCAAGAGGTAGACTCTGCTACTCCTTGCTCTTTAGCACACCTTCCATGGCCTCCAAAATAGAGCACGATAGATTTTGTTCCCTCCCAAGTCATGGTGGAGAAACGTTTTTGCAAGGCCTGGGGAGAGAGAATCGACCCTGAAAGTGCTGGGGAGAAGGCCTCTTCAACCACTACTCGCTTAGCATGATAACCAGTAGATTGCAGAGTAGCGAGACTCCATTTTCCATTGTAAGTTAGAATTTCATAATCGGTGCCATTGGTTAACCCGATATCTGTAAAGGCACGATCAAGTTTTACAAAATCGAGGTGAATATTTTCGTAGTTCTCAACATCTTTAACTCCTCCATTCATGAGTAAGTATTTTGTCTGGGCCCAGCTATTTTCTATGGAAATTGATGTTATGGCCATGATGGTGACTACGGTGGTTAGAAAAGCGATAGATCTCATTGTTTGCTCCATCTGTAAAAAGGAGAGGATTTGAATAAAAACGCTAAAACTCTTTCTCTATCGCAATCTTAGCATGGTCTACTCACCGTATCCGCTTCATCACTTTGTGATTTACAGAGCTTTAAGTAAAAACAATACAATACACTCAAAGGAAAGGATTGATTGCAAATGACTACTGTGAGAAAAAGTTGGCATTATGAACAGTTATGATCAGTGACTATAAATAAATAATATTGAAATGTTGGAAGAAATTATCATTTTGTCCATAGTTTAATTTGCCTCACGGTCTCCCAATCAATTAAAGCTATGGTCTCTTCGGAAAGTCCTGCAAAACTGATAGTGGAATCAATCTTTGGCAGAGCAATTAAATCGCGATACGATAGTGTTGTTATTGCCAAGCTGGCGTCATTGTAATCTTGCTAATATCATAGGATTGTGTTTGGGCAAAGGATAGCAGTTCTTCAATGATATGCTCATCTAGTGTTGGCGTTCTCGAAAGAATCCATAAAAATTTTCGGTTAGGGGATCCAACCAGCGCATATCTATAATCTTTTTCCTCTAATGCCAATATCCAGTAATCTCCAGCAAACCATCCCCATCGTTGAAAGAGGGGAACAAAACTGACTTTTAGTTTTGCGTTTGTCTCTGGATCAACAACATAAGCAGTTCCATGAGCTTCTTTGATCTCTTCATTATTTCCTTTATATTTGCAACTGTTGACGACCGATACTTTGCCATTGTTCATTAATCGGTACTCTGCCGTTACAGCATCGCAATCTTTCTGGAAAGAGTTAGGGAGTTTGGCCACTTCGTACCATTTACCCATATACTTTTCTAAATGTACATAATGGATAGTTTGGGGGTAATTGTTTTCACTGGCCATAGAAAATGGCATAGAGATGAATAAGAGTGACATGATCAGTATTCCTAGGTTTTTCATCAAACTCCTCTCATAATTGATACACATACCATATTGACATTTATAGGCATGATTGAAAAGTTGTATAATATAAATTTTCTATCTCGCAATTAAGAGTATTTTTATAGCTGCATATGATGATCTCTGAATGGGCCTTTATTCCTCCTATAGACTACCCAGACACATCCTCTAAATGCCCTAACTAATGGCCACGCAATAAATTTTAGTTAGCAAACAAAGGCATTGGAGGGGCAGAAAAAGGGCAACAAAAAAGGACTTAGTTAATTTTTTATCTTATAAATAAATATTTTTCAGACGATCTTTAACACCTCTAATTTATTCTCATTTCATTTTTTTTCGAAACAATTTAAGACTAAACAAGTAAAATCACCGCTATTATAAAATAAATATCAAGGAGCGTATAAATGATAAGAGCAAAACAATTCTATGCAATAAGCTTTATCTTGTCTTTTCTCTTAAGATCATTAACTTTATCGGCCGGAGAAGAAACAATTCAACTTTCAACTTATAAGGTTAAGGCCTCTCTGGAGGTGGCAAACCAATACAAAAAAACCGTAGAAGATGCCATTAAGTTTTATGGACCTTCCTTACAATTCCCTCCATCGGTCACAATAATAATTCCAACGATCTACCCTAATGCCATGGGAATGCCCCATAGGAATGCAATTATATGCCCAGCTCATGTATGTGGAAGAGATTCAGAATTAAAAATAGATATCCCATCCATTGAAGATGGGAATCCGCTAGAAAATCCATTAAATTTGGCCTCTGATAAAATATTTGCCAAAGGTACACTTGCATTTGAAATTGCAACAGAAGATAGAAATGATAGTGTGGTTGGCATAACTAGTATGCAAAAGATACCGAAAGAACCCTTAACGCTTACAACACCACACCAAGGTAGCGAAGCGGTTTTGCTCCATGAGCTTGGCCACTTAGTGTTTGCGGCCATGATAAAGAACTATCCAGAAAAAGAGGCCTCGCGCTTATCTTCTCTGATCGGACAACCATATCCTTCCTCCGAAGGATCAACATTTGATCAATTGACCGATGTTGTAGCTAATCTATTAATCGATATGATGAGATACAAACTCCTTCACAGTAATGGGATGCTATCACCACCAGCTTGCCCTAGTGAGACAGTCATTAAAATTTCAGAGGAAACGCAAACCATTACTCAACAAAAAATGCATGCGATAAAGCTCCTTAATGATCGTTGGCAAAATAAAGGGTACTCCTCTGTTAACGAGGCGTTAGGGAGTCTGGTTATTCATGCTTATAATGAGCTCTTCGCTGATTTTTTTGCAGTTGTATTGACCAAAGATAAAGATGTCATCTCCAAGGCACTTCCCCAAGGGGCCCATCACCCGCTCGAAATTTCGGGAAGAAGCTTTTCTTCTATTGACCACGATCTCTATCAAAATTTTAAATGGAATAATGATAATCGGCAATTCAGAAGAACTTTTATGGATCATCTTTTGTTTGCTCCCACACGAATCTATCTAGGGAAAAAACTGCAGGCCTTAATCGATGACGGCCAGGCCCAAAACTATGAAGAAATAGCACCTAAACTAGTTGAAATTCTCCATCAAGTGATCCTGGAAAATTTTGAAAAAAGAATAGTAAACAATAGTTTTGAAAATTTTAATCAAAGCTTGTTATCGATTGATCGAACGATGGAAACAGATAAAATCAAAAAAATTAACAATGAGCTGATAAGTGACCTAGAACAGGCATTTAATATGGCATCTTTCTCTCCATAATTTATCTCCATAATTTATCTCGTAGCTGATTGATCTCATTATAATTAAAACTTATTTAACAAACAACCGATGTCTGCTCTACTATAGATAAATATTTTGTTATTAATAGTTTGTTGTTTGATTAATATTAAGGAGCGTAAATCATGTCATCAATGTTATCAAAACTTTTCTCCCCTCTCACATTAGTGGTATTTATGGGACTTACCTTCTCTTTTTCCTCCATGGCCTCTTTACCAGAAAACTATCAATCGCTCGCAGCAGATCACAAGCGCGAAATCCTTTGGGAACAAATTGTAGACTCAAAATGGCAAACCCTCCCGGCCTTTAACGACAATAGTTGGAATTCTATCTTAAAAAACATCTCTGCAATGATTCACCTAAATCAATCATTTGATCACACCTCTGATGAAATGCCTGTAGGGCGAGTAAAATTCATTCATACTTTCGGCACAGTTGTTCAATTCTCTTTCATTTCTTCCAACGATCATCCGTTTACAGGCATCTATAAAGAAGGAGGTATTGGACTTGCACGTTTATCACTAGCGGCCGCCCCAACCTCTGTCGGTTATACTCCAGGAATTGCTCTCAAATTCCTCATCGATGGTCGCCCTTCACAGAATGTTATAGCAATGTATCGTCTCGAAGGACAACAAGATAACTGGAACTATTTTGAATATCCTTTTTCGAATAAAATTCCCGAACCAACAACATGGACACTCTGGGCATTAGGAAAAATTTTTGAATTAGTGAGAAATCCTGCAACCGATCTTCCCGTTTCTCACTTGGCCTCACTTAGTCAACAAGGCATTAGCGTTGACGCTGCTGTAGCACCAGAACAACTCTTTTTCCAACCATCACTTGAAGTTCGTCACCGTATTGCCCCAACATCACGAGAAGACATACGCCTTTCTTTGGCCACTATCCCTGCAGGCACATCACTCTACGATGTTTATGGCCAATACCAAGGTAAATCCTATTTCATAGGAAAAATCGTTACCGACTCAGAATTTATTGCTTCCTCCTACGGAGACAAAAATCTTTTCTTTCAACATAAGCGATAGCAAATAGACATTGATTTCGTTTATCTCTGTCTCATCCTTGATAGTTTTAAAGTATAAAAAAAATCAAAAAAGCGTTGCATTGGGCCTGTTCAAAGCATATGTACGACAGTAGTTGCACGTGTGTATGGGTATCTCCTCGAACGATTTTGATATGTCATAGAGGAGATGCCCTTTTTTTTGCCTAAAAATCAAGTGGGAGTTGATCAAAATCAAGTGCGGATGGATTTTGGGCCATATCTTGCTGGAAATTATAGAAAGATTTTAGAATTTATGCTTAGTGATGAACCATCATTATCCAGTTTGGTGCACCTATGGATTGTCAATGAGTGGTAAAAGCTGGTTGGAGTTTGGCCGGTGGTTGTAATCCAAATAATCCCGTGACATCATTATGAGTAATGTAGGCCACTTTTTTATTAGTAACGCATTGAGGATTGCCGTTACAAGCTCGTATTATTCTATAACTTATCCCTTCTGTGTGTAGGCCGTGTTCAATACATTGATCCTTATAAGTAATCCAATTGGGATTTGCCGCCGTGTATGTCATCTTAATACACTCATCTTTAATCTCTCTTCCAGACTTTTCAATAGGCACTTGATTGTCAGCAAAATCTCTTACGGCACTCTTTTGAATATCGTACCCTTTTGCTCTTAAGGCCCTCACTGCCGCAACCAACTGATCATTAGTGGGTTTGTAATGCCCACTTTCATTCGTTATCTTGACAATTTTCCCTTGAACAATGGTGATCATTCCTGCTGACAAAACTGGTTTACCTCCAAGAATGGATGAGTGATGAAAACTACCAACACGACTATATGTTGAAACATATAGTTCACCATTTTCATCAATAGCATACAAAGCATTCTGTCCATACTTACTCCCTGCTATATGTGTTCCTGATGAATCTAGATGTGTAGCGACTTGAGTATCTAGAGGCCTTCCAAATACATCTAATGCCCTCCCAGAGTTTGGAGAAGGGAAGAGACGAATTCTATTTTGTTCCTCTTTTGTATTGTAATGAACATGCCATTGACTTCCACGGTATTGTCGGCAAAACAAACTCTCCTTGGCATAAAAAGAGTCTAACGTAGCAAGAGGATTTTCTTGATTGCTGCTGCAATTACCTACTAATCCCGTCGTCTTTGACACGAAATTTACTTGTCCTGCCATATGAGCAGCATGTACCAATTCCACGTTGCTAGCAGATTTTGAAATCGTAGGTGGAGGCAAATGATCACAGAAGGCATAGTGTACTTGGCGGTAGCTTTGTGTGTTGTGCCATTGCAAGCATGCGTAGCAGTTATTGCCCATGTTATACCACTCATACCTATAGTAATGGGTGCTTCTTAATACATTAATAGTTTTAAGCGAGTGAGGAGAATACCTCTCGTAGCATATTTCTGCCTCTTCTCCATAAAGAAGGTTGGGGACTCCTTGCATTTTGCAAGACAACACTCCGTTTGGTTCAAATTGAAAAGCTTCAACCTCTGCCCACTGATACATGCAGTTTGACATCGCTACGTTCACATTGTATTGATAAACACGATTATACCAATATTCTCGCACACACTGATTAAAGCCATAGGAGACGTATCGTTCAGCCACTTGCGCCCAAGAAAGAGTGCTCGATAATAACACCATAAGTTGGATTAAAAGAGTCTTCTGTTTTAAATTTTTGAAATTCATTAGTCCCTCAGTCATGCGTTTTATTTGCAGAGTTTTTTTCGAGTATTAATACGCATCAAACAAACTGATCCTTACTTTAGTTTAAACTGGGGCAATACAGAGTGCAATATCTCTCATTGACCATAAAAAATTGATTTTTTCTTTTAAATGTGGATCAGTTGAGTTTGAGAAAGTTAAGAAAATTGGCCGCTTTAAATGGATGACAAGGGTTTCATGAGCAAATCAACCAAAGAGTGCCGTTGTTGACAGATTTGCTCAAACAGAGATAACAATAACAATCTCGAGTTCGCTAAACTTTTGCTGAGCAATGTTCATGATAATTAGACATCGAATAACCAATTCCATTGTAGAGGATTTCGACGTGCTGAAGACCACGATCAAATTTAAATTAGGGGGTGAGTAGTTCGAAAATAGTTAAATGCTCCCTTGAAAGGCAACTGTGATCTTAATCGCCGCGCGAACTGCATCCATTATTTGACGATTGTATTGGATGAGATCACGTTTTTTCTTGTCGGACAGCTCGAAAAGAACTGTTGAAGAATATTTTTTTATAGGCAAGGAAGCAAGGGGGGTTGTCTCATCCATGTCGGAGAGAAAATCCTGAGGTAGGCATGTTTCAACCACCTGATCATAGAGCGAATCCAGCAAAGGTGTGTAGACACCAGGGATGGTGATCAAGGAGCACTCTTGTTCACTTAAATAGTGGTTGGTTCCTTGTTCTCGTTCTAAGATCTGAGCTTTCAACTTTTTGGTTATTGCTGACTCCTTAATAAGTTGAATCTTCCGCTCTTGATGATCCCCCATAACGATTAAGAAAAGACCATCTTTATTAGCAATAAGAGCAGGTAGTTTTTTATCTTCAACACTTTCTGCTGCCCCTTTTTGTATAAAAAGCGGACACCCTTTCTCTTGGAGTTTTTTTCGCAATTTTATCCGATGCTCTTCTGTTAAAAAACTCATATCTAAAATGATCTTCGTTGCTAATTTCCCTTGATGTTCATTAGGATCATGGAGTTCATGGACGATTGATTTGTGGACATTATCAAGATCAAAGGACTCTTTGGATATGTAGTTGATCCCGTATGATTTAAGCTTTGGGCAATCGCTATCACGGAGTTTTTTGGGTTGGATGTGTCGTATTGGTATAGTGCCCACATCTTTTTGAATGATAGCACAATCTTGAACAGTGAGATGAATAGTAGCACTGGAAGAGAGCAATTCGCGAAAAGAGGGGAGTTTTTGAAAAAGGTGATCTGTTTTTTTCCTATCCAGAGGTGGTGGTGGTGGTGTTAACTTCTTTCCCTTTTTAGAGGGAGGATAGATAGAAAGCTGCCCCGTCTCTTGATCAAAAAGTACTCCAAAAACTTGCCGCTTTAATTCCTTTGGAGGAAAAAGCATAACCTCGATATCACACCCAGAATTCCCATTGTCAAAAGAGTATTTATCACTCCATAATTCCCTGGCCTTTTCACGATCGATGTCGTGACCGATAATGATCTTTTGCTTTTTATTGTCATAGGTAACAGGAATGATCCGGTCGCCATTTTTAACCAAGGCCGGTGTGTTCTTTTTGTTGATCTTTGTTTCATCACCTTCTAGCATATAGAGCGAGCAAAGTGCTTTACTAACGGGCGTTTTAATATCGATAACCTGTTCTAGTTCTCCACTATCTCCTTCTTTAGTCACTTGAAAATCGTAAGGACTTTGCCCTCTGGAAACATTCCAAGGAACTAACCGAGCAGCGCGCGCTTGCAAGATCGAAGCAGCTTCTCTTATGGATCCTTCGGTGATGGTGCCTTCCTTATAAGGAGTATTCCACAAGGATATGGAGGGGGCGGCATACTTATAAGGGTTTTTTATTTTTTTATCATTATCAACAGCAAAATCAACGACTTCATCTAATGTCACTCCATAATAAGTTGCCAGTCGATCGAGAAAAAAAACATTTTGATTGTTCACACTTGCATGGAGGATAGCATGGTACTTCTCATAGCTTAATGTGATTTTTTGCTCACAAACATTAGAGAGTGTTGGAGCAGAGGGGACTTGGCACTCGTCATTAGCATCAGAGTCAAAAAATGCAAGAAGGGGAAAGCTGGAAAATAAAAATAAAAATGAAAGTAGTAATAGATAGGATTTGTTGGTCATGGTTTATCTCTCTAGGAGTGCTTCTCGTTGTTATTATTTTTGTTGGAAAGAAATCTTTTAGATTCTATTATAAGCGTAGAAAGAATCGCTTGTTGAAAAATATTTGCAAAAATTCTAATCGAGTCGCTTGTATTTGGAAATTTAATTTCGAGAGTAGTGGCCGCTTAAAAACGAGAGTACTTAATCGAATTAGTTGTGTTTATTTGTAAAAATCTTAATTTCATTTTTTACTCAACCCGGTAGATTATTGTGTGGATCGGGATCACCACCATAAATCATATCAGAGACGAGTCCATGGTCTTTGCGATTTTCCGCAATAACCACTCCTAGGATATGCCCGCCTATGAAGATGATCAAGAACCACATTAACAGTTCATGAATCTCTTTGGTTGCTCCTATAAGACCCTTTGATAGTCCTATTTCTGCTTTGAAATTTAACATAAGACCTGTAAGCACCATAAGAGCAATTAAAAAATAAAAGACCAAATATCCAATTTTTACTACCGTGTAGTGAAGCGCTTCTGACTTTTCCTGAAGAGGAAGATTTCTTATTTTCAAAATATTTTTTAAAGCTTGGAATCCTGGGCATCTTTTTTCCACTATTAAAGCAATTAAAATACGTCCGAGAAAAAGAGCGCCCAAGGCAAACCCTAAGTAAATATGCCAATCCCACATGGGATTGCGTATTGAGATGGCAATATCCTTAGCTAGTTCAGGTGTAATTACTATTCCCGATGCGCTTAATTTCTCTTCAATTAATACGGAGTTGGTATGCCAGCTTAAAAATGTTTTTCGTAATAGAACCGTTCCTAATATCCCGAAGATCACCAGCACAGTTGGCCAGTGCCAAAGACGAAGACTTAAAGGAGTATATTTTCGAAAACTATACTTTAACATAAAAATTCCTCCAACTCTGAAACTTTACAAAGTAGTAAACGGAATACCAGCTTCACTATACTAGTAAACTTTTCTTGCCAAAACAACTTTTTAGTAGCAAGACTTAGGTCTGGTGGCCAAATTCAAAGATCGATAGTAAGAACTCAAAAAACAAATCATGGTGCCAATGTTACTTTAAATTTACGACCTTTGATTTTTCCACTTTGTAATGTTGTGACTACTGTCTCTATGTGAAGAGAATCAATGGCCACATAACTCAGAACATCTGTGATGTGAATGCCGCCTACCTGTTCTTTCTTAAGGCCAACATCACCTGTAAGTGCACCCAGAATGTCACCAGGTCTTAGCTTATCTTTTCTTCCGCCGTAGATCAGCATTGTACGCATCGGTGGAAGTAGATCAAATTTTTTATCAGGAGATAAGAGCGAAATATCTTCACAACTATTTTCTATGCCTAAGTATTTTGCAATCTCTTCTAGCTTGAAATTTTCTTGCTTTGTAAAGAGACTTAAGGCCACTCCCTCCTTACCAGCACGTCCAGTTCTACCGATACGATGGACATAGCTTTCAGGATCAGTGGGTAAATCATAGTTGATCACCATCTGCAGATCTTTTATATCCAAACCTCTAGCGGCGACATCGGTAGCAACTAGCACTAGGCAACTTTTATTGGAAAATTTATTTAAAATCAGAGTTCTCTCTCTTTGCTCAAGATCACCATGAATCGCCAAAGCAGCAATACCCTGCTCTACCAACGCTGCTGCAACTTCCTGGCAGCTTTGTTTCGTTTTACAAAAAATAACTGAGGAGGCCGGTTTATAATGACCAAGCAATAATGGTAATGCATCTAACTTTTGTGATGGCCCTGAAAGTCTATAAAATATTTGCTTTATTACATGTTGCTGGTGTTTTGAATCAACGCTTATCTGCGTGGGGTTGTTTTGCAAATCAGAACTTAACGCTAAAATTTCATCTGGATAGGTTGCGGAAAACAGCAATGTTTGTCGCTTTTTAGGAGCAAACGAAGTAATCGCCCTGATATCATCGCAAAAACCCATATCCAACATGCGATCTGCCTCATCAAAGACCAAAGTATTTAACATCTCTAGATTAATGACCTTCGTTTTAAGTAATTTTAATAACCTGCCAGGAGTGCCCACTATAATGTGAGCGCCATGATCAAGTGATTTGGTTTGAAAATACTCTGCGGTTCCCCCGCACACCAAAAGCACCTTAATATTTTTAGTAAAGCTAGCTAATCGTCTAATTTCAACAGTCACTTGTTCGGCCAGCTCCCTTGTCGGACATAACACAAGTGCTTGTGGCCTGAAATCTTTTCCATTGAGTCTAGATAAAATTCCCAGTGCAAAGGCCGCCGTTTTACCACTACCAGTTTTTGCCTGGGCAACAATGTCTTTGCCCTCAAGGATAAGTGGTAGTGCATGGGACTGAATGGGAGTCATAAACTCAAAACCGAGCGCCTCGAGATTTGCAATAATCTCATTTCCTAAAGGTAGCGTTTGGAATTTTGGCCCTGATTTTGATTTTTCTTCGACGAAAGTTTCATTCATTTAAATAAGCTTCTTTTGTTTTATCATTTTGCTTGTGAGTTAAAAATATCCAAAAAACAACTAGGCAGAGGACTTTCAATCCTCTGCCCTAAAATTTCAAGTTGCAAACAATGTAAAAGCATGCGTTCTATCTTGAAGATTGAGGCAATTTTTTGATTGTATCTCAAATCCCCATATCTCGCATCCCCTACCAAGACATGATTTGCGAGTGCCGCATGTTTGCGAATTTGATGTTGGCGTCCAGTGATGAGACTAAATTCACAAGAGGTAAAATAGTTTGAACTTTTAAGCACTCGAAACAACGTTTTGCAAAGCACTCTATTTTTCAAAAGACCAGCAGGATTTTTTCTTCCCTCTGCCTTATCTGATAGAGATTTTACCCAGGCCCCACTCTTTTGCTTTAACTGTCCTTTAAGAATCCCTCTATAAATTTTCAGCACCGTTTTCTTTTGAAATTCATCGGAAAGTTTTCTCGCCGCCACTTCGTTTAATGCAAAAACTTGAACTCCACTAGTCTCCTTATCAAGCCGATGTACCGGATAAAGCTTTGCTATTTTTAATTGCTTCTCTACGACCAACAGAAGATTTTCAGGATCTTCATTGTTGTGAACGGAAATTCCGTATGGCTTATCAACCGCAATAAAATCATCGTTTTGAAAAAGTATATCAATCATTAGTATTATAACCTTAAACAAATAACAGCTTTCATAAATATAATTGTGTAAGGTCTCGACTTCTACCTCACTTCCAAGCACTTGCCAAGCATCAAATTCGTTGAGGTGCCGTTGAGGTGCCATGCATTTGTGGCTTCGCAGTTGCAAAATAATAGAGAGTCAGTCAAACTATTTTTTCGAGAGAGGCAACAACTGACTTCCAAAAACCGATTGTGGGATCCTCTGTCATTTTCCTAAACTTCGCTGGGGTGTAGACAAGAATGTCCATTGCTGAATAGATATCCATATCAACAGAGCATAAAGAGATAAATTTGCTTTAGAATTTGTGGCCATTACCTATTCCTATTGGTAAGTCAGAGCAAGTTACCTTAGTGTCTAAAAGGGTTCTTTTTAGCAAGGAGTAACAATTATGTTTCGATTTTTATTTTTTTTATTCTCCCTGTCTGTTCTTCCGCCAATGGCCACTGCGGCGACACCTCTTGATGCAAAAACTCTCTCTAAATTTCTCGATCCGCTGCCTTCGCCCTCCAGAATTGATGGAACATTGACCGGCCCCCAAGCACCACTCATCATGACTGTCTCGGAGTTTGCGAAGCAAATTCTTCCCTCCGATTTCAAGCAAGGTCCCTTCCAGGGAAAATCTCTGGTTTGGGGATATAATGAACAATACCCGGGGCCAACTATAGAGGCCAGGCGGGGAGTTTCAACTCATGTTTTTTATAAAAACAAATTGGAACACCCACAACTGCAAAAATATTTGCCTATTGATCAAACCCTTCACTGGGCAGACCCCGAGAATATGGGGTCGCATATGCACACAGGAATGCCCATATCTATGGGCACGAACATGGAATCTTATGCGGGCCCGATTCCGACAGTAACCCATCTGCATGGTGCTGAGGTGGAATCGGCCAGTGATGGGGAACCTGAAGCATGGTTTACCTCTGATTTTAAGCTTAAGGGTAAAAACTGGGTCTCAGAAATTTATCACTATCCCAATTCGCAAGAGGCAACAACACTTTGGTATCACGATCACTCTCTGGGTATGACTCGTTTAACTGTCTTTAGTGGGCTAGTGGGAATGTATTTGCTTCGGGATTCGAAGCGAGAACCCAAAGGTTTGCCTGAAGGGGTTTATGAGCGAGAAATAATTTTGCAAGACAAGAGCTTCGATACCGAGGGACAATTGTACTTTCCACGTGAGGGAAGTAATCCAACCATTCACCCGTTTTGGATCCCAGAATTTTTTGGAGATACCATCACGGTCAATGGCAAAGCTTGGCCGCGCTTTGATGTTGAACCTGCCCGCTATCGTCTTCGTATCGTCAATGCCTCCAATGCCCGTTTTTACAATCTTAGTTTTGAAAACAACACTCCCTTCTGGCAGATTGGAACCGATGGCGGTTTTCTCGATGCTCCGGTGAAATTGCAAGAGCTTTTGCTGTCACCAGGAGAGCGCGCGGACGTGATTGTGGATTTTAGCAAACTCACGGCCCACATGAAATTTTTGTTGAAAAACAGTGCCAAGACTCCCTTCCCGGATGGGGACGCCCCCGATCCGGAGACCACCGCACAGGTGATGCAGTTCCAAGTGGTTCCACTGGCACACAAGGATCGCTCTATCGATCCACAAACGATGCCTAAGAGCTATTTGCGGGCAACAAATCCCATTCAGAAACTGGCAGCTACAGTGAAGAGCGATACTCCTGTTCGTCACTTGACTTTGGTGGAACATATGAGTGAAACCGACGAACCGATAACAGCAATGATCAATAACTTAAGATGGATGAGTCCGGTAACGGAAACTCCCCGAGTCGGATCCACAGAGGTGTGGGAGATCATTAACACCACGATGGATACCCACCCCATTCATTTGCATTTGGTGCAGTTTCAACTTTTAAATCGCCAGAGCTTTGATATGGACTCTTATCTGAATGCTTACAAGGCCTCCTTTCCTGGTGGACATTTTATTCCTGAATCTGGAGTGCCAAGACCCAAAGACCCCTCTTTTCCCAGTGGCAACCTGGACGTCACTCCCTATCTTCAGGGTGCCCCCAGAGGGCCGGACGCTAATGAAGATGGATGGAAGGATACTATTCGAGTCGGCCATGGAGAAGTGGCAAGGTTTGTTATCCGTTGGGCCCCTACCGATGCTCCTGCACAAGGCCCGAGATCCCCGCGAGTAGGAATGAATTTTTTTCCCTTTACACCGTCTCTCAAGCAAGGAGAGCTTGATCCACTCACTGGTTACAAAACAGGACCAGGGTATGTATGGCATTGTCATATCCTTGATCACGAGGACAATGATATGATGAGGCCTTATAAAGTTCTTCCATAGCATAAAACATTTCCGTTCTATCAGTTCCCTTTATTTTTTGAAAAAGACAAAAAAAAAAGCCCTTTGTTTGCACAAAGGGCCTAACTTTTTTGCTGCCAGGATAAGAGGGGGGATAGGGATTTTTTTTGAAGGCAGCAAAAAAATTTCGGGATTGTTATATTAGATAGATAAGGAACCTCGTTTTTTATTTTTATTTCTATTTCTATTTTTATTTCGAATCTCAAAACAATTCTAAGGCATAAATTCTAAGTGGACTTGAATTTTTTTTAAAAAAAACCATCTTGACCTGATTTTAAAAGCTTAGGAAAAAAAAAGTTAATATTAGAGAAGATGGACTGCCAACAAAGGTTGGCAATAGGGTGATATTGTCAAAAAATTGATCAGAGGAGGGTAGCTATTTTGTGCCGGTTGCCCTGGTATCCGAGATCGCGTTTAGCATTTTCAAGGTTAAAGTAGTGGGAGTGTGCTAGTTGCATAACGATGAACCGATTTAAAGGGGGTTCTTGATTACGAAAGAGAAGTTCGCAAAGGTGGCCAAGAGCATAAGCAATTTTAAAAGGGATTCCTCTTGTAAGGGAGAGTTCTTTAAGCTGATTGGCCTTTAAAATTTGATTGATAAAGTCCCAGAGAAGCACTGGCCTTTCATCAGCAATGAAGTAGGCCTTGCCGCTACAACGAGAGGCACTCTCTTCGCTGGAGGAGAGTGCAACAAAGGCCTTAATGTGTGCCATCGCTGCGTTAGTCACATGAGTAACGCTTACTAAATTTTTTCCATCGCCAATCACCTTAAGTCTCTTGGCCTTTGCTTTTTGTAGGAGACGAGGGGTTATATGTGGATCATCTTCGCCCCAGATCAAGTGAGGACGTAAGGCAAGGGTTCGCAAATTTCCAGGAGAGTTTGCTGCTAAGACCAGCTCTTCGGCCATGCGCTTAGAGCGAGCATAAAAAGATTTTTGAATGCTGGGATCGGGATAGGGGATCGACTCATCCACACCGCAAAGAGGGGTGTTGCCAAAAACAACACTGGGAGAGCTGGAGTAGATAAAGTATGGAATCTTGAACTCTGCTGCAACTGCGAGCAGAGTTTTAGTGCCTTGGACATTGGTCTCGTAGAAGTCTTCCCACTTGCCCCATTGATCGGTGAGTGCGGCCGTATGAAAGATCACTTGGATTGGCCCCTGTTTTTGATAAATAGAGGCAATCGTCGCCCTCAACTTGGCAGCATCGTGAAGCGATCCTTGCAATTGAACCACTTTGGGATCAAGACCTTTATCGCTGTGCTTTGAGCGAGAGTAGCTAAAAATTTCAATCTCATGTGTGCTTGCATAGGCAAAAAGTTCTTTGCTGATATGGCGACCAAGGAATCCTCCTCCGCCAGTGATAAAAGCACGAATCATGGTTTCTTTTCTCCAGGACATTCTCTATAGTGAAGATGCTCTTTCTCATAAATTTTCTGGGCAAAATGCTGTAAGGCCAGGCGATCGATCTTGATATTGTGTCTTATATCCACCGGAAAAGAGGGGTGGTAAAAGAAAAATTTTATAGTGCTGGCAAGCGGGTGTTTTCTTCCAAGTGAGATGAGTTCATTTTCAAATTGCGAGCGCTCTTCGCCGCTTAAGAAGGTTTGTTGATCAAGGCGTTCAATGACAATGGCGGGAATAAGTGTGCTTTTGGGAGCATGCTGCTGCTGCTGACAGTCGCTTTCGCGGCGATTGCACAGCCCGATCAGTGCACTTCGCTTGATTTTAGGGTGTTGATTAAAAATCGCCTCAATACAGACAGGATAGAACTCCCCTAAATCTGAAAACACCACATGGTCTTTGCGGCCACAAAACCAGAGTGCCCCACTCTCATCGAGATAACCCACATCACCCATGCGATGCCACAATCTTTGTTCATGATCGCGGATCTTTGCGAGTAGTGTTTTCTCTGGCATTCCATAATACTCTTTAGTTACAATATCACCACTGACGATGATCTCCCCTTTAGTATTTGCAGGAAGAATAGAGACCTCTTCAAGACTTTTATGAATCTCATAATCGATAGCGATAATTTTGATCTGCACTCCTGCTTGCTCCAGTGGCCTTCCTAGATAGATGCCCTCTCCAGCGCGCCAGCGCTCTTTTCCCTGGGTGAGAATTTCAAGGCCACTCACACTGGTGAGTGGAAGCGCCTCAGTGGCCCCATAAGGGGTATAGGTATCGGCGCCAGGAGCGACAAGGATCTCGCTATAAGCGGCAATGAGGTCAGGTCTAATCGGGGCCCCAAACATGGCCAGAGAGCGAAGTGAGGGTAACGTAAGTTTATGCTCTTTGCAGTAAAGCGCTACACGTTCCCAAATAGCGGGCGAGCCCGAGGCAAAGGTGGCCTTATAGCGATTGATGGAGCGTACGATACTTGCAGGATTGGCCTTGGAGGGTTTTGTCGGATCGAGCGTTGGTAGTACCACACTCATGCCCATTGCGAGTGTAAACAGAGAAAAAAACGGAAACCCTGGAAGATCGCGATCCGAAGGTGTGAGCTTGAACATCGTTTCCAAAGCAGTGATCTGCTTTTCAAAAATTTCATGGGTATAGATTACCCCTTTGGGAACTCCGGTTCCTCCAGAGGTAAAGAGGATCGCGCTTAAGTCATCAGCATCAAGATCTTCGATCGCCACCTCAAAGGGAGTGGCACTACCTGGTTCGCCAACAATTTTGCTAATGAAGTGGAGGGGTGCTTGTGTATAGGCGAAGAGTTTTCTTAAGAGCGTAACCCAACAACTCTCCTTGGTTAAGATCACTTCTCTCACGCTTTTAAAGAATTTGGGGTAGAAGATTTTTGCCAAAAAAACGATGGGCTCAGCAATCATTGCCTTTGGAGCAGTATCTAGAATCGCTTGTAGCAAGTTTTTTTTTCCCATGCCAGGGTCGATGAGCACAGGAATTGCACCCAGTTTAAAAAGCGCCCACATGATCGCAGGAAAGTGCAGGCGTGGCCTCACAAAGATAACAACTTTGTCACTCCTGCGTATCCCTAGGGTCGCGAGGTACTTGGCGATTTTGTTGGAGAGCATCTCCAACTCTTGAAAAGTTTGCTCCCTCCCGGCATCAAGTTCGGAAATGATGGCAAGCTTATGGGGATGCTCTTTACTAAAGTTACGAATTCTATTGGCAATATTCATAGAGCCTATAAAAGGCCACTTTTTATCAAATGAAAAGAAAAAAAGCACTTTTCCCTTGTTCCCTTTTTTCTCTTTCGAACGCCGAACGCGTGCGAACGGGCACTCTTCTTTACAGAGTACGATTCGATCAATACCATTAAATTTAGTAACAAAAAAAATAATAAGGGGAAAGTGAATAGATGAGAGTATTGCTTTTTTTAGGTACGTTTTCATTTTTCATGATGCTGTTAGCGTGTAGTGAAAATTTTAAGAATGATAATGGTAATTATAGTAATGTGCATTTTGCCTCCTCTGATTCCTCTAAAGCGCTCCATCCCTCCTTTCCGGGTGGGATTGCGATATGGGGAGAGGGTGGAATAAAGGGAGAGAGCTTCTCTATTCTTTACAATAATGACTCAGGCCCAGAATCGATCGTACTCAGTACAGGCAGTTGGCTTTTTCCAGTGGTAGGGTGGGATGCTGCCTCTCTTCTTGGTACCGTTCGCTGTGGAATGGGTGCTGCCTACCTTCAAGCAGTTGATGAGTCGGTCGCTATCAGTGCCTCCTCTGCAAATTGCAATCATGAAGAGTTTGCACCGGCCAGCTTTTTAAGGGGAGGGGAGTTTAAACCACTAAGACTAATTACTTGTAAAAGTATTAGTGGAGTGGCCGCCGATGGAAATTGTGATGGTGCTTTCTACAAGGGATCCTCTGGCTCTTATAAAATTCAAGTTCTCGGGTATCCGGTGAGCGATCCCTCCTCCATCTCCATGCCCTATACTCCAGCGATAGAGAGTCTTTGCTTGAGCGGATCTAGCGGAACAGTTTCCGATACGACAACTCTGGTAAAAGTTCCTATTGGTAAAAGTGGCACTCACCGTTTTGGCATGAGAGTTAGGGCCTACGAATCCTCAGACTGTTCCGGAATGTTCCCCTGGGTATCAGACTTCGATTTTTCATCGGGCCTTATCAATGGGGCCAATAATGCTTTAGTATTGGCCGGTACTCACTACACCGATATTTTTCTTGCTCACCACTCCGCCCCTCAACCAGGAGTCGCCTACAAACTAAACCTCACGGGAAGCTCTCTTGGAAGCTATGGCAGTTGCCTTGGGCCATATACCGTCAGTGTACAAGACTCCATTTCTGTTTTTATCAATGTGGCCCAAGATTCAGTTGTCTCTTTAAGCTATAGTGGAACTCAAGATGGAGGATTTTATAGCGATGCTACTTGCAGTAGTAGTACTGCCATCACACAAAAAATAGTTACAAGTGGAAATAGCAGTACGCAATTCTATTTCAAAAAGAGTAGTAGTGATGCAAGCGTCGTGCTCACGGCAGCGATGACCACTCTTATCAGCGCCACCTCTAGTGTGAACGTTACAGGAATCCCTTCTAAGCTTAATATCACGGGCCCTGCAACTGGAACACATGGAGCTTGCCTTGGGTACACAATAACTTTGGCAGATGCTGGCAATAGTGCAGTGATGGCCGTCTATCCAGTAGGGATTGTAGTAGTGGCCAGTAGTGGTGCTGGAAGTGGAAGCTTCTTTTTTAACTCCGGTTGCACCAGTAGCATGCCTGATGGCAATATCAGCTTCCCAATAAACGAAAGCTCAGTAACTTTCTACTATCAGCAATCCTCTGGAAGCGGCCCAACCACCCTGACTTTCACCAACAACAAGGGTTACACAGACTCCTCAACCATCACCACCTACAGCTACTAACCACACTCATCGTCATACTAAATCATACATAAGCGCACGATGCTTTTTTGTTTACTGTTGGATGGTGGTGATTAAAAATTGAAAATCGCCGGTGCCTTGTGCGTGGCGCGAACGTTAATATCAACTTAATAGACAAAGGAGTTTATCTATGAAAACTACTTTAGTTGCTGTCGCTATTTTACTCTTATCTCTACCAATCGCGGTTCATGCTTATTGGACTTTTGCTCCTCTTGATTTTTCCAAGCAAAAACTTACTTGCAAAGTTGTGGAGCAAACCCACACTTTGATGTGGCCCGCTGACCCTATGTTTATCTCCATGAAAAACATTGAGCTCAATGGAAAATATCTTCCACTAAATATTGATGTCGATGGGATATCTGTAAATGAGCGCTTTATGGGTATTGCTGATACTCCTGACGAGATTCGTAATGAAACGGAAGCACGAACGAAGGCCTATATGAAGATTTTAGACAACACAGAAAATCGTTTTACTGCTTGGTTGCCTAATGACTGGGATGTCCTTGCGGTCAAGATAAAGCTCAGTAGAGAGAGTGATGGAGATTACATAGGGACAGTTGAATTTGCTAATGATAATAGTTATCTTGCTACTGTTGATTGTACTTTAAATTAACCCCCACGCTGCATGATCATCTGTTCCTGAAAAGTTAAGGTCAGTTTTCTTTGTGGATTGGTCAGGCGTCCGGCCCCTTACTGTTGGATGGTGGTGACTAAGAATTGAAAGTCGCCGTGGCCGGCCTTGGTGGCGGTGTGAAGTAGTCGTTTGATGGTGTCGAAGGTTAAATCTTTATCCACTTGAATGATCACTTTCCCGGGAGGAAGTTCTTTGATTGCTGGGTTGGTTGGGTGCTCATTATCTTCTAGGATGTTTTTTCGCTTGTCTATCTCACTAGCGAGATAAGTTTGCACTTTGGGAATGATTACTCCATTTGGGGCAAGATCGCTCTTTTTAAAGCTACCGCCTTCAAGGGTAACCACTAAATGGCCTTGAATACGTAGTTCGTTCTTACTAAGACTGATCACTAGTGCCTCGATGATTTGCTGATTGACACTGGCCTTGGGGAGCGCAATATCTTTGGGGATGGAAAGGGTCATGGGATTGACGGTAAAGAAACGAATCAAAAAAAAGAGCAGCACTGTCAATACATCCATGAGGGAGGTGATATTGAGAGGAAGTGGTTCAAGTTTAACCGAACTTTTTCTTCTTAAGGAGATCATTTCAAACTCTCCTGTAGGGTGATATCGGGAAAGAGTGCTAATGTTTTTTCACTAGAGATAACTTCCATGGCGGAGATGATATCTTGATAGATGATGTTATTGGCAATGACTAAACTTGCACCATCCTCCGTAGGGAAGGAGGACTTGATCGCCTTGATGCTGGCATGAAGTTTTTTTAACATCTCTTTCCATTGTTCCTCCTCACTTTGGGAGGTACTCGCTGACGTGATTTTTTGCTTGTATCCCGCCTTAGCATTTCCAGAAAAATTTTGGGCCAAGTAGTTGGCCAAAGCTTCTGTATTTGTAACCTCTAATTTATCGATTTTTCCTAAATGGACTTCAATATTTTTTCGATCCACAAGCACTACCGCCAGAGAAAATTTATGTTTTTCATTATTGCTGGTAGCACTGGCGGCGGCCTTGCTTTTCATGGAGGAGAAGTGAGTCCAACTGGCCATGAGGATTAGAAAGAAGAGTAGGGTGGTCATGATATCCATGAGCGAAACCACATTCACTTCAGTTAAGGGAAAGAGTGCTTTTCGTTTAAATCGCTTCATCTAAGCTTATTCCTCTTTTTTCTTAGCATAATCGAAGTATTGTCCACCAGTGCGTAGAAGTAGTAGCAAGCGTCCTGAATAGTGTTCTACTTCATCGATAACGGTGTTAATTTTGTTATAAAGAAATCCGTAAACGAGGGAGCAGGGAACCGCCACGATTAATCCAAAGGCGGTAGTATTCATCGCCGTAGAAATCCCCGCGGCGAGCATGAGCTGCTTTTGCGACTCCTCTACTGCACCGATGGATTGAAAGGTTTGAATCAGCCCAGCGATGGTTCCAAGGAGACCGAGTAGGGTAGCGACATTGGCGATGGTAGAGAGGTAGGGCATGCGATCTTGGAGTTTGGGAATGAGAGCGAGATTTGCCACTTGCACATGATCTTGGATCTCTTCATAGGGACGATCAGCAGTAACTAGCGCCGCTTTGAAGATTTGATAAATGGCCGCATGCTTTTTGGAGTTACAAACTTTGACTGCTTCATCGAGATTGTTGTCGAGAATGAGTCGTTGAATTTTTTGCATTAAGACAGCACCACTAGCATAGTAGACAAAGATAATCATATAGATTCTTTCTACAATAATGATGGAGCCAATGATGGCAAGGATGAGAATAGGGTACATAAAAAAGCCACCATCATTGAAAAATTTAATGAACTCTTGCATATGCGTTTCCTCCGATTTTAGTTTTTAGCTTTTATTAATTACTCTTTGTGGACATCAGTAAAAATGGATATTTCACTTCAACTGTTCCACCGCCTTTGGGTTTAGGGAAATTCCACTTTAATATTTTTTCGATAATACACTTTTCAGTCGGTGGATCTTTTAGGGTGCTTTCAGCAATCGCTGCTTTGCCCACACTGCCATCATGAATGATGCTAAATTTCACGACAACTTTTCCTTGAATGTTAGGATGATGAACCAATTGTGATTCATAACAGTGTTGGATTTGGGGAAGATAGCGTTTGATAATGGCGGCGATGACATCGGGATCAAGACCGTCAAGTAGTAAGACCTCTTCCTCTGTGGCAATGGTAACATTGGAGTGCCCTTTGGTCGGAACAGTTCCCATATCGTCTGCACCCATGCCACCACCGGTGGCCAGCCCCTTGAGTGTACCTACGCCGACACTTACACCGCCTCCTCCCGCTCCAAGGCCACTACTTCCGCGCGCCCAGACACCACCGCTAATGGCAGCAAGATTGCTGCCCTCTTCGACCGAGCGGTCGCGACCACCTTTTCCCGTTGCTCCCTGCTCTTTGTAGAGTGCGGAGTTGGTGTCGACGGCAAAATCTTTTGCAAAAAGTTTATCCACCTCTTGTTGCTTTTGTGCCTCTGCATTTAGCTCTTGAAATTTGGCGCTGTCTTTTTCTTTGCTTTGCTCTGCTTTTGTTTTGTGTGCAAGATTGATTTTTTCTACTTTGTTTTTTTCTTTACTGGGGGCCGGTGTATCTTTTGCGGCCTTGACTGCTCCCTCTTCACCCTTGGCACGGCCACCTTCGCTACTTAAAATTTCTCCTACAGCACTTTTTTGCACACTTTTGCCCCATTCTACTCCAGGTTTAAAGAGAAATTTTTGTAAGCGCTTGGCAATTTTTGTCTTCTTGATAATGGGAGTGGACTCTGCTGTTTTTTCCTCTTTAGGAGAGAAGAGCAGTAAGAGTAGAAGCAGAAGATAGAGAAGTACCATTACTCCTAAAATTTGTAACAAGCGTTTTTCAATAGAAGGCAAAATAAAACGTGGCAACTTAGGGGAGGGGGTGATGAATTGAAAAGAGAGTACTAGCTCTCCAATTTTTAAATCAGCATGATCACCTAGATGCAAGACGACGGAAGTAGATTCTTGCGCCGGGTTTCTTAGTTCATCGATCAGCATTACCTTTCCCTCTTTCCAGAGGATGCCTTTTGCCTTGGGAGGAATGTGCAGGGTTAGTCCCTCTTGTTTGTAAGTGGCAAGTTTATAGATGTGCTTTCCGGGATAAGTGACGCTAAAGATGACGTTTGCTTTAGAGCCGATGGTAATAGTGTTGCCAGGAGCAAAGGTGCGAAGTTCTAACTGTTTTTCTCCCCAATAGAGAGAGATTTGTAGCAACTGTCGCTTTAGTGTTGGCGCTTTAAGGGCATTTTTTTTGTTGCTCTCTTTTGAGAGTGCCGGTGTAGCTGCAGCTGCGGCCGTAGTCGCAGTTGGGGAGAGGGGAAAGGAGGCAATGGAGATGTTCGAGGCGGTCTGATCCAAAAACGATTCGAGCATTTTTTTCTTTTGAGACGATTCTCCTGAAATTTTTTTGATCAGGAGGTGAGAGTTGCCAATCACGAACTCTTCGCCAATTTTAAGAGTGCCCTCTTTTAATTTTTTCCCTTCGATGCTAGTTCCACTTTTACTGCCAAGATCTAAAAGATAGTAACTGTCGCTAGTCGTAGTTTTTGCAATGTAGGCGTGGATGTCACTACACTGCACATCGGAGAGTTTTATGCTCGCTGCTGGCGCCGATCCAATAAAGGCCTCATTATCAAAAAAATCGAGTAATTGCTCTTCACTGGTGTGTGGGTGTTTGAGATAAATGGCATTATCCTTCACTCGCCAATGCCTCCTTTTACCAGTTCACTTGTTTTCACTTTGTGGTGTGAAAGATTATTTGGTGTATTTACAAAGGCGCGACTACCCGATCTTTTACGCTGGAAAATATAGAACACCTCTGGGTTTCGTGCTTTCCCTTTGACAATAGTGCCACTTAAATCCACTTCGGTGTGCTTTTTGTACTTGATAACAGTCTTTACGTTTACTCTGCTATTATCATCGCTTTTATCGCTTTTAGTGATTTTCTCTTTGGCAATGCCAAGATTCATGAGCAATAAGAGTAGCAGTGTAAACGTAAAGAGATGAAAAAGTTTCATTCCTGTCCTTTTTCTTTATTACTCTCGCTGCGCTTGTCTTCACTTTTATTTTTCTTCTTTTTAGATTTTTTTGGTTTTTCTTCACTGGAAGTGGTTGCAGACTCTTCACTTGATTTTGTACTACTGCTACTGCTTAGGTTACTCTCATCTTTGCTTTTTTTGCCAGCATTGAATTTTTCACGAATGGTGGAGAGAGGAACGTTTGGCAGTTTGTCCGATTCCACAAAAAGATCCACGGCCGGTCCTTGAGTGCGTACTAAAATTTCTGTTTTTTTAATGGGTCCAACGTTTCCAAGACGATCCACGCCACGATAGTGAATAGTTTGATGATTATTCTTCCACTCTGCAAGTTCAATGGGTGAAGTTAGAGTAGAGAAGCGTTCTCCGTCATAACTGATTTCAATTTTATCTGGCCCAACGCCATCATCCTTGATATCAAAATAAATTTTATTAGGAATAGCGGAGAGGAAAACACCATCGCGTTCTACCAATTTTTCAGTAGAATTTAACTTTACTTCAGGAGCAGTGTTATCGATCACAATGATATAGGGATTACTTTCTTCAAGGTTACCAACGTTATCGACCGCCTTGAAGCTAAATTGAAATTCACCGCTTTTATCAAAGGTAAAATCTTTAGTTTCTGTGGTGGCATATTTAATTCCGTCATAAGATACCAAATATTCTTTGATGCCACTATCATCATCATTCACACCTACATTAAGTTTAAAACCATTTTTAGCATAGATTTTTCCACCAAGAGTCACGGCATTGCCTCTCTTCTCTACATCGATACGTGGCGGTTTAATATCTAAAATCAGTTTTACACTATTCCATTTTTCAGTGTTACCGACATTATCAATAGCGCGATAGCGAATGTTGGTCTCTTTTCCTGAAAGAATGATGGGGCCGCCATAAATAGCAACAGGACCATCATTAACTTGATATTCGATTCGCTGGATACCAGAGTGTTGATCATGTGATTTTAGTTCCAAGTTGGTGCCTAGGTTAACAAAAACTCCCTTGGTATCTTTGGCCTTATAAGAGAGGCCATTTAAGGCAACATCGGTATTGGGTTCAGTGGTATCGACAAAAAATTTCACGGTATAAGGTTGTTCTTGGTTTCCAACATAATCCACACCATAAAAGGTGTACTCATAAGAACCTTCTTTGGAAAAGGTTTGCTGCCCAGGAAAAATCGAGCTTTTACTCTTGTCGCTCCAAAAAATTTTAGAAACTCCAGAGAGATTGTCTTGAGAAAGTACCGTTAACTCAGTTAAAGCATTGACAAAGATGCCCTCTGGAGATTTAAAAGTAGGACCTTTCCAAACCACTTGACCTTTTGGGGGAGTTTTATCTACAAAAATCCTAAATGTTTGAATAGGGCTCCAGTTTAAGACTGGATCAACAGCACGAAAACGGATTTGGTGAGGGCCCTCTTTATCAAAAACTAAAATGCCATGATAGGGAACAAATTCACCACCATCAATGCTGACATCAATGCGGTCAAGATATTTTTGTTGTCCTATAGGTTTAATGGAGAAAATGCTTTTCTCATTGGAGAAATATTTTTGTCTTTCACTGTCGTAATAGAAACCTTCACTACCATTTCCTGATAAATTAAAATTGAGAGGGGCCTCTGAGGAATCCCCCTCATTTGGGGCTTCCGTGGCCATGGCCAAAGAAGTGGTTGCCAGTAGGAGTGCTGCTAAAATGCTTTTAAGACGAAAATTACTCATAGGGGTCTCCTTGTTATAAGATGCTGCTCTTAGGATTAGAGGTGTTGACTAAATTATTCCAAATTGCATCGAAGATATGTTTGAAATCTCCCATTTGGTAGAGCATGCGGTGTTGATTTAAGAAAGTGATTAAATTGCTATTAAGTTTATCGGGCCTTTCCTCCTTGTTCTTGGAGGAGAGGGCGCTTTGATTTTTTTCTTTGTTAAAGATATAACTTACAATATCGTGAGAGACGATGAAAAGTTTTCCTAGCGGAGTAATGGAATTGTAATTTATTTTTCTTGGAAAACCCATACCATCGGGTCTTTCGTGATGTTCAAGTACAATGGAAGCAATATCTGGTGGAATCATCCGAAAACTCTCTATCATTTTTGCTGCCTCATAGGGATGATTGATATACCCTTGTAACTCTTCTTCTGAAAAAATATCACATTTTGACATCAACTCTTGCAGCGAGCGAAATTTGGCAAGTTTAGGATTTTTCAAAGGCATATCATGAATAAATGAGGCAAGTGTGAGTTTGTAGTAAGTAAGGTTGGAGTTCCAACCCATCACTCCAGCGATCACACAAGTTAAATTTGCTAGAAACAAAGAGTGATCGACAAGATAACTGTCTTCTGTCTCTGCACTAATTGCTTGCATCTTTTCTAAAAGGCCACCCAGCATTGGTGACTTTTTAATAAAGGCAAGAGATAATAGCACGGTGGCCTTGGTGAGATTTTGGGTGGAGGGGGTAATCCCAAATTTCCCAATAGTTTTCGAAATAGTAGAGAGTGTCTCTTTGCAAACACTAACTCCTTCATCGTAACCAAGACTATTCTCTTCTGCTTTAAGCAGCGACTTTGCCACTTTGTCGATAATCTGCCCAGTTTCGCTGTCGGAGTACACCTCTTGGGCATTAATTAAATTCACTAAGTTATCGGCACAAGTGTAGAAATTAAGATCGAAGAGCGCTTTATAATTTTGAAATAAGCGATCGATTAAAGTGGGAAGCTCATCTTTTAGAGCATAAAGCCCCTCAACACCCTTGCCATTATACTTGTCATAATCCTCTTTTCCAAAAAAACTTCCGGCCTCAAAAAGTTTTAAAATTTTGTCTTCAGAGAGTTTGATATAGAAATCGACGTCTAAACGATTAAAGTAATAGATAGATTCTAGACGAATAAAGAAAAAAGGTGCCAGGATCGATCCAATAATGCTGTTCTCATCTTTGTTATGTTCATCTAAGAAATTTTTTAAAATTTGCTCAATTGTCGTAGTGACATCGGGTTTGGTGACCTTAGCGTAGACAAATTTACCATCAAATCCTGTGGCAATCGGATTAACCAGGGCAATCACGGGGATACTTCTGTCTAGTTGCTGAACTGCTTTTATCATTTTATTAGTAGCACCTTTAGGGGCATCATCATCTACAATGATGCAAGAGAAATCGTGATGCCGTTGGAGAAATTCGGCAGCAGCAGTTGCTGATGTTTTACAGATAACTTCAGCATCAAATTTTTTGCGAATAACAATATCCAATATAGCAGCAAGACCTAAGTCAGATTCTATTAGCAATACTTTTTTGCTCATACATTGCTCTCCATCGATTGGCATTTTCCTTTCGGAGTCCATAATAACTTTCATTAATAAAAAGCTAAAAAAAAACCGATGAAAAGTTGTACATCTATAATGTTGATGGTTTCACTATGAAATGATATGGAGATTTCATGTTCAATAAAAATAAGAGCAATAGTAATAGTAACAGTAAGAGAAGGCAGGAGAATAGTGATGGCAAAGAGTGGTATCTTCCTGATCGCGAGGGTGTAGCAGCGAAAGGTCCTTATGAAACTGGAACAATTGTTAAGATGTTAAAAGAGGGAACACTCAAATTTGATGATTATATTTGCTGTACTGATGACAAAAGAGAGGGATGGAATAGGGTTTATAGTTACAAAGAGTTTGAAGCAGAGATGGCGAGTAAACCTATTTGCCCTACGGAGAAGCATTTGAGTAAAGGAATTTATGAAAAGGATGAAGAGGGTAACCGAGATGCTGCTGGAGAAAATAATATCTCTCTTAGTCCAAAAACACTACAGCTGTTAGGCAATGAGGAGGAGAATGCCTCCTCCCCAGCAATCACTCTTCATCAGATGGTTATTTTTAAAGCTGAAGCGATCATTCATAATTCAGAGTATGCGATTAAAGCTGCCGTTATCTCCCTTAATAAAGAGAAGGCCTGTCTTGAGATGGAGATGAAAAGTGAATTACAAATCAAAGAACCGCAAGTCGGAGATCGCGTAAGCTTAACGATTTTTAGTAATGGAAATGTTCGTGCTTTTACTTTGCATGCCGCGATTATCGACAAATCAAATCTATCAAGTCAATTAGATACAGAGAGTTTTTTAATAAAAATTGAACTTTATTTTATTCGCATGAATCCTGAAACTAAAAAACAGATTGAAAAAATTGTGCTCAAGGAAAACGCCCATGTTTTATGATAGACTGTCACGGTTGATTTTTATTTTTACCTTTAGTTATCTTGTTTTCTCTCTCTGGGCCGTGACTAGTTTTGCTACTGATAATTTGCGCTCAGTCGATGAACTAGAGAAAATTATTAAAAATTTCAAAAGTAGTGGCAAAATTGTGCTACCACAAGAGATGCCTAAAAGTGATCGGCCAGAGTATCCGGTTTATAAAATTTTAGAAGGACTAAAAATTGAATTAGAGAAAGAAAATTATGCAGAAGTAATTTTACTACTAGAAGGGCAGCGGGAGCGTTTACTTTATCAAGGAAGCTTTGATCGCGGTGTACGTGAATCTTATGCCTACTTAACCACCTTTAAGCTTTGGAGAGAACTCGCTTACCTGATTCTTGGCCGCTCCTATTATATGCAAAAAAATTATCAACAATCGATCTCCAATTACCAAGGGGTTCCTATTGACTCAATTTTTTATGTGCTCTCTAAGCTTGGGGAGTCGTGGAGTCTTTTGGCGCTAGGAAAGTTGCAGGAGGTGCAGCAACTGATACAGAACATAAAGCAAGCTGGTAATAACGATTACGATTTAGCAAGTGAGATTGAAATTGTCTCCGCCTTTTTAGAGATGCGAAAAGGCAACTATACGCTTGCGGAAAATATTGCAGGAGCAGTTTTAAAAAATGTGGATAAAATCCCCTATAATTTACAACTCATGCTTTTTAAAATCACTTCAGAAGCAAAATTTCATCAATGGGTCGATCACAATAAAGAGTGGGATTTTAATACCAATAGAACAGAATTGATGAGTGTCATTGAGAACTCGAAAAAGGTTCCTGTCGAGCTTTGTGATAGTGAGTGCAAATTTTTCATAGCAGAGGCGTGGTGGAATCTTGCCAGTATTTATCGCATCGAAAATCCCGAGAAGTATCAAAAAGAGTGGAGTGCAGCGCTGACAAATGCCACGCAAATGTTGCGAGGAATGGTGGAAAACACCATCAGGCAAAAACGCCCGCTTATTTCGGAGGAGGGGTATTTTTTATTTCTTGCTTCCTTGATTGAAAAAAATGATGTTGCAGTAGCAGAACCCTACTTACGACAATTTTCCAATTTTTACCCTTTAGGACAGTATCGAGAAGATGTTCATCAACTTTTAGGAGATTTTTATTTTGAAAAGGGAGAGCATCAAAAGGCCATCGAACAATTTAGAGAATTAGTGAAAGTTGGTGGCGATGAAAAATCGGCGTATGGAATTTATAAGGCCGCTTGGAGTTTTTATAATGAAAAAAAAACTTGGGAGGCCTTGAGGCATTTAGAGCGACTTTTGTTGCACTATCAAAAGCAGCAAAAAGAGGAGGGGAGCAAAACCTCGAGCATTCTCAAAGAAGCCGAGCGAGATATGCTACTTTTTTTAGCGGAGCTGATGCCTCCACTAGAGGCGATTAAAGAGATAGAAATCTTTCATTATAGTGATAATCGCTACTATCAGGTATTAGAGGAATTAGCACGGATTTATAAAAAAATTGGCAAATTTGATGAATCGAGTGTGGTGTTTAAAAAAATCTTTATCGATAACTCGAAGTGCGTAGCGATCCTCTATAGTGAAATCAAGGCCTACACTATTTTATATGAAATGCTAGATAATGAACTAAGGATGGGAAGGCGAGAACGAGTTGCTAAAGAGCTGCGTGAAAATTATCCCTTGGTTTGTAAAGGTGAAACACTGGAAGATCCCAGTGAATTTTATAAGAAATTAACTCAGCTCACGCTTACCATGCATCGAGAGGCAAAAAAATTGGAAAACAACGATCATTGGCCAAGTGTGGATAAGCTCTATAGTGTATGGAACGAACTATTAAGTGACACTAAAGTTGCACTGCTTTGGTATCATGGGGCCCAAAGGTATGAGCAAAAGGGAGAGCAAGATTTGGCGATCCTATCCTATGAAAAGGCCGCACTATCTCCTCAGCAGCAAGAGTCTTTTGAAAATCGCCTGGATGCCGCTCATAGCGTTTTAAACATCTTGCGAAAAAAATCTGATAATTTAAGTATTTTAAGTAAAGAGCAAGAAAAAAAAATCGAGTTACCATTTGAGCACACCAAGATCATTGAGCATCTTAAATGGTACATCACCCATTTTCCCGAGGCAGAAGGGCGAGATCTTGCCGATTTATTGCTCTTAGAGCACCTATGCAAACGTGCTGCCGCTAACGATTATGAAGAAATTAAAACCACGCTTATCGATTTGTTTAATAGCAAAGGCGATTCGCAAAAGCAGCAAAATAAGTTAATGAAAGTTTTGTTTTACTATAAAGAGCGTAATTTCTGGAAAAACACTTACATCTTAGTTGATGAGTTGTCCCAGCTCTCCTCCAAGTTTAAAGATCAAAAATTTAAAGAAAAAATATTACTTACCAAACAAGAGAGCGCTTTTCAGTACGCGTTTACTTTGAAGGGAGAGGAGGCACGCTCCTGGTATGCAAAAAGCTTAGAAAGTAGTGTTGATCCATTGCTGAAACTTAAGGCCATTCATAACTTAATCATGAGTTACGAATGGTCTAGCGAGATAGAGAAGCTACAAGCAGCAATGGAAAAATATTTTGCAGACAATGCAATTTTTATCTTTGAAAACAAAGAGGAGAAAACTGCACAGGAGATACAAGAAGTAAACGATATGCTCTTCTCGCTAAAAATGCGCAAAGGCAATATCTATCAACACCTAGGCGATTATTCCAAAGCTGCTGCTAGCATTTTATCGGCCATAGAGTTAAATCCTAATCAACTACTTTTAACTCCAGAACAAAAAGATAAAGAGTTATTCAATCTTTTATTAACCTATGGGCAGTATCGCAATAAACAACAATTTTTAAAAATTTTAAAGGAATTACAAAAGCAAAATTCTGCTCAGCTGCAAATCCTTGATAACAAAATCGTGCTGGCACGCCTTCTTTTCTGGAATAACTTGCTAAGAGATGCATGGGATCTGCTCTCCGTGATCATCGAGACCGAGATCATTCCTACCTACAACCAAAAGAAAAATTATGCTCCAGATTCGCCACAATACTATGCAAGCTACCTTTTGTTAAATGATCTTTATTATGTTGTGACCACTACTAGTGATGCTTTAAAACCTAAAGTAGATACTTTTTTAAAAAAACACCAACAGGAGTTAATCCCTACTTCCACGCTAACTCCCCTCTGGGGCACCCTTTTTCATAAAGATTATAACAAAGAAAATCCAGTTTGGGGCGTTTGGACAAAAAGTATACCAACCACCACCACCACACCGACAATCATTGAGATCATCAAGGGCACTTTAGATCAAATTGCCAACAAAATTAAAGTGATTACTAAATTTTCTAACTCCCCCTCTTTGGAAGTTCGTGCAGATGCCATTTGTGCTTTAAGCAACTTTCGCCAAGAGGCCTTAAATGAACTAGAGCAAGCAAAAAACCATCCAGAGATGAACCAGTGGAAAGGACTTGCACAAAAGCTCACTGACAATATCCAAAATTTTTTATCACTCTTACAAAAAGAGCAGGCCGCCTGTGCCACTTTAAAGGCAGAAGCAAAATTTGTTCCTCTTATCTCCACCTATATCACCCCTAATAAAAAACCACTGCTACTAAACAAAGAGAGCGAAGCTGCTGCTTTCCAGCTTCCTGCCTTAAGCAACCACCAGCAAAGATTAAAACAAGTGGAAGAGCTACTCGATCAGCAGGAGTATGCCTTGGCGGAAAAAGTGGTATTAAACGAATATAAAAACGGCAATGACAATAGCGAAGAGTTTTTAGCGATGAAATCGTATCTCTTAGCGCTGATTCGACTTGCTCACCACGACACTTATAATGCCTCCTTGCTATTAAAGTTTTCCTGCCAAGATAAAAGTATTCAGAAAATGGAACACTGTTCTTCCCTTTAGGCGATGGCCAACTCCCTTTCCTTGCCAGCAACTTAATAAAGTGCCTGAAAAATGTGCTTCAAAAAAAGTTGTGTGGCATTTTCATGCTTGTTTATGGATTATAATGGACTGGCATCCCGAACGATATCATGATAATAGTCGGAATAGGCGTCTATTAAAAGCAACGCTCCCTCTGTCGATAGAGCGAGGAAGTTTATGCGTATGAAAGAGAAAAATAAAGTTCAGCGAGCTTTGGAATCACCAAATAACAATTTAATCAATCGGCCAGCGTCCCTCTTTTTTCCAAATTTCAATATCTTTTAGTGCTCCTAACGATTCATACTGCTCAACAGGAATGCTCTTTACTTGTTGCAGCTCCCACTGATCGATTAAGGCCTTTACTTTGCTTTGGGTGCTGGCACTTTCTGCATAAAATTTTCCAAGGAACATATAGTTTAAGGGCTCTTTGGGTGAGGTAGCGATGGCCTTTAAGAGATACTCTTCCGCCTTCTTATTACTCCCTCCAATAATTCCCGGCATCTTCTGATGAAGAATTCCTAGCATGCGAAGTGCTCCACTTCCGGCAAAAGTGGGAGAGAGCTCTTGTGCTTTTTCAAAATTTTTAATAACTGACGATAAGGAAAAAACTAGGGAGAAGTTTCCTTCGTCTTGGGACAGTAATACTTGGTTGGTAGCAAGCCAAAAGTAGCACTCACCAAGGATACTGCTCTCTTGGGTTTCACTGATGCAGCGATTGGCGTATTCGATACCGCGGTTAAAGAGATCTTTTCTACGTTTTAACTGATTAGCATCCCCATCATTTTTAGGCGAATGGTGGCCAACAAAGTAATTGGCCATGCTGAGTTTTCTTAAGAGCAATTGCCTACTTTTTTGATCTTTTTCTGCAGTGGCCTTATAGAGATCTTCATAGAGCTCCAAAGCGCTGCGTGCCTTCGTAAAATCGCTCCGTTCTTTGTAAAGGTTATCGGCAAGTTCCATGCTGCTGAGTTGATTTTTTACAGCAGCTGGTGCAAGCGTGATAGTGATAAAAGTAAAGGCAAGCAGGGTAATAAAATAAAAATTAATTTTTCTCATGGTCATGGTTATGGTCTCCCCAAAGCTCTTTTAAGCGCTCTTGAAAAAATTTTTCACGACCGATGGTCGTTGGACGATAGAGTGGCGGATGTTTAAGATTACAATAATTTTGACGAACAAAGTGCCCTTTGAAGTTGTGAGGGTATTGATAACTGCTGTTTCCAGAGGAGACTAAGTGTGCAGGTACCTCAATGGTGGCATGCTTTGCGATCACCTCTTGGGCCCTCCGTAGTCCTTCATAAGCAGCATTGCTCTTTACTGTTGATGCTAGATAGGTTACTGCTTGGGCCAGGTTAATCGCCGCCTCTGGAAGCCCCACATTTTGAAGCGCAGTAAGTGCACTGGTGGCAACCAGAAGTCCCATGGGATCAGCATTCCCAATGTCTTCGGAAGCAAAAATCACCAACCTCCTGGCAATAAAGAGAGGATCTTCTCCGCCATCAAGCATGATTGCCAACCAAATTAAGGCGGAGTCGGGATCGCTCCCACGCATGCTCTTGATAAAGGCAGAAATCACATCGTAGTGGCGATTTTGTTTGCGGTCGTAGTTGCGATTGTTTTGAAAGAGAAGGCGCTTTAATGCATCCCAGTTGACAGCTTCTTGATTTTGATTTTGAGAACGCGAAAGTAAAAGTTCTAAATGGTTCAAGGCCTTTCTGGCATCGCCATCAGAAAACTCACTTAAAAGTGAAAGCACCTCTTCGCTCATCGCTATACCTACACTCTGCTTCTCCAAGGCACGATTTAATATTTTTCTAAGATCCTCCATGGAGAATTTTCCAAGCTCGATCACATGCAGTCGAGAAAGCAGAGCGGGATTAACGCTATAGCGGGGATTTTCAGTGGTCGCACCAATTAAGGTAAAATCTCCTGCCTCCACTGCAGGCAACAAGGCATCTTGTTGCGCCTTATTGAAGCGGTGAATTTCATCAATGAAAATAATCGCCTTTCTTCCCTCGTAGAGGTCACGTGTGCTTACCACATCACTCATGAGTTTTCTTAAATCGCCAACGCTGCCAAGGACTGCACTAAAGGTAAAGAGTTCTTGATGCGCCTCTTTTGCAAGCAGTGATGCTAGTGAGGTTTTGCCCGATCCTGGTGGCCCCCAGATCACTAAGCTTGCAAGTGGTCTTTGCAAAAGCACGGGGTATTTGCTGGTCAATTCGCAATATCCGACAAAATCCTCTTTGCACTTGGGACGAAGTTTATACGCAAGGGGTGCTTCGCTATTAGCGGTCGCTGTTTTTGGGGCCATTTTTTTCATATTGTAATCGCTATGACTATTCAATAATAACTTTGATGATGTAGTTCCACCTCTCATCTATGCGAGCAAAATAGGCGAAGGTGCGGTCGGGTGTCAACAGCTTTTCTTTGGCAAAACGACGATAAAAGAGGTTCCAGAAGAGATTGAAATCCTCAAGTTTCTTCTTAAGGAGGTGTTGGTTTTCATTCAAGAGAATGTGCTGTTCAATTTCTCTGAAAAAATTGCTCCATACATAGAGGTAATCGCTACGGACAGTTGCTGGCAAAAGGGAGAAGAGTAGCTGTTCACTTTTTAGTTCCAGATCTTTTAGTAGAGCTGCCATCTTGTGTGCCTGATTCTTGCCTTGAGCTTCCCCTGGATCGCTTTGGAGCAGGTGAATCAAGAGAAGATTGGTGTTGATAAGCTCATCAAGAAGTTTTGAAGTGGTCAGAGATGCCTCAATCGATAGCCCCATATTGAGAAGTTTTGAAGCATCTAGATTATATCCAATGCCATTATTACTGGTGGCCCATGCAGAAAGGGCGTAGAGTGCATGTTGAATAGGAATTAAGGTTGCAACCGGATCGCCGCTCGCTTGCTTTTGAAGTGCGGCGTATTTTTGGTGAACAAAGGCCGCCTTTTCAAAAGAGGAATGATACTCCTTCCAGCTATTCAAGAACTCTCCAAGCACATACTCTAAGGCCGGACGAATCTCCTTGTCATACTCTTGTTCTGTAAAATCCACTTTTTTGAAGGTAAAGTGTGCGACGTTTACTGATGTTCTCTCTTGAAAGAGGTTGTTGCTTTTTGCCCAGGCGTCTACTATTCCAATCCCTAGAATCCCTAGAATCCCTATGATCCAAGCTGGCCACACTTCTTTGCCTTTCACCGCTTACCTCTTTACCAAAATCGTCACTCCACGCTTTTCATCTTTTTCATGACTAAAGTGAAAGACTCCTGCGCTTCCCTCGGGGATAACACTATCGATATAGTGAACAACACCAGTAAGTGTCTCTTGCTTGATGTACTCTTCATGTTTTTTAATGACATTCACTAACTCACTATCTCCCTGTGCACTGATTTCGATTCGGTCGCTAACATGAAAATTCATCTCTTTGCGCATTCTTTGAATGCGATTGACGATCTCTCTCGCAGTACCCTCGTCGATAAGCTCTTGGTCAAGCTTGCTATCAAGTTTCATGGTGATAAAACGATTGGAGATAATTTCGACATCATTGCCGATAGGCTCGCGGTAAACCAAAATATCGCTAGCATTAAATTTTTCTCCCTCGAGGAGGATCTCCCCTCCGGCCTCGAGCATGGCCACCTCTTTGCTACCAAGTTTTTCAATGAGCGCTCGAAAGCGTGCAAACTCTTTTCCAAAGCGCTTGCCTAGAAGAGGAGCATTGGGTTTAGCATAGAGGCGGATAAAGCGCTCCTCCTCTAAAGAGTATTCAATACTCTTGATGTTAAGTTCTCCTTGAATGTAAGGGGCAAGTTTGCAGCGAATTTCATTTAAAGCAAGCTCATCTTTATGGATGATTAAAAGCTTTCTTAGTGGAGTTTTAACTTTAATTTGCACCTGATTTCTTCGCTGGCGTCCAAGCAAGATAATTTGCATCATGCGCTCGGCGGCCTCTTCCAGGTTTTGATTAATTAGTTGCATTTTGGGAGTAGGATAACTCTCTAAGTGAACCGACTCCTTCGTCGCCCCACCAAGTTTTTTTAGCTCCAAATAGATGTGTTCAGAGAGAAAGGGGGTAAAGGGGGCCATCAGGGTCGAAAGCGTTTTTAGAGCGGTATAGAGCGTAGAGTAAGCCGATTTCTTGTCGTTTGAGAGGCCTTCGTCCCAGAAGCGGCGGCGGTTGAGTCTTATATACCAATTGGTCAGCTCTTCGATAAAAATAAACAGCGCAGGCACAACATTGTAAAGATGGTAAGCATCCATCTCTTTACTTACGCTAATGATGAGTGTTTGCAACCTGGAGATGATCCACTGATCGAGGATGTTCTCTCCAAAGTGCAGATGCTCGCTAGGATTCCACTGATCAATCTCTGCATAAGTTTTAAAAAACTTAAAGGAGTTAAACCAGGGGAGCAGCGCTCGCCTGACCATATCCTTTACTCCCTCATCACTAAAGCGTAACTCCTCACCACGAACCAGTCCGGAGTTGATGAGAAAGAGGCGTAAGGCATCAGCACCAAAACTCTCCATCAGTTCATCGGGTGGAGTGTAGTTCTTTAGGCGCTTGGACATTTTTTTGCCATCGTTTGCCAGCACTAAACCGTTGACGATCACATTTTTAAAGGCCGGTCGCTTAAAGAGTGCTGCCGATAAGACTGTCAAGGTATAAAACCAACCGCGTGTCTGATCCAATCCTTCCGCAATATACTCTGCGGGAAAGGTCTTGTGAAAGAGTTCATAATTTTCAAAGGGGTAGTGGAGTTGAGCATAGGGCATCGATCCCGATTCAAACCAGCAATCGAGCACCTCGGGAATTCTATGGTAATCACCATCCTCTCCAGGAATTCTAAAACTAATTTTATCCACGTGCTCACGATGAAGATCGCTAACTTTGGTACCACTCAAACTAGCAAGCTCTTCAATGGAGCCAATGCAAAGGTACTTGCCATTTTTTTCATTCAACCAAATAGGAATAGGCGTTCCCCAAATACGGTTTCTAGAGATGGACCAATCGCGTGCGCCCTCAAGCCATTTTCCAAAACGACCATTTTTAATATGATCAGGCACCCAATGAATCTCTTGATTGGCATTGATTAAATTCTCTTTAATCTTTTCGACATCTACATACCAGGAGGAGATTGCACGATAAATAAGCGGAGTATCGGTGCGATAACAAAAAGGATAGGAGTGGACAAGCGTGGACTGCTCATAGAGCTTGCCTTCCTCTTTTAATTTGCGAATGATGAGCTTGTCGGCATCTTTGACATACATAGAGGCCCACTCGCTTACCTCAGCAGTAAATTTTCCATGATCATCCACCGGACAGACGATCGATTTAAAACCGTAGCGTTTCATTACTCGGTAGTCGTCTTCACCAAAGGCAGGTGCTTGGTGAACGATACCAGTACCGTCGCTAGTGGTGACATAATCGTCGAGCATGACTTTAAATGCACCTTCGCTTGCGAGCTTTTCAAAGAAGGGGAAGAGTGGTTCATACTCCTGGCCCTCCAGCTCTTTTCCTCTGATGCTCTCTAAAACTTCTAGCTTATATTTTTTTCCGTAGTGGCCTTCAAAGCGATCTTTGGCGAGATAAAAAATAATATTTTTATCTTTATCTTTCACCTTCACATACTCGATATCTTGATGAACGCAAAGGCTTAAGTTGGAGGGCAGGGTCCAAGGCGTGGTGGTCCAGGCAGAGAGGTAAACAGGTAGGCCACTGTCAAAGGCCTTAGGCCCTTTTAGTCTAAAGAGAATGGTGATCGCAGGATCTTGCACCTCTTGATAATTTTGATTGGCCTCAAAATTGGAGAGTACAGTTCCAAAGGCCGTGGAGAAGGGTACCACTTTTTCTCCTCGATAAACTAGTCCCTGATTCCACAACTCTTTAAAGACCCACCAGACCGATTCCATAAAGGAGAGGTCCATGGTTTTGTAGTTGTTGATAAAATCGACCCAGCGGCCAAGGCGACGGATGGTCTTTTCCCACTCTTTCGTAAATCGCAAAACGATACTTCGGCACTCGTCATTGTAAGCGGCAATGCCATTTTTCTTTACAAACTCTTGTGCCGACATATTAAATTTTTTATCGATCTCTTGTTCGATGGGAAGTCCGTGACAATCCCAGCCAAAACGGCGGTGAACATAGTATCCCTTCATGGTGAAGTAACGAGGAACGATATCTTTTAGGGTGGAAGAGACCAGGTGGCCATGGTGAGGAAGACCGGTGGCAAAGGGAGGGCCGTCGTAAAAGATGTAAGGAGGGCGATTTCTGCTCGCCTCCAAACTTTTTTCAAAAATTTTTTTCTCATCCCAAAAAGCTAAAATCTCTTGCTCCATTTCGGGAAAAGAGATGGACTCTTTCTCTTCTAAATGAAACTCTTCGTGCTTCTCTTGTGGTTTTGTTTGCTTAAGTTCACTCTGTTTATTTTCCATTTCAGATCCTTGGCATTAGCGTGGGCATTTTTGGATTTACTTAAAGTATACGAGGTGATGGAGGAGGAGTCAATACCAGACTACAGCGGTCAGAAGTCTTTTGTTTTTATCAGCAGAAAATCTGTGAGTCATGCTAGAATTGTAGGAAGAGAATCGTAATTTAATAGAAGAGTAATCGCAGATAGAAAAGCATGGCGGGAGTTTGCTTATGAGGATGGCGCTTGCTTTATTATTATGTCACTTATTTTATACCCATTATACCAATGACGCTGGTGGCGCAGAGGATTTTTATCTTTATAAATCACAAAGCGCCTCGCTTATTGATTGGGCGAGCACCTATGAACAGACCGATCAGTGGTTGAGCTTTTTAGAGTGGAAAAAAGATCTTCAGGTAAAAGAGGGAGGTCTACAGTGGAAACTTGTTCGTCGTGATCGCTTGCACGTTGAACAGATGGGAAGAGTGGTTGCAATTGTTGGAGCGTGCAAACTTTTTCATGGCCTAGGGTATAGTTACCTTTCTTATCGCTCGCAAATTTATGAAGGGGATGAGGTGGAGTGTGAGGATGATAGTTACCTTTGGATTTTATTAAAAGAGGGTACTTTAGTGCGGCTGGCACCAAAGAGTGAGGTGGCCTTTCAAGAGATCAATTTGGGGCGGCAGAAAAATTTCCTTTACGTGCGGATTCATAAAGGCCTGGTCTATTGGTATTCGCGTGTGGCAGATCCAGTTGAGGAGAGTGATCTTTTCCAGACCGAGACACTCTTTTTCCCTTTACGCTATTTTGCGGCCAATCCCTTGCCACCACGACTGACTCTTTTGGACAGTGAACTTACAGCTACTCTTGATCAGGGAGTAGATAGTAAACTTTTGCACGTCAAACGTTTAAATCAATTGATTCTTTTAAACAACTCCTATTTTAAAAAAAGTACCCACTCCCTTTTAGTTTTACCAAATGGCAACCTGGAGGGAATGGCGATGCGAGCGATGATCTTTGTTAATAGCGAAACAGGTATTTCCTATGTGCGCTCCTATAGCGAGCAAAGCAAGCTCACATTGCGTGGTTACAATGAATATAAGTCAGAAGATTTGCTTTCTTCACTATGGTACAAAATCGATCGCTTAGGAAAAACTACGGAAGAGTTTAGCAGGGGAGAAACAGTATTTTCTATTGCAGAATTGATTGTAAAGCGTATACACTCTATCCTCACCGCAAGGGAGCTTATGCTGTATGAAGATTCACGTCCTCTCTTTAGTAGTGGTATCACTGCTAAAGCGATGGCAACTCTTCATGGTTACCGTTTATGGGAAGATTTGCGAAAAGATGATTTGGATTTGCGAATTAAATTTTTACAAGAGCACACGAGGAAGGTAGAGACAACTTTACTTATCTCCAAATCCAGATTAAAGCAAAAATTAATTGATATCGAAAAAGAGGACTCAGAGTTAAGAGCAGATCTTGCTAAGAAGATAAAGAGCGATATTATAAGCGATTACAGTGAGGATTTTGTATTCCAAAATATAGAGGATGTTGGGGATGATATTGAAACTGAAACGGATGAGACAAGCACCCCTCGTAATCGTTTTAGCAATAGTGGTTACGACCACTCTTACCACCGCTTGGCCGTTAAGAGCTATTTAGATCTCTTAGAGGGACGATCGCACGAGGACTTGGTAAACGATTGGTGGTGGCGGATGTGGGTAGAGAACTACGGTAGAAGTATTCTAGAGAGCGATTTTTCAAAGGAGATGTTTTAAGTGCCTATGACAACAAAGTATTCATTAATTTTAGCAAGTCTTAGTCCACGAAGGAATGAACTTTTAGGTTGGACGGAAGTACCCTTTGCCATTAAATCAATGCAGATCCCGGAGCAAAGTAGCTTTAGCAATCCTTCTGAGGTGGTGATGGATTTGGCCAAACAAAAAGGGCTTGCGGTGTATAAAGAACTCACGGGACAAAGCGATTTTGCCACTCACTTCTTTCCTGTGGTGGTGGGCTCCGATACTATCGTTGTTGTTGATGGTGAAATTTTAGGACGACCACAAGATGAGTTGCATGCGCGAGAGATGCTACGGAAACTTTCTAACAAAACCCACCTGGTGCTGACTGGGGTTTATATTGGTCTTTGCGATCGCAAGAGTAAGCTTTATCGCGAAGAGGTTTTCTACGAGGAGACAAAGGTTACCTTCGATGAGATTAGTGATGACCTTCTGGATGTGTATGTTAAAACCGCTGATCCTTTAGATAAAGCGGGTGCCTATGGCATTCAAGGCCCTGCACTCACCTTCATCTCTCGAGTGGAAGGATCTTACTCTAATGTTGTAGGATTCCCTTTAAGCCACTTTGTCAGGAGGCTTAAAACTTTTATTGCTGTTGATGATGATGGTGATGCTAGTGATGCTAGAGGTAATGGCAACAAGCACTGGAGGGAGGTCTTTAGCGGTGACACTTTCAAAGGATAGTGGTGATAGCGAGAAGTTGCTTTTGGCCTTGACTAAGCTTGGCCTCACCATTAAGCGCTCACGACAACTGGATCGTGATGGAGGTATTTTAATTACCCTTGGGGTGGAGGTACGGCCCGGAGCACGGCAAGAGCGCTTAGAAATGCTTCCCGCTGGTGTATTAAAGCTTTGGATCAAGGCCCCACCGATTGAGGGCAAGGCCAATAAAGAGGTGTGCAAAAAGGTGGCGGAGTTTTTAGGGTTATCCACCAGTGCGGTCGAGGTGACTCGTGGAGAGTTATCAAAAGAGAAGGAAATTACAGCACATTACTCCTTTGCGAAGAGAGAAAATCTCAAGTATTATTTAAGTAAAATTGAAGAAGTGAGTATGCTTTTACAAAAAATCAAAATTTTGGTTCTTGTTTTTTCGTTTCTCTTGCTTTGTTCCTCTCCTATGGTGGCGCTGGCAGAAGCTGATGCAGAACTCTTGGCCACTCCTAAAGTAGGACGAGCGCAAATTTTAGAGATGATGGATGCGATTGCCGCCTTCAGCTTTACTGGTGATGGTGATGAGGCGACTTTACTCAAATGGAAGGAGTATCTTTTAGCGATCAATCTCTACTTAACATTAAAACGCAAAGTGTGTGCGGGGGATGCGAACGCCACTGTCTTAGGCGAAGAGAGTGGTGTCAAAAATTTCATTGCAGCAGCAGAACAAAAATTTTGTTGGATGGACCTACAAAACCTGGAGGTGCGTTTGGCGGAAAGTACCTTTAGCTCACAAAAACGATATTTTGAAATTTCACATGCACGAAGAATGAAGCAGCTCGAAGAGAATAAAAATAGTCTGATTCAATATTTGCGCTCAGATGCCAACAAGCGCTCCCGTGAGGCAATTATTGACCATACTTTAAGGGCAAAATAAACAAAGGCAAAATTAAGATGCAATCAACAACAAGAATAGTGGTAAAAATTTTGTTAGTGGCACTCTCCTTACCTCTCCTTTTTGCTTGCGGTACCATGGAACGGTTAGCACCAAGCGTGGCCGGCGATCTTTTGCAAAAAGGGCAGCGAGAAATGGAGACGGAGCGCAATTATGAGGTCTTTCGCGAGAGTGCTCTTCCTAATCTTAAATTTATAGAGGGAATCCTTTATGTGAATCCTTCCGAAGAAAATTTACTGGCATCGCTAACGAAAGGGTACGCCTCCTATGCAGTTTTAGTCTCTGAAAGCGAACTCTTAGAGGTAAAACTGGCCATTAAAAAGCAGAGCAGAAAGCGTGAAGATGAAGAGTATTATAAAAAGCGTGCTATCGATTTTTACACCAGAGCACAAAACTATGGATTACGCTTTTTAAAACTCCAAGGTGTGAGTTATGAGCAGTTGCTTGCTGCCTCCTCTGAAGAGCTAGCAAAGCTTTTAGATCAAAATTTAGATGGAGAAAATAGTCGTGATTTAGATGCTATCTTCTTTTTGGCCCAAGCTTGGGCGGGACTAATTAATTTGCAAAAAGAGAGGCCACGGCTTATGGGGCAACTCCCCCTAGTAAAGTCGCTCTTTGATTGGGTTTGCTTGCGTGAACCCAACTACTTTTTTGGCGGCTGTATGGCCTTTAATGGCGCTTATGAGGTGAGTAGACCTCCTCTGCTTGGAGGAAATCCACAAAAAGGGTTGCAACTGTTTCAGCAGGGGATTGAAAAAAATCGCGATAACCTCTTTTTGCAAGTTGCACTGATCGAGTATGCGCTGATTCCTTTGGAGGAGAAGGAGTTGTTCCAAAAACAGATGGCAGAGCTGAAAAGTGCTATTCAGAGGATCACCGCTTACTGGGAGGAGAGCACAAGCAGTAGCTATGATCCTCATCAAAATCTCTTAAATGCCCTTGCGATGAAACATTACAATGTATTAAAACAGTATGATAAAACCATTTTTGAATAAATCATAAAGGATGAAGACGATGAAGAGGATGAAGATGATTAAGATGCAAAAGAGTTTTTTATTTTCAGCAATGTTTGTGCTTATGCTTGCGTTGACCACCATCTTGTTGACGCCAACGCTTTTGGCAGAGGTAACTCTTAAAGTTGGTGTGTTACCACCCAAAGGAACCACTTGGGCCAACACTTTGGAGGCCTTGGCAGAAGAGGTCGCCACTGCCACTAAAGGTGAAGTAAAATTCAAAATGTATTTTGGTGCAGTCTCCGGTGATGAGCCAGTGGTCTTAAGAAAAATTCGTATGGGACAGATGAGCGGCGGTGTTTTCACCGGACGTACACTTGGCGATATTAGTGGAGACGTGCGTATTATGGAAGTGCCCTTTACCTTCTATGAAAAACGCGATCGTGCTTGGAATGCACTCTCCAAACTCTCTCCGATTTTTAATGAGGGCCTTAAAAAAAATAAGTTTAAAAACTTAGGATTTTTAGAGGTGGGCCAGGTCTATCTGATCTCGTCAAAGAAGGCCAGCAATTTTGAAGAACTAAAGGGGCTAAAAATTTGGTCGTGGGATGGTGATCTACTCTCCAACACCCTGATTCAGTCGATGAATTTAGTCTCTGTGCCACTGGCACTGCCCGATGTACTTGCCTCTCTCTCCACCGGAATTATCGATGCGGCCTACGCTTCACCGCTTGCGATCTTGGCGATGCAGTGGCAAACCAAAGTAAAATATTTAATCGATTTTCCAGTCACCTACTCCATTGGTGCCTTTTTGGTGCATGACTCGGTTTGGAATAAGATCCCTAAAAATTATCAAGATATAGTAGAAGAGATCTGCAAAAAACATATTCAAAAAGCTAATGAACTCACCATCAAAGAGAACGTTGAGGCCTTACAAGCGATTAAAGATTCCAAAATCACCTTTGTGAATTTTCCTGCAGGGGATATCCAGCAAGGAAAAAAGATTAGAGAGGATGTGATCTCAAAATTAAAAGATAAACTTTTTTCCGCGAAAGTTGTTGAGCTGATTGCTAAAGAGATTTAAAAAAGTGCGGGTACCACTATCACTATTACTATCACTACCACAAGCACTCTGCTTTGTGCTCCTACTTCTTTCTTCCCTGCTATTTGCAACAGAGGCAGAGAATAAGAGTACGTTTTTTAATAAAGTTATTGTTGGCGAACAAAGCGGAAGCAGTAACGACTATAGCGGGGTAGATCACCCGGATCAAAGCTTTAATCTTTATTTGGCCAAGTACGAATACTCCCACGAAAAGTGGCGCGAGCACTATTTTGAAGAGCTGATTTCTAAGAAGGCCTTCTCATTAGAGCGCTTTTTATCGCAGGAGTTGCTTGCTGGCAATCGCTGCCCTAATGCAACTTTAGAAAAGCACTTAGATTATATTCGTTACCTTTATCGTCTACTCTCTATCGGGCTTCTCTATGAGGCAGTGCTCGACTATCAAAAGGCCCTACACCGTTTAGAGCTTTTGGCCGTTAATTGTAGTATCGATTGGGCCAAAGTCATGAGTCACTGTAATGCCAAAAGCGAAGAGATGAAAAAATTCAAAGAGCGCGCTATTGCCTACCTTTCGCAAGATAGTGCTAAAGAGCGGAGCAAAGAGACGCTTTTACAAGCAAGACGTAGTGATTGGTCAACAGAGTTTAAGCGCAGTCGCAATCTCTCCTTTCCTCGAGGGGTGACCTATGCACGACTGCACCTTTGGTGTGAGTCCCATGAGCTACATGTTGGCAATGTAAACTTAAAAAATTTACCACAACTTTTTAACAACCTTTGCAAAGAGGATTTGCAAAAGTTATTACAGATTTGTTCAGAAGAGGATCAACTCTACGGTGTTTCCGATGCGCCCTTGCTCTCCGAACTGCTCTACCTCTCCAATACCTTTGCGCTAGTCAATGCGGAGGGGAATGGAAGAGGATGCTTAGAACGTTTTGCAAAACTCTTTCACCCTAAAGAGGAGAAGTTCTCTTCTTTAAATGAGCTTTTTTCAGAGGTGGCCTATAAAATGAAGAGCATGGTCGGGGATGAGGATGAAGAGGTTCGCTATCTGCAAGGGAGAATTTTTTTGGCCGGAGCGCTGAAAGAGTTTGATGAGCGTGGGCTTAGCTCTTTTTTATATACCCTGCCCACACCTACTCCGACGCTAGCGCATCCCACTCCTAAAGCTAAATTAGTGGTAGCGGTAGTGGCGTTACCAACTCCGCTTCCGACGCAAGCGCGGCCTCCGTCCCCAATACCGACTCCGACTCCGACTGCGCTCCCTTCACCTAAGCTTCTCTTGAGTGCCTTTGAGGGGGCCTACGCCTACCTTGCCGCTAGCTCAGAGAACGCTGTAAGCGTTAACATGCGCCGTTTTCGTAGTGAGCACACCTTTGCTCCGACAATCTTAAAGCAACTGCTGCCGGCCATGGAACCGTATAAGTCACAAGAGGCGCTTCGTGAGATGTGCCGACTTGATCATATTGGCACAGCAGAAAATCCCTTGGCCCTCTCCTTCGTAAAATTGCTTTTAGATCAAAATGAACACCATGCGCTCTTTAACCTCACCACGGTGCTAGGCGAGAGCTTTTATGTGGAAAACGACTTGGAGAATCTTGGGCCTAAGGTAAGAGCGGTGCTGATTCGCCTAAGTAATCGCAGTGATAACGGCGAGTGGGAGATCTTCATTGTAAATCCCAAGGCAAAAGTGGATAAAGAGCTTCTTCGCTGCGTTGCCAATTCCCCTGCTAGATAAGAGATAAGATGTGACAAAGGAGAAAGAGTAGTGTTATATTTCGCCTCCTTATGAGTATGAATAACCATCTATTAAAAAGTGTTACCGAGCAAATTTTTACCCTGAACTCCAAAGCAAAAGATCTAGAGAGTTTGCTGGAGGAGGGAGGAGATTTTCTCGAGCTTCCTATTACCCACCTCTACTTAGGGATTAAGAGCAAACCCAGCGAGCTGGTAGCGCAAATCTTACCTAAGCTTTCCTCGGAACAGCGACAATTGCTCTTAGATATCGATCTTTGGAAAAAAGATAACCTTGATCCCATGCAATTTTCCTCTTGGATTCATATCTACAGTGAGACTTCATTAGAGTTACAGCGGGAGTTTCTTACTTCACCGCTCTTCTTGCTATTGCTGAAATCGGTGGCAGAGGTGTGGACTTTTGATCAAGAGGAACCGGAGTATCCAGAACACTCCAACTTTTTTGTGACCGAAGATAATCGCTTGTTGATCGAACTGACGGCACTAGAGTCTTGCTCGGATGCAGACGATTCTATTTATGAGTTACAAGGTTTAATCAAAAATCTCTACGCCGAAGTTGGTGTCGATGAGGCCTATACGCTTCTCTTTAAAGCGATGAGTGATGTTCGTAGTGAAATGTTAGAAGAGGAGTATCGTTTTAAAAAATCACGCTTAGAGGATGTTGGAGTAATCGATTATTACGACGCTTTGGCCATTGAGACACCACTGCTCTCTTGGCGCGATTTGAAAAATTTTATTAAGGCCCGGCGTTTGCAATATTTTAAACTAAATGAAAACCAGCTCTCCTTGATGTTGCCTCCGCAAGAGTCGGTGGTGTTATTCTCGCATGCTAAGAGCGATCTCTTGTGGGAGCTGATGCAAGAGGTGGAGAAGGTGACTTCTCCGCATCGTCAGGATTTTTTACAATTTAACTTTATTCGCATGATCAATGCCAATATCTCCTATCACCAGGCCATCAAAGAGGGCAGTATTGCACTCGATCGAGTAGGGCAAGAGTGTTTACAGCGCCTACTTTTAGGTTTTACTTACTTAAGGTATTTAGCAACTTTGCCCACCTCAGGCATTTCTGATAAGGCATTGTTATCGCGTGAGGGAGTTTTTGCTGTTTACGATTTCGTCGATAGTTATAAAATTGGCAAGAGTTTGATGGCCATTGCTCAAAAAGAGATGAAGGCCGCTTTGGCGAAAACAGCGATGCACCAAGAGGATGCAGAGGAGTTTGTTGGTGACTATTGGAAAAACTTCCTCGACGAAGCGTTTACCTATCCTTTGCAATACGATCAAGAGCTGATTAACTCGTGGGAACTTTATAGTGAGTGGTATCGGCAGTGTGAACTCTTGATAGGATTACTTCCCTATATTGATAGTTTTTATAAGGCGTTCAAAGAGCTAAAGAGTGGTGGCCGTGTTCATGATATTTTCTATAAAAACTATACTGTAGAGAGTATCGATTTTACCGCCATTATCTTAAGTAGTTTTGCTAACTTTGTTTTAGGCCACTACCAAGATGATACTACAAAAGGTAGCAATAAAATGGGCCTAAGCGAGAGTGAATTTTTCTCCTTTGTGGAAAAGATTTTGCAAGAGGGAACGCTCTCGCTAAAACCAAGAGAGCATGGGGAAATTGAGTCGATGCTGCAAGCGTTTGCAGAGGCCTTTGCCTTCAAAGATCTTGTAGGATTTAAAGATTATCTTTACCTATTGCTTAAAAATGATCTGGAAGGGTACCAATTTTCCACGCTTACTAGTGAAGAGTTAGAACATGTGGGAGGACCTATCATTTTGCAACAACACGATTCCCAAACTGCTCAATCCTCTTTTCTTGACAAAAGTTCAGAGTTGAAACTTTTCTGAAAAAGTGCTGCAAGATTTTTTTGAAAGCTAGATCCCGGTTTTTTAAGTTCAGCTAACAACTCTTTTAAGGTCTCCTCTTTGGCCGCGAGCGCTTCACTTACTAGTGTAGAGGTTTGGGAATAGAGCATGCGGCCTGGTATTTTCTTTAAAAAGAGATCCACCATTTTACTTAAACGCTCATTTTCATTTTGCAGATAGTTTAGCAAAATCCAGTTGGTTTGCTTCTCTTCACGTTTTCTTTTTTGAGCATCAATATCTTCATCAAAAGAGAGATCGCTATTAGAGATGTTGAGGGATTCTCGAATAGTCTTTTCTAAGCGCCGAACATCGATTCCCATCGATTCGTCACTATCACGAATACGCTTTCGCTGTTTTTGTTTTTCTTGCCAATGATAGTTATGCTGTGGGATTTTTTTACTGGGTTTATTCACTGCTAACTTTACCTCTGCTATGTATCCCTTTTAAAGGGCGGTTGGCCATTTTGATTTGTTCATTTACCCCTTCTAGGTAATCGACCTCTCTTAGTAAACGCAAGTATTTTCGTTGTAAACTTTTAAGCTCATAAATTTTTTCAAACAGCGTTTCATAGGAAATCGATAGTAGTAATGGACGTAAAATGGAGATCTTTTTAAAAAAATATTTTTCTCGGCCGGAAGGAATTTTACTTTTAAATTGGTGATGCTTCGGTAGGGAATTAAGTGAATCAAAGACCTCGAGATAGTTACTTTCGGGAAGATCTTGGTGAATTAAATAGATGGGATAAGGAAAATAGGGATGAATATGTGTGCGCAAAAGTGACTCTTCAATGGCATCAACAATTCTTCTAATGGGATAATATTTTTGCAAATCTGCTCCAATGGTTAAATACAAAGGGTGCATACCAGCGCGGTTTTTAATCCACAGCGAGTCTAAGTGTTGTGGATCACAAGATTGAATGTTGATTTCTTTAAACATACTTAAAATGCTCTGTTAATAGCGAACTTAAATCTTAAGACTTAAGCATAGCTTTCCCTTAAAAAATAGGGAAGATGGGAAATGAGGTGGCAATAGCGGTGTCTGGTCTCATTGATTATAATAGTAGCAATAGGAGCTAGTGGATCTATAGGGGGCAAATGATGATCAATTTACCAGCGTTTACGCTTCCATGGGAGTTTACCACCCTTCTTCAGAGCGATATGAAAAACAAAGAGAGCAGTGAATACCTCCTTGATCGTTATCAGCACCTTTTCTCCTCTGGCGCCACCTCGATGGTGATTGAGCGCGCCTTTCGCTCAACTTGGCCTAAGCAGGAGATGAAGCATATTATCAAGTTTTTGGGACCCAAAAATTTCCGTGATCGTCTGGCCTCCATCTACCTTTACTATTTTAAGCATAATATTTACCCGCTGGAGACCACCCCCGAAGCGGTCAGTGATGTTGTTGCTATGGAGGCACAACTTGAAAAGTATACGACACAGACGCAGTCACGGCTTTTTCTATTTTTTTTCTACTTAAAGTTGACAGGAATTGTCTCTAACCAGGTACCAGCGGCCTCTCCGCTACAACATTTTCCGCAAGAGATTATAAGTTTACTGCAAGCGACCTCCTTTAAAATTTGGTATATCGATTGGTTGTTATTACTACTTTGGCATTTCCACGATTTCTTAGGAGGAGATGCCTTGAAAGATTGTATCAAGAGCAAAGTCAACAATCGTGCGGCCATCAAGAGCGCTACGACTCATTTCAGTAGCAATATGCTTCCCCTGCCTACGCAGACTCCTTACTGGTCACTCTTTTCAAAATTATCAGAGGTGCAAAAAGAGCAATTGATTGAAAATTTTTTGACCTATGGCCTGGCAACCAATAACCGCCAAATTTTCTTCAATGTGATCATGTGATCATCTGTTCACCTGATAAATGTAAGGTGGTTTATTTGCAATATATCTATTTTCAAAGCGTGCAAGCTGACGCATATTCAACTCTCATAACGAAGTCCTAGGAAGCTAGTTTTTATGAAAAATCGAGATCGACTGATGTGGGCCTTTGGCGAGATTGCAAATTATGTGGATTTGTTCTCAAAGCAAAAATGTAAAGTGATTGATCATCAAAAAAGTGGAGAGATCCAAAAAATGCTCTCACTGCAAAGTAGTGAGGATGCATGGAAAATACTGAAGAGCTACTTGCAGATGAGCGTAAAGAGTGGTCACCGTCACTTCTTTAATCAGCTCTATGGTGGTCTGGAAATGAGTGCGCTTATCGCTGAATTTTTTTCCATCGTCAATAATGTTTCAACTGCTACCTATGAGATGTCTCCGCTCTCCACACAGATGGAGAGAATCGCAGTTCAAAAGATGCTGGGGTTTGCAGGCATGAAGCGTGGTGAAGGCATGATTGTTCCTGGAGGAAGTTATGCCAATATGTTTAGCATGCTGGTAGCGAGAAATCGTCTGCTTGCTAAATGCAAGGGAGCGGGATTACGCCAGCGTTTGCTTCTCTTTGTCTCTGCCAGTGCCCACTACTCCTTTGAACGTGCGGCCAACACCCTAGGTATTGGTACGAATAATGTGATTAAAGTTGCTACAGATGATGAGGGGAGAATGATTCCCGAAGATCTTAATGAGAAGATTGAAAAGGCACGTGGAGGCACCGCTTTTTACATTGGGGCCACTGCTGGCACAACTGTCGAGGGTGCCATCGATCCTCTTATAGAAATTGCCAAGATTGCTCGTAAGCACCGTCTGTGGTTGCATGTGGATGGTGCGATTGGCGCTTCTTTGCTTTTAAGTCCAAAACGCAAAAAAGAGTTGCAAGGAATTGCCAGTGCTGATTCACTAACTTGGGATGCACATAAGGCAATGGGAGTGCCACTCACTTGCTCCCTTATCCTTTTTAAGAAAAAAGGTGGAATGAGAAGTGCTGTGGGCGGCAGTGAAGGGGACTATCTTTTTCACCATCCGCGCCAGGATGATATTGGCACCCACTCTTTGCAATGTGGACGCCGTGCTGATGGTGTAAAACTTTGGATGCTCTTAAAGGTGTTAGGAGAGAGAGGCCTTGCTTTGCGAGTAGAGTATCTCTTATCCCTTGCTGCTTATGCAGCTGCCAGAGTAAAACAAGAGCAGAAGTTGCAACTGCTCTTGGCCCATGAGCACGCTTTTGGAATATGCTTTCGCTATAACCCCAATCGAAGTGAATCAAAAACTGCGAGGAAACTAAAACAGTTAAATCAACTTAATATTCAAATCCGCGAAGAGGTGGTTAAAGAGGGTAAATTTCTCCTAAACTACGCTTCGATTAAGGGTAGCGTGGTTTTGCGGCCCATGTTTTTAAATCCCCTTACAACCAAGGCAGACATCGATGAGATGATTGATAAAATCTTGGATCTTGGTAGGAAATTAGCAAAGATTTGATATACTTTCTTTAACTTAAGTAGAGGATAGAAAAATGTCAAAGTTTATCCATGAGACTAAAGTTTATGACTATTTTAGAAGCGTTGATCTCGCAGTTCCCAAATTCATTGTTTTAAACCAAGAGGATCGTCTACCAGCATTGCACTCCACCTTTGCTCTGGCGGAGGCGGTGGTGCTAAAAGGTTTGTTTGAGAATTTATGGCATAAATCGGATGAGGGAGCGCTGGCCTTTCTTGCCTATGAAGAGAGTATAGTTTTCGATCAACATAAAAAAATTGTAGCAAGTTTAAAAGATAAGTATCGCTGGATCGAAAATTTGCTGGTAGAGCGAGTAAAATTTTCTGAGGTAAAAGGGGTTCCGGCAGAGGCATTTTTATCCTTTAAAGAAGATCCTTCGATGGGCATGGTGATTCTTTTTGGTGTAGGTGGGGTCAATGCTGAGGATTGGAGTCGAGAATTAAAGGCAAAGAGTCTCATGTGGCCGATCTCCTTTGCTTCTCCTGAAAGTGCTCTAGCAGAGTTAAAGCGCCATTTGATTGGAAAGGTGTGGCTTGGTTTGCTCCGGCAGTCATGCCCGCTTACCACGGAGAGCATCCTTCTCGATTTTTTTAAAAAAATTTGGGTGCTAGCGAGTAAACTGCAGCAAGAGCGAGTCTCCCTCTTAGAGGTTAATCCCTTGGTACTCAGGCAAGAGGATGGTGTCCCAGTGCCACTTGATGGTGTTGGCATCGAAGATGTAGCTTTTTGCACTCTAACAGATTGGCATAAGTTTCCAGAGCATCGCGTGCCCCTCCTTCTCTCTCCAAAGAGTTTTGCCATCTCCGGTCTCTCTTCCAAGGGAGAGTCGTATGGGAATCGTATTTTTAACAACCTGCTGATCTCCAGCATTCCTCACTCCTCCCTGCGAGTAATTAAACCTGGATGCGAAGGGGGAAGCTTTCAAGGGATCAAGGCCTATAACGATGTTAGTGCCCTCCTTGATGATCCTGTTGATGCTTTGATCTTGGTCTTACCAGCTGCTGCCTCTGTGGAGGTAGTAAAAAAAGTGATGTTACAAGGGGGAGGAGCGGAAATTATTTATCTGGTGGCCGGAGGCATTGGTGATGGTGGAGATAAGAGTGGACTTGGAGAGAAGCTGTATGCGCTCCTTTACGAGCGAAGGCAGGCGGGGAAGTGGACGCCCACGCTTGTAGGGCCCAATCACCTTGGAAGTATTTTCTCTCCCTTAAATTTAACCACCATCTTTTCCAATCCCAAGCGTGCAAGTTTCACTTACTATCCCAAAGGGCATTTAGCTTTTATCAGTCAAAGCGGGGCCTTCTTTATCAATCGCGCACTCAGTGATAGCAACATTCCCATCAAGTATGCCTATTGCATTGGCAATCAAATGGATCTTAAGGCCTATCAATTTTTAGAGATCGTGGCGAGCGACCCCGATATTAAAACTGTTGCTATCTATATGGAGGGTTTTGGTGCGGGCGAGGCCCACCACTTAAGTGTAACTGCCAGTCGTCTTAAAAAAGAAAAAGCTATTACCACTATCTTATATCAGGGAGGGCGTGGAGATCACGGCCGCCTGGCGGCCTTAGCACATACTGGAGCGATGGGTGGCGATTACGATCTTCAACAAACGCTCTTTCGCTATGCAGGCATTGTGACAGTTCAAAGTGTAAACGATTTTACCAATGCCCTTAAATGGTACGCCTCTTGGAAAAACTCCCCATCTCCCACGCAAATCTCCATTCTCACCTATGCCGGTTCGGAGAGTGTAGTGGCCGCCGATTTGCTTCCTGAACGCTTATTACATAAAGTGACGGAGAGAGAGAAAAGCGCTTTAGAACAGATTTTTCGTGACTTCAAGGTGGACGGTCTGATCATGGTTAACAACCCACTCGATCTCACCTCTATGATCACCGAGGGGCTTTGCCTGAAGGTTTTAGAGCTTTTGGCCTTTGGTACCTCCGATGCACTCATTTTAAGCCTCACTCCTTTCATTGAACACTTTCACGTTTTCGAGGTGGAGAAGATTCAACAATTCGCACACGCCATCAAAGCGATTAGCGAACAAAGTGGAAAGCCGATTGCCCTAGTTGTAGACATCGATCGCAAAAGATTTTTGTCCTATCAAGAGGGCCTACAAAGTGCCAACCTCCCCATCTTTTACCTCATGGAAGACGCTGTCACTCTCCTCCAAAACCTCTCTAGGTCCAACAATTTTTATGAAAAATAAAAAAAATACGATAGAGTATTTTGTAATAAAAAAATAAGGGGCCTATTATGAAAATAATTTTTTTTGTTGATGATGAAAAATTAATCCGTGAACTTGGAACGTTAGAGCTAGAGGGGATGCTGGATGTTCAGGTGGTGGAAATTGCTTCGAGCGATGATGCTGTTGCATATCTTAAGAAAAATCCTGATGTAGATCTTATCATTAGTGATTACAGCACGCCTAAGGGTAATGGTGGAAACATCTATGAACAAGTAAAGCAGTTTAGTCAAAATAGTGGTAATAAAACTATCCCCTTTGTGCTGTTTACCTCGATGGGATTGGAGGAGGTCAATAAATTAGATGGTTTTGCTAGTGATTCCAATAATGCCTACATTCAAAAACCTGGAGATCTTAAAAATCTTACAAAAACTGTACAGAAACTACTGCATAACCAAGTAACCTCGGACCCGACATCAGAGGAGTCCCCTTATTGTAAAGTTGGAATAAAAAATTTTCTTAAATTTAATTCCAGCAGCTGTGATATCTTCATAAAACTATCACAGAAAAAATTTTTGAAAGTGATTAATCAAAATGATAGTTTTGATTTTGAGCAAATTGAAAAGTATGCCAACAAAGGTCTCAGTTTTTTCTATGTAAAGCGGGCCGATTTTCATGCATTTTCAGAACATTACTCTCAGTTATTGCGGGCCTCCCTGCAAGATAGCAATTTATCCACAGAGGATCGAATTGAAAAAGAGGTTGAGGGGATGCAATTTCTTCAGGAGACCATTTTGGCCTTTGGAATAAATCAAACAGTTATTGACACTACAAATCTTTTGGCCGAGTCCACTGAAAAGATTGTAAAAAATAATCCAGACATCTTAAAGCTTTTAAGCATCATGATGGCCAATAAAAACTATATCTATGAACATAGCTTGATGATGGCATATTTCGCAAGCATGATCGCAACAGAAATGAATTGGAGCACTTCTGCAACACTACAGAAAATTGTTACCGCTTGTCTTATGCATGATCTACTCCTAGATGATCCGGAACTGGCCAAGGTGGATATATTAGGTGAAGATATGCTGCAAACAAATACTTTTACTCGTAAACAATTTGATGCCATTCAAAAACATCCTGGTGATATGGCCCTCAAAATGAAGAGGATTCAAAACTTTCCTTCAGATATTGAACAGATGGTCATGGATCATCATGAACGCTTTGATGGTCGTGGATTTCCTAGAGGCCTCACCCCTGATCGCATTACTCCAATGACATCGATCTTGATTGTTGCAGAGGAGTTCGTAAACGAGATCTATAAGAAAGCAATTAACTCTAACTCAATTTACAAAGTGGCCGAAGGCCTTAAAACGAAATATAACCATGTCAATTTCAAAAAGACTATCGAAGGTTTTTTGAAGGTCATTCAAAAAATAAAATTGGGAACGGCCTAAATCTTAACCGCACCTTAGAGATAGCGGCAGCTGTTTCAAACAATCATGGCATCAGCAGTTGATAAAATATCAGATGAACAGTTATCTTGGTGGAAAATAGTTGACGTGGTTGTTTACAGGGATGATGGCCGTTTTAGTTTGATTTTTACAATTTTCTTTACTGCATCTAGGAGTACATGCATGGCCACCTGGCGAATCAAACAACCGTGAGCTAAAACCATTTTCCAGTGGTACAAGGATCATAGAGGATAAACTAAAGCTAATCAAGGAGTGGATGAGCACTAGATAACTATTCTTTATATTCGTAGCTACGCACGCCAAAAGGAAAGATAGACGCTATATAGTATTTGCTTGGACCCATTACAACAATATCACAATCCGATATACCAAAAACATTTTTTATATTTACATTTATTGTGGTTGTGTCTTTCAATCCATGTGAGCTTGAATTGTTGTAATCCTGACGAATAATGATACCTTCACATTCGTAATGCCTGCTCAGGCGAATAGGTACAAATTTAAATTGCGGCTTCTCCATATTAAAAGAATCTGGCCGTATGTACTCAACTTCAATAATGACTTCTTGTTCTTCTCCTTGCATTTGAAGAGTAATATTTTTTATTTCAAATTCTTTTGTAAAATTATAAACACTAGCGCTTGGGATTCTTGCCATGCAAATGGGAATTGAAAGATAAAAACTTATAATACAGATTAAAAAGAATACTTTTTTCATGTTGCCCCCTTTAAAGAATTGCTTGCTGTGCAATAACCTCACACAAAGAACTATAGATGTCAATTTATTCGATGTTAATATTGAGGATGCTATTTGCTGCAATACTCTTAAGCATTGCAAGTTAGGACAACCATATTCTTACTCATCATTTCTAAATAAGCATCGAGAGCTTGCTTGCTTTGCTCGGTAAGCGGTATCTCTCGAATCTTTCCACCTTTACCGAAAATCTTTAGGCCAGGGATACCATCAATTTCACAGTAGGAGTTTCCTTTAAGTTCTAGAAGTTCATTTTTTCTCATCCCTGTGGAAAGGAAGAGTGATAAAATAGCATAGTGCAAGGCCCGTAGTCGCTCGTCAGGATGATGAGTCTTTGCGAGATCTAGAATCGCAAAAGCTTCCTCGTCAGTTAGTGCATTAGTAGGACGCACTAGCTGATCTTTGGGTAGCTCGAAAGATTATTTTGCTCAATGCTCGAAAAATTCATGGGAAAGATATCGGCCCAGGAATTATTCTTCTTGCAATGGAGGATGTCACAATATTGAGGGAGAAAGAGAAAACCAGCCTGCTTAATGAGCAGGCACGTTTGCATGCCTCATATTCGTTAAGGATAAAGACCACCGTATTATTCTCGTCAACCGTGCCTTCTGTGATATATTCAGTTTGGAAGAAAAAGATGTTATAGGCCATACCCTTGCTGAAAGCATTGAAAATAAATTAATATAATGTTTTTCCACCTTTTTTTTGAGATTAATAAATCATGATATTATTACAAAAAAGTATATACCTCACTTTTTTCATGCTAATGCCTATATCTACTTTTTTTATATTCCAAAGCGCTTCTAAAGAACCCTTTGTCGTATTCATTCCATGGGAAGCTTTGTGTGAGATAGGTGGTGGGTTTGTGCTTGTTTTTTTATGGTTAGAGTTTCTGGCTTGCCTAGTTTTTATGATATTAAAAAAAACATACCATCATTTTTATACCAATATCGTGTTATTAATAATTGGAATTGTTATGTGCTCTTATTTGGTTATTGCTCCTTTAGGATATGTAAATGATATACAAAAATATTTTTCAAAAAAGAATAATATTCAATAATTATCGGGCCACCGTTGCACCACAGGAAAGTTCTCTCTATCTTACTTAAATGATCTGGTGGTGCAAAGCTCATTGCTTGCTTCTAAGATGCATAAGTTGGTAAGCGCAGGCAAACAATAGGGAACAAGTGCGAGGGCCTTTTTATAGGCATGAATGGCCTTTGCTCCACCATGATGTTTGCCGTAGGCCAGGTAGAAATAAGCGTATTCGGAAAAGAGTTCCTGCTCCACAAAGTAGCTGGGATTTCGATGCGTGATCAAACTCGGAGAGTGGCGAAAGCTAAGTTGTGAGCGTGAACTTTCATCAAAATAGAGTTGAGATCCCTCTTCTATTTTTCGAGCAAGTGGTAAAAAAGTAAGTTTGAAATTTTTGCTATCGTTGAAGTTTTTAAAAAGATAAAAGTCAGCAAACGCAAGATTGGGAATAATAAAATGTTTCAGGATATCTTTGTCGCTTGGAACCGTTTGCGGAAAGTTGATTTTAGGATAGAGCGGGGCGAGTTTTTTATAGAGTTGTAAATCAAAAAACATACCTTGGGAAAAGATGAGGGCATGGGGGTTGATCTTTAGGACTGCTTGCAGATAGAGCAAAGAAAAATATTGGGTATCGTTATTGGCAATAATTACTGGAGTTTTGTTGTTTACTGCAATCATCGCCATCAAATTTTTGGCGTAATCTTCGATAATGGTATTTTGAGAGTAATCATTTTTTTGAAAATTTTGATAGAGGTTTATGGATGTGGAGATGACTAGAGACACTCCTAGAAGCAAAAAGTGATTTTTTGCTTTGGCCACTCCAATACAAGCAAGAATGACCAATAAGAGCATGGGAAAGAGAAAGAAGCGCTCGAGAATCGGTATCCATTCCTGAGTCAGAGGAAGGTTGGATAAGGAAAAGAAGATGATCAGGTAGAGAACGAAGGAAAGAAGAGTAATCAAAATTTTTCGATTTAAGGCAATGGGCGAGAGAAGGGTGATCACGGCGAGGAGCAAAGTGGGCCAAAGGTCAAGCAAGATGCTTTGGAAAAAGAAATAGATTATTGGTAGAGGAGCAAAAGTGGTGGCAGCAGCAAAGGAGTGTCCATGCAGCTGAAAGCTTCCATACTCTTTACGTAGGAAATGGTTGTAGATATCTAGAGGCGTTTGTAAAAGACCCCAGGAGAAGCGAGAGTTAGGATGCAATAGTAAGAGTGAATAATAAAAGAGAGCAACAATGGTGGCCATAACAAAAATATGCAGGAAAATTTTTTTCAAGGGGAGCTTGTAGTGTGCGTGTAGCAGTGGAGGCAAAAGAAAAATCGTCGTATGGTGGTTGCACATTCCAAGAGCAAAGATGATTGTGAGAAGGAGTGGACAGTTATTTTGGGTGAAGTAAAGATAGAAGAAGAGGGCAATAATAAGGTTATTGAGCATAAACACTTCAGGGATAATGGCGTATTTCCAAAAGAGGTGTGATGTGGCCAGTGGCAGAAGTGCTAGGCAGGAGACGAGAGGAGATTGGCCGTGGTGAGTGCAAAGCTTAAATAAACATAAAAGAGTAAGCAATGCTAGAAATGCAGTAAAGAGTGATCCACGATAAGCGACACTTTGGGCATCACCAAGAGTAAGTGGTAGATGATAGAGCCAGCTAAAAAGTGGAAAACCAGGTGGATGGGCCACTTGTAAATTGACTGCACTTGCTAATAGTTCACTGGAGTCGTTTGCTTGTATGGTATGAGCAGCAGTGAAATAATAGAGAAGCGCAGGAAAAAGCATGATAAATAAGAGGAAAAAGAGAAACGGAAAGAGAACACGATTGCTGGCCATAAGCTCAAGAGTAGCATTGTCTAAAATTACCTGTCACTCTTTAAAAGGCAGAGGGAAAATGTTATAAAAAAATAATCAAGATAAATAGGAGGGTTTGTAAATGATGAAAACAGTCGATATCGTCATCTATGTGGGTATGATTGCTTTTATAGCAGCATTCATCTACATGGTTATTAGCTATACCAAGGGCCTTAAATCGTCACCGCGTGAGCTGATTATTTTATTTCTGGCAAAGGTGATGGAATATATCGCCTATGGGTCGATGAATCTCTGCTTTGTCCTCTTCTTATCTTCAGATGTAGGTCTCAGTGATATTGCGGCCGGCTCTTTTATCGGAGTGTGGTCGATGTCGCTTACACTTGCCACCATGTTTGTGGGCTCGGTGGCGGATGCGATTGGCATTCGGAAAACATTGCTAGTGGGTACGCTGCTGCTCTTTTGTGCGCGACTAGTGATGCCTTTTTCCACTAATATTTATATCCTTACCTTCTTTGGATTTATTCCACTAGGAATTGGAATGGCCATGATGGGGCCGGTGCTCTCTGTGGGGATTAAAAAGTATACTAAACCCGAAACCACGGCGCTTGGATTTGCACTCTTTTATACTTTAATGAATGTGGGATGGGCCGGTGGAGCTTGGATCTTTGACTTTATTAGAAAATGGATGGGAGAGCGAGGAAGCTTAGAGTTTTTTCAAGGGGCAATCTCAATTAGTACCTATCAAACCATCTTTTTGGCAGGGCTTGGTTTTACTGTTTTAAACTTTATTGGTGTCTACTGTTTGCGAGAAGGAGTGGAGTTTAAAGATGGAAAGCTGTTTCTCGGAACTGCTCCAACTCCAGCTTTAACTCCAGTACAAACTCCAGCACAGTCCGGTGCTTGGCAAGCGATCAAGAAAGCAGCAAGCGACTCTTTGGCGATTTTAAAAAAGGTGGTGGTAGAGAAACCTTTTTGGGTCTACCTTTTCATGTTAGGAACACTAGTCTTTGTTCGTATGGCTTTCTACCATTTCCATTACACCTTTCCCAAATATGGTATTCGTGTTTTAGGCGAAGGGGTAAAGATTGGTTCCATCTTTGGCGTATTAAATCCAGTTATGATTGTTTTTCTCACTCCATTAGTGGCAGCAATGACTAAAAATATTAAGTCATACACTTTACTCTTTGTGGGTACAGGAATTAGTGCTTCCGCTCTCTTTATAGCAGTATTGCCAGCGCAATTTTTCACTCCACTCATGAACACTTGGGTTTCAGAACTGGTCTTTGATCGCTGGTTGGAGGTGCCACTTGTGCAACAACAACCGATCTTTTTAGCACTGGTAGTGATGGTGGCAGTCTTTACTGTGGGCGAGGCGATCTGGTCTCCTCGCTTGATGCAATTTACGGCAGAGATTGCTCCCAAAGGAAAAGAGGGTGCCTACATCTCTCTTTCTTATTTACCCTTTTTTCTTGCTAAATTTTTTGCAGGCCCCTTGTCGGGTTGGTTGGTGGCAACCTATACACCAGTAGGCGCAACCTCTTTTCCATACCACTATATGGTGTGGATTTGGATCGGCTCGATGTCGATGATCTCTCCACTTGCACTACTTTTTTTTAGAAAACTTTTTAGGAAGGCGGAACTACAACAAAATGAGGAGAAGCGTGAAGCCGCTACAGTCGCTGCTACTACTGCCGCTGATGATGATGATGATTTAGGTGATCTCTCACTTGCGGCAAAACCATCATAGAAAGATAGCGTTGGCAGTAAAAATAGAAAAGATCCAGAACAATACGAAGATGAAAATTTTGCTTAAAAAAGGATACTCTTTATAACAATATTTAAGATCGCTGATAGTAGGTCGTCTTAGTTTTGAGTAACTGTTTAGGACATATTGTTGTAGTTGCCCTTGTAATAACGATAAGTGGGATAGCATCTTTTCCATGATAACCTGCTCCTGATAAAATAAAATTGCCAGGAGTATGCCATGGATTGCGCAGAAAGCCACAAAAAAACCATCCACACTGACCAACCCTGAAAAAAATACAGGAATAAAAATAGACGAGGTGGCAATAAATTATGCCAGTAAGGTAGAGGTCAAAATTGTTTTATTAAGAGTTAAGTAGCTAGAAAAAGGTGTTAAATAAAAAATATTGAAATAAATGCAAGTATCCGTTGTATTCTACTGCTCCAAATTAAAGAAACTTTATTTATAAGGAGGAAGAGAAAATGCAAAAGATGTTTGGATTAAAAACAATGGCCATTCTTACCGTGGTGGCGATGGCAGTAGCAAAAAGCAGCTTGCTTTTTGCTAGTGGGTGTCTTGAGAAATATGAGCAAGATGCTTCTAAATACGCAAAGGAAATCGCCTTCATTCAGGCATTAGAAAAGAAAAATTTTTTTTATTTGCCAGAGATTGGCCCTTATCTTAAATCGCTAGATGCTATTCCATTGATGAGGGATCAAGATTTGCAAATACTTTTACAAATAGGTTTTAAAGAAGAGATATTTTGTTCTCCAGACGTTTTATCGCTTACAGATATTTTGTATCGACTACGAAAAGGGCATTTTTATGAAACCTTAGAATCTGTAAGTGCAATGTGTGAATTGGATGATCCCAGCAAAAGTTTAAAACTAGTTGAGTTGCAAAAAATGCTAAAAAAGTTGCGGCAAGATTTTTCACCCTTTCCACAAGAGGTGCACTTTAGGAATCCTAAAAAGATTGATTTAACTGGGAATTTTGAGTGGTATTTAAATCCTGAAGATCATCGCATTTATGTGCGCCCTAATCGTGAAAACCACAAAGAAAAATTCGCTCCCGTCATGAAAGGAGGCAATCTCTTCTTGTTAGAAGAAAAAGAAAAAGTAGGAAATCGCAATCAATGGAACCTTCACGATGGTACAGGAGTTCCTTCCACCCTTAAGAAGGGAGAGTACATTAAGGAATTTCAGGCCGCGAGTGAGATTGTAGTTGCACTCTCTAATGAGAATCGCTTCCATATGTATAAGCCAACGGTGCTTGAGCGCCCTGTAGATTGGTACAAAGAGATTGGTGACCCTTTAGGGCAAGAACTTTTTTTGCCAAAAGATTCTAAAGCATGGACTTTTGGTTGCTCGGTCAAAGAGAAACCCGATATTCGTTACACGAAAGAGTTTATGGATCAAAAAGATATCGTTCACTACTTTGAAGATGGTCTAGGAAATAAGTTTGATTTTGGTTTTACTGCCACACTTTTTAGTTTAGATCCTAATGGAAGAGTGATTCGTTACACCGACACTGGACTTCCTGGCAACTGGTCGAGGGCCTTTGTAACACCCGATCGCGGCATGTTTCAAGCAGAGAATATCTCCTCTGCTGGTTCTACTATGTTCATCGTAGGCAAGGATGATGGCAGTGGACAACGCAAAATGTATACGCGGATGTACGATTATGAAATCATGGGTGGCTGTCCTGGAAATTATCACTCCTTTGAGGGCACAAAAGATGCTGATCCGAATATGATTCATGAACTTTGTACTGGTGTTCGTCATCGCCCGCTTCCTGGTTGGGGTGAAGTGGCCCCTATTCCTCTAACAGGCAAGGCGACTATGTCCAATCGCATCGCCATCTTTTTAACAGGAGAGGGCAATGCCGCCCGAGAGTTACGGGTGTTAGGAAGCAATGAAGTGGGTGCTACTGGGTATTGGCATAAACCGCTTTACGCTAGTGAGTGGGAGTTTGCTGTTACCGGAGAAGAGGTTTCTAATTATGAACCCTCAACACTTGCCAAAGCAGTTGCAACAGCAGGTGAACTTTTGCCCGGACAAAGTTTTACCTATAATTATTCAGAAGGGAGTATGCAATCGCTGGATACGAAAGAAAAATTTAAGGCAACACTTAAAGATTTTCACTGGTATTTAGGCGATGCTGAACCAGCGGCCATCACTATCACTACGCCAAGTGGAAAGAGTTTTGATATTGCTCTCCATATTGTGGATGCTTGGATTTTGACTGCGCAAAAGCAAAAAAGAGATGCCTTGATTGGGGATGCCGATGGAGAGTCTAAAATTTTAATGGGCTCCTTAAGAGTACCACAAGAGATTTTAGAGAGTCAGGATCCGGAGATCAAATCCATTGTTGATAAGTATTTAAGAAAATTTCACAATCAAGTGGATAAGTTTAGCGTTACTGCTAATGACGAAAGTGTAAGCATACGTGAGGTGGAAGCAAGCTATCCACTTACCATGCATTTTCAAAGGGAGCGTGATCGTCGTGGTTATTATGAACAGCATGCAAACTTGCCAACCCTTATTGCTACGGAAAAGGAGTGGAGTAATCCAAAACTATTGGAAAAGAAAATTGCGCTTAATCAGCAAATGTTGGCCAATTTAGATGATGGATTATCGACCAGAATGGAAAATTTTAAAAATGGCATTACTACAGGGGTTGCTGCTGCCCTCTTTCCTGCGCTTCGTTTCGGGGCCAAACTCTTCGGTGCAGAAAAAAATCATCCAGAGTTCGGGGCCATCTATGAGCAAATGCCAGTGACCTTAGGCCCACATGCGAAAGAGAATTGGTCCTCTGTTTTTCGCTCGCAAGGAGAAGGCAAAACTAAAGCATTAGAGACACTTTCTGAGCGCATTCAAAATTATGAAGTCCGTTTGCAGGAGTTAAAGAAAGAGTAGCGGTAATAGTTAATTGTTGCGATCTAACTGCCAGCACTCGATACGGCCACCTTGCTCACCAAAGCCGTAGAGTGTGTCACAAGAGGCAAGTTCTGTTTGAAGAGTACTGCCTAATGTAACTGTCAGCATGGTTACTCCTGCGGCCGCATCAGCAGTAGCAATAGTGGAGCAATCCCAGGTTTCTGATGTGCCAAAGGTGATTGTTGGATCGCTTTGGGTAAGTGATGGAGTGGTAGCATTGACTTCCGTATACCCATAAGCACTGCTGTTAAAGGTGATCTCAGCTGGGTTGCCATCGCCTGTCCAAGCATCACTTACGGTTTCATCTTGAACCCAGCAGTTCCCAACGCCATTAGTAACACAAGCATTCGCCTCACTCACAGTAACTGCGCTAGTACCGCTCTTGTTTTTACCCACTAAAATTGCTTTTAAGGAGCCGTCTCCTGCAGCAAGTGTAGACATCTTGCCTGGGGTGGCATTTAGCAGCTGAACCACACCAAAGATTGTTGCGTTTTGGCTATTGGCAAAGTAGTTGCTTCCCCAAATTCCCGTTCCTTCAAAGTGGTTGTAAGCATTGATCTTAAAGGTAGAGGCATACTCATCCACTACAACTTTTCCATAACCGCTATTGGTATTGCCACTGAAAGTCCCGCTGTTTTCAAAGATGGAAGTGAATTGCTTTGAGGTTAAGGAGGTTCCTGACAAGGTTCCGCTTACAGTAAAGTCACCTCGATACGTTCCACTATTGGAGCCAGAGGAGTAGCTATGAAGATTTTTCATGGACATAGCAAAAGTAGTACCACTGATTGTAGTACTGATATAACCACTTTGAGTTCCAGGAGTATTCATGCATTCAAACATTTCAAAATTGGTGACCACACCGCCACTCTTGGTTAGTTTAAATTTGATTTGGCCTGCAGTATTGCCATTCTCAACAACGGTAAAGTAGTTGTAAGTTCCATCGGTTTTAAGTTGCCCAGAAGTGAGTCCTGCTGCTGTTTGATTGGCCTCAATCTTGCCAATATAGCATTTGATTTTATCGGGCTGAGCGGCCAAAGAGTAGCTCTCTTTTAAGAGGGCAACCGCTTCACATCCGCCACGAGTCTTCGCCGTTGCAGAGGAAAAGGGAGTGATGGATGCTGCTGATAATACTTGCCCGGTGGTTGCAGCTTTTCCTTCAGCATAATCGTGCTCGATATAACCATCGGGATAGATGGTATCCAAGGAGCGCAAAAAATCGGCATAAGTTCCATTTACAGGAGTGGTGGCCCCTGGAAGTTGTGCCAGTGAGGTCACTTGGTTGCCAGAAGAAGAAGATGCTGCTGCTGCAGGAGCGCTATCATCGCTACAGCCATAAAAAGCACCCATAGAAAAGATGAATGAAGCAAGAGATAAAGAAGATATTAAAAATTGTTTTCTTTTCATAAGTTCCCCTCCAAAAAAAATTTTTATATTTTCTATTTGAATCCTTGAAAAGAGGAATGTCTACCACTTTTCTCGGAACGTTTTGAATAAAGGAAGAGGGCCGTGAAAAGTGAGAGGTAGAGGCAAAAGCGCACTAAAGGAGTCGAGCTTTTGGCAAGGATAAAGTTATGGTAAAGCCAACTCCAAAGCCACTCTTCGTGAGGGGCAAGTACAGTGGTAGCAAGAATTGCTCCGCGAACAATCACGGCAACGCTAAGAGTAATCCATAGTGAAATTTTTAGTGGCGTAGAGAATAAAACTATTTTGTCATAAAGAAGAGCACCCACTATCGCCCAGAGAGGAAAGAGCGCACAGAGGTAGCGAGGACCGGCAGAGGCGCCAGCGTGCCATCCTCCAAAGCTCATATTCATCAGCAAGAGAAGAAGTGTACTGCCAAAGGTGATCACCATTAGCAGCAGGTGACGATTGTTGCGTTTTAATTTTATAAAGAGTACCAGTGAGATCACCATCAAAAGCAAAATCCAAGGATTAGTAAAGAGTAGTCCTCGTCGCCCTCCAATGAGTAGCTCTGCACCAATATCCCAAGGAATTGGCCACCAAGAGAAGAGTCCTGCAATATTATGATCGAGGTGTTTGACATCGAGAAAGATAGGATTTTGAAAACTACCTGCAGTCAGCCATGGATAACCAAAGCAAAGGGTATGGTACCAGCACCAAAGTGCACCCGGGATCACGCCTCCAAGCGCACACTTTAACAGCGCTAATAAGCGCTGTTGCTTCTCTGTTTCCACAAAGAGTGGCAAGAGCAAAAAAAGAGGGACTACTAGCGCCATGGTATACTCTGATAAGAGTGCAAATCCCAAAAAGAATCCAAAAGCGATAAATTTTTTTTGAAAAGAGAAGAGTAGAGCTGTGAGTAGAAAAAAAGCGGTCAGGGTGTGCCCAAAAAAAGTTCCAGCAAAGATGACAGCAGTATTGCCAAAGAGCAGGGCCACTGTTCCCCATAGTGTAGCGGAAAGTGAGAGTGAAAAATTTAAGACCAGTGCTCTTAGCAGAAAAAAAGAGATCAAGGCATAAGGAATAGTTTGCGTAAGGAGTGTGACAAGTTGTTTGTAAGCAAAGGATGGCGGATGAGTTTCGTCGATTTTGCTACTGCCAAAGAGGGGGTGTAATATTTTATAGATGGGAAAGGCCCAGAAGGCGGCCCCGGGAGCTTTGTTGGAGTAGTAGTGGCCAGCTGGCCCGGGAGTGCGGGCCCAATCGTCTCCCCAATGGGTAAAGCGATCGATGTGAAAGCTATGCTCAGTGCTCATCGATTCCAGTAAGGCAAAGCGCGAATTAGGATTTTGCCCACCACTCTCAGGAGAGAGGAGCGTCAGTAATACAAAAAGTGTGCACCATAAAGCAATGAGATGATCTATTTTTTTCATGGCACCGACAGTACCATTCCATGGGCAAATTATAAATTAAATTTTTTAATACTTTCAATGCTACAAAAAGAGTTGTGTGAAAAGAGTTGCCTATCTGAGGTGGCGCTTCAGATCTAAAGTGCTACGATCCACCAATGCAAATACAGCACTTTACTAACTACTCACTATTTTTCTTTGTATTTAAAGCAATTGACTTTAAAGTTGAGGCCCAAGAGCGCAATTATTGTTCGCATAAAGGAGATCCATATTATGTTACGATCACGTTTGTTAATAATGGTATTATCATTATGTTTTTTTATGAGAGTGAGTTATGCAGAGGGATTTCTCATTCCCGATAGTTTTCCAAAGAGTGTTTTCAAGATAAGTAATCCCATGGGACAGATTGTGCATGAGATTGGCGACTATGCAAATACAATGAAAAATTATGCTAACGACATCGATCAACAGGCCACTTTAACCGCCATTGCTGCTGCAGAAGTAAAAGAGCTTATTAAAGTAGGAGCACTGGGTATGCTGGGAGGCTGTCTGGTGGTTGCAGGTAAAACGATTTGTCCTGTGGCCGCTGCCGCCGCCGACCCGGTTACTAGCGAAGCAAAGCCAGCAACTGCTAGCGATAGCTGCTTATCCATTGCGGGCAATGCTATGATGATAGGTGGAACGCTCTTCTTGGCGTTATCTGTCGCTGATGCCATAAAGTTCATAATCGCAGAAAAACAGTAAAAATGCTAAACGATACCGTAAGTTCCTCTAATCAACTCTAGTCCCTAGTCAAAGTATTAAAAAATTAGTAAAAGAGCAGCTGTTATCCTTAGCGCAGAAATACTTAAAATTGGGAGACTATTTTTATGAGTAAATTTTCACTCTCAGACTTATCTCTGCTGCGATTTTTAGCATCGCAATTGCAAAAACCTCGTGGAAATTTTGGAAAATTATTGATGACTAAACTTTTCAATTTTGGAAATGCACAACTCATTAATGCTACCTTAATTTCTATGGATCTTCATGCAGACGATTGTTATTTGGATGTGGGTGTGGCCAGTGGTAAATCAATAAAGATTGCATCTTCTTGGATTACCACAGGATCTCTCTATGGCATTGACTACTCCAGCGAGATGATCGAGTATTGCAAAAAAAATTTTCCGCATTCGCGCTGTCACTTTGTGCATACTGATGCTGCTCATCTTCCTTTTGCCGATTGCAGCTTTTCCAAAATCTCTACCATCAATACCATTTATTTCTGGGAAAATCCGATGGAAATGCTATTGGAAATCAGGCGAGTGCTAAAGAGTAGTGGAACTTTTGCACTTAGTTTTTCTGGAAAGGCCAAAATGAATAAATTTTCTGCCGTCACTAAACATGGATTTTTCATTTACGACGGTGAACAAATTGAAACCTTAATGGTAAAAGCGGGATTTAGCGAAATCCATCGGCAGGACTTTAGCGGGAAATTTATTGTGCCTGGGGATCATATTATCATCGCAAAAAAGTAATCAGAAGATTCCTTTGATTTTCTTAAATAATCCACTCTGATCTCTTAAGTTCCCTGGCGGTAAAGAAAGTTTACCAGCTGGGAGAATTTTCAACTGCCAATCCTGTGTGTGCTTCCGTAAGTTTGCGAAAATACTAAATTAGAGTTTTGGCACCAAGATTGCTCTATAGAAGGGTATTATTAAACAAATTTTCTTATGGAGACAAAAAATGAAAAAGGGTGTTTTGTTAAGATTAGCTTTAGGTGTTTGTTGCTTTGGGATTAGTGCAGGCGCAATGGCATTGGAGAAACAGGGCGTGAGTAGTGATGTAGAGGTCGGCGCTGTGAATGAGGTAAAGAGGGCACAAAAGGGTGGAATGAATTACCAGATTATTGGTGGATTTCAACAGCAAGATATTAAAAACTATACTAGTCGCGCAGGGGAAGAGGGCGATGCTCATATAGATGCTTTCAGTGGAGTACACCTTGCATTGGGGATGGAAAAAGATTTAGGAAAGCAGTTTGCAACAACCATGTTACCTGGACTATCGCATATGACCTTAGCAGACAATGATGGCGAAGAGAGAAGTATGACAGCACTTAAATACGATCAGCAGTTTCATTATAAGATTGATGCTGGCAGTGGTACGGAAGTGAGACCGTTAATGTTGGTAGGAGTTGGATGGAGTGACTTTGGAATGAAAAACCAGCAAGATCGCCTGAGGGTAGAGGCAGATATTTATAGCTATATGTTTGAAGCGGGGATTGGTTTAGAGATGAAGTTTAATCAAAAATTCTTATTTTCGATCAAAGAGATTTACAGCTACGATAAAACTTTCAAATACAACGCCAAGTTAGTAGCGCATGATCAGATATTAGATAAGGTCAGCGGTAAACCAGCACTTGCAAGCTACAACTCACTATCAACACTCTTTGCTTTTGGATACCAATTTTAAGTTTGAAAGAGGGGGGCCTTCCCAGCATCTTCCGCGCATTCATCACCCCCCTTCTCGTTTTCTTCGTTTTTGATTTTAAGCATCAAGCAATGTATCTTGCGATTGGAAATAGCATGTGGGTATTGCTTTTATAAAAAAGTTATGAAAGCTTAAGCAAATGTAAAAACCGATAGTAAGAGAAGGAAGTAAGGAATAATGGGCATTGTTGTCTTGGAGAAGATTAAAAATTACATTGTAGGAAGTTGTCATATCTTTCAAAACTGGAATCAGCTTTTGTCACTCTCTTCGCTTCAACGAGAATTTCATGAGGAGCAGAAGCAGTCACTGGAAAGAGTTTTAAAGGCCTCGAGACGCAGCAATCTTCTGCAAGAGGATATCTACAATGTATTGCTAAAGTTGGAACAAAAAGCGGATGCGAAAACGGAGAGTATTGTGGACGAGGCCGCAGCAGCAATGGCAATGGAAAAAATGGAAAAGATGGAAAAAGGGGTGCTGCAAATTCTCGATTTGCTTTTGCAAGCCGATCGATTGAGTCGCTTAAACAACGATCAAGATATGATTGCAGTTTTAGCATCAATGCATGAGAGGTTGTGCCAGCTGGTGAAGATTAGAGCAGTTGCAATCATCGGATCTGCCACCTACGATTCAGCGATGACTGTTATTATAGAGGCGGTTTATAATAGTGAGATCCCTCGAGGAAGTGTCGTGGACATTGTCTCTCAAGGATACGTTCGGGAAAATCAAACAATTATTCGCAAAGCAAAAATTATTGTTTCAACCGATAAGGAGATAGTCAGTGAAAGCAGACAATGAAAACTTAGGAGTGGTTTTTGGGATTGATCTGGGGACAACCAATACTTGTGTTGCCAGGTACTATGGGAAAAAATTTGAGGTAGTGGAGATCGATCACTCGCTCACAGTGCCTTCGGTAGTGGCCTATAGTGATGGGGGAGAGTGGTTGGTGGGTTGGCCAGCAAAGAACTACTCTAAAATCGATCCAGAAAAATCGGTCTCATCGATCAAACGGCAGATGGGAAACACCAGCTATCGGAAGGAGCTGGGAGGAAGCTTGCTTTCGCCGATTGAGATTTCAGCGAAAATATTAGAGTACGTTAAACAGAAAACAGAAGCAAAGTTATCATTACAGATGCGTGATGTAGTGATAACGGTGCCTGCATATTTTAATGATTATGAGAGGCGCTCCACCTTAGAGGCGGGAAAGCTTGCTGGGTTTAATGTGCTAAGGATTATTAATGAGCCAACGGCCGCTGCTTTGGTTTATGAGGTTGGGCAAGCACAGTCCGCTACCAGCGTTGCCAGCAGCGCTATAGGGACGCAAGAGGAGAAGTGGCTAGTATATGATCTTGGGGGTGGTACCTTTGATGTTACGGTGCTATCGGCCCGTCCAGGACAGAAAGAGGTCTTGGCCTCCTGTGGAAATAAGTTTTTGGGTGGTGATGATTTCGATCGCAAAATTGTGAGTCATATTGTTGATGATATTCGTATCAAGCATCAATTGGATGTACATGAAGATGCCGTTGTCTTGGCAAAACTAAAACATATGGCCGAGGGACTTAAAATTGCTCTCTCCGTAGAGACGGAGGCTTCAATCAATGAAATTATTGAGGTCAATGGAAAGCGACTTCCGATTAATCTTGTGCTCTCACGCAAGCAATTTGAAGAGATGATTTATGATTTTATTGATTCGACAATTGAGAAAACCAAAGAGGTGTTGAGAGAGGCCAATTGCTCCAGCAAAGAGATTGCACGGTTGTTACTTGTTGGAGGTTCTACCCGTATTCCTTTGGTGAAAGAGTTGTTGCTATCGCATTTTGGACTAGAGGGACAAGATTATGTTGATCCCGATCTCTCTGTGGCGCTTGGGGCCTGTATTCAAGGGACAATTGTTAGTGGGCTTTGCTTTGAAAAGATAGTGATCGATGTGGTACCTCACTCCCTTGGTGTCGCGGCCTTGGGGGACTTGGATTTTAGCGAGAAGGAGCATGGTTTTGCTCTTGATGATGATGATGATGATGATGATGATGATGACGAAGAAGATGAAGAAGATGAAAATGATGAGCGTGCAGATCCGATTCATGCTATGAAAAAGCGGCACCCAAAAACTTTTTCTCCAGTTATTCAACGAAATACAAAATTGCCTGCAAAATTTGTGAATACCTATTACACGGCCATGGATCATCAACGGCATGTAGAGATTGCCGTTTATCAAGGAGAGGCCAAGAATACCAGAGAGAATCTTTTTGTGGGCTCATTTATGGTCAACATCTCACCTTCTCCAGCACAAACGCCTATCGATATTGGTATGGAGTACGATCTCAATGGAATAGTTAAAATTTTAGTTGCTCAAAAGGATAAAGATAGTCCTGTTTTGTCGTATCGGATGGATCTCAATCGACCCGCCTTCGCTAACTCGGATGCAGCTTCATTACGAAAGCAAGAGCGAGATTGGGCGAGGGATGATGAGGATGATGATTTCGAAAGTGATGGTGATAGCGTAGAGGGAGATCATAATCTAGAAAAAGTTGTAAAAAATTTGTTAGTGCAACGAGTGGAGGATCGATTAACAGCAGCTAAGGATCATCCAGCAGAACAAATGCTAGCACGCTATAAAGAACTTTTAGGCAGCGAAACAGAGTCTGATGAGATCGATGCGCTAGAGGATGCTCTTTATGATTGGTTGGATCGCTTTGAAGACTCAGAATTGCCATCACACCCTTCTCTTCAAAGTAATTTGCATGCGCATTTACCTGCAAACGGAGAGAATAAACTACAATGAGCAAAGGTTCAAAAAAATTTGAAAAAGAGTTAAAGCGACGAAAAAAATTAAAACAGCGAGAGCAACAAGAACATGGGCATGCGCCTACGCAGGCACATGGCAGTGGCAGCAGGATGCCCCCGGATGGAGTCATCCTTGAGCTTGTAAAAAAGGTTGTTTATGATGGAGAGGGCATGCCGCAAGAGGGGATTGTCATGCTTGAGCAGGCCGCCGATCGGAGTTCTGGGCCGCAAAAACTGGTCAAACTTTTCTTGCAAGTACACCGTCACTTTCGCTTAAATCAACCGTGGACATGCACCATAAAAGATCTTGTTTCCTTGTATAGAGTTTTTGAATCAAATTCCATGGAAGACCTCTTTAGTACGCTGATGGGAGTAACGCTCTTAAGTAATGAGAGTATGATCACGCAACTGGCGCAATCCCCGAACTGCTTGCAACATTGGCCATTTACTTCTGCTACGGGAGCGTTTTTCAAGGAGCACGCTTTATTGAAAGAGGCCTGGATACAACCACTCTCTTTACTCGATAACGATAAAATTACATTTCCGCTACAATTGGCCTTGCTAAGTAAAGAGAAGAGTTTACTGGCGAGCGCGGGCACTAAGCACTTTAAGCAAGAGTTGACTCGGCAACTCCAGCAAGATAAAGCAGATTTTCTTGGAAGCTGGTTTGTTTACAAAGCAAAATGGGCCAGTGATCTGGTTACCTCTTTTGAAAAAATTGTAAAATTAAAAAAACTTAATTTGAAAACCAATAAAACAATCTTGGATAAACTAGAATTGCAACTAAAAAGTATTGGAGGCACATCGACAGTCGAGCTAACGCCATCTCTGAGAACGATCTTTTTGTGGATGGGCGAAATAGTTGAATCGAAAATCGCAGGGGGCTTTACTCCTGAGTGGTTTCAGCTCTACCCCTGTATCAGCGAGAAATTTTTAGGTCGCGACCCTATCAATTTTTTACCAGAGCAAGATATTCCCGCCTTTATGGCCAATGCCCATAAAGAGCATCGCTCCTTTCTTTTTCTTGATACGCTTGAGAAAAGAGTATCTCCAGTTGCTTCTATGCCCAAAAATGTGCAATTGCAATTTGCCATCTGTCGCATGAAGGCCTTTATGAAAAGCTCCGATCTGCTCTTTAAGAACAGTGGTGGAAGTCATGCATGGATGGGCGACACGATTTGTGAAATTTTCTCAGAGTGCTATGCACTTGCGCGGGAGCAGATCCCGGTTCACGCAGGCGCAAGCACCAACACCAACTCTTCTGCTCTCAAAATTTGTTCTCGCCTCATTGATTATTTCATAAAGCAGATTCTACCTAATTTTGCAAATGCAAGTGTTGAACCCCCTGTTTTAACACCAATGTTGGCCGATTTTCCAAACGATTATCGCATTAATTTACTTACGTACCTAGGATTGCTTTACTCTTCGCAAATTCATCAATTGAATCAGTTTTCTTTGCAGCTTAATAAAATAGTGTCGCTGGAGCAAATCGATATTGAGATGTTGTTTAAAGCGGTGAATTCGTGTTTAGATGAAGAGCATACTTTAAAAGATATCTCCCATAGCTTTTACCAAAAGATACCCAATTCCTATAAAATAAAATTTTATCAGTACATGACAGAATTTCTTTTCAAAGATGGCAAGAGTTTCAATATCAGCAAAGATGATGATGATGATAATGAAATTTCTGACAAGGAGTTTGCTGGCCTTTTAAATTCTCTTTATCGCTATCTCCCTTATCCTACAGACGTTCTCACCAGCACTAACGATAGCAATAGGAATAGATTTCTTGATGGAAACGCTTTGGAAGAGGCACTCTTCCATGGAGCAGTTTATCAGTATGTGAAGTCAGGTTGCCAGTGGCCTACTTACACTGTAACCTCTTGGCCTATAGCACATGTACTGATTTTGATCCAGCAGCTAAGTGCACTTTTTCAAGCAAATAAAAGCAGAAGGTCAGATGCCTCTAATCGCCATGCTCATTGGAAAAAAAAGGGATCGATTGCTTTCTTGCTGGATTTTACGCGCAAATTGGTGGCCACTCTTATTCTCGTGCACTTGGAGGATAGCAGAAGTGTGGGTATTGCTATGGAACAACAAAAGCAGCTACAACTTGCATTTGCTCATCTAGGTGAAATAATCGAAGAAAAGTTTGCCATTAAGTACGATGCTGTTAAGCAAAAGAAACAACAAGGAGTGGCCACCAATGATGTTGACTCAAGAAGACGCCTGTAAAATTTTGAGAGTTTCTGCGGGAGAAGCTCACGATAAAATTGAGAGTGCCTATCTCAAAATGATGAAACGCTACCCCCCTGAGTTTTTCCCTGAGAAGTCACTTGCGATTCGACAGGCCTATAATTTTTTAGTTGGAGATGATGAATTTTGGAAACATTTTATCCAAGACGATTCCCTCGATTTACATTTTCTCTTGCCACACCTCTTACCTGCTTCTTCTCTTGACCACTCCTCTGTTGGCGTTGATGCTATAGATTTGGCCCAAAAGTATAGGGCCTTATTGTGCTGGAAAACGTCTTCCCTAGACGATCTCTTTTAAGCAGAATCAGCATCGCACCAGCTACTCCTTTGGTAGGACACTCTCGTTTTTAGACGGCCACAACTCTTGAAGTTAGATTTCCAAATACAGTAGATGTTGGTCTTTTTAAAAGCGGAATACCTTCTTGAGTTACAAGAGATAGGAACGCCAAACCTAGAGAGCATCTTACGCAAAAAATTTGTTTAATATTTAGATTATGAAAAATTCATGACATGTCTTGAAACCAGTGCTTCCAATGAAGGAGATAAATCCCCTCCTATCGTTAATAATAGGCGTTTTCTGGGACGAGAAATCGCAACGTAAAGGGCGTCTCTTTCAGTCGTATTATCTAGGGTATAGGAGGCAATGTTTACTACAATAACTGTATCAAACTCAAGGCCTTTTACATCTAGTGGCGTGGTAAAATGAATTTTATAGCGCTGACAGAGTTTATCGCTTTCGGAACATTGAGATTGGAGATTGTTTTCCCAAAGTCGATCATGAAGCTTGCTTTCAAGCTCTTCTGCTTCCTTTTTTGACTTGCAGATTACGGAGAAAGTACAACCAGGACGTTTTTGTCTTGATAATAGAATAGCGTTGATTAATTCTTCGTCAGAATGGTCAATTCTATACGGAGGTTCGTCACTAGCTTTAGGGAGATTGCCATTTAACGGACGATTATCCTCTTGAATTTCGTTTCTGAAATCACTAGAAAATTTAAAGAGAAGATAAGATTGTCTTTTATTTACATTTAAAAAGGTGCTTTCCTGAGGAGTGGCAATGTTTTTTAGTGAAGAAACTCCCAATTTGTTCAAGCGCTGTCGAAAATCTCCAACTAACGTAACGGTCTTGTATTTAGGATCTGCTTGTTCGATCATTAGCTTGATTTGGTTCTCTGTGAAATCTTGAACCTCATCTACAAATACGGATGAGAAGTAATTAGTCTCTGCTAATTTGTAAATTGGCTTGAGATCTGCCCTACCTCTGTATCCTTTACCAGCAAAGTGTGCAATCAATAGACAGCAGTCAAGGTCAGCATCGGACAATTGTCTTGCCAAGGATCTTTGCTTGGCAAGATGAATACAGTTCTCTCTTTCTGTGAGGGAAAATCGTTCCATCTTTAGGATTTCTGCTTCTAATTCTGGAGAGGCCAATACCTCTATGTATCGAGCGCCGTAAGCAAATGCCTGAAGAATAATCTTTCTTGATTCGTCGCGAAGTTTTTTCCGTTGTTCTGAATAGCGAACACCTTCCCATAGAGGAGACTCTTTTAGTGTATCAGCAAAATTTTCTCTTTTTAAATCAATTTTTTCTACAATTCCTGTCAATGGTCCTATTTGTAGGATATTGGAGATGCTGTCGCCTAGTTCTTGCCAAGAGTTAATTACCTCTTTCCAATGGTTACTGCCAATTCCTTCCAACCCTTGAGGGAATAGATCTTGTGGGTTTGTAGGGAAGATCTCCTGAAATTTTTTACTAATTTTCTTGTTTATAAGTTTTTCGATTAATTTATACCAATCAAATGTAGTGCTGATAATTTCTTGATCGGGTTGATGATTTTTGTTGGGTTGTCGTCTGATTCCTTGAGAAAAGATATCTCGCCTTATTAATAGTTCACTCCGAAAATCTTCAAAATCTTTTACCTTCATTGAGTGCAGGCCTAATTTTCCTGAGCAAACATTTTGCAAATAGCGCACCAGACTAGGAGAGAGTACAAATCCGATACTAGTCTCTGGCGTAAAGAAGCCTTTAGTATCAGAGGAATCGTCTGAATAACAGATCATCGATGTTCTTCCAATGGCCACACTAGTTTTTCCGGATCCACCAAGTCCCTCGACTAAAACTAGGCCATCTACCCGCCAGCGCATACTCTTTTCTTGATCACGAGTAGGCATCATATGAAAAGCGCTATCGAGATAATTGGTATCTATCCATTCTGGCAACTCTTGGTAATCATCTATGGTCACTTCTAGATCTGGAGTTCCGGCATCGGACACCTTGTAGTTATTGAAATAGTCTAAGAAGTGCTTTCTTTCTTCTTCGACATATTGGCGCAAATTTTCTCTGATCACCCTCTGAGCATTTGCATGCTCATCGATGTTGTACTTTAGCTCTTCAAAATTTTTATAATTTCCTAATAATAGATGATTATCAAAACGTTTGAGTAATGATACCTCTAGTACTTTATATTCTTCATAAATAACTTCTTTGGTCCTTTTATCCACCCCCACAGCAAGATCTACCTCATCTCCTTTATAGGCAGACATTAGCGGTTCGATTTTAGGGGCACTTCGCCCATAGACATCGAACTCTTTGGGAAGTCCCATTCCCCAGGATATTCTAAAAATCTGCTTTTCTCCGGTGATCTTAGATTTTACGACAATGACCTTGGCATAAGCAAACTCTCGCAATTTATGGTAAGCAAGAATAGAATCTTGAATGGGATTTCTATGTTTTTGAAATGGTAAATGCTGAATCATTCCCGCCGTTATATTTACTTGAGACAGAGATCTAATCTTCTCCTCACAAAAGTCAATTAGCTTCTCGATAATCTCTAATTCCTTCTTTGCTCGCTTATAGGGAAGAGAATTTTTTTTGACGGACTGGAACTGCTTCAAGATCTCCTGTCGGGGGGACATTTCCCCTCCTTCCCAGCGATTGACAGTCTGGGTGGTGACACCGATTAGCCCTGCAAGTTCTTTTTGAGTCATCCCCAGGAGTTTTCTAACTTTCTTAACTAATTCACTTTCAGGTAGTTCCATTAACTGCTCCTTTATTTATGTTGTCTTGGATTGATAACGACGCTAACGTTAATAGCTGTATTGTATAGATTAACGATATATGAGTCAATGGTGATTTTTCCTGAATGTCGCATTATGGATCAGCGGCCAAATCCGGGCCACCTTGCTGCCTAATAGACTACCTTTTACTGGACCAAATCCGTCCATGTTCCTCTGCTGCAAGCAAAGTTACAGCATGGTATCAGTGAGTGAGGATGTGCTCTCCTCCCCGTGAGAGGTAAGAGTAAACAAGAACTATTGAGTTAGTGGTAGGTTTTCTGAATAGTTTGAACAAAAGTTGAGCGCAATCCCGCTTCTTTAGAGGCGGGTCAAGCGAGACGCCCTTCGGCGAGAACCGATGCGCGCATCGGAATTACAAGCATAGATGATTGCGATAACCAGTCCCAAGAATGAGGACTGGTTTTACGAGAAAGACCTCTCGGAAGAGTAAAACTCAAAAGACGGTGTTCATCGGTATACTGTCACGCTATACCAAACGATAAGAAATTATCGATAAAAAATAAAAAACGAACACTTTATGTTTTGTGACGAACATTTTCTGTAAAGTATCTTGTTAAATTATTTTGGGTAGTAAAATTAAACTTTTCGCTCGAGATCATTCCAGCATGGTTAAACTGCCATTCCGTGCTGTACTGGGCACTGGTAAACCAGTATTTATTTTTTGCTTTGGTCTCTTGGTCATAGTTGAAATTGATAACTTCTCCTCCTTGGAGGCGAATGCTTTGTGGTAAATCGTATTGGTTGTAATCAATCTCGAAAAGATTTGTTTGGTTTACTTGCATACCAATCATTCTATCATATTTATCAAAGTTTGAGTCTAAAGAAATTTGCGATAAAATTTTATTATCTTTGTTTACGAATTTTATGTTCCTTTGGGAGAGCTTCCCACTTGGTGTGTACTGTAATGTTTCTATGAACTTCTTTCGAGATGGGAAAAAACGGATGCTTCTTGTTAATAATTTTCCATCTGCTAGGTAGCTATAATTTTTGTAGAAAAATTTGTAAGTTTAAACTGGATTCCAGTAAAACAGTTTTACAAATCCAGCAAGCAGGTAGCAGGGTGGCTGGTAGCAGTATTTGTTAGCAGTTCCAGTGTGAAGCTAGCGGGGACAGTTGCCAGTTAGCGGCCACCCATTCGGGAAGGGGTACATTCGGGGACATGGGTTACATTTTATACCGGGGACATAGGTAACACTTTTTCTTTTTGTTAATAATAGCAACCCCTCATTTCAACTCTCATAGATGTTTTTTTAATGAAAAATTTTCCTTACTCAATTCTCGGTTCTCCACTGTTAAACTTTAAATATCTTTTCCCATTATAGAAGACAGGGCAATGCTGGGGAGCAACCCGAGAGCTATAATGGGATTTGCAAAGCGATGGGGGTTGGCCTTATTAAACATTAGGCCAATCCTTCTTTTCCCCTTTCTTCTTCATCGCTTTGGAAATCCTATTCGAAAAACCCTGGGGGGTTTGGGGGGCGAAGTCCCCCATTGGCGTTGTCAATTTTATTTTCTTCCCGTTTTAATGTTAATGTTTTTAGTTGGTCGCCAAAAGCACTCTCATTTGGTGCAAATTTATAATCAATTTCATCGAAGTATCCTATGTCATAATTCATAAACGTAACCACCCACAAACCAC
>JADGAN010000049.1 GCA_015231955.1 Oligoflexia bacterium | reverse complement strand
AAACTGTTCGATCTCTCTTTAATTGCTCTTGTACGCTCTTAATTGTTTCTTCAATATTGATACTTCCTACTGTCATAATCGGTAGTATCTTATAAAAACAATAAGAGGCCCAGAACTATTTTAAGGCCTTAGCTCATTTTTTTCTCAAATCACGCTGAATAAATACACCAAAAGAAGTGGCGTACGCACGATCTGCGGCACTCGTTCTGCTACAATGCTTTGTTGAAGGGCAAGAAGATGTACCAAATCCAAAGCATTTTAGGGCACCGATCAGTACAGCTCACCATCGACTTGTACGGACACTTGAAATCAATCAGCATTGATGATCCATCACCATTTGATTTTTAATTTAGTTATTTCAAGAGGGGGATATATGAGCAACAAACCAGATAAGCACATAGCACTCTACTGTCGGACAAGCACCGATAAACAAGACAGTGGTCTGGAATCCCAACGACGGGCCTTAATCAAATATTGTGATGATAACGGCATCTTAAATTATCGTTGCTACGAGGACGCTGGCATATCGGGAACTAAGGGATTGCGGCCTGAACTGGATAAGCTAATGGAAGATGTGAGGGGCAACACAGTTGAGGCCGTGATCGTTTATAGCTTCTCTCGCTTCGCCCGAAGCACTCAACATCTCTTGGCCGCGCTGACCGAGTTTCAAGCAAGTGGTGTGGCCTTTATAAGTTTGAGTGCAAAGATCGAAACCAATTCTGCCATCGGCAAAGCGGTATTTGTTATCATCGCGGCCATTGCTACCCTTGAGCGTGATCTCATTGCAGAACGGGTTAAAAACGGCCTTATAAACGCTAAGGCAAAGGGAGCAGAGTTAGGACGGCCTAGATCAAGGCAATCTCTTCTAATCCAAAATTTGGCCGCTCAGGGCCTCTCGTATAGAAAGATAGCGGAGTTGGCCGGATGTTCGGCCGCGACTGTACATAGGGAGCTAAAAGAATCTTATTTTAACGGGAAGGATAGTAGCAAGGACGCTGCGTAATTTTTGCATAAAAACCCTTGAACGGAGTGAATTTGTAGGATAAGATAAATTAAGATTATTTCTTACCCTACTTCCAAGGAGTTTTCATGCCATCCGCAAAAACGATTACTATATCTCTTCCCTCCGAGATGGGGAAAGAGATTGAAAAAGTTGCAAAAGAAGAACAGAGAACTATATCTGAACTTTTAAGAGAAACTTTTCGACAGTATATGGCCCAAAAAAGATTGCACTCCCTTCACAAGAAAGCATCTAGCAAGGCAAAGAACAAGGGCCTCACCATGAAGGATTTCGATGAATAAATCAAAAATCCTTTCACAGTCTGCCTTGATTCAAATGTTATAATCTCTGGAATCGTATTTGGTGGTTTGCCTCTACGATTATTAGAGATGGCACTCTCTCGTCAATACCATCTAGTATTAGGAACTAACATAATATCAGAAGTGTCAGGGAAACTTGTTTCAAAATTGGGATTATCTCCAAGTGAAGTCTCTACTGTCTTAGATGACCTCAAAAATGTAGCATCACTCTTTGTTCCAGTGGGAGACATGGAAATTATATCTCATGTTAAAGATAATTTGGTTTTAGAGGTCGCTATCAATGCTGGATGCGATATTCTCGTTACTGGCGATAAAAAACATCTACTGCCGCTTATTTCTGTCCAAGGTGTGAAAATAGAATCGCCAGCACAGTTTATTTCCCGATTCAAAAAATAATAAAGAATTGTTTAGACATCAACTCTCGAGCGAAAGATTTTTTCGCCGTACGGATGTTCGGCCGCAACCATCCACAGAGAATTGAGAGGAAACGTTACACAAATGGCGGCATGAGGTTTATGCAACGTTCACCGCTGACCTTTATGAAACGTTAACATGACAACTGATTATGAAACGCAAAAAAGGCCGCAACTCTCTCCCCCAAAAAAAATATGTACAATCAATTGCAGAACTTTTCTTGATAAATAAATCCTAATAAAAAAAGGGAAACCAACCCAATTTCAAAAGTCGATTTCCCGAATGAAAACTCTAACTACATTTGTGCTCTAGAACTGCCCGACCCTTGAGGTCGGCAATAACACCCACAGGAAATAATCCCAATAGCGTAAAGGGGAAAATGATCCTGGCCATGTAATGGCCCAACGATAATCATCCCTCTAAGAACGAACAAAACATGGCGGTGATGAAATCACCAAAGGACAAAAGACGTTTCATTCTTCTCAAACTAGCAATTCTTTAAGTATTAACTTTGCCTCTTGGCCATACCTAACCTCCATCATTCCTATATTTGCATAAGAGCGATATTAGATTTGTGGCCAGAACAAAGTTAATTTCATAGATGAAATTGTTATGTAAACTATGCACTGATAAGTTCTTTTGGTGAAAACCTAATCAAACTAAATATCAAGGCAATTGCAATCACTAGTATTCAATTGTTAAAGAGCGCGGCCGACTTAATTGAACGGCCTTTATTTTCAATAACCGTCGGCCGAGGAACTTTTTGAGTGCGTCAGCGTTCCCCTTCTAATCCTGTATTGTTCTTCTCGTTCAATATTCTCTAGGCGGCCGCCGATCCTCTCCCTTATGGTGGAGTTTACTCTTACATCTAGGCCGCATTTTCTTTTCATTAGGAGCATGAATTTTTTAGGGAGAGAGTCGCGGCCTTTTTTGCTTTTGGTCAATGTTTTTGCATTCACCTCTTCCACAAAGGCCCTTATCACCTCCAAAACTTCCAATGTTGTTTTTTTTACATGGCCGACAATCCAGCAAATCTCATCGCTAAATTTGATTGGTGAGTGGGGAATTACTCCATAAGAAAAGTATTTCTCTAGGGCATTGCCTCTCAAAACAACCTGAATTTGCCCTCTAGTGAGGTATGCTTCTGAAAGATTAATCGTGGTTAAGGGAAAATAAAAATTATTGATGGCCTTCAATTCGTTGAAGTAAAGTGTGGTTGCATTCATCAACTCATCACCAAATTCAAATTTCATCTCTCTTTGAGCGGAAAATCCAAGATCAAATGAAAGTTCACCATCGTAAATTTTGAGCTTCTTGCTGCCTTTAAAATATTTTCCATCGGTAGCGATCATATAATGGGGATTTCTAAATTCTCTGCTAATTGTGGGGAAAGGTGCAAAGTGAATGAATCTTGCGGCCAACTCTTTTTTGAGGTAGTCAAAGCGACCAAGGATAACATCCTCTCTTCGATTCCTATGAATGGCATAAGCATAGTTCTTGATGGCCTTCTCCAAAGCAATTGTGCTTGAGTTTGACCAATGGTAGAGGTCTAGGGCCTTGGAAGCGGTTTCATCCATATAGGTTTGAACAATTAAATCCGAGGGCCGCTTATACTTGCCTTGAAGAACTTGCCCTTGCAAATCCCAAATCGTTTTTTCCTTTCCTTCTTTCCATACTCGATCCAAGGTGCTTAACCATCTGTAGGCCAAATGGAGGGTGTGTAGGCGGCCTAGAGGTGATCTATCTTCGTTTACGAAAATGTGTGAGTGAAGAGTTTTCCTGCACCTTCTGGATTGAACAGAGAATCGTCTCTATGGTTTTGAGAAAACAGTAGTAACCTCAAGAAATCATCGTACTCATGCTCAAATCCACTTCTTGCGATCTCTTTTTTAGTCGCGGCCCAAACATCAAAATGTGTAGATGTATTCATTGTGTTATCCATTAGAGGCCGCGACTCCTCTCCTATAAGAAATTGCTTCTAGATTTGACAGCAACTTGTAGTAACCAACACTTGGATCATTCATTTTCATTTTGAACAATTTTTTTGAAATCTTATCCGCACGATCAAGGAAGGTGCTGATTGATCTGTCAGGCCTTGGTAGTAATTGAAAATCTTTGGTGATGATTAATCCGAGAACAGAAGTGTCCTCATCGGGTGCCGACAGTCCTCTTTTATCATCATTTAAGAAAAGTTGGCGATTTCCTAAAATGTTGCCAACCTCATCCTCTCGATAGTAACCATTGCGGCAAAGACATTCAATGAAATGCTCCTCTGCCGCAATGGCATCCTCCTTCTTATCAAGGATGATGTGGTTGTCATCCACATACCCAAAGACCTTATATCGCCTTCCAAAGCGATTAAAGACAGGAGTCATGAAGATCGAAAACAAAAGACTTGAGAGAATATCTCCTTGAGCTAACCCTCTAAACCTAACTCCCTTACCATTCTTGACTTCAAAATGGCGAAAGATTTGATTGATAAGAGCATTCTGTTCTTCTTCGGGAATCGCGGCCTTTGCAAAAAATCGCTTCAATAAACTGGCCAGGCGAAAGACATCAACATTGAGAAATGCCTTCGCTACATCCAATTTCAAAATGGTTTTCTTGTTGATGACTTTTCCGATGATAACGTTAAGGATGCAATCGGTAGCACTCCGACCAGCAAGACTTCCATAAATATTTGGATGGATATACTTCCCAATACGCTCGGCCAAGTATTGATGCAATCTTTTCCGTTCCTCATGCTCTTGAGGATTGTCTCCCCTTATCAATAAAGATAATTGTTCGTTGAAGATCATTGCGATATTGGCATTCAACTTCAAGAGGTGCGGCCTTCGGAGCAATTAATTGATGATGATTTCTGTGAATATGTTTTTTATTTTTAGCGTTCAATTTCATTCGCATTTTTTGAAATTTTAATCTTATCTTCACTCGCAAAATATGCTATGATTTATCATAGCTCTTATCAAGGGATCAACATGAATCAAGATAAACAAATAAGAATAATCAAACTCAAAGAGACTGCAAAGAAAACTTCTTTGAGCATGAACACAGTTCTCAAATTAATGAGAGATAGCGATTTTCCAGAGCGAATTAGCTTAACTCCTGACCATAGACGATTTGGCTGGATCGAAAATGAAGTTGATGAGTTGTTGTTGAGCAGAAGAAATGTTGCAATTGATTGCAAAAATAGAAATCGGAAAGTTTGCAATTGATTGCAAAACTTTTTATGGAAAAAAATCTGCAATCAATTGCACGATTTTTAGCGACGAACTGCGACGGGCGGCACTTCGTAAGATAAGACAACTTAAATCCGCCCAAAACATAAGCAGACTACCATCAACAATTCCATAGCCGATCTTCTAAATAAAAAAAATTGATCTTCACTGGCAGGGCCGCCGCCACGATTTCCTTTTTCCATCAAGCGATGGTTAGTGAAGGCCGATATTTGGTGCCGATTTGAAGGCGAAAAATGTTATGCAAAGAGAAAAAGGCCGCGACTCCTAAACACCAAAACAGGAGTGGATTTTTTAGATTCCTTGAATTTTCTGGATTTTTTGGCGACAAAGTGGCGATAGGATCAAAAGCAAGGGATATTTTGGATTTTGTGGATTTTTTGTATTTTTTGGCAGTTGATTTTATCCCAAAAATAACAATGCAAAACCAAGCAATTCCTTAATCTTTTGCGAGTTCAGCACTAAAAGATATCCAATCAGGATAATCACCTTCAAAAACAAAAAAATCATCAATATGCTTTAATCCTAGACTCTCCAGCCTGCGTATAAATTCATCAGCAGCTTCCTGACCAAAACTAGGTCCATAAGAAATAAGTTGTTCATTTATATCAAGAGGCTTCATTTCCATAGCTTCATCTATTTTTTTTATAGAAATAGGTAGCATGTCTATTGCTGATCTTTTTATTACTAATCCATAAAAATTTGTTATGCGAACACTTTTCTTCATAAATATCCTATGGTTTAAATATTTCTACATTGTATATTGGTGTGTTGGCTTGAGGTTGCATAATTTGAAACCATTGTTCATTACCAGCTTTTTGAAGCATTCCCTCTGGGACATAAAAATCAACTCTAATTGATCCTGTTCCTCCAGGTTTTGGTGCCCCTGGTGAAGTCACATATACTCTTCCGCCAGCTCCAACATCTGTAGGGATATGAGTTCCCCCACCTTCAACCCACATTTTTGACTCTGATTCATTTATCCAACGACTAACTTTAGTATACCCAGACGGTGCTGGAAGTGTCGAAGCACCCTGTCCTCTAGGATATATCACATTTGAAAAACCACTGTCCCTTCCAATTTTTACAATATCATCTGCATGCCTTGCTACTGTTTCAACCGCATCTGTTCTAGCGCTACCTCCACAGTTATGAACAAGCACCCCATCCAAAGAAACATAGTAGGTATTATTCTTATCTACATGAAGATTGTATACAGGAAACTCCCCATACTCATCTTCAATCTTTGAAACCGTGACAATTTTCTTATCTATTGTCAGCAATTGATCGCCAACTTGCAGGTCTTTGGCGTCTACCCAAGTCTGCTTGGTAGGAGAAAAGAAGGGATGGTTTACAGTTGTTCTTATGTTGCCAGCAACACCACTTAAAGCAATATTCAGGAGAAAATCAATGAAGAGCTTTCATCAGCAAACGCAGCAGGGAAGGTTTTAATTGGAAGCTCCATAAGTGGAAAGTCGACAGATGCACATTTGGCAAATAATTTAACAGAGCAAGAAATTGTGTCCATCAATGCCGAAGCAAAGGTTGAGAGGATTTTAAACATTCCTCTCCAGGTTTATGCGATAAAGACAACAAAGAATTATATTATTATTTCTGGATCCTTTGTTGATCATACTATTGTTTATAAAAAAGATGATAAGTTGGATTGTACTCTAATGGCGATACCTAAAAATGCCAAGTCTGATGAAATAAAGTGCTTGAGCAAAATTCGCGTAGGAACGTATTACCCAGAAATGGCCGTTGATAATGGGTATTTTAGTAAGTTAGGGTTTGAGACTGATGAAGACCAAGTCTTTTTTGTCAATGGACAAAAAGCTGCACTATGGAAATGGAGAGAGGATGATCAAGAAGCAAGAAAAATATTTGAAACGGAGATGGAAAGTGAATCTATTGGTTTTTCTGATGTATTTTTAGATAAGAGTAGTGCAGGAAGTGAGAATGTATGTTTGTTACTGCCAGCAGTAAACCAGGCGAAAGGTGCTGTCTACTGTGGGAATGAATCCTCAGGATTTAAAAATGTAACAAAAAATTTAAAAGACTCAATATTGACAGAAACAATGCAGTTTAAAAATTGGGTGCTGACAAGTAATGCAAAAATTAACTTGGCGACTTTTGAGGTAGAGGAAAGAATAGGATCAGGAGATAATCAAGCTCTTCCTTTTACTTCTTTTAATAAGGTCTTAACTATGGATGGTGGTATGGTTGCAGTAGGATACTTTGGAAGCATCGTAAAAATAAGTTCCAATGGTGATTCTAGGGAAATTGCTAAACGGTTTCTTGTAGCGGACAGAGAAGTCCGCTATCAAAAAATTTTAGGACTTGGGAAGTATGCATGGACATATGCTACTGAAAAATGGGCCGATAAAACAAATGGTTATTCGCTTCGGAGAATTGATCTTGCTGATGGGAAGTTGGATGCAAAAGAGTTTATTGGTGAAATAGGAATGAAAAGAATAAGTAACATCTCTTATTCGCCAACGAGAAAGATTAGAGTTGATGGTATCAATGAAAGTGAGCAGGTCGTTATCAAATTTATTGATACGGAAGGTGGAGTCAGTTCCGAGGATAATCAAACAGTATCACTTGATCAAATCATTGACCTTTGAAGGCCCTGTTGGGGCTTCTTTTCCCATGTTAAAACAGGTAACGAAGGGTGGTCTGGCGCTCTCGTGCATCCACGTTTTTAATGGCCAGGCACATGGCCTTGCGAGTACCGACAAAGATGGCCAAACGTTTGGCACGCGTAAGTCCCGTATAAATTAAGTTCCTAAAAAGCATCTTAAAATGCTGAGTCATCACCGGAATGATCACCACATCAAATTCACTCCCTTGCGATTTATGAATGGTAATTGCATAGGCAAGATCAAGATCCATCAAATGCTCTTTCTCATACATCACCACCTTGTGATCAAACTCCACTTCACACATCATCTCTATAGGATCGATCGTCACAATTTTTCCGATGTCTCCATTAAAAACGCCTAAGTCGTAGTTGTTGCGTTTTTGAATAACTCGATCCGCTTCACGAAAAATTTTATCTCCAAGCTTCATTTGTGCTACCTCTGCACGCGCAGGATTTAAGGTTTGCTGTAACTCCAAATTAAGATTAAGCGTTCCTAATCCTCCTCGAAGCATGGGTGAAAGCAGCTGTATTTCCACTGCTCTGCTACTACCATCACCCAGATAGCGAGGTATTGTCTCCAGATAAAGTTTTTTGATCATATCGATCGCTCTCACTCCAAAATTAAGCGTCGACCAAGGGTGCACCCTCTTTAAAACATTTTTAATCTCTTCAATCTCTTGGCCGCCAAGGCTTGCAACCGCCAACTTTTGCAAATCTATATGCTCCAACTTTTTAGGAATAGTAAAGATAGCTGTTGCTGTTGCCGCTGCATTACTAAGCTCCTGTTCCTCCGGAATATAACAATTTTCAACATTGATATCGCCCTCATTACTTGACCACACCCGTTGTACATAATCGCCCTGTTTTTTATTGTGGCGTTTAACCATCTCATCTTGAAACTTAGCACTTTGAAAAAGTTTTCTTGCTTTATAGATAAACTGCATTCCCTCTTGATTGATCTCCTCCGAATCGATAAAAAGGCAATCCACCTTCTCTTCCCAGACTGTCGGTCGGTGAATAGGCGATTCAATCTTTGGTACGACTCCTTTATTAATCTCATGAGCGTAGCGAATAATCGAAGAGGCCTCTGCCTGTCTAAAAATTTTTGTGAGTTTAAAGCAAGGAATCGAGCGCACTGCCAGCAAATCTTTTAGCACATTCCCAGCTCCCACCGCCGGTAATTGATCAGCATCACCAATAAGCAAGAGCTGCGCTTTTACCGGAACTGCCGCCAATAAATCGGCCGCCAACGAAATATCGAGCATGGAAGATTCATCCACAATTAAAAAATCGCACTCCAAAGGATCCGTCTCACACTTCTTAAAGCGACCATTTTGAGGATTCCATACCAGCAAGCGATGCAATGTTTTTGCCTCTAACCCAATTACCTCCATCATTCTCTGCGCGGCCCTTCCAGTCGGTGCTGCCAATAAAATTTGCTTGCCCATCGCTTGCAATAATTTTACCAGCACTCTGGTCGTCGTGGTCTTTCCACAGCCAGGACCACCCGTGAGAATCGCAAAAGAGCTGCCAACAATTCTCTCCACGGCATCCCTTTGTTCATCACTCAATGTGAGTCCTTCCTTTCCTGTGTACTTATCAAGCCACGCTTTTACACGTGCACCATCCAGCAAAACTTGATTGCCCAGCAATTTTCTAATTTTATTTGCCACTGCAATCTCATCATAAAAGAGCGAAGGCGAATAGTAACAAAGGTTCCCTTTAAGCTCTCGCGCTATGATCTCCTTCTTTTCAGCGATCCGCTTTAGTAGTGATGTAAAAAGATCGTCGACAATCGTTTCCACTTTTAAGAGTTCAATCACTGCCTTTTTAATCTGCTCACACGTAAGATAGCAGTGTCCCTCCTCGCGACTGCTGCTAAGAGCGTGCCGAATCGCTGCACTCATGCGCTCTTCACTCTCTGGCGCAAATCCCATTTTAAGCGCAATCCGATCAGCAGAAAAAAAACCAATGCCATAGACATCGGCCGCCAATTGATAGGGATTTTTGCTAACCACTTCACTTGCTCGGTTACCGTAGGTTTTATAAATTTTCACCGCAAAGAGTGTGCTTACTCCATGTGATTGCAAAAACATCATAATATCACGAATCTCTCGATGCTCCGACCAGGACTCCTTGATCTTTTTTAATTTACAATCGGCAATCCCACTCACTTCTACCAAGCGCTCAATGCGATCTTCAAATACCTCTAGCGTTTTATTGCCAAAATGCTTAACGATTTTTTTTGCCGTTTTGGGACCAACTCCATAAATTAATCCCGAACCAAGGTATTTTTCCAAGGCGGCCACTGTTGCTGGTCGATGCTCAATCGCCTCACTTGCTTTAAATTGTCGCCCATACTCTTTATGATCGATCCACTCCCCTCTAAATTCCATGGTGGCCCCAGCAAAAATTTTCACTTGGTGAACCACAACCGGTACAATCCCTTCATTGCTGAAGCGACGTCTTGCTGCTCCTCCTTGTGGAGAAACTTTGAGCACTGTCCATCCATTCTCAGGATTATGGTAAGTAATTCTCTCTACAATTCCTATGAATGAATCCAGCTCTTCTGCTTCTGCGTTCAGATTGTTATTGTTATTGTTATTGTTGGTGAGCAACTCTCTCTCCTAAACGGATAAAAGTCTCAATCTTCTTCTTGGTCATTGCAATAATATCTTCATCGGGAAGCCAACGTGATCCTTGCCCTTTGCTGGGACTCTCTCCAATTAAAATTACCGTCGAACCGCCAAATAAAAAATATCCCTTCTCTTCACCACGCTTGTAAGGGCGGTCGAGCAAGTGTGTCTGTTTGATTTTTCCCACCGCTAAAGCACCAACTTCAATATAAGCAAGCCTCCCAAAATTTTTAGTCTCCAAAATAGTCACCTGCCGCTCATTAATCGCAAAAATATTTTTCTTCTTCTTGAGCGCCAGAGGATTTACCGAGTGCAGTTTTCCTTTGAGTTTGTAGTAATCTAGCACCTCGCCATCATCTGGAAAATGGAAGCGGTGATAATCAACAGGGCAAAGGCGAGCGATAAAGAGCGGCCCATCTCGAAACACCTTCTCCCACTTGCTACTCTTTAAAATGTCCCCAATAGTCAGCGCCTTTCCTTTAATGAAATAACTCTCATTTTCAGCAATCGAACGATAGGCCAGATACTTCCCCTCTGCAAAGGCGGGCATCAGGCCCTTCTCCTTCACAAAAGGGCGCGCACCTTTTTTAAATTCACGAATGAAAAATTCATTAAAATTCTTATATGGAAACTCCTTACCAACCTCTTCACTATAATCCTCCATCTTAATATGAAATTTCTTTACAAAGGAGGGGATGCCCTTTTTACTTAAGGGGGTATTCTGATACAATCCATAGAGGCGACTAAAGAGCCAATGGGACAAAATCCCCGACAGCAGCTGTCCCCGTTTACTCTCATATAAGAATCGCAATAGCCCATCTCCGTAGATCAACTCATGCTCCATCTTTCCTTCTTGTCGATCGTAGTAGGAGATTTGCTGCTGCGCGCTCTTGGTGCGTCTTTTCCGCCTTAATGTTAAGGTGCGAATCGCCTTTTTTTTCGTCATAATATCCACTTCCTCTGCTTTTAAAAATAAATCAAACGTAGTATGAAAAAAAACTAAAGTTAAGATCCAAGTAAAAACCAACCGAGGTAATCTAATTTTATGAAAAGCAACACCATCCCAAAAGAAAACATTGTATCACGCTCGCTGATCACCGTCATCCTGACTCTCCTCTTCGCCATTGCCGTAGCGAAGTTTGCCCCCACACTCTTGCCGAGTAACAAAAATCCAGAAAATAATCAATACGCGCTGGCCATGGCCCCCAACAATAGCTCTAACTCTTCCGATGCTGTTCCCTCAGGAGTAAGCATTGACAAGGCCCGCTGGGACTCTCTGCTTGATGATGAAAAAAATACCATCACCGTTTATGCTCATGCGGGGCCATCCGTTGTCAACGTCACCAGCATTGCCAATATGGCAATTCGAAAAAGCCTTTGGGAAGCGGAAATCATAGAGGTGCCTCAAGGGGCCGGGTCTGGTTTTGTTTGGAACAGCGATGGATACATTGTGACCAACTTCCACGTGGTCGCAAGCAGTGAAAAATTTCTCATCTCTTTCAACAAGGATAAAAAACAGTATGCGGCGGTGAAAGTTGGGGTATCCCCTCGCAAAGATATTGCCGTTTTAAAACTAGAAGAGCGTCCAGCAACTCTTGTTCCCATCAACGCCAGCACCTCTAAAAATCTCCTCGTTGGCCAAAAGGTGATCGCCATTGGAAATCCCTTTGGTCTCGATCACACCATGACTACCGGGATTGTCTCCGCACTGGAGCGAAAAATTGAGGGGATTGGCGGCGTCAAAATCGATGGAATGATTCAAACCGACGCCTCCATCAACCCTGGAAACTCTGGAGGGCCACTCCTCGATTCTCAAGGTCGCCTGATTGGAATGAACACCATGATCTTTTCCAGATCGGGAACGAGTGCTGGTGTTGGCTTTGCTGTCCCCGTCGACACCATCAACAACGTTGTTCCTCAGCTCATCAAACACGGCAAAGAGACCCGTCCAGGACTTGGTATCTCTCTGGTTCCTGACTACTACAAAGAGCGCCTTGGCATCGCAAAAGGGATCATCGTCTCCTCTGTCTCTAAATCAAGCAGCGCAACCAAAGCAGGACTCAAAGGTATTACTATCGATCGCTATGGTGAACCACACATTGGTGATATCATTACCGCTGTCAACAATGAAGCTGTCAATAGCATCGACGACATCTACTTGGCCTTAGATAAGCTCAAAGTCGGCGATACAGTCGAGGTTACCATCCTCCGCGATCACAAAGAGCTTAAACTCAAAATCAAGCTTATTGCCCTCACCGACTAGAAAAAAAATAGTCATAGGCGCCCGAAATGTGAATGTGTGAATGTGCCAGGTGCTTTCTGCTCGCCATGAGTCTCAAAAAGCACCTGGCACATGAGGTGATTTTCTCATCTAACAATAACTACGCTTCCGGTGCAGGTGATTTTGTAGTAATTGCTAGTTTCATGCCTATCCGGTTTATTGATCGTTAAGGGGGTCAGTTGATAGTTAATACCAACAACCGCATTGCCTTTCATCTTATGAGCAATCGGTCTTAATTTATTTGCTAGTGTTTGGTAACGTTCATCAAGTGTTGGATAATATTTTAAAAGGAGTTTTTCATCCTCTGTCAGCTCTTCTGTCTCTTCTATCTCTTCTGCATGATTACTATTTTGTTTCGGCCTTTCTTGGTTTTGCCCATTTAAAAGCTCATCCTCACGAATCACCATATGCTCACTTGCAATCCCTAAGTATTGCAAAATTTGATAGCCTTCTAAGATGGGTGTCGTTGCCAAAAGGATCGATTTCACATCAATTACTCCATCATCGATGTTTCTTGCCTCGGCCAAATTTTGTCGGAGGGAGTGTTTATTCACTAATCCTCTAGCATTTGCATATAATTTGGGTGGATGAATCTCTTCAGAAAGTCCCATCATCACCTCAACTTTAAAACGGCGAATCCGGTGAACTAAATGAATGGCCTGATACTCTGATAATTGTGATAGAAGAACTTGTCCTGCCGATAAAGATTTTTTCATGCTCTCTTTATTGGCATCATTAACAATTTTCATCTCTCGAAGCACACCTAAAATATCGTCAGCATCCTCTTGATAAACTATATTTTTCAAAACCACACTAAAAGGAGGGCCTCCAGAACCAATGACAATATCTTCAACTTTGCCATAATTTACATTATTGGCAAAATCCTTCAAGTCTTGAAAATTCTCCTGTGTGGTTTTGATACTTGCTTGTGTTTGCTCTGTCTTAGCATCATTAAAAGAAGATTCAATCTCTGTGCTGGCCTCTTCATCACTCTCCAAAAAGGAGATACCAGGCCCCTCTTCTGCTTCAACCTCAGCAACTTCATCAGCCTCAGCAACTTCATCAACCTCAGCAACTTCATCAACTTCAACAACGTCAGCAACTAAAGCTTCTGGCACAGTTTCAAATTCAGTTTCGACTGCTTCCGTTGCGCCTTCAAGAAAAGGTGTCTCTGGCAACTCTTCCATCACAGAATCAGGAGTATCTGGAATTTCAGGAGTATCTGAAAATTCAAATGCACTGGCCTCTTCTGGAAGTGGTACTGTAGGCGCTTCTTCTCCAACGCCAAGAAGCTTATCCACATCCGCATCCTCAACGTGGAGATACTCGCCTAAATTTTCAATTGCAGTGAGATCACTTTTCGATTGATCGCCATTTTTTGCCATGATCTTCCCTCCATGGAAGTTCCATCAAAATCAGGCCCCGTGACAGTGCTTGTATTTTTTTCCAGAACCACAAGGACAAGGATCGTTTCTACCAACTTTATCCCCTCCTTTTCTTGCAAGCGCTTTATGCTCTTGCTCTTTCCTTTCATCAAGTTCTCTTTCTTTCGCAGTAGCTGCTGCTGCTGCCTCTGCATCTGCTTCCGCTTGCACTGAGCGCTTGTGTGCTGCTAGCTGGGCCTTCAGAAACTCTTCTTTTTGCCGTTTCATCTCTTCAATCTTCTCGATCTCTTCTTTCGTATAAAGTTGAACTGCAAAAATATTGTGAACCACTGTATGCTTGGTATTCATGCGCATGCGCTCAAACATATTGAACGACTCTTTTTTATACGCATTCAGAGGATCTTGTTGAGCATAGGCCTTCAAAGAAATTCCATCTTTTAGATGATCCATGCTCAAAAGATGATCTTTCCAATGATGATCAAGAATGCTCAGTAAAATCTCTCTAAACACTAACTTTACCTGCTGCTGATCATACTTTGTAAATTTCTGCTCCAATATCTCTTTGGCCTTCGAGGCAAAGTAGATCGTCACATCGGCATCATACTTATCACCACACTCTTCTCTGCTAATCCTGTATTCGGAGTGAAAAGTATTTTTAAAAGCGGTCTCCAAATCGGGCCAAGACCAATTATCAAGGGATGAGTTGGACACAGGACGAATCTGCTCAACAATAGCATCAGAAACATCCTCAATCATCTCATGCACTAACTCCACGTTACCGACATCATTTAAAATATCGCGACGAAGAGCATAGACAACTTTTCTTTGCTCATTCATAACGTTGTCATAATCGAGCAGGTGCTTACGAATATCAAAGTTGTGTGACTCTACTTTCTTTTGTGCCTTCTCAATAGCATTGCTGATCATCCGGTGTTCAATCGGTTCATCATCTTTCATCCCTAGCGTGTTCATAATCTTCTTGATCCGCTCAGAACCAAAGATTCTCATTAAATCATCTTCAAGCGATAAGAAAAATTTTGAAGTACCAGGATCCCCTTGACGTCCAGAACGGCCTCTTAGCTGATTATCAATTCGCCTCGACTCATGCCTTTCTGTTCCTAAAATATAAAGACCATCAAGCTTTACTGTCTCCTCTGTAAGCTTGATATCGGTTCCTCGCCCCGCCATATTGGTTGCGATGGTGACCATACCTTTAGCACCAGCGCTGGCAATGATCTCCGCCTCGCGCTCATGTTGTTTGGCATTTAAAACTTGGTGAGGAACATTAAGCTTCTTTAAATTATTAGAAATCAGCTCTGAAGTCTCAATGGAGATCGTACCTACTAAAACTGGCTGCCCCTTTTTGTAAAGCTCCTCAATCAATTTTACAACAGCATTAAACTTGCAAGTACGGTCTTTATAAATCACATCGGGAAGATCGTTTCGAACCATCTTCATATGAGTAGGAATCGAGCGCACAGCTAAGTTATAAATTTTTCGAAACTCCTCTGCCTCCGTCTTTGCCGTTCCCGTCATTCCGGCGAGTTTCTTATACATCCTAAAATAGTTTTGAAAGGTAATCGAGGCCAAAGTCTGATTCTCGGTGCGAATAGTAAGACCCTCTTTTGCTTCAATCGATTGATGGAGACCATCAGACCAGCGCGACCCCTCCTTCAATCGACCAGTAAACTCATCAACGATCACAACCTTGCCCTCTTTAATCACATAATCGACATCTTTATGAAAGAGTGTCCACGCTCGCAGCGCTTGATTTAAATGGTGTAATAAGGCCACATGTTGCATTTCGTAGAGATTTTTTATTCGCAGCATCTCTTGAATTTTAACAATCCCCGCATCGGTCATCACCACCGATTTTACTTTCTCATCACAAGTAAAATGCTCATCACGCTTTAACATCGGTACAATCTTATTTGCCATCTGATACAGCTCAGGATTGCTCTCACTAGGTCCGGAAATGAGAAGTGGAGTTCTTGCTTCATCAATCAAGATTGAGTCTACCTCATCCACAATACAAAAATTGTGAGGCCTTTGCACATAATCCTCAGGGCGAAACTTCATATTGTCACGAAGGTAATCAAAGACAAACTCATTATTGGTTCCGTAGCTGATATCTGTCCGATAGGCCGCATGCCTCTCCTCATCACTCTGATCAGAGATAATCACGCCCACACTCATCCCAAGAAAATTATAAATCCCACCCATCCAATTGGCGTCTCTTTTTGCTAAATAATCGTTAACTGTCACTAGGTGTGCACCCTTGCCCGACAGTGCATTTAAATAGAGGGGTAAAGTCGCACACAACGTTTTTCCTTCTCCTGTCTTCATCTCGGCAATGATTCCTCGATGAAGCACAATCCCTCCCAAGATTTGCACATCAAAATGGCGCATCTTCAATACACGCCAAGAGACCTCTCTAACCGTTGCATACGCTTCTGGCAAAATATCCTCTAAGCTTTTTCCTTGCGCCAAGATCTCCTTTAATTTAGGCGTCTGCGCTTTAAGCTCATCATCGCTCATCGCCTGCATCTTCTTCTCTAGAGCATTCACCTCATGAACAATGGGCCACAGCTGCTTTAAATCTTTATCGGTACGATCTCCAAATATCTTCTCTAACACTGCCTTTAACATCGTCAATATCTCCTGATTTTTATTCAAGTACAAAATAGAGCGGATCAACCGCTATACCATTCACTCTCACTTCATAATGTAGATGGGGGCCTGTCGATAGCCCCGTATTTCCCACCTCCGCAATCACATCACCTCTGCTCACTTTTTGCCCATAGGTCACAAACAATCGGTTGCAGTGTCCATACACCGTCTCCAAACCATACCCGTGGTCAATTTGCACATACTTTCCAAGTCCGGGACGGTGACCAGAATAGATTACCACACCATCAGCAGATGCAACAATCGGGGTGCCAGTGCGTGCACCTAAATCAAGCCCTTCATGAATTTTAGGCCTTCCTGCATAAGGGCTTTGCCTAACTCCATAAAAACTAGTAAGCCACCCAACTGACGGCAGAATCGAAGGCGTCGATTTTAAGACCGACTCCCGATCCAACCAAAAACGATCCAGTTCATTAATGGCAACTTCCAACTTTCCCACAGAGGATTTAAGTGCATTATAGCGAAAATCGAAGAGTGCAAATTGATCGGCCAACACCAAACCTTTTTTCACCAGTTTTGACCAAGTTGCCGTATAAAAATAGTCAACTGGAATGCCAAAATCGCGAGCAAGCTGTTGGTAGTAAAGATCACGCAAATCAATAAACTCCTTGGTTCCCTCCAACACTTTCATATCAATCTCACGCTCACTACCACCTATGGCCCGATGAGCACCAGCACCAATACCAGGGGCGGTAAGGTTACCAAGAGGATCACCCTCTGGCCTCTCTCCTTCTGGCGGTGGGATCATTTTTGATTCCCCCTTACCATCACCCACTCCGGTTAGCATCCGTAACTTCTTCTCAAAGATTGAAATACGCTGGAGATCATTCGACAGCGTGTTAATCTTTAGCTGGAAAACCCCTAACTGATCACGAAGTTTATAATTCTCCAGCACCAAATACTTATTCTCATAAACTTGATTTAAAATCTGCTTATAGTCGTAGGCCAAAAGCACTGCAAAGAGTGCTCCTACAAAGAAGAGAAGCAGGAGCGCTCGAAAAAGGAGTCTTGGAATACGAAAGGAGATCACCTTCTCGCCATGTTCAGGAATAATCATGATTGTATAAAATCGATTCAATCACCAGCTCCTTGCTAGGCATGTTTAGCCATCAGCACCAAACAAACCTCTATGAACTTGTTTTGTCGCATAAAATTTAATACTTATTCTCCTACTGAGCAACAGAAACAATCACAGAAATATTATCTTGACCTCCATTGCAATTGGCCTGCTCAATCAATTTGAGAGCTAATGCTTCTATTTGCTCCTTGCTCGCCACCGCAGGATCGGCAATCTGCTTGGAAGCTAGATAGAGAAGATCGCGATCACTTACCTTCCCATGCAACCCATCGGAACAAATAATGAACATGTCGTTCCTAGAGACGCGATAATTAAAAACATCAATCTCGACTCGCTCCTCATGCCCTACTGCTCGAACCAACACATTTTTTTGCCGATCTTTGGCCGCTTCCTCTCGTGTATAAATCCCCAGGTTAATTTTCTCTTGTACCAAAGAGTGGTCTTTACTCAATTGATACAAATACCCGCGATTAATCAAATACGCCCTAGAATCTCCTACATTGGCCACATAGAGATTTGACCCACTAAAAAAGAGTAAGCACGCCGTTGTCCCCATTCCTCGTAGCGCAGGTGAGTTCTTGGAGTATTGAAAAATACTCTGATTAGCAAACTTGATGGCATTTTTTAAAAGCTCCTCTGGAGCAAGTTTGTTAACGTTACTCATAAAATATTTTGAAATACTTTCGACTGCAATACTAGACGCAATTTCTCCTCCACTATGCCCTCCCATACCATCAGCTACAAGGTAGAGGTGAACTTGATGATTAAGATAGATAGCATCTTGATTATTCTTGCGGACACGGCCAATATCTGTTTTCCCTATAGACAGTATTCCCATATAAATCTTCCTCTTGAATAATATATTACCCCATAATAGCACTTTCTGCTGAAGTTAATTCTAGCAAATAGCATAATCAATGCCCAAGCAAAATTATTAATTTAACAAAAACCTCAACTTTAAAATGAAAAAAAACACAATAGGAATCAATTTGCTTACCAATAGAATAATTTTCATAATAGGCATAAAATTAAACTATAGGCCGATTCAGTAGTAAAAAATTGCCTGCTTAGAAAAAAAAGAATGAAATTAATTATTTTGGATATATCAAATACAAAAATGCCGTAACAGTTTATGTAAAACCGGTTTTACATAAAATGGCACCAAGGAGGAGGATTTCATGTCAAAAATAGATATTAAAAAGTTCATGCTGGACAATTATAAAGTCGCTGATTTTGCTCATCTCAACTGGGTAGGAACCTATCAAGATTACCTTGACGTTGTTTCTGAAAGACCAGGAGTCACTAGAAACGCTTTTCAGCGCATTTATGATATGATCATCAGCTTTGGCACCACCAAATATGTGGAGTACAAAAAAGAGATCACTCGTTATAATTTCTTTGATGATCCTTTTGATAATGGCAAAGATGCCGTCTTTGGTATCGATGTTCACCTTATGAAATTAGTGAACTTCTTTAAATCTGCGGCCGCAGGTTACGGCACAGAAAAAAGAATTCTCCTCCTACATGGACCTGTCGGATCAGCAAAATCCTCAATTGCTCGTTTATTAAAGAAAGGATTGGAATACTACTCAAAAACCGACGATGGTGCACTTTATACTTACGAATGGGTGGATGAGAGTGAATCAGAAATTCTCGGTGGCCATAAAGTTTTTGCCTCTCCTATGCACGAAGAGCCTCTAAAACTCCTCCCCTTTGAAGTTCGTGAAAAATTCTTGCAAGACATGAATCGCAGTCAAAAAGATCGCAAGGTCACCATCCGCGGTGAAGTCAATCCAGCATGTCGCTATATTTTAAAGCAATACCTGCTCAAGTATAATGGCGACTGGACCCAAGTGATGAAGCATATTAAGGTAAAACGCCTGATCCTTTCGGAAAAAGATCGTCTCGGTATTGGAACTTTCCAGCCAAAAGATGAGAAGAACCAAGACTCCACAGAGCTCACCGGTGACATCAACTATCGCAATATCGCCCGTTACGGCTCCGATTCCGATCCTCGCGCCTTTAACTTCGATGGTGAATTCAATATCGCCAACCGCGGAATGGTAGAATTTATTGAGATGTTAAAACTCGATGTGGCCTTCCTTTACGACCTGCTTGGCGCCTCTCAAGAACAGTGTATTAAGCCCAAGAAATTTTCTCAAACCAATATCGACCTGATTATTCTGGGACACACCAATGAGCCTGAGTACAAGAAATTGCAAAACAACGAATTCATGGAAGCACTCCGCGATCGTACGGTAAAAATCGATGTGCCTTACATCACTCGCCTCGATAAAGAGATTCGCATTTATGAGCGTGATTTCAATCAAAAAACCATTGGCAGTATCCACATCGCTCCTCATACCATCGAGATGGCCGCAACTTGGGCGGTGCTTACGCGTATTGAAGAACCAAAAAAATCGGATCTCACTCGCTTGCAAAAAATGAAACTCTACAACGGGAAAACACTACCCGGCTACAACGAAGAGAATGTGAAAGAGTTGCGCAAAGAAGCTATGCGCGAAGGGATGGAGGGAATCTCTCCTCGTTATATTCAAGATAAAATCTCTAACTCCCTGGTAAAGCATGGACACGTCGGATGTTTAAATCCTTTTATGGTATTTAATGAACTAGAGGCCGGGTTAAAGCACCACGCCCTTGTCAACTCCCCTGAAATGCTCGATCACTATCGTGAAATGTTGGCAATCGCACGCCAAGAGTATGAGGACATTGTGAAGAATGATGTGCAAAAGGCCATCAGTGTAGACGAGCAAGCAATTCAAACTCTTTGCTCCAACTATATTGATAACGTCAAAGCACACACGCAAAAAGAAAAAATTCGCAATAAATACTCCAACCGTCTCGAAGAGGCCGATGAAAGATTCATGCGTTCTATCGAAGAAAAAATCGATATTCCAGAATCAAGAAAAGATGATTTCCGTCGAGAAATCATGAACTACATTGGAGCACTCGCCATTGAAGGTAAAAATTTCGATTATAAAAAGAATGAGCGCCTCCACCGTGCACTCGAGCTTAAGCTCTTTGAAGATCAAAAGGATACCATCAAACTTACAACGATCATCTCCAACGTTGTGGATAAATCGACCCAAGAGAAGATTGATGTGGTTAAAGCACGTCTCATTAAAAACCAAGGTTATTGTGAGATCTGTGCGACAGATGCGCTGAATTTTGTAGCATCGATTTTTGCAAAAGGAGACTCAGCAAAGAGCTAGAGTTCAGTTACTTATCTTAATCAAAGGGGTTTCTCGTGGACCATCCAATTAAAAGGGATCACGCTCGATTTCGAAAAATCATTAAAGGAAAGATACGCGAAGGTCTTCGTAAATACGTTTCCAGTAGTGATATGGTTATTCCCAAGGGAGGAAAGCGTTTTTCCATTCCCGTACCTCACATTGAAACACCACATTTTCGCTTCGGCGATCGCTCTCAAGGAGGCATGGGACAAGGACAAGGTCAAGGTGGAGACCCCGTTGATGGGCAACCAAACGAAAGTGGTGAAGGCAAAGCTGGACAATCGCCAGGCAGCAAAGATATTGAGGTAGATCTCACGCTCGAGGAGTTAGCGCAAATTTTAGGAGAAGAACTCGAGCTTCCTAATATCGAGCCCAAAGGCAAACACCAGATCGAATCACGAAAAGATCGTTACACTACGATTGGAATCATTGGACCGGAATCGCTTCGCCACTTTAAACGCACTTTTCGTGAATCGCTCAAGCGACAGATCATCACTGGTACTTACGATGCTAATAATCCCATCATCATTCCTACCAAAGATGATTACCGCTACAAAGCTGCTCACACTAAAGTTGAGTATGAAAACTCTGCGGTAGTCATCTACATGATGGACGTCTCCGGCTCCATGGGTGATGAACAAAAAGAGATCGTTCGCACTGAATCCTTTTGGATCAACCTCTGGTTAAGGCATCAATACAAAAACATTGAAATTCGCTACATCATTCACGATGCTACCGCCAAAGAGGTTGATGAAGACACCTTCTTTAAGACCAGGGAGAGCGGAGGTACACTCATATCCTCTGCTTTCCTTCTCTGTAAAGACATCATAAAAAAAGATTACGATGTTAATGAATGGAACATCTATCCTTTTCACTTCTCTGACGGGGACAACTGGTCCCTCGACGACACCAAACTTTGTTTAGAGCTTCTCGAAAAAGATATTCTCCCAGTCTCCAACATGTTCTGCTACGGACAAGTTGAGAGTCGCTACGGATCAGGACAATTCTATAAAGATCTCTTTGAAAAGTATGGTGAGCGCAGTGAGAATGTAATCTTAAGCAAGATTAAAAACAAAGATGGAATCCTCGACTCCATCAAAGAATTCTTGAGTAAAGGGAACTAACGAATGAGCGTAATGGAAAAAACCAGACCAATCAGTGGAGAGTTACTGGAACTACAAAAAGTAATTTGCCAATATGCTGTCGATTACGGCCTCTCTTTCTACGAAGTAATTTTTGAACTTTGCGATTATGAGACCGTCAACATTTTGGCCGCACAAGGAGGCTTTCCTACTCGCTACCCCCATTGGAAATTTGGAATGGATTATGACCAATTCTCCAAAGGCTACGCTTACGGTGTTCAAAAAATTTATGAAATGGTGATCAACACCGATCCTTGCTACGCCTACCTCCTAAATGCCAACTACATGGTCGATCAAAAAACGGTGATGGCCCACGTTTACGGACACGCCGATTTCTTCAAAAATAACTATTGGTTCTCCACCACCAATCGTAAAATGATGGACACCATGGCCAACCATCGCACTAAAATCCGTCGCTACATGGAACAGCATGGATCTGATGTGGTCGAACAATTTATCGATAAAGTCTTGTCTCTCGACAATCTCATCGATATCAGTGCACTCTTTGAAACGCCAGAACTGCAACGTGAACGCAAAGAGATCGATAAACAGGCGAAAGACGAAAGCCTGCGCTCCGATGACGATGACCGCAGTGAGGCCTTGCGCTCCTTTATGCGCAGCCCTTACTATAAAGACAAGGATAAAGACAAAGGAGAACACTCCAAAAAAGAGCACAAAAAGCACAAAGATAAACACCACGATAAAAAATCTGTAAAAGAGGATCAGGAGAAAGAGAAAGCAGCATCCCTCGATCCCAACAATCCTACAGCACAAGCAGAGGCGGTTCATGCACTCGCAAAAACCGGGGAGATTCACAAAGCACCCTCCTCCTCTCGCAAAGATATCATGCAATTTTTGGCCCAGCACGCTCCACTCACCGAGTGGCAATCTGATGTCATCAGCATCCTGCGTGAAGAGGCCTACTACTTTCTTCCTCAACGCCTCACCAAAATAATGAATGAGGGTTGGGCCAGCTACTGGCACTCGCGAATCATGACAGAAAAGGCCGCCTGCTCCTCCGAAATCACCGACTTTGCCGATCACCACTCCGGCATCATGCAGATGAGCCGAAAGCAACTCAACCCCTACAAAGTGGGGCTAGAACTCTTCCGCGATATCGAGTATCGCTGGAACACCGGCCGTTTTGGAAAAGAGTACAATGAGTGTGAAAATCTCTACGAGAAGGAGCACTGGGATTTACGCCTTAAAGGTGGACAGGCAAAAATTTTTGATGTTCGTCGCTCTCACAACGATATCACCTTTATCGACGAGTTTCTTACTCCCGAATTTTGTAATCGCCAACAAATCTTTACTTATAAATTCAACCCGCGCACTGGCCGCAACGAAATTGATACACGCGACTTCCTCGCCATCAAACAAAAGCTACTCACTTCGCTCACCAACTTTGGCTCTCCGGTGATCGAAATCGAAAATGGCAATTACAACAATCGAGGGGAAATTCTCCTCTGCCATCGCCACTACGGTGTTGACCTCGACCTCAACTACGCTCACGATACTATGAAAAACATTTTTGCCATCTGGAGACGCCCCATAAACCTCGCAACCAAGTACGACAACAAAGAGGTCATCTTCATCTACGATGGCAAAGAGATGCGCCCTCTAACCTAACTAATAACCGAAGCCTCCGCCAATGCTAAATTGGGCACCAAGATTTCCCATGGAGAAAGGAGCGGCCCCGAAATTGAGACCTCCTCCAAGACCAGCATAAGGATTCATACCCATACCCATGCCCATGCTACCAGCATTATTATAGTAGTTCGTTCCTGCGCGTTGATAATCTTGACCTAGTTGCATATTGGCCAAGCTATTGGCATAAAGGTTCGTTTGATACCTCGACGAAAGCATCATGTTTTGTTGATAGTTTGCAGTGTAGGGATCTATCGCCCCCCCGGTTCCTCCTGGCATTCCAGGAGTTCCACCACCCCAACCGCCGCTTGCCCCCCAATATCCACCAATACCACCACTCCCCCAAGGCATCATCCCTGCTCCAGGCCCACCTACACCAAGGCCAAGTCCAGCGCCAAGGCCAGGGTAACCCATATTACCACCCATCATCGGTAAACCTGGGAATCCAATACTGCCCCCAAACCCACCACCAAGTCCACCATAAGGATTAAATCCACCATTCGTTCCACCACCATAAGGATTGAGTCCGCCACCAAACCCACCATTGCCTCCTCCTCCAAATCCTCCATTTATTCCACCAAAGGGATCAAACCCACCATTCATTCCACCACCAAAAGAACCACCCATTCCGCCAAAAGGACTACCGCCCATTCCAATTCCAAAACCAGCTCCAAGGCCGCTGCCCATACCAGGCCCCATACCTCCAAATCCCGTGCCACCACCAAAAGGGCCACCCATTCCACCAGAAGGACCACCCATTCCAAATTGGCCCCCAAATGGCCCAAGCCCCAAAGTTGCATTGAGTCCGCCACCCATATATGGCCCGCCCATTCCTCCTAAAAATCCTGGAGTATAGCCAGCACCCAAGTAAGGATTTCCAGATCCACCAAGACCATTACCAAGCATTCCATTAAATCCTGCATAACCGCCCGTCGGCAAACCATTACATTGCATCATCATATAGGCATCTTGTGGTCCAAGAGGATTCATGCCATTGGTGCTCAAGTAATTGGTGTAATTTTGAAAGCGAGTATTGCAAGCGTTAAGACCATTGTTGTAAGCGTTGGCCCAAGTATCTTGAGACTGTCCCCAGTTATGCGCCCACGCAATATTAGAGCCTAAGCTTGCTAGCGAGGGCATGGTTGCCCCTAAAACCATGGCGGCCTTTTCCCATCCACTGGGTTCTGGTTGTGATGCCTCCATCATACACTCAATACAATCGACACCACCCTCTCCGCCAAAATATTTCGACATTGCAAGCTTTCTACATAAAGCTGCATCGTTCCCACTAAGCCCAGAACATTCACTCAGTCCATAGGAGAGACTGCCTCCAGCATATCCACCGGCACTAATGCCACCACGGCCACCACCACTGCCGCCACGACCGCCATCTCCTCCCAAATCATCTCGCATATCAGTGTAATCATCATCCTGGCCATAGCTGTAATCGCTACCTCTGTAACCACCGTAGCCACCACCACCACCACCACCACCACTGCTTCCCATGTATTGCTGGCGCCCTATATCCGCAGAAGCAATGACACTAACACCTATTAACCCAACGAAAGTTAATCCTACAGTAACCCTAAGAGCGGTTCTAGCTAGTTTGATCATATGAATACCCTTCCTCAAGCTTCAATAAAAAACACGATGCTTTAGACGCTTACTCTTTTAATGTTATTACTCAACGCCTTCAAGGACAAGGTAAAAGTAAATCGCAGTTACAGAACTAAAAATATAGAGAATAATAAGACTAGGTGTAGAAACTTTTTATGATGGCCTATTTATTTAATAGAAAATCCCTTGATTTTTTGAACTAGCAGAATCAGTAGCTCTTCATCACTTGCAAACACATCCTCAATATGAGGCGATTGCATAAGAAAGCTACTCACTCGATGGGCCACTTGGTGGAGTGATTCGACCAGGTACAACCCAGCGATTGTCTCTCCCTGAAACGACTTGATGATCTCTTTGCGAGCATGATTAAACATCTCTGTTTCCGTAATGTTCTCAGGAATATTTCCCTCGCCCAGCTTGTCCTCAACCTCTTCAATGGCCTGTTCTTTAATGTCTTCGTCCGTCGAAAAGCTAACGCCGTACTCAGTTGCAAGCCCGTCAATCAATGGTTCACGATTTTCCGGAGAAAAATGGATGTAACGCTTCTCAATAAGGTGATCAATTGTATATCTAGCTAGAGATCGTAACGTTTCAAAATCGGTTTTCATGATAAATATCTTCCTTCTTAATTCAGCGCAAGCTAAATGTGACTGAACACAACTGAACTCCTGTGATCACAGATACTCACACGTGATCACAACGGAACGTACCGATACCTATTCTGATTGTATCCGCTAGGATTGTCAGCAAGAAAATTTAAAAAATAGAGAGTTTCGCTCTAAATCTCTTAACTTTTTCCCAGACAAAGAGAAGCACTTCACGCTCTCCCATGCACCCCATTGCGAGTAAGTAGATTGTTCCCCCTAGCCCCAGCAGCATTGAAAGCTGGCAAATTTTCGTCAGTAGGCCCACGCTTAAATCAAAATAGAAAAAGCGAGAGGCCGCAAAATAAGTGACCACACCCATCACTAGTGATGCAGCAGAATATTTCAACACCGGCATCCCTATAAAAAAGGTGGCAGGAAGCTTCATGTAATGCTGCAAAAATTCCATCAGGATCAGCGAGTTAAGAAGCATGGTCACTGTTGTCCCAAATGCCAGCACCTGAAAACCGAACTTTGGCGTCAGCCAAATACATAGCACAATATTAACTCCGACAGTTGCAAGCGTTGTTATGGTCGGAATGCGCTGCCTATCGAGAGCGTAAAAAGTTGGCACTAAGAGCTTATAGATCCCATAACCAGGAAGACCAATCGCATAAAGGCAAAGCGCTTTTGCAGTCATGATAGTATCAAAAGTTTTAAAATGGCCATGCTCGAATATGATGTGAGTCATTTCACTAGCAAGCACATAAAGCAAGACTGTTGCGGGAAGCAACATCGACAAGATAAGATGGTAACTTTCACGAATCAATTTTTGGGCACGCTCATAATCGCCACTCTTGATAGCATAACTAAAATGCACCAAGTGCGAGTTGGCAACCGCCACCCCAAAGATACCAACAGGGAATTGAAAGAGGCGAAAAGCGTAGTTTAACCACGACACCGCCCCTATAATACTCGAGGCCAAAACTGTAGTTACAAAAAGATTCATTTGCCCCGCTGCAAATCCAATCAGGCCAGGTCCTAGGCGCTTTACCACTCGCACTGCTGTTGCGGAAAAGATCACTTTTGGAATTAGCGGCAAATACCCCTTACGAAAGAGCATCGGCAACTGCATTAACGCCTGGCAAAAACCACCCACCATCACGGCCATTCCTAAGCAATACACAGGCGAGTACCCATACTTTTCTAAAAGTGTAGGCAACAACAGACAAAAGGAGATCATCACCACATTAAAGAGCGCAGGAGAAAGCGATGGTAGGAAAAAAATTTTATGGGAATTTAGCACACCTGTGAAGAGGGCCGCAATGGAGACGCATAAAAGATAACTTGCCATCCACCTTGTCAAGTTGACCGCAATGGCAAATTTCCCTGGATCGCTCTTAAAGGAGGGAGCAAAGGCCCCCATGATCTCTGGTGTAAAGATAAAAATCAAAACACCAACAATTCCTGTAATGAGGGCCAATAAAATAGCAATGGAGTAGAGCAGCTCACGAGCAGCGTTATCTCCTCCCTTGATTTTCACCTCGGTAAACACTGGCACAAAGGATGCGGAGAAAGCTCCCTCTGCCAAAAGATCGCGTAACAGATTAGGGATTCGGTAGGCCACTAAAAAGGCATCGGTCAAGTGAGAGGCCCCAAAGGTCATGGCCATCACTTGCTCTCGAACCAACCCCAAAATTCTACTTGCAAAAGTTGCGATACTCATCACGATCGATGAGCGCAAAATGGTCCCCCTCTCTTGATCCCCCATGCTCACTCGCTCTTCTTTTTACTGGAACGATATTCCTGATAGTCGAGCATACTCCCAACACTCTCCTCAGTATCACCTTTAAAACTTGTTCGCTTACCTTGCTCTAACGTCTGGTGAGGCCCCCCCATACCAATAGAAGAAGGGCCAACCTCCGCAAAAGCAAAAGCCGCTTTTGCCTGAGTCTGATTCTGATTCTGATTCTGTGCTGCTCCTTGACCCAAGGCCACTTCATCCCGCTTTGCTAAAGAGTACAAATTATCTTGCCGGTATGCTGTTACCTTTCTCTCATATAATCCACGATGATTTTTAGAGATCATCTCCTCTAACTTACGAATCGTTCTCAGCGAATTTACAAGCTCACCCTCCGATTTAGTTCGTTCACGCTCCTTCATACGGTACTGTCCCTCAAAAAATTTTTTCCGCATTTGCAAATATTTTTCATGAAGTTTACTCAAGCGATCCCACATCTCATCAAAAATCCGATTTTTATTGATCCCAGTAGTATACTTGCCTTGTCCTTGCTCACGGTTATCATGATTATCTCGGTTATCTCGGTTATCTCGGTTTTCTCGACTATCGCGCCGATCGTGATCACGATCACGATTACGATTATTGTAGGAGCGACCTCGAAATCTACTACGCCCCCTATCCCTATTCTCCCGAATATCCTTACTACTTCCTCTGTTATTATTGCTGCTATTATTATTGTTACTACTGTTGTTATTGTTCATAACTTTTCACTCTCTTTTAATTCAAAACTTTCTTCACTATTCCCATACTAAGAAGTATTAGTACATATTATTTTGTTTCACCCTATTTAGTTAGGTCATCAACTTATGATAACTCAACTTCCCAAAATTCGTCTCTCCTGCTCCCAAAACTTTAAAGAGACAGAAAAGATTTTACAAAACCTAAACTTAGGAACCGTCTGTCAAGAGGCCCACTGCCCGAATCGTAGCGAATGCTGGAATGATCTCACTGCCACCTTCCTGTTGCTAGGAAAAAATTGCAGCCGCAACTGCAATTTTTGCGCAGTTCAAAGCAACCCTCCGGAAGCGCTCGATAATAGCGAACCCGAGCGTGTGGGCAAGGCCATCTCCGAGATGAAAATAAAGTATGCGGTTCTTACTAGTGTCACTCGCGATGACCTCCCTGATGGAGGCATCCAGCACTATGTTGATACTATCACCGCTATCCGTAAATACTCCCCACACACGCTGGTGGAAATTCTCACACCCGATTTTCTTGGTCAGGAAAAGGATGCCCTTGCCCCTATCGCAAAAGCAAGGCCCACTGTTTGGGCCCATAATCTCGAATGTGTCAGGCGCCTCACCACTACCCTTCGTGATCCTAAAGCAAACTATGACTACTCCTTAAAACTTTTGCAAACAATCAAAGCACTCGATCCCTCCATCTATACCAAATCATCCTTAATGCTAGGTGTGGGTGAAAATCGTGAAGATTTAAAGGCCGCCTTTCATGATCTTCGTAGTGTTGGTTGTGACTTTCTCACTCTTGGACAATACCTTCGCCCCACTCCTAAAAATGCAGCAGTTGTTGAATACCTTAAGAGTGAACACTTTCAAGATTTGCAAGAGCTGGCCTACTCTTACGGTTTTCTCGAAGTGATCGCGGGACCGCTCGTCCGTAGCTCCTATCGTGCTCACCAATTTTTTTCCAAATCATCTTCTCCAAAAAATATCAAGCTCACATCACTCGACCTTGGGTGCATCGAATACGAAGAAGGCCTAAAGAAACAGCTCGAAATGGTCGAGCTTGTGGCCAAAGGTGAATGCCAAACAATCCTCTTTTGCTCCCATCCCCCTGTAGTCACCCTTGGAAAAAATAGTGAAGCACACGATCTTGGCAACTTTAGTGGAAAAATCTTCCATATCGGACGTGGAGGTAAGGCCACTTATCATGGTCCCTCCCAACTTATCATCTACCCTATTCTTAATTTACAAAACTATGGACGCGATATTCATCTTTTTCTTCGAACCTTTGAAGAGGCCCTTGTTTACCTTCTACGCGAGCATTATAACATTACCGCCACTGGCAGCAGCTCCACCACACCCGGTGATGGGAAATACACTGGAGTATGGGTGGGCCAGCGGAAATTAGCTTCCATTGGAGTGGCCATTCGACGTTGGATCACCCACCATGGAATGGCCATCAACCTCGATTATGATGCTAATGCCTTCCAAGGAATCAATCCCTGTGGTTTTACTTCGGAAACAATGATTTCTATGGAGGAACTTTTAGGAAGCAAGGTAAATCGCAAAATTTTCAAAGAAAAATTTCAAAACATTCTTATCAACAAATACTCTTCATTACAATGTTAATAGCGCAGCAGTGCCGATCCCCAAGTAAAGCCACTCCCAAAAGTTGAGAGGGCCACCAGCATTCCTCGCTTTAAGCGATTTTCCTTAATCGCATAATCCATTCCAATAGGAAGAGTCGCAGCAGTTGTATTCGCAAATCGCTCAATCGTATTAAATACTTTTTCAGGAGGGAGCTTTAAACGATCAACAATCCCCTCTACAATTCTTAAATTGGCCTGATGAAATAAGAAGAGATCTACATCGTTCATATTCAGCTGATTATGATCACAACACTCATGCAGTCCTTCAATCATTCTCTTTACTGCATGAACATACACCGCCTTTCCATTCATCCGGGGGTAGTGAAGCTTCTCTTTCATGTGGCCTTCTGTGATTCGCGCATCATCCCCAAGTGCCAGCCCCGGTGCTGGAACCCAAAGCTCCTTTGCAAACTGTCCATCAGCATGAATGTGAGTAGATAAAATATTGGAGTGATCTCCTTCCGTTGCACGCGATAAGACCACAGCACCAGCGCCATCCCCAAAGAGTACCGTCACATCACGCCCTTCTGTACTCTTATCCAATCCGCGAGATTGTAATTCAGATCCCACAACTAAAATATTTTTATAACGGCCACTTTTAATAAAAAGATCACCAATAGATAAGGCGTAGATAAAACCACTACACTGTTGTCTAATATCGATCGCAGGAATTTCACTAAGGCCGAGTTTTGCTTGTAAAAAACAAGCGGTCCCGGGAAACTCGTGATCGGGACTAAGAGTAGCAAGTAAAATCATATCCACTGCACTCTTATCGATTTTTGCATCAGCAAGAGCACGTAATGAAGCCTCATAGGCAAGATCAGAGGTTGTAACCTTAGTGCCCTCTACCCACCTCCGCTCAACAATTCCAGTCCTCTGAACAATCCAATCGTGGGTGGTATCCATGATTTTTTCTAGATCATAATTAGTGACAACTCTATCAGGAAGAAAAGAAGCAACTCCAGAAATCTTACTTTTGATACTTTCTTGCATATGCATTTACCTCCCCAATAATATTACTGCATCTCTTCATAATACTCCCAAACAAACTTTGTAAACTATTTTCTATCTGGGCCAAAACCAAATAAATAAAATACAAAATTTCTTACACTTCTATTTCAACGATAGCATTAAACTATTTCTAATTCATAATTATCTATGGAGCATTGCCTTTAAAAAATATCGTATTATATTTTCATATGAAGTCCTAATTTTTGGATTTTGATTTTTTTTAAAGGAGATTGATCATGTCAAAGATTCAAGTCGTCTTTAAGAACCTCAAACACTCAGACATCCTTCGCGACATTGTCACTGAAAAATTGAGTACCGTCGTCGACAAATTTCCCGACTTTGAAAACCAACCAGTAACTGTTACTCTCAGTATGGAAAATTCGCCTCGTCAAGCAGGCCCTGACCTCTTTTCTGTAAAGTTTATCTCCAAAGGAAAAAAGCTTGGATCACTTATCCAACAGCGCTCTTCCACTAATTTATATGTGGCCGTTGCAGAACTTGCAGACTCTTTAATAGAAACTATTGGCCGCCATCGCGAACGTATCCGTTGGAAATCAAGGACAAATGCTCTCGCCTTAAGCTACTAACTTCTCCACCTTGAATAACCTCGCCTAAAAAAGACGCACTCTCCCGAAAAAATCTTCACTTGCCAACCTTTACATACTAATTATATACCACTCTGCCCTATTACAAACCCTTTAGCTTAAAAAAGGATTGCACCTATGAAAAAAAGAGCACTATTGTTTTCTTTTTCTCTCCTGCTGGCCTCTCTCTCTCCCTCTGTTTTTGCAAACTCCGAATTAGACGAGCGCAATGTTCAAAGTGGAATTGTTGTTAAAATTAGTGAAAGCGGCAACAGCAAAACAGTCTATCACGTCGAAGATATGAAAGAGGTCTTAAGCGCTGATGGCAGTTTAAATGCTGACTCCATCACCAAAATTGAAGCAAGCGCAACAATTGTTAGTGAAGTAAAAGATAGTGATACCCCTCGCTCTGAACTTGATGAAACCTCCTCTACTGGTGCCTACTGGTTTCATCCTTATAACGGTCACAACTGGCGTCCCATCGGAACCTCTATTTGGTATCCATACACGAATCAATCGTATGGACATCAATACTGGTCACAATCGTATTTCTATTATTCACAAACACCCTACTACTGGAGAAACTACTATCACCACAATCGCAGTGGTCGTTACGCTTCCAACAACTGGTGGCACTGTTATTACTAAAATTTTTAAATGTGAGATTTAGTTTATGAATAGGATAATCTTTACTCTATTAATAGCTTGCCTTGTTCTTAGCAAGAGTTTACTTGCAGTCGAAGTGTTAAACGATCGCGAGTGGCAACAGGCCCTTGCTTTGAGTGAAAAACTGCAGAAGAGCGCTCACTATTTAAGCAATCTAAAGATCGCTATCCTCGATAACGGTTTTCATGGCCACTCCCCCGAAAAAAAAGATCTCCCGGCATCCACTGAAATGATCAGTAGCTATTCGGGAGGAGGATTCGTCAGTGGTAACCCCTTAGAGTGGACACCGCATGGGCTACGGATGGCACAAATCGTATGGGCCGTGATAGGCAAACCCTACTACCAAAGTCTCGCTCCTAAATTTTATCTTCTCAATGCTAATGGGCTAACTAATTTAAGGAACAGTGTAAAGTTTGCTATCGATAAAAAAGTCGATATTATTCTTTATAGTCAAAATTGGGAGTACGGTGGAAATTTCGATGGCCGAGGTTTTATCAATGCCATCGTAAACGAAGCCAGCTCACGTGGGATTCTTTGGATCAATGCCGCTGGAAATTACGGCAGCAGTGTCTATAATGGAAAAGTTGAAGAGCGTATCCTGCGCTTTGAAAACCTTCTCGATGAAAACTCGCTAGCGATCACTCTTAGCTGGAACGACTTTCAAGAGAGTGAAGATTATCAAACCAACAAAGATTTGGATTTTGAGCTTCTCGATGAGAGTGGCAAGGTGATTGACATCGCCAATCGTGCGCAAGTAAAAAAAAATGCAGATGACTCTCGCAAGAGCACATCGCACGCACGCGAGCGACTTACCGTTACCTTATCGAGAGGCCATTATTCCATTCATATCAAAAAAATGGCAGGCGCGTTTGCTCACACTGATCGTATGCGCCTGACCCTTTTGGGTCAAAAAAGTGACAACTCCATAAACTTCATAAACCACACCTCCGATGACGAAATCATGATTCCTGGAGACAATAAAAGCGTACTCACCATTGGCAGCAAAGAGAGCTTCTCTGCTCGTGGCAAGAATAATAAACCAGAAATCACCATCGCTCATTCAGAAATCATCTTCAGTGACGGTACTCAAAACCGAGGCACCTCCAACGCCGCCGCCATTGTTGCCGGTGTCGCTCTCTTAATCAAAGGCGAACTCGCAAGTGAAAGCAAAGAACGCACCTTCTCCAAAAACAGCGTTATCAATTTTTTTAACAGTAACGCTGCCTCCCCCTCTCTTCCCGCGCCAATTCTCCGTGCGCTTACTGAGGCCGGTGAGATTCTCCTCTCAGATATCCGCATCGAAAATGATCCACAAACAAATCGGCCTGTGATTATCCTCAAGGACACTCCTTGCAAACTCCTTCCCTACTTCTTTAAAAATAGCTTCGCCCACGCTCGTGCTACCGGGACTCCCCTTGAAATGTACCGATTTTATATCGCAGCTTCAAATGGCCCCCGTAGTTTCCTCGGCGTCGAAACCTTCTTCTCTCGCCAAGACATCCCCACCCCCCTTCCTTCAGGGTACAACTGGATAGAGCTTCGTAAGTAAATAATATGTAACTGCTCACTCCCTTCAACCATCAACTTTCATCCAGATGCTATCAGCAATTACTGCTATCAGCTTTAAGTCTCTTTATTAAACCTAATATTCCCCAGGGATAATGCCAATATCATTAATGGCCTCGGTTCCTCGATTAGCATGAACAAATTGAAGAGTAAGATCACCAGCACTATAGGAGTGAATCCAATAGTTGACTTTATTAACTTTAACAGAGGTCTCA
>JADGAN010000048.1 GCA_015231955.1 Oligoflexia bacterium | reverse complement strand
AGAGAGCTATTCTCTTTAAATCTGGGCATAGTCCAATAACTCCCTCTGCCTTCAACAGGATGCTGTTAGCTTATGCCGCTGTCAACAGCTGATATAGGGCAGATGGTTGAAGGGTATGAGCAGTTACTAACATTCTTTTAATTGCATAACTAGGACACTACCTATACTATTTTCGACAATAAAATTCCTTTAGCTCTATTCCAGCATCTTGAGAAACGAGGGATTCATTTTTTAGGCAAAGGTTACAATATTTTTTATTGATGTGCCAAGTTTTTTGTCCATTTGCTTGTGGCATGTATTCGTTTGTAACTAAATTTCTCTCTGGTTAATTAGTGGAAATTCAAGAATAGTTGTTCTATTTACAGGAAAATCACTTTTTGATTTTTATTCTTATTATTATCATTCTACTTGTGCATTAATGATGATTACCAGAAGGTGGATATACTTATGAGACATACGCCATTAGCATCTGCTGTTTTGCCAAAAGCTCAAGTTTATGAAATTTTATTTTTATTCTCTTTTTTTTTATTACTATTACTGTCACTATCTTCGCGGACAGGGTATGCTACCACTGCTTTTGCTCCTACCTTAGCAAGTGATGATGATAAAATATCTTTTCTCTTCTATTTAAGAAAAGAGATACCCAATCTCTTTAGTGAGGCCACCACTTACAACGTTAATCTCTTACAACTGCTCGAACAGCAAAATAATTTGCTCGATAAGCTAACTAAAGATGATTTGTACAAAAAACTCGCTGCTGAGAGAGGAGATGCTCAGCAACTTTCTTCGATTTATTTAAAGAAAGTCGCAACTATCCATCAAGAGATCAGCAAAGTAGATCCAGTTCTTTTTAAAGAGCGTAAAGATGACTTAAAACAATTTTTGCAAAACCACCCTCCCCTTTCCGCTCAAAACTTAGATAGCTATTTTGATACCATGATCGCTACGGCATCCGCAAAAATCAGTGGAGATCCAGAGGGAAATTGGTGGGGAAATCTATTAAAGCGGCACCCTCGCTATCAAAAAGATCCACAAGCATTTTCACAAGTGATGCGTTTTCCTTTAGAAGAGCGTATCCGTATTCTTGATGAGGAGTTACTGGCCGGCCGCTCATTCCAAGAGGTTTTCCCTGGTTTTTCTTTAGCAAACCAAGGATTTAAAAAAAGTGATGAGTCTCAACTCATCCATACTCTCAAGCAAAGTGTTGATGCACTAAAAATATTAGAGCAATTATTTGCTTTGAAAATCATCTTCAAGGAGTTTGCTGATGCCGATGCCGATGAACTTCTGCCTGCTCTCGATTATGTCAATGAGTCGCATTTAAGTGCATTTAATGATCGTGAACTTTTAAAAGAGCTTACTAACTCCTATGGTGTCTTCAAAAAATTTAACCTCTCCTCACGACTCCAAAAAAAATATAGTGAGCTTATTCCTAAAAAAACTGAAACAGTGGAGAGTGTTTCTGGCAAACAATTGATCCTGAAAGAGGTTCCACCCGCTGTGGCCCTATTTCGTGGTTTTGTGGGTAACGATTGCTCGAGTGGAAAATCGGGAATGTATGCCAACAGTCCGATGGAACGTGTTTTCTTCTTGGAAGATGCAAAAGGGAGGGTCAAGGGTTATGTGGCGGGAACAATTCTTACCATTGAAGGAACACCCTCCTTTTACTTGCACACCATTGCCGGCATGCATATTTCTCCAGAGGATACACAAAGTGTCTTTGAAGGGTTAAATGAACTCCTGCACTCGAAAGCAGCAACTCATCCTCTGCTCCCGGCCAAGCAATTGGCACTGCCTGACCCTAGTCATCTTATTCTGTTGATCAACTCTCCAGCAATCTTAGAGGTCTTTAGGACTTACGCTAAAGATCTTCCACTTAAAGCAACATCCTACATTGATTCTCCTCTAAGAGATCACTATTTAGATCGCCTCTCCACACAAAGTTACGACCTCACCGCGTTTAATAAGATTGCCGGAGTTGTTCCAAGACCACTCCACTCCTCCCTCTATTCCATAGAAATCAAACCCACAAGCTTACCCCCTTTTCAAGCAAATGATCGAGGAGATCAACTGGATCGCTTTCTTTTAGCGCTCGATTTCCTGCGTACCAATAATAGTGGAACCGCCAAGCAAATGCTTGGCGAATTTGCTCCCTTTACTCTAGAGATGGCAGCAAAAGTTAATCGTATTTTACAAAATAAGGAGCGATCTGCAATGGGTGTCTACTTAGATAGAGTAGGAAAACTGCTTTCTCCGCTTGGACTACAGCTGCAAGATGCTTTAAAACGCCGTCCAGAACTCTTTGAAGAGGGACAGCTTCGTGCTACAGATGCGATGAGCGATGTTTATGCCAAAGAGAGTACTCATCTCTTTTTGAAACTGTTTAAAAATAAAAAATTTGCAGATCTATCCTCCATCCTCAAAGGAACTTCGGAGCAGTTCACTTCCATCCTAAGTAACGAGAGTTTTAAACACCAGCTGATGAAATTTTGCCATCACTTAGAATGGAGAAGTGATCCGCTAGAATTAATAGCGCAACTAAAGGATCTAGAGACTCTTTTTGATTTGGAGATTTTTCAAAGCAAAGGCATCCCTTTAGAGGAGGCCAAAGAGTGTTTGAATAAAGATATTTCCAAAGTGAGATCCACCTTAAACGATGAGGGTTTCACACACTACTTCTTGGCCACTACCTTTGCGCAAAAGCGTCCAGATGCAGAAGCATTAATTAGTGAGATGTTACTGCAAAAAGAAGCTTCAAAAGATCTCATCAGGAGTGTGCTCACCCAAGATTACTGGCAAAAACACCCAGAGTACGATCATTGGATCGAGCAATTACTCTTGTCTCTAAAAAACAATTATGAGCTGAGTAGTGAACTGGTTAACTCTATTTTATCCAATCCGCGCTGGAAAGGTCATCCGAAGTGGGGTGAGTGGGTATGGAGTCTCATCAAAAACCATCAGGCCAGTCACTCTATTGGAAGCACCATTTTTGCTAATCCTAAGTGGCAAGATGATCCACAGCTTATTCCATGGATAGAACAGCTATTGGAGATTGGAGGGGAATATGAACATGCTTTCCTTGTTCGCCACGTTCTTTCCCAAGCTAAGTGGAAAGATCACCCTGAATGGCCTCAAAAGATCATCCAAGCAAAAAAAGTAAACTATAGAGAGATCATCTCTCACGTGCTCTCGAAAGAGCATTGGAAGGATCATCCAGAATTTGTTGAACAAATGATCAAACAAAAAAATACTCTCTTGGATGGAGAAATCACCTGCAACCCTTGGGATATTGAGTCCTTTATCCTCAGCACCAAGCACTGGGCAGACTATTTTAAAAGATTATTAAAAACAGAGACCACTCCCACCCTCGATCAGATTCGTGCTTTTTATTTTAGAGGTTGAATGTTAAGTACAAAGCGGTTGCCGGTGATCTCTTTAAAAAGTTTGTAGGTCAGTGTTCGCATCGTGGAGATCTTGCATTTAAGCATAAAGGCCGCCCACTCAGAGGTCTCAAAACCTTTAGTTGCTTTGTTTAAGTCAATAAAGTTGTAGTTTATGACAAAGAAGTTGTTGCTGTTGTTGTACGTGGAGACAGAGAGTACAGGAATCTCTGTTGCTTGTTCGATCACGAGGTCCTGGTCAAACTTTCTTTGTAGCTGGAAAAGACACCAATCACTGTTGTTATCTGTTTTGGCGACAATTTGCCCACGCTGAAAGAAAACCTCTTTCATCTTATCGCGTTCTGTATCCCCTTCGACATACTTAACGGCGATATCAGCAAGCAACAAGATGCTCATGCGTGTTTTGTAGTGGATAAGGTTGCTATCGTCGGTGAGTGGAACGGGGAAGAGCAACTTCTCTCCTTCGTCTGCAAGCTCTTCCCATTTTGTTTGAGTTAGGCATTGCAATTTAAACTCGTTCCACTTTAAGACAATTTCAGGAGTAGCTGCTGGGTAGTGGGTGTTGATCTCTAACTTACGAGTGGCATCTTTAATCTTCAGATTTAACTTTTGATTTTGATTCCACATAAAGAGTTCAACCTCTTTAAACTTGCTCTTTACTCCATCCTTTTCAAAAATAAAGGGTTTGGCAAACTCATGAAGCTTCGAAGTGGCCACTGCACTCTTTTCTGGAAGTGTGTTGATGTTACAATAGTAATTTTCTGTGCTGGTAAGCGCACTCGCACTCATAGAACTCATCAATAAGAGCGCAGTGGCCACGATCGAACCTCTTTTCATACTACAACTCCCTTCTAAAGAGAGAGACTTGCTCTTGCATCGTCGTCCCATAGAGAGCGCCAATATCGACTTCAATGATTGGAGTGTAAGCACCAGTAAGCAATTTTTCTGGTAAATTTACCAGCGTCTTTACAAAGCTACTCTCTAAATCGTAAATGTGCCCTGAAGGCCACCTATAGTTGTAACCAAGAGTACGCGTTTCACCTTCTCCAAGGCGTTGCAAGATTTTAAACGATTTTGAGATGCTCACCCCTGTTTTCATCCGCTGCTTGATCGATAGGGTAAAATCGGCTTCTTTGCTAGCATTGGTAATGGCATAGCCTAAAATCTTTAAGCGATACTCACCGGGTGCAATTTTACTTCTAATCTCTTCCGTGGCGGTAGGCCCTCCCGAGGTGGCAAGCTCGATGGAAGAGTCGTCTGAGGTGAGTGTGAGATCGATATCCATCTTCTCCTCACCACCAAGATAGCTTGTGTTGATAATGATTTCGTCAAACCCATTAGGAACGTGGATGGGAACCTCCACACTCTCTTGATCGTGCACACGTACTGTACGATTTAATTTTGCTCCTGCAAAATTAACCTCCGCATGGGCCATTCGCAGATAACTACCAGCATTGCGACAGTCGCGAAGAGTAATGCTGGTGGAGGTGCCATCGCTTCTCACACTCATCTCTCCCACCTCTAGTGCAAACTCACTTGCGCGAAAATTAAAGTACGATCCACTGGCACCACTAAAGGTGTAAGGACTATTTTCATCGGCAGTTAAAACCACCTCGTAAAGTCCTGCTGGAAGATCACTTACAATATAACGAAGGTGCGAACGCCCATCTCCAAATTCAGAAGATCCAATGGCCCATCTGGAGAGACGCTCAATTTTTCCCTCAGGTAGTGCATGACCGAAGCGATAAAGTTCCATAGCAACCATTCCAGGAGTTGCTCCTGATACATCCAAATCGAGTAAAAGAGCGTTATCCTTTTTCCACAAAGGCAAAAAGTAGCGAACAAAGTCACCAGAAGGGATAAAGCCTTGCCGCTCTAAATGACTCTTATCCAAGATAGGATCAAACTTGGTATCATACCCAAGCACTGTAACAGGAAAGGCAAAATCAAAAAACTCTTGATGGCGCAAATTAAATCCTTTGACCACGGCATGGTGAATGCCACCCTTTAAACGGCCATGCTCTAAAAGTTTTTCTGTGCGAACAAAAAGTTTGATTGCCGTTTGCTCACTAGCAAACACATCGATATAGCGCTCTTTTTGCTCTCTTAAAAGATCGAAGGAGAGCCAATCAATGTCGCTGGGAATTTTTAAAATAAAGCGCTCATGCTTTGCCAGATCATCGGTATCGAGAAAAGAGTTCTCTTTGGAGTAAGCAAAGCTCACACTAAAATCGATAGAGTTATCGATTTTATCAATATTAAAGTACCCGCGCGACTCTGCCCTTGGGTAATCGGCAATCTTTGAAGCTGTAGTGGTTACATAAAAGTTCACCTGCTCCTCATCTGCAATCTTTTTTAAGACTTCCCAGGCCCCCAGCGCATTCACTCTCCCTGCACCACCTTCGGGCCAAGAGATTTCACGCTTCATGACTTGGTAATCACTGACCACATCGCCTTTTTTCTCTATGTAGACGACACTATCGTAGGGTAGGGCCGCATTTTTTAGTGCTAAATGAATCTTATCAAGAGAAACTGCGGGGAGAGCGTCAGCTTTTCTCATTCCCGCTTTTGTAGCAGCATCATAAAGCAGTGCAACCACACTTGCCACATTCGGAGTGGCCATCGAGGTTCCTGGCCAATATTGATAGCTATGGCGAGTCTCCCCTTCACCTAAGTGTGCAGAGAGCGGCATCGCTGCTAATACCCATCCAGGGGCCCCAATATCGGGTTTTAAAGCACCATCCATAGTTGGTCCTCGTGAGGAGGAAGGAGAGATAAAATACTTATTCTCCTCGAAATTTCCACCGCTATGGATGCGTTTAGAGTTCGATCCCAGGTAGTTTGCAACAGAGATCATCGCTTCCGAAACCTCTGTACCCATGCTTTTAAAGGAGGGTCCATCGTTGCCTGCGGCCTTGATCACCGCTGCGGAGTGGGTTCTGGCAAGGGCATCGTAAATTTTAGCACCAGAACTTTGGACATCGTTGATCTCAAAGCTACTACCAAAACTAAAACTAAAAACCACGTTTGAATAATTAGCAATTGTTCTTAGCATTTCATCAAAAAAATCGCCATCCCTAGATCCTCCTCCTAAAAAGGAGACACCTACGATTTTTGCCTTGGTGGTAGCGGGGTTTAACTCCGGTGCAAGTGCATTGTTACCAGCGGCAATGGCAGCACAAAAGGTTCCATGCCCATTGATATCAAAACCGACAATACCAATCTTATAAATCTCTTGACCACTCTCTTCTTTGCGCACAAGTTTAAAAGCGCTTCCATCCTCAGTTAATTCACGTCCACGCTCCATATTGATCGCAAGATTCATCACCCCTTTGTTTCTATCTTTTGTCAGTGCTCCACTTGCATTTAACAAATCCATTCGTGTCGTATAACGATAATAACTCTTCATAGGATTTTTTTCGTTGACCACAAAGCGCTTTTCTCCCTCATAGTGTTTGGCCACCCAATTAAAATCCATCAGTTTATTTTCATCCTCTATCGAACGATCACCGCGCTCTTCCCCATAGGTTGCTGTATCGTTTACATTGATGTAAGCGACAAACTCTCCCTCAACGTCTCTAAAGGCAATTACAGTATAGATGCCGCTATCTTTTTTATCTTGATTAAAGTCGTAATTGGCATAGCCGTTATAATTGGAAAATTGCTTTTCTGAAAAATATCCAATGTAATAGTCGCGATCTGCATCCTGCAAACGAGGCGTGCGTAAAATTCGCAAAGCGATACCATCGATACTTCCTGTAAAATAGGTTTTACCATCAATCACACTCTCTGTGGCCTTTGTCATATAGGCAACATCTCTATCTCGTAAACTACGAAGACCTACAATACGATCTTGAAAGACATCGGTTCTGGTGATATCAAGGCCTGTATCAAAAACAGCAATGGTAGTAGAACTACCATCAAGTTCTACTCCATACTCACTTTTGAAACTCTCCACTAAAGCGTCCGATTTTGTCATATGAATGGAGTAGGTATCTTTAGGAACTGGTGGTGTCACTCTCCCTCTATTCCCATTGGATTTAGGCACACCGGGAAGATCTTCCTTGGCAATTTTAAAATGTTCATAGCGAGTGGGACGATCCACTAGCAAACTTTGAGGTACTTGATGCTCTAGAACTTTTAGTGCATCACTTGCCAAGGACTCAAAGTGCAAGTAACCACTCTTCTCCTCACGAAATAAAATGGTGGCCCCATTTTTTCTTAGCGCCATCTCCGCCTCTAAGAACTCTTGCGGTGAAAAGATAGCAATAAAGCGCTCTGGTTTGTGGCCACTTTCTAGTGATTTTTTCTCACTTGCAACCAGCTTCTGGAGTAATTGTAACTCTGGATTTTGTTGAGCACTCAAACTTTTCATTTCTGGTATTTTTGAAGTACAGGCAAAGCTAAGTGTGAAAATTACCAGCAAAACACTCACGCTGCGTACAAACGCTAATTTTCTCATAGTAGAATCCCCTCTTTAATCTCAAACTATTAACCTAAGCAACATGTATACCTTTATCTACAAAGTTTTGGCAAATGCCTTTCTATCTCTTTACTCTTGTTGATCGAAAGCTATTTAATTTCTCTAAACTCTGCTTCCACAACATCACCCTGATGTTTTTTTCGAGTATGTACACTCCTGTGTAAATGTTGTGACTTAATCTGTTTATAAATTTTATAGGCGCGATATATTTTCATTCCTAAATAGACAAAGACCGCTAAGATAAAAATCCTAATCAACATTGTATTACTCCGTACGCTATTACCAACTGTGAATCGTTAATTTGCAAAAGCATGGCACCAACTCCAAGCAAAGTCAAAAAAATCGTGTGACAAAGTGTGCTCACACACGCTACCTTGTAGCGGTATTCAGTAAAGGGAGTTTTTATTCATGAATGATTTTACACTTTTTGAACAGCGAGCAATCGTCACTGGTGGTACACGCGGCATTGGGAGAGGAATTTGCGAAGAATTTCTTCGTGCTGGTGCGGCCACAGTTATTGCAACTTGGGGGCAAAATGAAGCTGCGGCAAAAAAATTCTACCATGAGACCATAAAAATGATTGAAGAGGAGAAACTTCCTGGCACACTCCAGATTGCAAAATGCAATGTTTGTAACGAAAGTGAAGTAAAGATGTTTTATGAGGAGGTGACCTCTTCTCACCCTTCCATTGAAATCCTAGTCAACAACGCCGGTATCCGTCGTGACTCCCTGGCGGCCACGATGAGTTTAGAGCATTGGCAGAGCGTTCTAGATACCAATTTAACAGGAACCTTCTTGATGAGTAAGTATGCAGTCTTGCACTTTCTCTCCAATCGCTATGGTCGCATTATCAATATCGGTTCTATCGGTGGAGATTTAGGCCTTCCTGGGCAAACCAACTACTCGTCGACTAAGGCCGCCCTGGTTGGTTTCTCCAAATCACTGGCCAAAGAGGTGGCAAGAAAAAATATCACCGTCAATGTGGTGGAACCAGGCTTTATTGAAACCGAACTCTTAAGCGACCTCTCGCCAGAGCAGAAAGAGAGTTATCAAAAAGAGGTTCCTCTGCGCCGTTTTGGAAAAGTTTCCGAAGTGGCCTTTGCAGTGCTAGCGCTCGCTCATCGTCGCTCCTCTTACATCACAGGAAGCTGCCTACGCGTCAGCGGAGGGCTATAACCGTGGAAACCACCAAAGAAAACAGACAAGAGTCCCCTGCCTTTGATCCTATCCTCAGTCGGCTTCCACAACGCGATCCCTTTCTCTTTGTAGACAAGATCGTCTCTTGTGATGGCCATGCGATTGAAACTGAAAAGTATTTAAGTGGCGAGGAGAACTTTTGGAGCGGACACTTTCCTGGATTACCACTGATGCCCGGAGTACTACTTTGTGAGGCGCTTTTTCAAAGCGGTGGACTACTACTTAAACTTCGAAGTGAAGATAGTGCCAGTAGTCCGCTGGATAAAAACAAAATTGGCGTAGTCACCAAAATTGAATCCACTCGCTTTAAACAAATGGTAAGGCCCAAAGATACCCTTCGCATGGTTGTAGAAATAAAAGAAGAGATGAAAAATATCTTCTTCTTTACAGGAAAAACTTACATTAAAGAGAGTAGTAAATTAGCGGTAATTTGTGAATTTGCCTGCGTACTAGTGGATCAAGAGAGCATCTTGCCTTCATCTAAAATCAACTGAAGATAACGATCGACATTGATTTTTTTACTCTGACTCTGATAACTCATATAGCGGATTTTTCCAAAGATGGGCCTTTCACTCCAAGCACGATCGTGAACTCCAGCAATCGCCCACAAGATCCCCGTATACCCATTGCTATCGTGTCCATCCAATGAATATTTATCGTTTAAATAGATGGCACACTTAAGGGCCTCTTCTGCTGTTTCACTCCACTCTAAAATCTTCTTTGCCCAGTACATCCGCAAATACCCATGCATCTTTCCATTGCGAACCAACTGCATCTGTGCCGCGTTCCAAAGGGGGTCATGGGTATTGGAGAGCAAAAGTTCCGACTGCGAATAGATAAATTCTCGCTTATCCTTGCGATGTTCGTTTAAAGTGGTAAGCGCCCACTCCTTCGCGCCCTCTAATGAGTCATAATGACGATTATAAAAACAAAAGTTATCGGCAAGCTCTCTCCTGATAATTAACTCTTCTAAGAATGCTTCAATGGATGCTGCATACTTTTTTTTAAAGTGCCCATTTAGTGCATGAATCCGATGGTAAATCGTAAGCGAAGAGATATTTCCAAAATGCAGGTAAGGAGAGAGTTCTGATGTCATCCTCGCTACAGGATTATTTCTCTCTTCTCCATAGCGAGGAAGCCGTTCATTTATAAAACTCTCTAGCACCGTTAGTGCGGCCTTGGTTCCTCCCCTAAATTTGTTACAACTTTTAAGCTCTACCTGTGGATCAATATCGAGTGTATCCACTAGGGCGACCACATCATTGGTGCTCTCTAATTTAACCTTCGACTTTAGAGCTAAAAAGTGCACCTCCGCACGCTTTTTAAGTGGAGGATAATCCTCTAAATAATCGGGTAGCAGATTTTTAATCTTAGGCCTTATAGTATAGGCCGCATACTCCTCTTTTGAAGAAGCAAGCGTACAGGGAACGATATTACGAGCATCGACTAAGACTACTGGAGCATCAAAAATTTTTAACAAATTTTTCTGCCAAATCTGTTTTACTCGTAGGGGATCAAAATCGGTAACAATCAAAGAAGCATCAATTTTCTTGGCAAAATTACCCACTGTTGTCCCTGGATCATCCGACTTCATCATCACAAAATCGATAGCAAGAGATTTTAAGGCCTCTCTTACCTCCACTAGACCGTAGAGCATAAAGTGCTGTTGTCTCTTTGTAGTCTCTAAAAATTTATGAATAACCACAAAGAGCACCACCAAAGGAACATTAGCACGTTCTGCACACTCATAGGCGTGAAGAAGCGACCAATTATCAAAAACCCGTTGCTCACGACTCATCCAATAGAGAACTGGGCCTTCGCCGCTGCTTCCAGTTGCAAAATGGCGTTCGATCCCCCCTATCTGCCAAACTCTTCCTGCGTTTACTCGCCATTTCATTTAAACACTCTTCTCCTTCCTCTTGATCAGGTCGACAATCGCCTGCTCAATAGTCGGGTACTTAAAGATAAAACCGAGATCTAAAAGCTTTTGTGGAATCACACGCTTATCGGTCATGATCAGCTCTCTTCCCTTCTGTCCCATTAAAAGTTTTAAACAAAAGTTAAAGGTAAACGGCCATAAAGGACGGTGAAGTCTTTTGGCCAAAGTTTGAAAAAAATAGGCATTCGTCGTCGGTTTAGGTGAAGTAAAGTTGTAGATGCCCCCAGGAAGCTCTTTGTGCTCGATTAAATAGATGAGAGCAGAGACGGCGTCTTGGTGATGAATCCAGGAAAGGCCCCCTTTCTCAGGCCCTAAAACCACACCTAAACACCATTTGAAGTAAGGGACAAGCTTTACTAAGAATCCCCCATCCATCGAAAGCACAGGAGCAAAGCGAGCAATCACCCTTTTAACTCCCAAACGCTCAAGTTCAGCAGTGGCCTCCTCCCAAGAGCGCACCACATAGGCGAGAAAACTTGGCCCGCTACCACTTCCAGTTGCTCCATTTCCATTGCTGCTATTGCTGCGACACTCACGCTCGTTCTCTTCACAAATATCGCAAGCTGTTCCATTAGCATAGATTCCGATGGCCGAGGCCTGCACAAAAAGAGAGGGCCTTTTGGTCAAGCTCTTAATAGCACGATAAAGTTCAATACCGGAGTCAACACGACTACGCAGGATTGCCTGCTTCTTAGCAGTCTTCCAACTCCCCTCTGCGATATTTTCTCCCATGAGGTGGATTACCACATCGGGAGAGAAGCGATTTAAAGCGTGAAAAAGGTGATAATGGTCACCTGGGATCCACTTCTCAAACTGCAGGTGTTCATCTTGAATACCAATGGCCCCCGCAGAAATACCCAGGTTGTGATAAATTTTTTTAGCTTGATCAAGATTTCTTGAGAAAAGCAGCAGTTGATAGCGCTCGTGATCACTTCCCCAAAGTTCTTGAACCAACATTTTTCCGATGGTACCTGTTGCACCAGTAACAGCAATTTTCATTTTGAAAGTTCCCCCACAAGTTCTCTCTTTTAAATTAAAAATTACTATAAAATACGGGGATTTAGTAATGGAAAAGTAGAAAAAACCTCCAGGAATCTGCGAGTTTTAAGCAGAAAAAGATTGGCTTTACTTTCGAGCTTAAAGCAGTTAGATCTGCTAATTATTATTCTATTTTGTTGGTTCCATATTTTTATGAGGAGAAGTTCGATGACTCACAAAATCACTGAAGATTGTGTTACTTGCGGTGCTTGCGTTTCTGAGTGCCCAACCAATGCTATTAGCGAAGGCCCAGATCGTTATGTAATCGATGCCAACACTTGTACCGATTGTGCTACTTGTGTTGATGCATGCCCAGCAGGCGCCATTGTTCCTGGAAAGTAGATCGCCATACTATTCGTTTGCCCAGTATATGCGTGATCTCGTCGGAGGCGATACTAAAGTCGATCGCGTATCCGTAGATGCTGGGTTTACTTGTCCCAATGGACACCGTTGTTTCTTTTGCGATAGTAGTGGCAGCAGTGCTCGAACACCCAAGTGGCCAACTCTACGCGAACAAATTCTTCACAACATCAGCTTTAAAAAGTCGCGACTGCGACTGCGCCAGCGTGAACAGCTAAAACATAAATTCATTATTCACTTCCAATCCTTTACCAATACCAACGCCACTCTCCAAGAGCTTAAAAGTATCTATGACCAAACCATAGGCATTGATGACAATATCATCGGTATCACTATCTCCACCCGCAGTGACAACTTAAGCTTAGAGAAGTTGCAGCTCATTGACTCCTATCGTACTCGCTTCCCTTATGTGGCCATTGAACTCGGAGTGCAATCTATTCACAATCAATCACTGCAATTTTTAGGAAGAGGAGAGACCCATGAAGATTTTCTTAAAGTAAATCAACTCCTAAAGCAATTTCCTCACCTCGATGTGGTGGCCCACCTTATGTTGGGGATCTGGATCGAAGATGAGGAAAAGATGCTAGCAACAGCTAAGAGCATGCAGCACTTTAACGTCAAAGGTGTAAAGCTGCATTTTTTAAGTGTGCTTAAGGATACTGAGCTTGCAAAGATGTATCGTATGCGTACACGTGATGAAAATAGCAAGCGCTATCCTGGTCTAGAACTGCTCTCGAGCTTACAAAAGAGTGTAGAGATCAGCGCCTCCTTCATTTCAGCACTCCCTCCACAGATGGTACTTCATCGTGTGGCCGGCCACGGGAACCTTCGGGAAGTCATCTTTCCAAAGTGGTTACCAATCTTTGCAGCAGATCTTCCTCGTCTGATTCAAGAGCATTTACTTCACTCTTAATCTGGATCCTTAAGACCGGAGTGGCGAATATATTTTATCAGTTCATCTAAATTCCCACCTTTTACTAGATACAAATCAATAGCGCTGCGATCTTTTCCCTCAAGGACATTGTCACTGCCTGAAAACAAAATCGTCTTAATATTTTTGTGAGTGCTCTTGATCAGACGACAAAGTTCCATTCCATTCTCTATTGGCATAAAGTAGTCACAAATCACAAACGATATATTATTCTTATAGTGATGAAAAAGATCAATGGCATCCACAGGATTACCGGCCTCTATCAATAAGTGATCTGGAAATTCATCACTGATAACATCCGCTATGGCGCTACGGATACTCTCATCGTCATCGACAATGAGCACATATTTTTTGCTTAAGTCCACAATCCCCTTGGCACTCATATTATTACCCCCTGCTGATTGATACTACTGATTTATTATACTACTGGTGAAATTCTACGCATCCCCAAGATATGCCCACAAGGAATAAGTTCCTGTAAGCGCTTCATTACCTGTTCTGATACCACATTATCAGTCTCCAGCAACATGGTAGCAATGCCACACCCTTCATGGCGTGTAATCTTCATGTAGGTAATATTCACATCCTCACTATATAAAATAGAGGTGATCTTTGAGACCATCTCCGGGCGATCACTATATTTTAAAATAAGCGCGGGATAATCTCCCGAAAATTCAATCTCCTCTCCATCAAGATAGCGAATTAACAGCTTACCACTTGCAAGCTTTGTTACCAGCTCTATATCGCTCCCTTCAAACACAATTTGTCGGTTATTTCGTGCAAGTTTTATTTTCCCAAGACCCTCTTCAAGATGATCGAAATAGGTGTAACGTATTTCATTCATACCTGATGCTTCCTCGCACACACTCTGTCTTTACGCTGGATTTTTTTCTGCCATAATTCATCAATCACGTAAGTGGATAACAGCTGCTGCTGAATCTGATCGATCTTAACAAACTCTAATCCAACACTCGTCTTCTTGTAATCGCACTTTGGATTTTGCGCCAAACTAACTTTCCAACGAACACAAGCGGGGGTGGTAATCTCTCGGTTATAAATGCAAAGAATAACTCTCGCAACACTATCCCCGATCTTACACTTTTCATAGGTGTCTTCATCGCAATAGAAGGAGATTCCAGTTGCACTAAGATCTTTCACGTAAAATGTTTTAACGGTTTGCTCCCGATCACTCTCCTTAAATTGTATAGAGATAGAAAACGCTTTCTCTTGCTCAAATTTTAAGCGCACACTCTTTCTGCGTTGAACAACCCACAGCTGTTTTGGCAGAGGAAAAAAGATCCCACTGCTATCACTATCAACATTGGATGCTTTAATATTAAACAGCACACACCCCAGATCACTATCTGCTTTCAGGTAAAAATGGTTAATCCCACTCTCTAGAGTTTGCTTTACCAGAGCTTTTTCCTCTGCTGATCCTAAAAAATTAATTTTATACTCCTCTCCACTTCCAGCAACTTGGCAAATGTTGGTCTCTATAATCAGCTGTTGGCCTTTCGACCACAACATCACATTATTGCCATGACCATCGCATACCGCCTGTAAATATTTAAGTTTTTCTCGTTTCTCTTTGATGCTGCAAAAGTAACTTGGGGAGTTTGTTGGCGTAAGCACTCCGCTCTCAATCAACTGATCCTGTTCTTGATTTTGCTCTGAGATCAGCTGGGTTACCTTTTCTTGGTTAGAAATGCTCTCCTCACGATTTTTTAAATAGATCTCTATATATTGTTCTAGCAAAGGATTTCCAGCTTTGAGTTCCTTTTTATCATCTACAAGTAGCACATCACGACTATATTTTTTGTGTTCATATAAAGCATTCTCTACATAAAGCAAGTTTTTCGAGGCAAAGATAGAGTTTTTGCTCACCTCTAGTACCGCCATGATAAAGTTCCACTTTACTCGATACTGTAAAAATTTATTATCATGAGGGTGCGCGATAAAAAGATGGGGGGCCTCGCCACTAAAGAGCCAACGTCCCTCTGCATATTGTGGCCGCCCCCCTGAAAAGATCCATGAGTAGAGCTGATCTTTAAAAATATCACTATTCTTATAAACCGGTCTCCACTGCCACAACTCCCCAGGCACATCATCTCGCTTCACTTGTTTGGAACGCTTTCCAGTTATCTCCCTCCACTCTCCTACCGACTGTGATGGTCCTTTTAGGTAAAAAATCCAGGTGTCATTGAAACGCTTAAAATCCTTCAAATTCTCAGAAATCCAAAAATCGGAATCGATATTTAAGGATTCCACCTCCACCACACGTTTGGTGTACTCACTGCACCACTCTTCAATCAAATTCACCATACGAGCAATGTTTTTATCGCTCTCATTGTACAGCGTATAGTAGTTCTTGAACTGCATCTCGGTAAGTCGCCCTACCAGCTCTGCATTCATCGACTCAAAAAAGAGCATCACCTGCACTTTTGCCTCTAAAAGTTCATCAATAATGGAGTTCAACTTTAGCGGAGTGATCTGTGAGATAATCATAATGGCGACATCACAACCATCACGTAAAATGCTTCTACTATCCATCTCTAAAACAATGGCAACCTCATAACTCCAGTAATAGGCCAGTGCTGTTTTCACCCTAATTGCAAGCGAGGTATTCTTATCGGTAATAATCTTGACTAAAAACTTATTTTTTTCATTTTTCATACTCCTATTATCTCCCTCTCCTCTTCGCAACTTCGAGCGGGAAAAAGATACCCGAGTACCCAAGTGCCATAGCATGTGAAAGTTTAGGAGCTTAGGACTTCACTTTTTCTAAGGATTGGATCACTTTGCGAAAGTTGTTACCGGTTAAGCTTGGTTTTTTAAGCGCCAGGAAATCTACCAGCAACCAATTTTCGTGTTCAATGATGTAATCCACAAACTCATGCGCAACAATAAAAAGCGCTGTCATGGGGGTAATGCGTGCAGAGGTGATTTTTTTGGGAAAACCACTACCTGAAGGGTGCTCATGGTGTTGTTCAACGATGACATGAACATCATCTGGAAAACCATCAATATTTTTTAAGAGCTCTGCAACCCGAAGCGGATGGGATAAGACAAGCTTTATCTCCTCGGCGCTAAGTCCCCGCTTTATCGCCTCGGCCTCCGTCTGAATATTGGCGAGCTCCGGTCTTTCTGCTAATCCAACGTCATGAAAGTAGCAAGCATAGACCAATTTTTCGATAGTCTTATCACTAGTCCAATCCATATGGTTGGAAATAGCAGTTGCGACATTAATCAAACACGCGATATGCGACACATAGTAATCACTGCGCTTACGGTTGACCTTTAATATTTTAAGCAACTTATCAATTTCAGGATTCCTTTTCACATTCTGAACAACACTGCTTAAATTTCTTTGAATCTCTATCTTATCACTCTCCGTAAGTGTAAAAGGTTTCCCAATACCGTCTTGAATCATCTGATCAGGAAAAAAATCCTCCTCTTCGGATGCTGATGCTTTGCTCTTCTTGGAAACATCAAGAGAAGGCATTGGTGGTAACTCTAGCTGCGCTTCAGGATTAGCAACAATACTCTCCATCTTTTCATCAATCACTTTTAAGGTCCATTTAGCAACGCTTTTCAAAACGTACAATCGATCGAGTCCTTTACTTTGGTATTTTTGAAAATCACTGGAGAAAAAGACATCCCCTATGGATAAAACTTTCAAATAGCGTGTCTTTAGTTTTAAGTAGGCGGGGAACTGTAAAATCCTAAAACGCATGAGCGTTTTAATCGGAATAGGAGAAAACTCTTCTGACAAGACGCTCTCATCCGAGCTAAGAGTAAATTTTTTAGTGATGAATAAGTTAATCATCACAATCGCCTTGTTTAAGGGAAAGCGAGGCACTTCTTGCTCAAACGCTTGCTCTGCTTCTGCTTCTGCCGCTTTCTGCAAATCTTTATCTGCAATATGTGGTGTTTGTATATGGTTGTATTGATCTAGTAACGTCCCCTCTGCCGCTGAATAGTTACCCAGCAAGATGACAGCACAACGCTTTTGTAAGCGACGATATAAATTGGTGGCCTCTGCTTCAGCACTCAAACTATCTTTAATAGAGCATACCACCAAGGAATAGCTCTCGCTTTCAAAAAGAGGATTTGCCTCCTCCCAAGTGCGTACGGCCACAACATTAAAATTGAAGGAGGTTTCAAGGTTATAAATTAGCAAATCTTCAATGGCATTGTCGCAAACTACCAATGCCTTCGTCTTCTCTTCTTCAAGCATAGCTCTTCTACCTTACTAAAAAATATTACTCTTGTTGCAATATTATCTCTAAAATGGTTCCATTAAAAAATAGAAATATAATCCGAGCGAACCGGTTCTAATAAAATCTAAACAACGGCCTGTTCCTAAAAAAGGGATCGCGATGGAATTTGAGGATGCAATCCAAGCGCATATCAAGTGGAAAGAAACCTTAGTTGCTTATTTGAATAAGACCGATCAATCGATCTCTGCATCTGTTATCGCAAGTGACCATCACTGTATCCTCGGGCAGTGGATTTACAAAGAGGGATCCCATTACCAGCACACTGTAGAGTGGCAAGAGTTAAGGATCACTCATCAAAAATTTCATAAGATTGCTGGAGAGGTGGTTTGGCTGATTCATCAAAATAAAAAAGCAGAGGCGCAGGCGCTACTTGCACCAGGAAGCTTGTATAATGCCCTTTGCTCTCAATGTGTTCTTTTAATTGTGATGATGCAAAAAATCGTCAATTCCGACTCGTCCTCGTGACCTCTCCTTCCCCTAGATAAATTTTTCTTACCCGGTCATCCTCGAGGAGATGAGCTGCTTTTCCATGAAGGGAGACGACTCCCGCCTCGAGTACATAGGCGTAGTCGCTGATTTTTAACGCTTGCTTAGCGTTCTGTTCTACCAGCAAGACGGAGACTTTGCTCTCTTTATTAATTTTAACAATGATTTCAAAAATCAGTTTTACTATTTGTGGGGCAAGGCCAAGACTGGGCTCATCTAAGAGAAGAACGTCGGGCATAGCAATCAGCGAGCGGGAAAGCGCCAACATCTGTTGCTCTCCACCAGAAAGCGTGCCGGCCATCTGTTGCAAACGCTGCTTTAACCGAGGAAAGAGCTCCAGCGCATGATCTAAATTTTCTTTAAAGCATTGCAAGGCCTCTTGTCGGCCAGAGACGCCAAGTTGGAGATTTTCATAAACAGTTAAGTTAGGAAAAATACCCCGCCCCTCAGGACAGTGGATTAATCCATTGGCCACAAGTTCATGCGGGGCCTTTCCGCGGATGTTTTTTCCATTGTGGTGAATGGTGCCTTTAAAATCTAAAAACCCTGAAACTGCTTTCAGGGTGGTGGTTTTGCCTGCACCATTAGCACCAATAAGTGCCACAATTTGAGAGGGGGGCAGCTGCAGATCGATCGACTTTAAGGCATCCACATTGCCATAATTTACGGAAAGATCCTTGATCGTTAATTTATTCACCTTCACCTTCACTTTCATCCACTCCCAAATAAGCGGCAATCACTTGAGGATTTTGCTGAATCTCTTGTGCCTTTCCCTTGGCAATCAGCTCTCCATTGTCTAATACAAAAATAAATTCACAAATATCCATCACCAGTCGCATATCGTGCTCAATTAGCAATACTGTTATATTTTTCTCTTGCTGTAGTTTTCCAATAAGCGCTGTTAACTCCCGCGTCTCAGTGGGGTTAAGGCCCGCCGCCGGCTCATCTAAGAGCAGCAATTTGGGAGCAGGCCCCAGTGCACGCGCAATCTCCAACTTTCGTTGTTTTCCATAGGGAAGAGAACCAGCAAGATCTTTGGCATGATTCAAAAGCCCCATGAATTTCAAAAGTTCATGGGCGCGCTTGCGACTACTCTCCTCCTCTCTTTTAAAACGCTGACTAGCAAAAAGGTTATCAAGTAAGTTGCTCTCTCCTTGCGAAAAAAAAGCGGTCATCACATTGGCCTCGACAGTCAGCTGCTTAAAGAGACGAATGTTTTGAAAAGTGCGACCAATGCCTAAACGAGCAATCTTATAGGGAGCAAGGCCTGCTACACTTTTTCCCAAAAAGCGTACCTCTCCACTGCTTGGAGCATAGACTCCAGTCAGCACATTAAAGATGGTGGTCTTTCCTGCTCCATTAGGGCCAATGAGTCCATAAAGTTTTCCAGGGAAAAGCTGCAAACTCACCTGGTGATTGGCCTTCAGTCCACCAAAGTATAAGGACATCTCCTTTAATTCGGCGATGAAAGCCATTTCCACTCCTTTTGGCCTAAAAGTCCTTTGGGCCTTAAAATCATAATAAGAATCATCGTGAGTGCATAAAGAACCATTCTTATATCAACGCCAGTAAAGTCCTGCACTTTCCGCAGCACCTCTGGAAGCAGCGAAAGCATGGCCCCTCCTAAAATGGCACCCGAAAGACTACCAAGTCCACCAATCACATTCATGGCAATAATTTCAAAACTCTTAACAAAGGTAAACGTTTGCGTGCTTAAGTAACCTTCGGAAAAGGCAAAGCAGACTCCCGCCACCCCGGCAAGCGCACTACTTAAAACAAAGGCACGCACCTTAACCTCCAAGGGATTGATGCCGATAAGGTTTGCCGCCATCTCATTCTCTTTCACCGCAAACATGGCCCGTCCAAAGCGGCCATCCCGAATACGTTTGACTAAAATAATCACAATTAAGGCGATCAGCGTAACCATCCCTAGATTAATAAATTGAGGGATATCGGTCATCCCGCGAGCACCACCCACCGCTTCGATATTTAAGAGGGAGACGCGAATAATTTCAGAAAATCCGAGCGTCACCATTCCCAGGTAGTCACCACTTAAGCGCAGCCCTGCAAATCCAATGCAAAGACCAAAAAGCGAAGCGCTGAGTGAACCCACGGCCAAGGCCGTAAACAGCTGTAGCATGGGGGCAGCGGTAGGCAGGTAGCTTTTTACCACATAGGCGGCAGTGTAAGCACCAATCGCCATAAAGCCTGCATGTCCCATGGTAAAAAGCCCGGTAAAACCATTTAAGAGCGCAAGCGAAGTGGAGAGGATAATGTTGATGCCTAAGAGTAAAAGCACCGAATAGTAATAGGGACTAATCAAGGATTGTTCACGCATCGGTTTTAAAAAAGAGATTTGATGAAAATCGTTTAGCACATCAAAGCTCATGGTAAAGAGCATGTTAAGGATACAGCCGATGGCAATAAAGGCCAACATCAGTAACAAGGTAGGGTTGATCTGACTAAACCGAAACTTAAACTTTTTCAATTTTCTTACTCCCTAAAATTCCAGAAGGCCTAAGCAGTAGCACCACAATTAACACCAAAAAGGCCAGCGCATCTCTATAGGAGCTACTGATGTAACCTGCAACGTAAGTTTCTGCTAGACCGAGAAGAGTTGCTCCCAAAAGTGCACCTTTGATATTTCCAATTCCTCCCAAGACTGCAGCGACAAACGCCTTAAGCCCAGGCAAGAGTCCCATCAGCGGATCGATTTTCGGATAGGAGATGCTATACATCACCCCTGCAGCTCCAGCGAGTGCACTCGAGATCATAAAGGTGATCATGATCACTTTATTGACATTAATCCCAATGAGACTTGCATGCTCCAAACTGTGACTGATGGCCCGCATGGAGCGACCAAATTGCGTCTTAAAAACTAAAAAATGCAAGAGCAGCATCAGCACCACTGCGGTGGAAAAGATCAACACTTGTGTGCTATCAAGGATGACTCCTCCAGGGAGTGCAATCGCCTGCTTGGAGAGGATGGTGGGAAAAAACTCTGGACTTGCACCAAAGAGGAGTTGCCCTCCATACTCTAAAAACAAAGAGACCCCAATGGCGGTGATCAGAAGATTAATCCGCGGGGATTTTCTTAAGGGCCTATACGCCAAACGCTCCATCACCATTCCCAGGAGGGCCGTTCCTAGCATCGACACCACAATCACCGTCATGGAAAAGAGTACTCCCGAGGGTGATGAGAGTGATGAGGAGTCGTGGCCAAAGAAGAAGTGGATCAAGCGAATAAAATAGAAACCAATAAAGGCCCCCATCATAAAGAGATCGCCATGGGCAAAGTTAATCAACTGCAACACCCCAAAGACCATGGTGTAACCCAAGGCCACTAGTGCGTAAATACTTCCCAAAGATAGTCCGTTAATCGTGTGCTGGATAAATTCACTCATTAGGGATGCACCGATTCTACAAATTTAAACTCTCCTCCACCAGTAGCACTCCCCGCAGTGGAGACTCTTAAGACCACGGCAGATTTGACAGCATCACGCTCGCTATTGATGGTAATCATCCCAGTAACTCCAGGATGATTAGTGGTGGCAGCAATGGCCAAGCGAAGATCGTCACCCTCAAGCGATTTTGCCCGCTTCATCGCTGCTAAGAGGATTTGAGCAGCATCGTAACCAGCGGCCGCTAGTCCATCTGGAGCAACGTTATACTTATTTTTAAACTTGGTAATGAACTCTTGCACCTCTGGACGCTTATCTTCAGCGGTGTAATGGTTGGAAAAGTAACTGCCATCGAGGGCGGTTCCACCAATCTCGATAAGCTTAGGGGAGTCCCAACCATCTCCACCTAAAAGCATGCTAGAGATTCCTAGTTCACGCGCCTGTCTTGCAATCAGCCCCACCTCCGTATAGTAGCCTGGAATAAAGATAAAGTCGGGATGCTTTTCACGAAGCGAAGTGAGCTGTGCTTTAAAATCGGAATCCCCTGAAGCGTACTTCTCATCCGCAATCACCGTTCCACCAAGCTCCGTTAGCGTCTTGGTAAAATAATCGGCAAGGCCCATGCTATAATCCGATTTATTATCTCGTAAAATCGCCCCTCGTTTGAGTTTAAGACTATTCACTGCAAACTTGGCCATCACCTGCCCTTGAAAGGGATCGATAAAACAGGTGCGGAAAATAAAATTCCCCTTTTTTGTCACTTCAGGATTGGTCGAACTCGGGGTAATCATCGGCACCTTGTATTGCTGGGCCACCGGAGCAGCGGCCAGCGAGCGCGTAGAGGCAACCTCCCCTAAGAGGGCCACCACTTTATCCACATTAATTAACTTCTCGACCGATAAGCGCGCCTCTTCCGGCTTCCCTTGGTTATCGTAAACCTTTAGTTCCAGCTTTTTTCCATTCAAACCGCCAGCACTGTTAAACTCGTCAATCGCTAGCTGAATGCCATCGCGAGTACTTAGTCCAAAGGTGGCCTCACTGCCCGTGAGTGAGCCGTAATTGCCAATGACAATGGTGTCCGCACTTTTTTTAGTGCAAGAGAAACTTAAGAGAGAAAAGATCATGAGCAGAAAGAGTGAAAAAGGGATAAACTTCATAAACGCTCCTTAGAAGAGATAAGGTTCGGTCTTCATTTCACCTATATCACTTCACTTACAGCGTTTTGAATTATTTTTGCCTATCGATCCATAGGACAAGATATCTATCGATGCTCGGGTAGGAAGGGATTGGGATAATGAGTTCCTTTTAAATAAGTGGGAGAGAATGGCCAACGGTTCTCTTCGTTTTCTTCAATTGGCCATTTAACAATCCCTAAACCATGAAAAGTATCGGGAGTATCTTTCGATGCCGATCGATGAATGAGCGCATCCGCAAAACGACGCTGGAACTCTTGTTGCTCACCTGGTGCTTGCAAAGAAGGCCATACAATCGAATAGAGATCGTAGATCGCAGGCCAACTAGGATCGATGGCAAAATCTTTTTGGTACTCTGGAGCAATCTTCTTAAGCTGATACTGCTCTTGAAGATAGTGGTAAAGATCTTTTACTTTAGCAGGATCCCAAACATTGAGATCACAAGCGTCGGGTCCAGCAAGTTTACGTGGATCAGAAGGATCAGCATAAGTGGTGGTGTTCATCTGCACGAACTTCTCACAAACACCGTAAAGCGCCTCTTGGGTATTATGCTGATCAAAGAGGTTTAAAAATTTTTCTGAAATCACTCCATTCCAAGGACAATAATTTTCGGTAGCAGTCACAAAATTACTAAGTCCACTCAGCTCGGCCACACTCTCCATGGTAGACATTAAGCAACTATCAAAACTAACAACTTCGAAGTGCACCCCCGATTCGCGAATAGCACTGGCCACCTCTTGAATGAAGAGTGGGCGATTCTCTTCCGCCGTAAACAACCACCCACAACCATGGCCTCCGAGGATGAGTCCATACTTTTCTGCGGGATCACTTGTGGCCACCTCTTGAATAAAGTTTTTTAAAACCGAGGGTTGACTCATATCCTGATTAGGAATTCTATCAAAGAGTGCATGATTTTTTTTGGGATCACCTTGAATGGTGATCTTATAGGAACCCATGGTTCGAGTATCAATAAGAGAGTGGAAGGCAATCTGATTTGAAACCAGGCCCTCTGCTGCGGTTAATTTAGCAAGATCGCTAAAACTTCCAGATTGCAGTTCATTATCTGTAAAAGAGTATTGAATCCATGTCCATTTTTTGAGTGGAGAGGTGTGGCCCCCCTTTTCAAGCTCCTCGCCACCATAGGCAAGTAGCATGGAGTTACTCATAAAGAGTAAAAGAGCGAGAAGAAACATCATTTTCATCCTTGTTGAAATTTTTACTTAAAACTTGCCAGCAGAATTATAACATCGCTAAAAAAATCTCGAAGCAAATTAAGTAAAATCATGAAATCACAACTGCTGAAGAAGAGAAAACAGTGTGGAGATGTCAACCACACGAGGCAAGTAAGTTCCAATGTTCCAAAGCTTGACATTATGAAGATATGCCCCATCCTTAAATAATGACGAATACGATCAAACAACTATCCCTTTACACAATCTTGGTCTTTATTTGCTGCCATGTCTCTCAAAGCATAGGACAGGGGGCGGCCAACGCTACACAAATCATAGAGGATAATCACTCTGTTTTTACAGTTTCATCCAGTGTACTAAAAGAAGACAAAAGCAAAACGATCTCTGAAATAGTTAATAGCTTTAACAAAAATTATTTGTCCAAAGAAAATCAGCAAGAGATTCAAAATAATTTTTCTCAGTACCTTCATCAAAGGGAAGTAGTTTCCCTTCTCGATCACACCTTCCCACATGCGCCTTCCGGCAGAGCACCTCCAAAAAATGGTAGAAAACTTTTTCTTGTAAAATAAGTTAATCATTCCTTTATTTTTTTGGAGTAAAAATGTTAGTAAAAATCATGAAGACTATTTTTAGCACTCAAAGCGAACGCGATATGAGTGCACTAAAACCGCTACTAGATAAGATTAATAAACTTGAATCCAAGATGCAGTCCCTGTCTGATGAGGAGCTCAAATCGCAAACGCCCAAACTAAAAGAGCTCTTGGCCCATGGAAAAAAACTCGAGGAACTCTTACCAGAGGCCTTTGCAACTGTAAGAGAGGCCTCCGTGCGAGTCTTGGGCATGAGGCCTTTTGATGTGCAAATTTTAGGAGGCATCGTTTTACATCAGGGAAAAATCGCTGAGATGAAGACAGGTGAAGGAAAAACCCTTTGTGCTACTCTTCCCCTGTATCTTAATGCCTTATCGGGAAAAGGAGTACACCTGGTTACTGTTAACGACTATTTGGCGACTCGAGACGCAAAATGGATGGGAGCAATTTATAATTGGCTGGGCCTTTCCGTTGGCGTTATCGTCGCCGAGATGCCAGATGAGGCGAGGAAAATCGCCTATAATTCCGACATCGTCTATGGAACCAACAATGAGTTCGCCTTTGATTATCTTCGCGATAATATGAAATTTGCCCTTCATGATTATGTCCAAAGAGGACACCACTATTGCATTGTGGATGAAGTGGATTCTATTTTGATTGATGAGGCGAGAACCCCTCTGGTGATTTCAGGCCAAGGAGAGGGAGATAGCAAGCTTTCTCAACTCGTAAATGAAATCATTCCTAAGCTTCAAAAAGATAAGCACTATAGCGTTGACCTGAAAAACAAAGTTTCTGTTTTAACTGATGCAGGCATCATCGCCATCCAAGAGATGTTGAATATTAACGGCCTCTTTGAAAGCAAACATGCTCTGCTACTGCAAAACTTAAACCAGGCGCTAAGAGCGTGGACACTCTTTTCAAAAAATGTTGATTATGTGGTGAAAGAGGGGCGAATCATTATTGTCGATGAATTTACCGGCCGATTAAAAGATAGTTCACGATGGTCTGATGGCCTTCATCAGGCCATCGAGGCCAAAGAAGGAGTAGAAGTTAAAGCTGAAAATCAAACGCTTGCTTCGATCACTTTTCAAAATTATTTCAGACTTTACAGCAAACTGGCCGGAATGACTGGCACGGCGGATACCGAGGCGGAAGAGTTTAGTAAGATCTATAAGCTTGAGGTTGTTGTGGTACCACCCCATCTGCCCATGATTCGAGAAGATTTAGCGGATGTTATCTATAGGGACAAAAACACGAAATACAGCGCTGTCGTCAATCTGATCAAAGAGCTTTACGAAAAAGGCAGACCCGTATTAGTTGGTACTATCTCTATTGAAACGTCAGAGTTAATCTCGGAGCGGCTCCATAAGTTGCAAATTCCCCATGAAGTTTTAAATGCTAAACACCATGAGCGTGAGGCAAAGATTATTAGTAATGCTGGTCAAAAAGCGGCAGTGACCATTGCTACTAATATGGCGGGAAGAGGTACTGATATAAAACTTACCGCAGAAACCGTACAGCTGGGAGGACTTTATATCCTGGGAACAGAAAGACACGAATCGCGTCGTATTGACCATCAGCTTAGAGGAAGATCTGGGCGCCAAGGGGATGCAGGGAGTTCTAAATTTTTTATCTCTCTTGAAGATGATCTCATGAAGATTTTCAGTCCCGATAAAGTAAAAAATATCATGCGTACTTTAGGATCAGAGGATTTAGAGGAGAAGCGACCTCTTGAGCATCGAAAGATAACGAAAGCTATCGCCGAAACACAAAAAAAAGTTGAAGTTCATCATTTCAATATTCGAAAGCATTTACTCGATTATGACAATGTCATGAATGAGCAACGAAAATCAATCTATAGTTTGCGCAGAGAAATTTTAAGTGGTGAAGGCAACATGGATCTCCTTCAAGAGATGATCGAAGATGTGGTGGCGATGATTGTAGAAGAGTATAGGCCTAAAGCAAGTACAGCAAATGAGGGTTGGCCCTTCGAAAAGATGAACCAACAATTCCAGGCGTTTTTTCATAACGACCACAGCATCAGTGAGCTTGAATGCCACAAAAGATATAAAGGCGGGGTTATGGAATACCTGACGGCCACAGCACAAGAGCTGTTAGCTAAAAAATTTTCAAGCTACGCCCCCCCTCTCGTACAAAATGCTCTCCGTGAAATTTTACTTAGCATTCTTGACCACTACTGGAGATACCATCTCTTAAATGTGGATCATCTTCAAGAAGGAGTCTCCTTGAAGGCCTATGCCCAACAAGATCCTCTGGTTGCTTATAAACGAGAATCCTACCTGCTTTTTGAACAGATGAAAATAGAGATCAAGAAGGCCGTGGTCGCTACAGTATTTGCGATGGAGTGATTATGCATGATCTTTCCTACCTCATTCAAGACCTGGGTATCATTCTTATAACCGCGGCGGTGATCGCCATCCTCTTCAAGAAATTAAAACAACCTGTTGTCTTGGGATATTTAGTTGCAGGATTTCTGTTAAGTCCTCAATTTACCTTTTACCCCACTGTCCATGATCTGCAAGATATTTCAATATGGGCCGAAATTGGTGTCATCTTTATGCTCTTTGGCCTAGGCCTCGAATTTAGCTTCAAAAAATTGGCAAAAGAGGGAAAGGGGGCATCCATTACGGCAGTCTTTGAAATTTTTTCCATGCTAGGTATCGGTTACCTTACAGGGCAGTTTCTGGGTTGGTCAAAAATGGATGCACTTTTTCTTGGTGGAATTCTCTCCATCTCCTCCACCACGATCATTGTTCGTGCCGTTGAGGAGCTGGGATTAAAAGGAAAAAATTTTGTCTCTTTGGTTTTTGGAGTTTTAATCATTGAAGATCTCATTGCGATTTTACTGCTTGTGCTTCTCTCCTCTATAGCGGCCACTCAGGCGCTTTCTGGCAGCGATTTGCTCTTTTCTTCGTTGCGCTTAATCTTTTTTTTACTGCTTTGGTTCCTGCTCGGTATCTATCTAATCCCTACTTTGCTTCGAAAAGTTAGAAATTTTCTAACCGATGAAACCACTCTGATTATCTCCATTGGTCTTTGTCTGATGATGGTCATTATTGCCAACAATGTTGGTTTTTCTCCAGCGCTTGGTGCTTTTGTCATGGGTTCGATTTTGGCGGAAACCAGAGAAGGTCATCGCATTGAACAGCTGATCCTTCCGGTGAAAAATTTATTCTCTGCCATTTTTTTTGTTTCCATCGGAATGCTCATCAACCCTTTCGTGTTAAGTGAACACTTAGGAAGCATTTTACTTATTTCTGCACTTACGATTACTGGAAAATTTCTTAGCACCACCATTGGTGCTTTAGTCTCAGGGCAAGGACTTAAAAACTCTGTGCAAGCGGGAATGGGACTAGCACAAATCGGAGAATTCTCTTTCATCATTGCCACGCTAGGTTTAAATCTTAAAGTCACCAGTGATTTTCTCTACCCCATTGCAGTCGCTGTCTCTGCTATCACCACCTTGACCACGCCTTATCTTCTTCAACACTCCAATGCTCTCTCCTTCTGGCTTGATCAAAAATTTCCATCGGAGCTAAAAGAGTGGCTGCATCGCTATGAAGCAGCTCTTCATGCACGTTCAGAAGAGAGTACGCTTACGCTACTCTGGAAAGCGTATGGCATAAAAATGATCCTCAATAGCGTTTTAGTGGTGGCCATCACCTGGGTTCTGCAGCGATTTATCATCCCAGAAATCAAAACCACCTTAAGTCTCGATAATAAAAAACTAGTCGATGCCATTGCCTGCCTTATGGCCTTGACTATATCCGCCCCTTTTTTAGGAGCAGTGGTGCTTGGTGGCCCACGAAACATTGCTCAGTATAAGCAACAAAGCATCGAGCAACTACAGCGGCTGCAATTCGGCACCTCCTTGGTTCGCTTCTTAATTGGCCTTACGCTCGTAGGATTTGTAGTCAGTAACTTCACCTCAATATTGGCCTACTCCGGTGTTTTACTGGTTATCCTGGCATCCATTGCTATCTTTTTTTTCGGCCCCTACTCCAGAATTATCTATAGAAAAATTGAGGATCACTTCCTCATCAATCTTAGCGAGAATGAACGGGCCAAGCTGAAAATAAAAGCTACCTCCCTGGAAGTTGCACCCTGGAATGAACAGCTGCTGCAATCCACGCTATCACCCGACTCCATTTTAATCAGCAAACAGCTCCCTTTATTCGATCTAAAAGAAAATTTCGGTCTTACCAGTGCCTTGATGGGGGACACCAGCAACCACCTGCTATCTTCCCAAGAACAATTAATCTTCATTGGAACAGAAGAGCAATTTATTGCCGCCAACGAAGTTTTAGCACTAAAATCACCACTCGAAGCTCCTCCCGAAAAAAACTCCCTTGAGTTAATCACACTTTTGCTCCTTCCAAGCGATGATTTTATCAACCAATCAATAAACGAAAGTAAGCTATGTGAAAGAATCAAAGGATTGGTCATTGCCCTTGAGAGAAATAACCAGCGAATCATGAATCCCGATTCCTCGCTCCATCTCTTATCCGGTGATCTGCTTTGGATTATTGGAGATCCACTACTCATTAAGGCCCTACGTGTAGTAAAGTTCTGAAATTATTATATTCAAAAAAATAATTTGGGGTTAACATATAATTATATAATAATCACAGGAGGATAATTATGCGTTTGGTATTGATACTTATAGCAGTTTTTTCAGTCGCAAATATATCAAATACATTTGCAGCTACTGATAAGGTTAATGTAATACGTTTAGTATCGGACGAATGGTGTCCATATACATGTAAACCTGGTGATTCTCCCGGATACATGATTGAGATAATTAAACAAGTTTTTACTAACCTCAACTATAAGATTGAATACGAGATACTTCCTTGGACGAGGTCTATAAAACATGTTCGAGAGGGGAAAGCGGAGGTTTTAGTGGGTGCTGCTAAATCAGATGCACCGGATATGATTTACCCAACGGAAGCACTAGGACATATGAAAAACTGCTTTTATGGGGTAAAAGGTAAGTTAAAATGGCATTATGATGGAAGTGAATCTCTAAAAAAAGTTAAACTTACTTTAATTAATGCTTACACCTATGGTGAACCAGTGGATAGCTATGTGAAAGAAAATAGTGAAAATGGAAAAGTAGAAATTACTTCTGGAAGCAACGCTATTGATCTAATTATCGCTAAAGTAATGAATGGAAAAGTGGATGTATTTATTGAAAATGAGGATGTTATTACATTTCATTTGAAGAATAAGAAATTCTCCGCGGAGTTGGAAAATTTAGGCTGCGTTGGGGAGGATGAGATTCATGTAGGTTTTAATCCTAATAACAAAAAATCTAAAGAATATAGTGAAATCCTTGGACAAGGGCTTACCGAGCTTAGGAAAAATGGAAAACTTAAAACAATTTTGGATAAATACGGACTTATTGATTGGAAAAAATAGAGGCCAGAACCTGCATGTGGGGGCCTGAGATAAGCGTGCACAAACGCCTGCAAAAGAAGTTCTAAACTATTCTTTATCCTGAAACCGACGGCCAATTTTTTTAGCTTACTGGTTTCAATAATGTCCTTTTACGCTACCACCCCTTTAATAGCACTGGATTTTTTTCATTTTGCAATTCATAAAATAGAGTCGCTCGTGTTTATAACTTCTATAATCGCTATTGCCATTGCTTTTAGTGTGATTACTTTTAGCTCACTTTTTGGTGCTGTTTTTTACAGAAGACAAATGCAACAAAATCTTCTTCCTATCTCTAAATAGCTCGACTCACTTACGGGAACCCAATTTAACCCTATATCTATTCTTTCAGGCCCCAGTGGGCGTTAATTTTTTTCCATGCAAGTCCTTCCCCAATAGCAGTGTCTTTTTTGTACTTCGTATCCGTTCCACTATATCTAATTTCTTGCTCCTTATCTGCAGCTGCCTGAGGAAGCGTGGACTTAGTTTCCCATTTGCCCTTTTGCTTTTTCTCCCATGCAAAACCCTCCCCTGTCGATGTATCTTTTTGAAAAGGCGCTTCAGACGCTAAATACTTTTTTCCTCCAACCTCAATAAATTTTTCTTGCTCAAGATTTGCCTTATCTTGAGTATCATGAACACTATCACTACTCTCTTTGGCAGCACTCTTATCCAATTTCACCATAGCAGGAGCGATCCATTTCTTGCTATCAGTAGCTTTTTTCCATGCAAGTCCCTCACCCATAGCGGTGTCTTTTTTGTACTTAGTACCAGTTTCGTTATATTTAATTTCTTGCGTCTTACCTGAAACTGCCTGGAGAAGCTGGGACTTCGTTTCCCATTTGCCCTTTTGCTTTTTCTCCCATGCAAGACCCTCCACTATCGATGTATCTTTTTGAAAAGGCGCTTCAGACGCTAAATGCTGTTTTCCTCCCACCTCAATAAATTTTTCTTGCCCAAGATTTGCCTTACCTTGAGTATCATGAACACTATCACTACTCTCTTTTGCATTGCTATTTTTCAATCCCACAGAAACGTTCCCTTGCTTGTTCTCAGGATCTTTTTTTTCTTGTAATCCTTCGACAACAGGGATGTCTCCATTGCGAGCAGGCGTTACCTTGTCATGCAATTTTCCACCAACGAGGCTTTTCTCTTCTTTTGATACCGATTCACTAGAAGTCCATGCTTTGTGTTTGGCCAGGAGAAGATTATAATGATGAGTAAGCAGCTTTTTTTCTTTTGCCGTGGACTTATCTTGGATCTTAGCATCAAGCTTTTGCATCTTCTCCTCGTAGCGGATCTTCAATTTTTTTAAGTCAATTGCTCTGATAGCATTTTGGATTGCGGTTACAAGTTTTTCTCCAGTGATTTGCATCTCAGCAGGATTTGCAATCTTTTTAGGGTAATAGGGAATATCGAACTCATTTAGTGCAGCGGTTGTTTCTAAAACGTCGATCATTCTTTGCATTCTTCCCTTTACTTTCTCGTTAGGGTCAGCACTACATGCGGATGCCAACAACGCCTCCGGAGTCGATAAAGAAGATGCAGCGACTAAATGATCGTCGATTGAACTACTCTGACCAGATTTTATTTCTGCTTCAGGTGATTTGCTGCTAGTAGGAGTATCAACTTGGGCCATTGGATCCGTTTTTTTAGGATTTCCCGCTTTTGCATTTTGAGCAAGGAATTGCTTAAAGATTTCGATATGCAATTTTTTGTTATCTTCAATTCTATCTAAGAAAGTAAGATGACAATCTAACTCTTTTTGTGAAAAATATTTAAATTCGACAAAGCGTGAATCTGTATTCTGATTTGGATCAATGTTAATATTTATAAATTGTCGCAAAAGATGGTCATTTTTAAGTTTATTGTCATCATTAGGTTTATTGTCTTTATTAAGTTTATTGTCATTAAGAGAATCAAGTTTATTTTTGGGAAGCGATAAGTTTACCATGATCTCATTGGGCATTTTATGATCAGAGTTCTTTTGGATATTGCTAGAATTTTCATGGATTTTTTGAACTAAAGACTGGATCTTAACATTTTTTTCTTGAGCATTTTTCGTATTAGCAATACTAGAGATGGGATCACAAGTTGGATCGTATTTAAAACGGTATTCCTCTGCCATCACCAGAGAACTTATGCTTATGACAAAAAAGGACAAGGTAAACAAAGTCGATACCCATATACTTGTACACTTTTTTTTCATAACAAAATTCTCCTGCAATAATTCTTTTGGCCTACTATAATTTTCAATAGTAACATAGAGATGAGATCCTCCTTTTAACCTATTCACACCTGTCAACAAAATAGATATAATCAATTGATTTTTCATAGAGAATATAAGGGATGTTTACCTGTCTTTTATTTCTAAAGTGCCAACAAAGATTGGCAATTGGATGGGTCTATATGTGAATTTGTTTCGACCATGACCGATTTGTGATACTGGGAATGTGACCGACCCAGCGTTTTATTTGTCTCGGAAACTTTTCAATCTTACTTTAGGTTGAATTCTATAGATTTAGTTGTTTTTTTCAATAAAAATGTACTGACACTATGTTTGAGGTCGCGACTCTGCTTCAATTGAGGCAGCTAAGACCAGGGCCATTTGGTGTGGCCCTAGTCCAGCGGCCAAAACTGTGCCAATTATAAAAGACTTGTATCCCAGTAAGATTTATTTCCTATGCTGCAAACTTGTCTTGCAACTTTGCATAGAGCTGGAATGTTATCTCGTTTTCTTTGACAAAATCTTTAATGATGAGATCAATCCCATTACAAATAAAACGAGGAGGTTTCTCCTTGTACACTCTTACTTCAACATCTCTTCCTACGAGTGAATAATTTAATTTTTCTGTATCGATAATCATTTTTTTGTTGCCGAATGAAAACCGATGTCCCTTTAATATTCTCCTGTCATATCTACTGCAAAACACCTCTGTTAAATCGATATCAGTTGATAATTTTTCAAAATGACTCTCTGGCTTTAAGGGTTGCACTGCGAACTGTTTATTAAAGGCAGGGATGTATTCATTTTGAAGATATGTATTGGCTTCTGATGTGGTTGTATAATCCCTCTTGTTCTCATCTCTGGAATTAAGCGATCTTGAAGTGTTCTATATTGGCGCTCAATTCTACCTTTTGCCTCTGCAGAATTTGCAGCAATAGACGTTATTCCTAACTCATCTAGTCCTGTTAAAACATGTGCAAACCCCTCTCTCTTCGCTCCACCATAAACGCCAGCTTTGTCTGCATACAAAATGCCAAACTTTCCATGGGTTTTTAATACATTCACAATTACATCAATGCAGTCATCCTTTGTTTCAGCACTGCAAAATTTTCCAAACAGTATTTCGCCAGTGGCATCATCGATAATAGTTATAAGGCAGCTCTCAAATCTACCAAACCACACATGATAGCTGCCATCTATCTGGAGCATAATCCCTCTGGCCACACACCTGTTTCTGATCTTGCGAATTTTTTGTTTCAATTTTTTATAGGGATGTTTAACTGTCTTATGGCGATGGCAAATATTGCGGAAAACTGTATAGCATGGAACTTTAAGACCCTTCTCAACTAACTTCTCATGAGCATGTGACATGTTGAAATACATATGACCGATCTCCTGTGACGGTTAATAATTTTCTTGGTGGAAAATTATATTTGAAACCATTGCATTGGGTCGGTCAATATCCTTTGTTTAGATTCCCCGGTCATAGTGCCAACTTAATCACAAATTGGATGGGTCTATATCAATTTTGTGCAATCCCTTGATTTCTCATTCCATTAAAATCTATTGGGCATTACCATCAGATAAAGATGGTGATCTTTCTATACGGCCACGAAGAGGAGATCAAGATGTAGGGCCTTGATCGTACTCCATGCGACTGGGAGGAAATGCAATTACCCACAGAGTCGCTACTTTTCAATCAAGAGATTGACTAACCTCCTACTTACTCTTAATTGTTGCGCTAAAACTTGATTTACCTCTAAAAAACAGGGGAATCACTACATAGGTCGAACAGTGACAATATCTTCAAAGTGTAACGGAAAGATCTTTTAACCCCTTGGGGTTACCTTCCATCTGTCTTGCGCGAAACCTACGCCTTTTTTTTTATCGTTCACATTCAAGCGAACTGTTGTCCATGGAGATTGTTTCTTCGTATCCATGAATAAACGATCCATTCTCTTAAATTTCCCATCTATTGATAAAACACTTCTGACCCCTTACAATCATTTTCTGAATTTCATGATCGTCATATCCTCTATCTAAAAGGACAACAATCTCTTTTAATTGAATAAGCCGTTCGTGCTCGGTCAAATACTAAACTCCCATAGATTTACACTTCTTCTTTGATAGGAAAGCAATTGGTGGTAATGGAATTGTGTTGCCATTGATGATTAAACAAACCCTTCTCCATGATTGAGTCTTTGTGAGTTATCAGTGTGAAGAGTTGCTCTAGCGCTATTTTTTTTGAAATTGTATCAAGGGAGTCTATTGCTAAATTAGGGTGTTTTGCAAGGAGACGACTATATTGTGATTTATGGAGTTCTCCAAGAATTGATGCTGATGTAAGAGTATGTTTTAGAACTGCTATCATGAGGGAAAAAAGGTAGCTGATGGCAACTTTTCTATAACGACTGGCCAAGTTGATTATAAAATCATTCATCCCAGGGTAACTAAAAATTAATCAGTATGAGTTCTGTCCTGGTATTCTAATGATTGATTTTCAAAAAAAATAGCATTTATCGGTCATTAGAGTGAAAAAATCTACTAATAGAGCAACTCGAAGGGTATTTGTCGAGGGATAGATGCAAGAGCAAAGATATCCACTAGCGTGGCCTCATCGATGTCAGCGCTCTCTTTTTTGTTGTAAGATGCAACTTTGTCATGGCCAAAATATTTTATCGATTCTCGTCGGTGGCACCCGTGACAGAGAAGCAAAAGATTCGATAGTTCGTGTCCACCTCCATCGCAAAGAGGACGCTTGTGATGGACTTCCAATAAATAGACACTTCCACAGTTCTCACAATGCCCATTGGCCCGAATATGCAACTCCGTAACCGTTTGTGTAGGTACGGTCCGAGTGGGTTTTTCACTTTTTATAGGAGTTACTGTTTTGGTGACTTTCTTTCTTGCAGGATCGATCTTTTCCAGTGTTATCTCGGCCATTTCATCAATAACTTCCGCAAGAGTCATTTTTCTATTCTTATGGGCGAGTAACCCTTGAATTTTCTCCAGCTTTTCCATTGTTTTCTTGCTGATGAAGAGCAGTCATCGCTAGCCAATAGCGCGAACGCACTGACCTTTCGCTGCCCGCACTCTTTATCGCCACTTTGCTTAGATAGCTTTGGGCCCTATCGTATTGGCCAAGGTAAAAC
>JADGAN010000047.1 GCA_015231955.1 Oligoflexia bacterium | reverse complement strand
TATAAAATTGAAGTGAGTGAGAAAGCATGGAAGTTACTACAAGAGTTAAAAGGAAAAATGGGGAACTATCAGGACGGAGAACTGCTGGAACTTTTGCTGCAAGAAAAAGCACAAGAGCTCACCAAACCGACAACTCCAGCGCCAGAGACAAGCGCTCCTAAGAGCGTGGAGAGTCCACACTCACGGTATATTCCAAAATCAGTTCGAGCGGAGGTGATGGCAAGGGCGCAGGGACGTTGCGAATACATTTCTCCCATCACTAATGAGAGGTGCACTGAGGTTCACCATATGGAATTCGATCATCGGCACGCCTACGCGAGTGGGGGAGCACACTCTGTCCAAAACCTCAGGTATCTATGTAGAGGCCATAACCTACTTCACGCCATTCATACCTACGGAAGTGAGAAGATGAACAGTTATCTCGGTGGAAAATAGCTGAGTGGTTGTTTGCAGGGATGATGGCCATTTTAGTGCGATTTTTACAATTTTTTTTACTGCATCTCTGCCTCAATGTTTAACCAAGGTAAATCACCCACAAATTATTTAGAAGAACCAATTTTTTTAAGTATGCAGGGATATCCTGAATTTCTTTAATATTTCGAATCCTCTTGAGGGATAGGCCTAAGATGTTTTCCAGAGAGATTGAGAGGGCAATGGCCGCTGATTCGGAAATTTGGTCTTTAAGATAATGGTTGGCCAATGCCCACAAGGTGGACTCCTCTCAGAGGAAGAGCGCATTTAAGATTTATTTCAATTGAGAGACAAGGGTCTTAAATGTCTCTTCCATTAATTGCTCGCATTTAAATTGTGCCTCTGGGGAAATGGGTACATAGCTTTTAGTGGTTCCTGTTTTCTTGATTTTTAAAATCTCATCACATGAGATGCTTAGACTTGGGAAGAAACCAAGATGTTTTAAGGCAGAGAGAACCTTCTCTGCATGCGCTTCTCCAATAACGGCCATCGTTACCTCTGGAGAACTTGCACTCGCACTTCTTAGCAATACTTCAACTTCTAGGAGATTGTTCAGGTAATCACTTTCTATTAAGTTATCTTTGACGTACTTTCTTTTTTCTTGATCCGATTGTCTCCTTTGCATAATAAAATTAAAAACACGACTTTTACTCAATGAAATTCTCCTGGTCGCATCAACTTCTTTAAGCAAGTCTCTATCATCTTGAGGCCGTGTTATCTTTTGTTCTAATGCTTTTGATAAAGTTTCTAGAGCAAAGTACTGAGTTGTAAATGGAGCAACTGTCTCCTCTGTACAACTAGCAATACGGTCAAAAATTTCAAGCTGAGTAAAAACCCCCCGAGGATCCACACTATGGTAAGTAAATTGATCCTTCTCCATTTTTAGCAATTGACTAGTCAGTTGAATCCCCATCCATGTTGTCATATCTAAAGGTTGTTCTGCTGTACTCTTAGAAAGAGTGCGAACAATAAATCCAGTGTGGTCCGGATCTTTTGTTATGGCCATAGTGAATGGGGTAGAGGTGCAATCATAGGAGAAGTCACTAGTTTTCTCAATCGCCAAGGATTTATTATTAAACTCACTCTCAAGATGACATTTAATGGTAATATCTTCATTAAGAATTTGCAGACCTCTTGCTTTGCTAAGCAATGGTCTAAAAACTTCATTCATAAATAAGTGCATCTGTTTGTCATTAGTAGCTTTGCTGAACAAGTTATGATAGTCACCAAGTAGGATCAGGAATTTATCCTTCATTGGGACAACATAGATATTGCCTACAAAGCTATAAGCGGGTGAGAGTGTACCCATTGCAATAATAATGATGAAGAAGAAGAGCAAGGGATGGATCGTTTTTGCGACTTTTTTCATTGATTTTTTTTGACAATATTTTTTATTCATACATTCTCCATTTTTTGTTTTGTAACAGAGGAACTGGTCTTGTAGGTAGTATATCATTGTAAAGTATGATGATATTTGTTTCTGCTAAAACTATACATATTCTTAAAAAAAACAAATGATTACTCCTAAGATGGCAATATCTATAGATAGTATTTATGCCACATCTTTTTGGGAAGAAAAGTGCCGGCCGCCTTTTGGGAGAATGGCACCTAATACGGCGCACTCTCTAGAGAATTAGTTTGATATTTCGACATTTCCTAGTTTAAATTATTTATGGAAAAAAATAATAACCAAGGCACTCATCGAAGGCTTTAATTTTATTTCTTATACCCACAATAAAGTAGGAAGAACCGTGTATCGAATAGCACATATTGGAGACCTGCATTTGGAGAGTAAAAAGCCAGAGGACTACTCATTGGCCATTGGACTTTTTACTTGTATGCAAAAATTAAAGGCAAACCATATTGTGGTTGCAGGCGATATTTCACACCGTGGAGAAGAGGAGGTCTTTCTTTACATTAAGGAAGGGGCCTTAACCAGCGGCCATAAAATTTCTAGCGAATTAAGTGTTGTGATAGGCAATCACGATCTTCCTGGGCGCCACCACTATCAAAACTATTTTGGCAAAACTTTTGGAACGCGCATACTGCGGGAAGGGCGGATCAAACTTATCTACCTTGATAGTACAAAACCCTCTTCGGGAGAGATCTTTAATCATAGTGGGGAGTTGAATCAAGAGATGATGTTCTTTTTGGAGCAAGAACTCAAGGTTCCACCCGAGGTCTTTATCATCGTTGTTATGCACCACCACCTTCTTGATGTTGATGGAGACATCACCGAAGAGATGCAAAAAAATCCGCTCGACCTTCCTTTTGTTGGCAATTTCGGTCCACTAGAAAATGCCGCTAGCGTTTTAGAGCTCCTAGAAAAACATAGGGTGGCCCTGGCACTCTGTGGGCACACTCACCACATCACCAGTGAAATCTATGGAAACCAGTTAATCATCTCCACTGCTGGGGCCCACGGAAAGCATATCAAACTCTATGAGTTTGATGAGCATAATAAAATGGAAAGCAAGCTACTTAAAGTATGTACTAGCTGCAACGGCCTTGGTGTCGATTATGATGAAGATGCAGAGTCTGATGATGAGGTCGTAGCATGTGCTGATTGTGAGGGATGCGGATACGAAGAGCAATAAGCGATCAGTATACTGAAAACCATGGTTGGCAACTCTTAATCTCCTCTTTTTTACAACTACTTAAAATTTTGTCTTTATAAAATTTCTCTTGGTTTTTACCAGCACTCTACTGCACAATCAACGCTCCATAATCAATGTTCAATTAATAAAAGTAACTTTTTCATTGGAGGAATCTTTATGTTTCAATTTCACCGGCAAAAAAAGTCATTGCTAACCGTCACGCTTTTACTCTTATCCTCTAGTCTTTTTGCAGAAGAGTGGAATGCTCGCAACGATCCACAAAAAATGTCTGAAGTCGGGGCACATTGGTTTACCTCACTGTTTACGGGTAAAAACCTGAAAAGCAACTTTACAGACCTACCTCTTGCGGGAAAGCTTGATAAAGATAAGATGCCTTGGACAGACACTTATTGGCCCACCTATGAAGGCGGAATTGCTAATCGCTGGAGTGATAATAGCTTAAGTGATAAAGAAAAAATTGTTAAAGCAAGTGATCTAAAAACTTCGCTTGCAGATTTGAAAAAGATGTCACGACAAGAGATCGAAAGTTTATCTCCCGCGGAGAAGTGGGATCTTTATCGTGGCGATTATAATTATACTCTCACCAAATCTGAAATTGAACGTACACGCGATGTTGTAGATAACCCAGAGGGCAGTGAGTGGTTTGGTCTTTGTCATGGTTGGGCCCCGGCAGCTTTAAATTTTGAAGAACCAGGTTGTACCAGTGTGGAGAATAAGGATGGTCTTGTTATTAAATTTTTCTCTTCCGATATTAAAGCACTGCTAACCTACTATCAAGGTGAGGCCTGCGATCCCGATGCAAAACGTTGTTTTGTAGGAACACGCTGTGAGGACACCTTTGACAATAAATCATTTACCACTAGTGGCCGTCCTGAAAGTGAAAATAATGATGTCAACGCTGGAACTTTTCATATTATTTTGGCCAACTTGATTGGAAAGCGCAGTACCGGATTTATCTTCGATCGTACCACCGATCAGCCGGTTTGGAACCAACCAGTCCAAGGTTACAGCTCCAAAGTGCTTAAGCAGGAGAAAATTACTGCGGCCAGTGCTCCCGCTAAGCGAGCAGCAGCTACGGTTAAAGAAGTGACCATCGAAAGTGATGTAGAGTGGACGGGAGAAATTGGAGCTTACACCATTCCGGTTAATGGGGTCTTTGAAAATAAGATGAGACACATCACCAAGTATCAATACATTTTAGAGTTGAATAAAGATGATGAGATTATTGGTGGCAGGTGGATTAGTGCCAACTATCCCGATTTTATATGGACGCGAGAAGCTGGAGATATGAGCAAGTCTCCTCTCTTTAAGGAGCTGAAAAAACTTTACAAAAAATCCTTAAGTGACAAAAATTAATTTGCTTGCTCTTGCTTTTATTTAAGAACAATAAAAGGTAGGGATACAGAGACTAGCAGTTCTGAGAGGTCAAATTTATTGGTCATATTAGTGACTGTTAGTCCCCTAATTGTCTCTTCATCATACTCAATCGCACGATACTCAATATTGATAGAGATGTATTGATTGGGCATCAGTCCCACGCCAATACCATAGCCACCACCTTTACTAAACTTAATTTGGTCGTAAACAAATTGTACGGATGCTGCGGCATTAAGAGGATCTTTTCCCTCTACCTCGGACTCAAAAATATAAAGTCCCCAAATTCTAAGCCATGGTTGCGGTCCATAGCCCAGAAAAACACCCGTTTGTGTCTTTGCTACCTTATCCTTCCCTTTGGCCCCACTATACTCACTTTCTAGTGAGAAATTTTGCATGGAATAGTCAACCCCAAACTGTACTTTTTGAATATCTGCACCCACTCTTCCACCGTAAGTGATGGAATCGTAGCTGTGCTTGTAGGGGAATTTTAGACCCAAAAGTTCATACTCGGTATCGCCCTTCCCATTCAGCGATTTCCCTAAGTAAGGTTCTAGTAAAATTCCTGCAAAAGCAATGGAAGTAGTAAGGCCCATAAGCATACTGGCCAATAAAACTCGTAAAACCATTTATCCCTCCTTGGATGATCTCTTTACTCTTATTGTAATAATTTTTTTTTTTTTTGTGACATTTTTCTGCAAGGTATGAGATTTTTTAATATTGGAGGGAAAAGATGAGTATAACAACAAAAAAAACCATTTATATCGACAAAGATCTAGAGGAAATAACTCCAGTTTTCTTAGAGAATCGTCATAAAGATCTCTTACTGCTTGAAAAATATTTGCAGGAAAAAAATTTTGCAGAAATTGCAGTGATTGGACATAAGCTTGCAGGAAATGCAGAAAGTTACGGTCACCCGGAACTTGGGGAGATCGGTACAAAAATTGAATCATTTGCAAAAATGAGCGATAGTAGCAATATAATAAAATTAAAAGAGCAAATTTCCACCTATCTTTCCACCATTGTTATCGCTTTTAAATAAACATGCGATACCACCGGTAAGGAGAATATGTACTCATGTCACTCAAAGGTAAAACTTGTTTAATTATCGATGATGATCCCGACTTTCGATCGATTTTAAAAAAAATTCTTGCTGGGATAGGAATTATCTCCTATGAAGTTGCCTCCATTTCCGAATCGCTAGAGTTGCTTAAGAAGCATACTCCCCACTTGATTATTTTAGATTTAAATTTGCGAAATGAAAACGGCCGCTTGTTTATTGAACTCCAGCAGCAAAATAGAAGTCAATTTGCCAACATTCCCATTATTGTTTGCTCTGCTTTTAGCTATAAGGAAACCATTACCGAAGTCAGCGAATTAGGGGCCGCGGCCTTTGTTGCTAAACCCATCAAACAAACTATTTTAATTCAAAAAATTCGGAAGACACTCTTAAACGATGTGATGATTAGCTACAACTTTCCTCCAGACAAGCTTCCTTCTGCTGTTCTTTCAACAGAGGTCAACCTCATTAAAATTAATGAAACCTCTTGTGTGCTCCGAGCAGCGATCAAATTCAATATGGCACAGAAGATAGCGATTTCAAGCAACCTCTTTGGAAAGTATGATATTCCTTGTGATAGTGTGCAAACCGCTGAGATTGGACGCTATGTTAGTATTGGTGAATACGATACTATTTGCACCATCCTTGGCCTTTCCGAGGCCTCTGCCCAAACGATTCGCACCCTTCGAAACCAATGGAGTGCCAATGAAAAGAGTTAATGGAAAATTCATTCCTCATGTTTTAACCTTGGATGATGATAGTGAATTCAACTACATTTTGCAAAGAGCACTTCAAAAGTTGCCCCTCACCTTCTCCATCACCACTGATCCCAAACTTTTTCTAAACCTCTTTGAAAGTGAAAATCCCGATCTTTGCCTTATTGACTTGCAAATAGGAAAATATAACATTGGTGGCCATAAGCTCATTAAATTGCTTCGCCTAAAACATGAAAGCACCATTCCACTGATCATTTTTTCCAAATTTAGAGATCTAAAATATATCATCGGGGCCTTAGATATTGGTGCTAGCGATTATCTCTCTAAACCCTTAGATGATTTTATCTTTCAAAATAAAATCTGCCACTTTCTGCATATCAAAAATGAAGATGTCGATCAAGATTTTGTCCGAGTTCCCAGTGACCTCTCTCAAAGCTCCATCTCACTTCCTCTAACAGTTTCTAAAGTTTCAGAGGATGGTATCACCCTTAAAGCACCCTTCTATATTGCCAAAGGCAGCTACGTCAATATCGATGGGGCCATTTTAAAAGAGATCACCGGAAAAACCTCCCAATTAAATTTACACGTTTCCGATGTCTCTATCTCTGCTCCTGATCAATATGAGCTATTCTTAGAATTTGACAACGATGATCCTAAAATCCAAAACTACATTCGCTCCTGGATTGCCAATAAAAACACACCATAACCACTGAGCGTAACCGTAACCAAGGGTAAACTTCATGAATGAAGTCTTCTTATCCTCAATCAACATCTATATCTCTTTCCTTCACGGGATCGCACTGCTGATACTTTCGGCCATTACCTTTTTACTCTCTAGCGAAGATAGTAAACAAAAAATTTATCTCCCCTGGGGCGGTATCTCCTTTTTTTCTCTCATGCACGCTGCACACCTTTTTTTAGAGTTTATCTTTGCCAGTGATGGCCATACTTCCCCTATAGTCACACTTCATTTCCTCTTTCAAACCACCTCTTTTTTCATCATCACCGAATATGCACGAAAAAAACTCTTTAAACAATCGCTGCTTAGTTTTATTATCTACCCCATCATTATTATATTTTCACTGCTACTTTTTTTTCGCTCTCCCCATTATGCACTTGTCCCTGCAACTTTCGTGGTTGCTGGACTCGCTTTTTTAGCGCTGAAGCGCTCTTCCACACCTCTTGCCTTACTACTCTCACTTACCATTTTACTAGAACCCCTCTCTATCCCTGCTTATAGCATAAGTGGAGACCTGCTCTCAAGCTCACTAGACATATTACAATCTCTTGTTATACTCTCTATTGTTCACATACTATGGAAGCAATACTTTAGCATCCATCCTGAGCGCTACTTTGTCATAGGATTCGCCCTACTCTACTTTAGTGGTATCGCCATTACCCATTGGCATCTCTCCTCCTATTATATGGAATTCATCAAATCTTTACAAAACCGCACGATTGATTTTGCCGATCTAATTCCCAAACCAGCACTAGAGTTAGCACAAAAAGGAGAGCAGCAGGCACTAAACTCCCTAGAGCAAGAGCTGATGCTTCTTAAAGTCGCTAATGAACACTATAACCATTTTTATATTACCGATCTTCACTTTAACGAGATTGCCTCTACTGATATCTATCCCTTATCACAAAAATTTACTACAACGTTAAAATCAGGCAACTTCCTGCCGATTACCAAGTTCATCAATCAGCATTTCACTCCTTTTTTATCGACTCCTATCACTTTTCATGGGGTGGGTGTCGCTTACTTTATTGCCGAATACGATTATCCTAAAATTAAAAACATCATCCTTTCAAAAACAGTAACTCCTTTGCTTTCACTCTGTTTGCTCTTTGCACTCTTACTTGCCTATTTTGTCTTTAAACTGAGAAATCACGATCTCCAAAAGCATATTATCCTCACCACCAGCAAGATTGAATCGATTATCAGTGCTTCTAAACAAGTTGCTCTCTACTATGATAAAAAGGGTACGTTGGTTGAAATAAAAGGGCCACTTCCCCTGATATTAGGGTACACGACTCAAGAGTTTGCAAAAAACCATAAGGAGTTCCTCCATCTTGTCCATCCCATGTTTAAAGAGGTGGTTGATGATGCCTTCTTTAACTCTTTTCTCCATAAAAAAAATATTGAGCTTCAGTATCTAATCAAAAAACACGATGGTCGCTATACTTGGATTAAGCATCGTGGGGAGTGGATCAGTGAGATTGATGAACTATTACTAGCAACAATGTTAGAAGATATCTCCTCCTATAAACAGATTGAAAATGACCTCCAAGAACAGGAAAGGAAATTGGGACTTATCTTCAATAACGCTACAATGGGCATGCTCTTGGCATCCGCCGATGGCACCATTAAAATGACCAATCCCGCCTTCCAAGCAATCCTTGAGTGCAACACTTGTACACTAGGAAATTGTGGTTTTTTCCATACTCTACAGTGCCTAACTGCAAGCTCTCTGGTTCCTTTAATTCGCGAAATTCATGGGGATACTTTTATCACTGAAAAAAAATTCCTGAGGAAAAATGGCGATCCACTCTGGCTTAAAATCACTATCAATAGTGTTAGGAATGTTTTACAAAAAGTCGATTGCTATATTGGAGCGATAGAAAACATCACTCTTAATAAACGCATGGAGGAGGAAAATGGTCTCAACGAAGCAAGGTTAGAGAGTATTTTACACATCGGCCAGCAAAAATCTAAATCTTCTCAAGAGCTTTTTGACTTCACCTTAGAAGAGGCCATTCGACTAACTAGCAGTGAAGTGGGTTTTATCTACCTCTATGATGAGAATAAAAACAGTTTTCAAATCTGCTCCTGGTCCAAAAATGTTTTAAACGAGTGTGCAGTTCTTGAACGTAATGATCTCAATGCCATGGCCTCTGTTGGCCATTGGAAAGATGTGGTAGCTAAACGTGATACCATCATCTATAACAATTTCTTAGAAGACTCTAAACGCTTACCAAGAAAGTATCCTAGCGATCATTTACAAATTAAGCGTATGCTTTCACTTCCTGTGATTATTGATAATAAAGTGACAGCAGTTATTGGTGTCGGCAATAAAATAGAAGCTTATAACTTTTCCGATGCTAGACAACTCACCCTGCTCATGGATGCGGTTTGGAAAATTGTTGAACGGCAAAAGTTTATCCAATCTCTTGAAAAAAGTCGCGAAGAGGCGATTCGTGCCAACATCACCAAGACAGAATTTTTCTCCAATATTAGTCATGAGATCCGCACCCCACTCAACTCCATCTTAGGACTTACCGAGGTGTTGCTGACAAGCAATTTAAATAGCGAACAGCAGTTACATTTACACACCATTTTAAAATCGGGAGATACACTGCTCACTCTTCTCAACAACACGCTAGAAGTTTCCAAGATGGAGATAGGTGTACTTGATATTGAAGTTGCCCCCTTTAATCTTGCTGCTCTCTTGGACGAAGTTACCACGATGCTCTTTACCAAGATCAAGGCCAAACACTTAAAACTAGAGGTAGAAATCGATCCCATACTAAGTCATCCCCTCATCGGTGATCAATTTCGCATCAAACAGATTCTTATCAACCTTATCAACAACGCTATTAAATTTACTCATCAAGGTTTTATCAAGATCTCTGCGAAGAGTGACAGCAATTTTATTACCATTTCTGTCATCGATAGTGGAATGGGTATTCCCTTAGAAAAGCAAGCGGAGCTTTTCTCCCGTTTTGGTCAAATTGATGCAACTGTCACACGTAAATATGAAGGGTTTGGACTAGGGCTTTACATTTCCAAAAAATTAACAGAACTGATGGGTGGTACGATTACTCTTTTCTCCAGCGGCGAAGAGGGAAAAGGCTCGACCTTCTCCTTTACCATTCCTTTTAAAGAGAGCTCCTCTCTGCTCCCTATAAATAAAGCGAGCACTGCTCCCCAAAATGTAGAGAATATGGCAAGCAGCATCCCCCTGACAATATTACTAGTCGATGATAGTGAAGACAATCGCAACCTCATTAAAATCTTTTTTAAAAAGCTTCCTTACACCATCGATGTGGCAGAAAATGGCGCTAACGCACTTGAGATGGCAAAATCCAAACCCTACGACCTCATCTTAATGGATGTACAAATGCCCATCATGGATGGACTCACCGCAACCCAGGAGATCCGCCTCCATGAAAAGGCGATGAACAAAAAAGCAACTCCTATTATTGCACTCACTGCTCATGCCATGAAGGGAGAGTATGAAAAATGTGTTGCCGCTGGTTGCACATCGTACCTTGCAAAACCGATTAAGAAGAATGATCTTTTGCAAGAGATTTTAAAACTAACTGTTCCTCTAGAAAAGGCCTGTTAATACTTATGCCCTTGAAAAAATATAACCAACGACAAGAACAAGCGCTTACTTACTTAAACCAAAACTATGCCAGCAAAGGTGCCTTACAATATCTTAAGCTTCGTTTCATCGCCATTAGTGATACTGAGCTCACTGCTACAATGGAGGTAGGCAAAGAGCATACTCGACCAGGTGGCGCTCTTCATGGCGGTGTCAGTGCGCTCTTAGCAGAAAGTGTGGCCTCTGTGGCCTCTGCTTTAGTGATAGAAGATCTGGCCAAAGAATCCCCTGTGGGATTAGAGTTAAATATCAACCACATTAGACCACTGATCGTCGGCGACCATGCCTATGCCACGGCCAGTGCCTGCCATATTGGAAAGAGTACCCATATTTTTGAAATTAAACTTACTAACCAAAAACAGGAACTTTTTGCCATTGCCAGGCTGACGCTCTTTATTCTTAAAGCAGAAAAGTAGAATAGGCGCTTACCCGCCTTATCAGCTATCGCATGTCTAAAAAGAAAAATTCTGTTCGATTTTGCAAGGCCATGATAGAAAACTGGCGATCTTTGGTGATGGAAACACCATCTCCCTCTGCCAAATTATTTCCATTAACATTAACTTGCCCACGCACAACATGCATATAGAGGCGACGGTCTGCACCGGCAACATACTCTATCGCTTCGCCTTGGTGCAGTCGTGAGATATAGACGGAGAGGTGTTGGCGAATCACCATAGAGCTCTCGTGGCCATCATAGGAGGCAACCAGCTTCCATTGATCGTTGGCCGGATTACCACCTCTGGCATCTAACAACGAGACAAAATTATTGGCCGGAGCAAGTCCACTCTTTTCTGGAGTAATCCACATTTGTAAAATCGTAGCATCCTCTTTTTTAGAAAAATTTGCTTCAGCATGAGAAACACCACTACCTGCACCAAGATAATGAATCTCACCAGAGCGAATGACATGCCCACGGCCAGAACTCTCTTTAATCTCAATACTGCCATCAACAACATAGGTGAGTAGTTCAACATCACGATGAGTATGATTGGAAAAAGAGCTGCCGCCCTTAAGAGTACACTCATTAATCGCCTTAAGTGCACCCACTCCTGTAAAACGTGGATCTTGATACTCCCCAAAGCTAAAGGTGCTAAAAATTTTAAGCCACCCATAATCAAAAGATCCTCGTTCGTGTGCTCGACGAAAACTCATCATAGAACCACTCTCCTTGCAATATTTACTCTCTTAAATATCCCTCAAGTTTAAGTTCAAATTGTTGTAAAGTTCCTACATCGGTTGCAGCAGCATCTTTTACAAAAAGTTCAAAACGCCCTTTGGCATTTTCTCCAATCAGCGCTTCCAGTGGAGCAGCACTTCTGCAACCTTCGCCATACCAGCAATCAATATTATTATCGGAGCTTCCACTGCGATTATGAAGAGTGATTTCTTTTCCCTGTGGCGATTTAAGCATAATCGCCAAATCACCAATATAGGTATGCTCTACTTTTACATGCACGGAGACCTTAGTTAATATCATCGAGCGAGGAACCTCTATGCTAGAGACAATACCCTTCTCATCGTTGTCAGGAATAGTTTTAGGAAGAGCAGTAGCTGTTAAATTGAGTTGTACTGGCCCACCGATCATCAGTGCAGAAGCAAAGTTATAGGACTGAGAAATATCTCCAAGGATTGCAACATTAGTCAAAAAAGTTACCTTGATACCATCAGCAACTGCTCCTACTGATAAATTAAACTTTACCTCTTGTGATGCTCCAACATCCAAATCGGAATCCAGCGCAAGCGTAGTAGTGGGAATCTGAATCGCTCCCCCTGGATTATTTACGATCCTTACTTGCGATAACTCTTTCTTGATAGAATAGTTTCCACTATTTTTTAGTTTTAAAATCAAGGCACCCTCTTCGTTTGCATCTAAGCGCCCATTACCATTACCTCTAGTCTCCACTAACTCAGCTGATAAAAGTTTAACTTCAGGAGCTTCGATCTTTTCTTCGAAGCTACTGGTACCTGAGCTACCACCCACTAATGACCAACGCAAACTGAGAGGAACAACTGTAGCATTAGCACTGCCGGCCTCTACCTCTATAGTGGCCTTTTGCAAAGAAACGCCAACCTCTTCCGGTGCAAGATTTTCAAAACTGACCTCTCCTGCAAGCACTTTCACTTTAGGATTTTCGCTAAAGAGTACTGCATTAAAAGCTTCGGTGGGTTTGCTCCCAACATTTTTTAATTGTAAATTCAGCTCAATTTTTTCTCCAGGATTAAGCTTGCCATTTTCCCCATCCAATACTTCATGCCCAGCATATCCCACGTAAGCAATATCATTAACGACGACAGGGATTTGTAAGCTTTTAGGTAGATAGCTATGAGCATAAAGGGCAATTTGTAACTTTTCCCCAACAACTAATTCCTCGCTTGAAAGTCGTAAACGTATTAATCCTTGCTGATCACTATAAAACTTTTTTACCCCTTTTTTCGTAAACACAGAGGCCACCACCAGCGCACTAGCATGTGTACTTAAAGTGTAATCGTCAAGGCCTAGCATAATGACTTCTGGAGCTTTTACTTCAAGCTTTTTAGGGGTCTCGGTTAAAAGCTTAATCGAGGAGTCACCGGTGACATTATAAATTTCCATATAATAAGGAGCATTCTCTGCGCCCGCATAGGAGAGCCACACCTTATTTAAAGCAGTAGTGGTAATCTCTCCAATGGAGTAACGATGGTCACGATAGAGTGAATCGTACATCGCTCTCTCTAGAATATCATCCTCATCCCATAAGCTATTATTGGAGGCACCCCAAAAGCTCAAGGCACCAGCAGCATGCTTTAGCCAAGTCTCACCAAAGCAATCACCCTCCATGGCAAAAGAGTTGGTAATACATGCATTGGAGATCACAAAGGGCCGGGCATCGGGATGATTTACTGCTCTCACATTTTCGGGCATAAAGCTTGGACCGGCCCAATAGGTGTGAGCACCATGTCCACTATAATTAATGATCGCTCTGCCTTCATTAAACATACGCGATAAATCGGCGGTAGCTGCATGATGTGTAATCGCATACAGTTTATCTCCACCAGCGCTAGCAGCACTTGGGAAGTTACCAAGATAAGCAAGTCCTGCTGTATAATTATCGATCACATAGTTATGAGAGGCCTCTGCCACTTGATAACGATCATCTGTGGCCACCCAAGAGACGCGTTTAATCCAGCTGCTATCACTAAAATTCATCTCTTGATAACGAATCATCTTCTGTAAAATAGTATTTAACTCCCCTTCATTATTCACAGGAATTCTACTAACAAAAAGATCGGTTCCGCCAATATCGCTCTCATAGCTTACTTGATCTACGCAAGCATAGAAGTGATCAGTTGCCTGATTATTACTACCTGCCACACCTTGGTGAGTGGCCACATCAGCAACGTCTCCAATAATTAAAAGATAAGTAGGAAGTTGTTCTTGAGATTTGATATAATTTCTAATCGCAATATCGCTGTTGCCTATCTCGAGAACATCTACAACTGACACCTCATAACCAATGGCATTTTTTACTGCGATATACTGTTTGAGCAAAGGAAGGTTTACATATTTGCTACCAACGATCATCAATAATTTCTCAGGAGCAAATGTAGAGGAAGTTGCTTGACTATAAGTGCTCTCATTAAAACTCATGCTATTAATCAAATGATTAAAACTTGGAGATTTTTCGACCTTGCTCGTGAATTTTTTAACATCAAGACTTATGGAGACTTCATTTTCCACTAAAAGTTCTTTCCTGTAAGGGTTGTATTTCAAAGGATAATATTCTACTAATACTAATTTTTTCCCTCGAATAGAAATAGTATCTAAAATTTCATAATCTTTTTTTGGATAAAACTCATCTGAAGCATAAAATTTTTCATCAATCGAAAATGCCGCTTTTGCATACGCACCAGGGATTTTCACCACTGATGCTTGCACCGGAAATAGTGCATCAGCATCATACTCTTTTAGTGGGATTAAATTGGAAACACCTTTTTTAACTGTAACTGTAAGCTCCGATTTTTTTCCAGAGTAGGCGATCCATTTTCGAATCACCGGTAGTCTAGGATATCCAACTTTTGCAAGATACTCATCTCCTTTAGTAGTCATCGCTAGCTCAATAAATTTTGATTTCCTATACTTACTCTTATTAAAACTAGCGGACTTACTTAATTGACTCTTTTTAATATCTAGTGATTGAATAAAGATGTCTAAAGAAGAGGAGTATTTGGAATTTATATGTTTACTAAAATAGTTGGGTTCATTGCCTCCTGCCCCTTTATACTGTGGCCCCACACTCACCCACTCTGCAAAGGCGGTGGCAGTGATTAGCATGGAAACTGTAACACAAAACCAAATTAAAATTTTCCTCATACACCTCTCCATCATAAAAATTTGAACGCTTACAATTATTTTCAACTTGTTTAGATACGATGGTCAAGCAGTAGAAAATGAAATAATATATCATTTATGCACACCTTTTTATCTGATATAAAAAATGTTAAGAACCATTACGAACAGTTTCCTTATCCTAAGTACCCTCTCTTTGCCTCCGTCCCCAAAGAGCATACTTACGCTTTAAACCTGCAATCCCTTTGGGCCCGCTACCGCCAAACTTGGATTAGCAATCAACATTTAAAGCGCACCAATATTTTGCTAGCAGGATCTGGTAGTTTTTCACCTTACCCTACCGCTATTGCCAACTCCCAAAGTCGTATCTATGCCATCGATCTCTCTAAGAAAAATCTCTTTCGTGCGAAATTGCATTCAAGCTTACACGGTTGTTTTAATATTCGTTTTTTTGAAGAAAGCTTAACCAATATCTGCAAGCACTTTCCTGCCAATTTTTTTCACTTTATTGACTGCTATGGAGTTTTACACCACATCCCTTCACCTCAAAACATGCAGGTGCTTTCCGGGCTATCCCAGTTGCTCGCCCCTCAAGGGCTTATTCGTCTTATGATCTATTCTAAAGCTGCCCGCGCACGTATTGAATCAGCAAGAAGGGCCTTTAAGGCGTTAAAAATCAACAATCTTAATACCATTAAACACATGCTAAGACGCAGCAGCACTCTTGCAGAACTGGTAGAAAACAATTTTGAAGCTACCTTCGATTCCGGCATTGCTGACATGTTTTTACACCCGTATAGTAAGACTTTTACTTTTGATGAACTACTAGAAATGCTCTACCAAGCTGAGCTTACACCACTGGAATTTTTACATCCGGGAAGAGAAGCTTGCCTTTTACAAGAAATAAAACGTGTTCGCCTCCTGGAGAAACAAAAAAAACTCAACTTCAACTTCACACTGTTTGCGTCCAAGAAAAATGGCATGGGGAATAGCGATGCCGTTGCAGCATTTACTTCTAAAAGAAATTTTTTCGTTACCTCTAACCCCATGCTACGTTCACCTTGGATCAAAGATCATCTTTTACTTCCTGGGAAATTTGGGATTAAAAACCCTGCGCTTGATAAAAAATTTCTCTCCAGCTTTCATCGTATACGCGATATCCGCGATTACGATTCTAGCTCTCCTCAGTTAAAACTCTATTTAGATTGCCACTTTTTAGTAAAATTCCACCAAATTGTGACCGGAGATCTGCTGTGAAAAAGTTTACGCTAGCACTACTCTTCCTCTTATCTTTACTTCCTGTAGTTACTTTTGCCAAAAGTAAAAATCAAATAAAAAACAAATGTATTCCTTGCAAAGCTTGCCCAGCAACTCCTCAAAATTGTCCTGCATTGGCCCTTCATCCCTTAAACAACAGGGCACAGTCCATTGTTCTTCCCGCGCTCTCTAGCGCTAAAATCACCTCTGCCGTAGGCATTGTCCTCTACGATTTAAGCAGCAATCAAGAAATTTACACTCTAAATCCCGATAAACTTTTTATTCCCGCCTCCATCTCTAAAATGTTCACCAGCGCTGCCGCTTTAAAAAATCTTGGCGTTAGCTACAGCTTTAAAACAGAGATAAAATACAAAGGAGAATTACAGAGTAATGGAAAACTGGATGGGGATCTCTATATTATCGGTGGTGGCGATCCTTTTTTAGTCAGTGAAAAGCTGGAACGTTTAAGCGCTAATATTTACTATCAAGGATTAAGAAAAGTAGAAGGTGATCTTTGTGTCGATAACTCTTTCTTTCAAGATGTAGCAAAGCTACGAGACAACTTTGAAACAGAGATTGCAAAAGAGGACAACCCCTATAATGCTCAAAATAGTGCCCTCTCCTTTAACTTTAACTCTCTTGGTATCTACATCTCTCCGCTCACAAAAGTAACCAACGCTCACTCTAGCATTGTCGGGGAAAATGAGATCCCCATCTATATTGATCCTATTGAGAATTCTTATATTAAAATTCATAACAACCTACGTTTGGGAGCAGGAACTAGCGCCACCCTACTCCGCCTAAATAAAAACAACAATACTGCTGAAGAATTTTCACTCCAAGGAGAGAGCTCTTCTCCCAGCTTCCTTTACAAAAGCGTTAACAACCCTGCTCTCTACGCAGGCCATATGCTAAAAGCACTCTTGCAAAAAAACAACATCACTATCTCCGGTGAGGTCAAAGAGTGCCCCCCAGAAAAAAATCTTACCTCACTCTTCACCCATGCCTCTGATTCTCTAGCAGAGCTTGTGACCTTGACCAATCGTTTCAGCAACAACTTTATGTGTGAACAAATCTTACTCACCATGGGTGCTCATCGTTTTGGCGCTCCAGGCACCCCAGATAAAGGTCTTATGGTGCTCGGTGAATATTTAAAAAGTATTAATTTCAAAAAAAGAGATTATATTTTCAAAAATGGCAGTGGTCTTACCTATGGCAATCAGCTCAGTGCTCGCCATGCCGTTGAACTTTTAAACGCTATTCATAACGATTATACTATCTATCCTGAGTTTCTCTATAGCTTGGCACGTCCCCATATTGCAGGCACACTCAATAAATGGTTTAATAACGACAGTGAAATGGAAGTGGTTCGTGCAAAAACAGGCTCACTATCTCACCGCCTGCTTGTACACTCTATTGCAGGTATTGTTGCTGCCAAAAATGGCCACCTCTTGGCCTTTGCCATGATCACCAATATTCCCTCTGCCAGCAAGGAGGCCTACAAGAGCTATGCGCTTGCACGACTTTTAGAGGAAAAAATTTTGATCATGCTAGCAAAATGGGAAAATTAACAGAGACTCTTGTGTTTTTTAAAAAAGTAGTTTTATACTCACCTTAATTATTATTTCTATCACTTACCTAAAATGGGTAAAAAGGAAAAATGTTAAAATGAATATGAAAACATTGCTCATGGTGTCCCTTGTAGGTGCATTCTCTGTTATGGGCCTGACGCTGTCTTCAGCATTTTCGGAGGAGAGTAAGAATAAAGGCATTGGTCTTATTATTGGCGAACCTACGGGTATAAGTCTTAATTACCGTTTAAGTGCGGCCAATGCTATTGATGGGGCCATTGCATGGTCTTTTGTTGATGATAATAAATTTCATCTTCATGCTGATTACCTCTTTTCTAAAAAAGATTTGCTAAACATCGACAAAGTTAAACTCGATGTCTACTTTGGTGGAGGGGTGCGCTTTAAAGATGAGAAGCAATCGCTGCTAGGCGTTCGTATTCCTGTGGGAGTAAGCTACTTCTTTAAACAGCAACCTATCGACATCTTCTTGGAGCTGGCCCCTATCTTAGATCTTATCCCAAGTAGCGATATCTCTTTTAATGCGGCCATTGGAGCACGCTACTATTTTAATTAAATTACGCTGCAAAAATTTTTTCCAAATCATCTTTGGTAAATGGCTTAACAAGATAGCCGGCAACTAAAGCATCCAGCCTTTTCTTGCTCTCTACAGAAAAATCTTCAAAAAGGCCGCCACTCATTATAATAATTTTTGCCTCGCTTTTTCTCTGCTCTAGCGCAAATACCAACTCATCACCTCTCATCCCTGGCATTTTCAGATCAGTAATAATCACATCATAGCTGCGATGGTCACACATCTCAAGAGCGATGAGTCCATCGGCCGCCAAATCGTGCTCAAAACCCATCGATTTAAAAAAGATGCTAATCAATTTTCGAATATCATCTTCATCCTCTACAATTAAAACACGATTAGGTATCGCTATTTTTTGCTGCAGCAAGAGTTCACTAACACTCTCTTGCTGATGATTGCTTCTCTCTTCCTCATTGGAAATCAGCGGCAGCTCTAGCAAAAAGGTTGTCCCCATATTCCTTTGAGAAGCTACATTAATTTTTCCATGCATCGATTGTAAAATAGTTGAGGTAATCGAAAGTCCAAGTCCTGTTCCTTTGCCAGGGGCCTTACTGGTATAAAAGGGATCGAAAATCTGATGTAGCTTATTTTGAGGAATGCCAACTCCATTATCGGTAAAACGCATCTCCACTCCATAAGTGCTTTTCCTGCTTCTAATGGTGATCAATCCCCCTTTCCCTTGGCGCTTTTCAATGATAGCATCTTTGGCATTGGTTAAAAGATTGATAAAAACTTGTTGCAGCTTTCCTAAATTGCCTCGAATGCGAACGTCTCCACTCTCCCATTGCACCACAATTTTTATTCCATCATTTCTAAAGAGCGATTCACAAAATATCAAAGTATCATCAAGTACCGCTTTTAGATTTAAATCCACAATCTCACTGGCGCTTACATGGGAGAAGGTTTTCAGCCCTTGCACGATTCTGCTAATGCGCTCTAAAGCACTATTTTGTGAGTCTAGTAAAATCACCATCTCGTGATTTAATACATCGCTAGGAATTTTAGCACGCATCTCCTCCAAAAATCCTTTGGCCACAAATAGGGGGTTATTGATTTCATGAGCAACTCCCGCGGCCAATATTCCTACGGATGCCATCTTTTCTGCGTGAATCAACATGGTGGACATCTTCTCTCTCTCCTCCTCCATGCGCATTTGCTCGCTAATATCATGAGCAATCCCTTCCACCGCAATCACTGTAGGTGGATCTCCACTAAAAATAGGGCATTCTAAGACTTCAAGGGTGTGGACAGAGCGGTCTTTATGATAGATCTCTACTTTATAACTAGCTTGATTGCTGCCTTTGATACTGTTTTCTGTATACTCCATACACTTTTCATTGATGGGATTATCGGTGAGGTATTGTGTAAAATGAGTCATAAACTCTTCGGGGGTATAACCCAAAATGTTTTCCATCGAAGGAGATACATAGGTAAATACTCCGCTAGTATCGTGTTGGTAAATAAAGTAATCACTTTGAATCCCTTCAATCAAGCGCCTAAATTTTCGTTCACTTTGCTCTACGGAGAGTTTTAATTTATTGAGCTCTCTATTCTGCTCATGCAAATGCTGGTTGGCCTCTGTTAACGCCTTGGTACGCTCTAAAACTTGATAGCGAAGGGCAATAATGAATAAACTTAAGAGAAGTAATCCTACGCCCCCTCCGGCCAATGCCCAAAAGATCCAAAAGGGAGCAGCAGCTGAAGAGCTATCTTTAACAGTTACATACTGATCATAAGCACGATAGTAAATGGACCTGGGGTTTGCCTTAAACTCTTTAAGCCAATAATCTATTTTTCGAATAAATTTGGGGGAGAGTGTTTTAGATGCAGCGTAGGTCAGTTTAATCGGAGAAAAAACAATGCCTGTCTTGCGTAATTTATACTGTTTGATGAGTTCTTGCCCATTTAAGTTAGTATTGATTCCAAAATCGACCTCTTTTTTTTCAACAGCACTAAAAACTTTTGTATACTCATCCATTTCTATATATTGAGGTTCAATATTAAACTTCTGCATGAAGTTTTTAAATTCAGTAGTATAAATACTGCCACTTAAAACCCCCACTCGCTTTCCATGCAACTCAAAAATCGATGAGGGAAGGTGGTCATCCCGAGTAAACACCACCCCCCAATCCAAAAGAACAAATTCATTGGTCATTTGCAACTTTTTTGCCCTCTCTTCAGAAATTCCAATAGAGACCAATAAATCGAGCTCGCCACGCTCCAAACGTTTCAGACACTCATTCCATGAAGCAAACACATATTGGAATTTCCACCCCTCATCTAAGGCAATGCGATTAAAAATATCGATAAAAAGACCGGAGGGGCTTGCTTTTTCATCAAGGTAAACCAAGGGTTTAAAATCGTAAATTCCCACTTTTAAAACATCTGCACTGACATTGGGAGTGGCAGCGGTAAAGCTGAGAAATACACTAATAATCAAAGCTAGGGATAATTTTTTAAAAGTCATCATAAATTCATTTTATAATGATAATGTGAATTCCTGATGATCGGCAAATCCTTCACAATAGAGATCAGCAGTTAATTTTATCTCTTGCCCCAAGTGTACTGCAGGAAAATCAAAAAGCACCTCATTCACCTCTGGCAAGATGATCTCGCCAGGCAGTGCTCGAAAACGAAATTTCATAGAGTTATTTTTATGACTTCCTAGCAAACACTTCACACTCCAAAGTCCATCGGTACTATTTTTGATTTGTTGATAATTAAGTAGGAGCTTTTCACCCTTCATTAATCTAGGATAGATATTAATAATAATATGTGCGTGTAAGGCAGGAGCACGTCCCTTATTGCTGATAAGCAACCTATAGTGAGAGGGATTACCATACTTAATCAGATTAAGATGTAAGGTGGGCGATCTGCGATAGCTAAAAAGCGCACTCACCAGGGAGTGAGGAGCGGGAAAAGAGGATTCTCCATGGCGAAAGTAGTAAGAGCGATTATACACCACTTGATAGGGTGGGGTTAATCCTTGTTCTACAAAAATTAAAAGCACTCCCCGTCCCTTACCCTGCTGGCCACTATCCTCCTCCATTTTTACCAAATCAATACTAAAATCGATCTTGGGCTCCACTGCGGTACTGATAGCACGCAAGATATGTTGCAAGTTGAGCTTCTCAATCTCATAACTGTTGATTGAAAATTTCAAAAGATTCTTGTTTTGTGCTAAAAGCTCCTCATCTCTCTCTTCACGGATCCCGAGTGCAATCAGACCACCTGTAGTATTAGCAAAAGCAGAGAGGTGTTTTCCGAGTTCGGTTTTAACCTTATCGAGTGCAACCAATTGATTATGATTTAAAATCTTTCCAATATCTTTAGCATCAAATTGTGTTCCTTCATCTCCTCCACTATTGAGATACTCTAAAAAACGTAAGACATCACTCTTTAAAATCATCCGATTTTCTAAAAAGGCCTCTTTAAAAAAAAGCTCCTTTATTTTAGACATAATTTATGCGGCCCTCTTCTTGGTAGAGTAATGATTGTTTTTTTGCTCATGCTCATTTCCATTCTCCTTCTCTTTCACCAGGGCCGCTTTCTTTTCTAGAGTATGTGCATGCTCTGCTTTATCTTCAACCACGTTAAAGGCCTTCCAAAAATTAGCAACTGCCTGTCCCTCTGAGGGGCCAATCCCTTGCACACTTGGATACTCATCACAATAAGCAATGGTGTGACTACCTTTAGCATTTTTTTTAAATTTAAGACTCACTTTTTGCGGATCCATCATAAATAGAACCTCCTAAAAATTAATAGACTCATCTTCCCATACTACACTTCTCGGATATTTTTCTGACTACTTTAGTTGGTCTTATTACTCAATATTTCCTATTTAATTGCAAAAGTATTATAAGAGATGATTTAATACTCTCATCGCTAACCTTAGAAGGAGTTCCCATGAAAACACAAGCACAGCTAAAGACGACATTTCAATTTCTACTCTTCCTTCCTCTATTCTTTGTAATGACCTCCTCACTTGTTGCTAAGGAGTATACGATTGCTAGTGGTGAAAGCGCAGAAGTTAAGTGGAGTGCCACAAAAGTTGGAGGGGGACATAGTGGTAGCGTAGCTTTTCAATCGGCCGTAGTTACTATGAATCAGGATGTTGTTACCAGTGGAACCTTTATTGTGGATATGAACAAAATCACCTGCAGTGATTTAACAGGTGCTATGGCAGAAAAATTGCTGACTCATTTAAAATCCAAAGATTTCTTTCATGTTGAAAAATTTCCCACGGCCACCCTTACTATCTTTAGCGCAAAGAAGGGAAAGAATGCAGGTGAATACGATGTATTTGGTAAGCTTACGATTAAAGGAAAAACCAACCAATCACACTTTACCATGATCTTAAAAGAGGAAGGGAATAAGCTGACTGGAACCACTACGCTAACCTTTGATCGCACCAAATACGATATCCGCTACGGCTCTGGAAAATTTTTCTCCAACCTGGGAGATAAACTCATTCACGATGAAGTTAAACTTGAAATCGCCCTAAGCTTAACTGCAAAGTAGTCGTACTGCTAGATCGCACCTTCGCTAACAAATTCCTTATTATCTGCGTATTCACTGTCGAGCAAAACCGCAAGGCTAATGTAAGGCCAAATTTTCTTCATTGCCTCTAACGACTCCCACATCGAATCGCATACATGACAAATATAGTAAACTTTGCCATCTTTTTTCATCATAATCTTATGGATCATTCCCTGTGCACACACTGGACACTTCTTCATAACTAACGACCTCTGGTCACACTATTGCTTTTAGTATACTTGTACTTGATGGAGAGACAAAGGATCATAATTAAGATCCCACTGACGATAAAGGCGTTGCCGGCCCCAAAGTGCTCACTAATCATGCCTGTAAAAAAATTACCGATGGGAGTAGTTCCCGCAAATACCATGGCGTGCACACTCATCACCCGGCCACGATAACGATCCTCGGTGGTTAGTTGCAAGAGTGAGTTGGCAGTGATGGAGAAACAAAGGTTAAAAAATCCGCACACAAAGAGTAAAAAAAGCGTGAGTGGAAAATTTGTAGAGAGACCAATACAAATCAACATCACGCCCATCACAAAATTGGTAATGGTAATAATTGTTGGGGCCTGATGGATCTTTTGCTTTAATTTTACCGACAAGATGACTGCTCCTAAGAGGGAGCCTAGTCCCAGCGAAGACATCAGCGCCCCATAACCTTGCTCCCGTAAATGCAAAATATCTCGGGCGATGATAGGAATAAGCACACTAAAGTTAAAGGCCAAAATGCCAGTGTAAAAAAGCGTGAGCACTGTTTGCAAGAGTATAGGATGGTTTTTAATGTAGGATAGTCCTTCACGCATCTCCTTCCACATGGAGGTCGTACTACCCTCTTTGATCACACTTTTCGCATCAATTCTTGCAAGCGAATACATCACCGCTAAAAAAGAGAGGCCATTTACGAAAAAGCACCATCCAAGATGAAAAGATGCCATCACCACTCCTGCAATGGAGGGACCGATCACTCGTGCTAAATTAAAGATGGTCGAGTTTAAGGCCACGGCGCTAGACAGGTCCTCTTTGCCTACAAGCTCAATCATATACGATTGCCGAGTCGGCATATCAATGGCATTGGCACATCCTAAAAGGAAGGCCATGATCAACACTTGATAATACTCGATGCGCTCAACTAGCACCAAAAAGGCAAGAGCAAAGGCAAGCACCATGGAGAAAAACTGGGTGTAGTAAAGAATGCGTTTTTTAGGAAGGCGATCGATCCACACCCCCGCAATGAGCGAAAAGAGCAGAATGGGTAAAAATTGCAAAGAACCCACAATCCCTAACTTCATCGGCGAGTTGGTGATTTCGTAAACAAGCCACGCTTGTCCCATCCGTTGCATCCAAGTGCCGATCAAAGAGATGAGTTGACCAATCCAGTAGCGGCGATAATTGTCATGGGCGAGCGCGGGAAAATATTTTTTGATCATGGTACTTTTTCATTTCGCTCAAATTTTGCAAGCAAACTGTAGACACAAGGAACCACAAAAAGGGTCAAGAGCGTAGAGACAATAATACCACCAATAACTGTGATGGCCATAGGAACTCTACTTTCTGCTCCAGGCCCTAGTGAGAGCGCTGGTGGAATCGCACCCACAAGGGTGGCAATCGAGGTCATCAAAATCGGACGCAGTCTAATAGGGCAAGCAGCGATCAAAGCATCTTTGACCGCAAGACCTTCGGCACGTTTTTGATTGGTAAAATCCACCAGCATGATCGAATTTTTTTTCACCAGCCCCATCAAGAGAATTACCCCAATCATGCTGTAGATGTTAAGCGATTGCCCTGTAATGTAAAGTGCAATCAATGCCCCAGTGAGCGCAAAGGGTAGCGTGGTCAATACTGTAAGCGGGTGAATAAAACTATTAAACTGTGAGGCCAAAAACATATAGGCAATGGCAATACCGAGTAAAAGTGCAAAAGATAGATTCTTTAAAGAGTCACTAAAGGCCTTGGTGTTCCCACTCATACTGATGTGATACTCCTCAGACAAGAGCGCCTTTCCCATGGCCCTCACCTCGTCTGCGGCCTCCTCTTGAGAAAAGCCAGGAGCAATATTGGCATGAACACTAATTGCACGCTCACGATCCTCACGATGAATCGATTGCAAACCCTCTCCATTTTGAATTTTGACCACTTTATGAAGTGGAATCAATTCTCCTCGATTATTTTTTACAAAGATCTTTTTAATATCCTCAGGCGTTTTGCGCTCTCCTGCAACTAAGCGCACACGCACATCGTAGCGATGACCATCACGAGAAAATTGCCCCGCCACCACTCCTCCCATTGCCGCATTCACTGTACTTACAATCTCACCAATATTCACCGCATACTCTCTTGCTCGCTCACGATCAGGAATCACCTGCACCTCCGGCATTCCCGAGCGGTAATTGCTATCAAGATCGCTAAAGTGGCCACTCTCCTCCATCTTTGCCATCATCGTCTCCACATAAGCAACAATCTTTTCCCAATTTGGGCCCTTGATAGAAAACTCCACCGGGTAACCTCTCCTGGTAGAGAATCCTGCTTGTGAAGGATCTTGAATGCTCGCCTTAATGCCTTTGATCTTCTTGATCTCCTCTTTTAATTTGCCGGCCACTGCTTGCTGGGTGATCCGCGGCGGATCGATCAGCGTTACATAGATCATAGCAGAACTCACATCACTACCGCCAATCGAAGTAAAATATTGAGACACCTCTTTGCTTTTCGCCAGCACCTCTTCCACTTCTGCTACCCGCTTATCGGTCACCTCTAGGCTGGTACCCACGGGAGTGTTTAAACGCACCATCAACATCCCCTGATCTTGAGCAGGCACAAACTCTTTTTTCATTTTTGTTACAATCAGCAAACTGGCGGCAAAGATCACAAGCGTAATTGCTATGGTCGTAAAGCGAAAACGCAAAATTGTCGGAATTATTTTTTGGTAGAGCAGTTGTGAACGATGAAAGCCACCCTCGACCAACTTGCCAATGATGCTGCTTCTGGGTGCCACCTCTAAAAATTGTGAACACCTCATCGGGGTCAAGGTAAGCGCCTCCAGTAGGGAGATGGCCACCGCCACCGAGATAGTTACGCCAAATTGAAAAAAATATTTTCCAATAATCCCCTTCATATAAGCAACCGGCAAAAAGATGGCAATGATCGCCGCCGTCGTCGCCATCGCCGCTAAAGTGATCTCACGCGATCCCAAGATCGCTGCTGCTTTTCGCCCTTCTCCCTTCTCCCGGTGACGGACAATATTTTCCAGCACCATAATCGCATCATCCACCACCACGCCAATGGCCAAAGACAACCCCAAAAGCGTAAAAGTATTGAGCGTAAATCCCAAGGCATTTAAGACAATAAAAGTACCTAAGACCGAGGTAGGAATTGCTAAAATCACATTGATCGTTGCCGTAAATGATCCTAAGAAGAGCCAACACACCAGTGCCGTTAAGAGTGCCGAAAACACCAGCGTGAAATTTAATTCGTGGATGGCCTCTTTGATAAATTTGGTGGAATCAAAGCGCACTGCTATCTCCACCCCACTTGGCAGTGATTTTCTTATCTCTTCCATGCGCTCCTTTACACTATTTGCCACCTCTACAGAGTTATACCCTCGCTGTTTTTTAATCCCAAGACCAATGGCCGGCACACCCACCACCCGACTCATTTGCCTCACATCCGCCAGCCCATCCTCCACTGTTGCCACCTCTGCAAGCGTCAGTGGATTATAGTTCACACCACTGGCACGCTTATTGATCGCAAGCTTAGAAAACTCTTTCATGTCGATGGCCTCTCCTAGCATGCGAATATTGTACTCTTGCCGCTCCCCTTCGATACGTCCGGCCGGTTTTTCCACATGTTCAGAATTAATGGCACTGATAATATCGGTCACACTTAAATAGTTTTGTTGTAACTTTTGACTAGAAACCCACACCCGGAGTGTAGGCTCCACATAACCACCTACCATCACCTCGCCCACCCCCTCAATCGTGGTAAAACGATCTTGAACACGATTACGAACAAAATCCATAATCTCTTTGCGAGGCATACTCTTTGAAGTCACTGTCAGCCACAAGATGGGGCGATCTTCGGGATTTGATTTTGAAACCGAAGGGTACTCAATGTCTTTGGGCAATCTTCGTACCGCTTTGGCCACCACATTTTGAATATCTTGAACTGCGAGATCGATATCCTTATCGATATCAAACTCTACACTAATCGAAGCACTACCCGATTTTGCAGTAGCATTGACCCCTAAGATCCCCTGCACTCCCATCACTGCACTCTCTAGCGGTTCAATCACCTCCATCTCCATCACTTCAGGAGAGGCCCCATCGAGAGAAACATTAATCGTCACCACCGGAAAATCGACATCGGGTAGCTGACTGACTCCCATCCGCTTATAAGAAAGCCAACCAAAAAGCATCAGTGAGATCATCAACATCCAAGCAAAGACTGGGCGATGAATGGCAACTTCGCTAATACTCATAAAATCTCCCCTGCTGCCACTTGCAACTCAAGCCGACTTAATAAAATTTGATAACGAATACGCTCATGACTTTTTTTATAATCGAGTAGCGTATTTTGAATCTGTAACACCTCTAATAGTGTGGTTAGTCCACGTTCATAATCTTGCTCTTGTAATGAGTACGCCTTTTTCGCTACCAAAAGCCCCTCCTCAATATACTGTTGCTGCTTTAAGCTCCCTTGTAATTTTTCATAAGCACTTCTTACCTCTTGCTCTACACTCTTGGACTTCACATCCCACTGTAATTTCTCTTCTCTAAGCATCGAGGTCGCCTCTTGCATTTTAGTAATCGCCACTCCTCCATCAAAAAGTGGCATGGATAGGTATAGTCCTAGGTCCCACTGAGGAGAGGTGGTAGCACTTTTGACCAAGTAGTAGTTTGCTTGCAGGTCGATGGAGGGGAAAAAAGCAGAGCGCACACTATCGATAGAACGATCTGCAATAGCAATTTGTACTCTCCCTGATTTTAGTGCGCTCCTTTGCTCACGTGCCTTGCTTAAGTACACCTCTAGTGGTGGTAAAGAGGAGAGCTTCTCCACTGGAGCTTCTACATCCTTTATCTCTTTTACTCTTCTATCAACAAGCAGTGCTAGTGCATCTAAATTACTTTGCAAAGTGATTTTTGCGCCTTCAATCTCAGATAAAATCAGCTCTGCTTGCGCCTTGGTGGTTAAGAGGTCCGAAAGGCGCGAGCGCCCAACTCGCACTCTTGTTTGCAACTCTTTTTCTCGTAGTTGCAAAAGCCGCAACTCCTCTTGCAAATTATTTAAATCCGCCTTACTCATCAGTACGCTGATGTAGAGCTTTGCAACTTGCAAAGTAAGGGTAGCTCTCCCCTCCTCTTGCTGTAAGTGAGCAGCATCTACTAAAAGTTCACTTTTGCGCTTTTGATAGTAATCACTGCCTCCTCGAAAAAGCGACTCGCTAGCACTCATTTTAAGATTGTTATTTTCGCTCTTAAGCTTGCTTCCTGGAGGAACATCTTGCCACTGCCGATATCCACTAAGAGTTAACTTTGGCAAAAAGTTAGTGATCGCTAAATGCTCTTGTAGCTTTGCTTGCACACTCTTCTCTTGCAAAATTTTTTGCGATTCACTCCCTGCTAGCGCAAACTTGATCGCCTCACTTAAGGAAATGGTTAGTGGCAGCGTCTCTATAGTTGTTGCAGTGTCAGAAGCATATCCCTTAAAAAAAAATAATAGAATCCAAAGTGGTAGAATGATTTTGATCTTTTTCATATTTTGATTCTAATCGATGGGGAAGATAAAGACTAGTGGAGGTAACTTTACTACTTAAACCAACACTTGGGACGTGGCCAAGAGAGTGCACCTGCATGATAGGTGTCAAGACGGCACTGAGCAGTTGCGGGATAACTTAAAATAGTCTCTCTAACAACAGTAGGATCTGGAGTTTCATAGCGAGGAGTAGTTTGTCTTCCAAGTGCAGAGAGAAGATCTGCTAAGGATAACCCGCCCTCTAATTTGCCGATACAATTAGCGTGTGCTACAGAATCACTACTAAAACGCTCACATACTCTTAAAATGTAGTCATCGCTATTCTCAATTTTTGATAACTCTGGTACTAGCGCTGCAATCTTCTCATAACAGGTAAGGGTACTATAATAATCACTTTGTCCTTCCGCTGACATATAGAAGAGCGGAGCAGACCGAATGTAAGGAGCTCCTCCATAAGCATGTCCTAATTCATGGCAAAGCACCAGTGTAAACCCTTCTGGTGTAATCTCTGGTCGTCTTGCAAGTCCACCGTACATATTAACCGTTACATAACCAAACGCACGCATGCAATTAGCATTAACTGTAGAATCATCCCAGTTGCCATTGATGGTTGGTGCTTCAGAAACATAAGCTTGTGTTCCTGCATCAACAATTTTAAAGAACATCTCCTTGGTGACATTGGGAGTACGCTTCTTGTAAATCTCATCCTCTTTCCACAGATCGTTGTCAGGCATAAACTGACGATAAGCGATCTCATCTGCAGCAAGGGTGGTGGTCGAGGAGAAGCATCCTAAAGATAACAGTGGAGACACAAAGGCCGCTAACAGGAAAAACTTTCGTAGCATAATCCCTCCTTGGAATCATACGTTGGCAAATTTAAAGATTTCTAGGCATACTACGATGCTACAACTAAATTTATTATTCGTAATAAATGTAAGAGAATGTTAATACGCTATAGAAAATTACTCAGCTATTGTTTATTAGCTACAATAGTGGATAAAATGGAGAGTGCAGAAAAGGCATCAAAACAGTAGTGGACTTCCCCGCTTTTATAAAGTGTACGACACTCCTCGTGCACAAAGCGCTCACTCAAAGCGGCCCCTCCTAATAACACTGGAGTCTTAATCTCACTAGCAGAGAATAACTTTAAGTTATCAAGCATCCGCTGTGCCGATTGAATAATCAGACCACTCATACCCACAGCAATAGGTTGATGTTCTAAAATCGCACTCATAAATTTGGCCACAGAAACTTTTGTACCTAAATCGATCACCTCATAACCATTATTGCTAATAATGATTTTAACCAAATTCTTACCAATATCGTGAACATCACCTTCGACAGTCCCAATTAACACTTTTCCTAAAGAACGATTTTGCCCTTTTGATTTCAAGTGAGGTGCAAGCAAATCCACACTTTGCTTGACTAGCTCTGCTGATTGCAACACAAACGGCAGCTGCATCTCTCCACTTTGAAAATAGACCCCTATTTTTTGCATAGTGGGAATCAAGCGATTATTGATAACCTCCTCAGCACTCTCGCCAAGGGAGAGAAGGCGGTTTAAATTTTTTTCGATTAAACTTTTTTCCCCTCCAATGATGGCCTCTTCAAGTGAGATCTCCTCATTTTGAACTCTCTCTTTCTGCTTAGAGGAAGCTTCCGAGTGCTTTGAGCGCTCAAAGTAATTCATAAAAGCGTAGAGCGGATCACTACCCTGCTGCCAGTGATTTAGGAGTAAATTTTTCCCTAAGTGACGAACCTCTTCAGGAATTTTATGATAAGGTAAAATTTTTCCACTATGAACAATCGCTGCACTAAGGCCACTCTCCAGTGCCATTTGTAAAAAGATCGTATTCAAGTAAGGCCTAATCTCATTGGATAAACCGTAAGAGACGTTACTGACACCTAAAACAGTTAAGAGCTTAGGATCGAGCTCCCTAGCAGCGCTGATTGCTTCCAAGGTATAGCGAGCAGAGTTGCGATCTCCTTTATCACCACTGGCAACAGTGAAGGTTAGAAAATCGTAAAGCACCTCTTCTGTTTCCAGCTCATGTTCTTGCTGCAAAAGTGCACTCAAGCGTTTAAAGACTTTAAGCTTATGGGAAGGGGTGATCGCCATCCCCTCTTCATCAATCGTCAGTGCCACCAACAGCGAGCGAAACCTTCGTGCATAATCTGCAATCAGCTTTAACTTTTCCCCACCATCCTCTAAATTAACCGAGTTGATAATCGCTCGACCTGGAAGCAACTTTAGCGCCGTCTCCATGACCATCGCTCTCGTAGAATCGATCATCACTGGTAAACGTAAAAGCGAAGAAGCACGCGTATAAAAATCTTTGGTATCACTACACTCATCGCGCCCTGTCTGCGCCAAAGAGATATCGATGGCATGTGCACCTTCTCGCTCTTGTGCATTAGCAAAGCTCACCATCTCTTGAAACTGATTGGCCCACAACATCTCTTTGAAAACTTTGCTTCCGCTAGCATTGGCGCGCTCTCCAATAATAAAAGGGGGTGGCGATTGCAAAAGGGAGCTATGCTGGTAAAGGGAGGTAACAAAGGCCTTGCTGATCTCGCCCTTGCTCTTGCCCTTGCTCTTGCTCTTGGCCGCCGCCTCATCCACTTTTTTTTGTAACAATCCTTGCTCACTCAGGGCATCTCGAAGTGCACGAATATGCAAGTCACTGGTGCCACAACACCCACCCACAATATCCACAGCAAAGCGCCTTACCATCTCTACCATGCCGGCAGCAAAAGTATCTGGATCTTCATTATAGATAGTTTTTCCCTCTTTTAATTCCGGCAATCCAGCATTGGGCATAATCGAAATTAAAGCTGGCGCGGAAAAGCTTTGCCGCAAATTCGCCACGAAGGGAAACATCCCACGTGGCCCCAGAGCACAGTTAATTCCAATAATGTCAGGAGAGAAGGGAGCAATAGTGCGAACAATCGTTTCCAAGTTAGATCCAGAAAGAGTTGTGCCACTATTTCCAAGCGTGAAGGAGACCATCACTACTGGTTTACGACGCTGATTCAAAAGATCATTAATTGCAATTAAAGCAATCTTTGCTTGCATTAAATCTTGAGAGGTCTCAATCGCCAAGAGATCGACTCCCTCCTCAAGTAAAATTTTCACTTGATTATAGTAGGTAGCATACATCTCATCAAAGGAGATTTGTCCTAAAGAGGGCATCTTGGTTGCAGGCCCAATCGATGCAGCAATCCAGATAGGTTGCTGCTGGCCATTTTTTTGCTCCCTTTGAAATTTTGTACGCGCATCCATAGCAATACGAACAGCACTACGATTGAGATCATCATGGTAGTGTAAGGCCGCTTCTCCATACTCGCGCAAAATAATAGCATTGGCACCAAAGCTGTTGCACTCTAGTACATTTGCTCCCGCTAGTAAAAAATTTTGATGAACATTCGCAATCACCTCGGGGTCAAAAAGATTTAACATCTCATTTAATCCCTTAAAGTGCTCTCCTCCAAATTGCAACACTCTTTCGGCCGCTATACTTTGAATGGAGGTGCCCATGCCACCATCAAAAATTACAATATGCTTCTTGGAAAATTCTAGAAAATTGTTCATGCTTTTTTTTTTGCTGTAGTTATTGTAGGTTTATTGCAGTTATTGCAGTTATTGCACAACCGCCGCATTGCTACTGCTAGCAATTGCTTCCGCTGTCTTCTTGGTATTATGGAAATGAAGTGGATTGGTTTTGTTTAAAGGAATGTCATACTCTAAAATCACACTCTCCACACTTCTAAACTTGTTCCAATCAATGTGTACCAGCTTGGTTCCTCGCTGTTTTAACTCTATCATCAGTTCGCGGTGAAGCACATGCAACCCTTCCAAATATTTTTGGGGAATTCCCTTTTCACAATCACGCCCTCGACCATAAATACGCTCTAAACAAACAGTAGGATCGGCATCAAGAAAGAGCGTTAGGTGCGGTACCATTAAGTAACGAAACATCACATCTCGGTGCTTAATATAGCTCTCATACCCACGATCATCAATATTGCCATCCAGCCAATTTTGTTTAGCAAAAATCCAATCACCATAAATACTGCGGTCGATAATGGCGCTCTTGCCACTCTCCCAAATATATTGAATCGCCTCTTGATGCAGCTGAAAGCGCACAGACATGAGCCAGAATTGCATTTCTAAAGCGTAACGCTTGGGATTTTTATAGTAGTCACTAAGGTATGGATTATCACGAACCGGTTCATAGTAAACCTTTGCATCGATAAGCGCTCCCAACTTCTCAGCAAATGTGGTTTTGCCTGCACCAATCAACCCTTCTATGATTATAAGCTGCATTCTCGAAGAACCTCCCCCTTCTGTTGGTTACTGTTTGAATTTTAAATTAGGGAGAGCGTGACATCTTTAAAGAATATTGTCAATACACCTTTAGATACAGCTTTCATTTTTCACCATTCCACTTTATACTTTATAATACTAAACAGTAAATACTAACTGCTACCCATGCCTCTTTAGTTTTATTTTATATGTGGAAAAAACTAACTCTTGTTTTCATGCTTGCAATGGCCTTCAACAGTAGTGCCACTGATCTTCTCACAACCAGTACGAGCAGCAACTCTATCACCTCAACCTACACAATTCCTAGTCGTGTTTTCTCTGCGCCAATTGATGAGATCTGGCCCATCCTCATCCAAGAGATGAAGCGCTATGAGCTACAGCTCGCTAACAAACAAATGGGGCAAATCAAAACTCGCTGGATTGATAACACAGAAGATGAAAATTTTTATGAAATAAATAGTGCCAGTAATACTGTTTTAGCATCAAAATTCAACCTCCTCTTGCAAGTAAACTCTGTCAGCGACAATAGCGACAATAGCGACAGTAGCGATGCTCGTCCTATGACCAAAATAACTATTTTCAAACAACAACAACTTATCCGAAAGCGCAATCTCAACAAAGGAGAGAGTGATCTCTGGATAACTAAAAGCAGCGATGGTGTAACCGAAGAAACCATCTTCTATCGCATCGAGCATGTCATGAAAAACTATGCACTCTCTTTTGAGCAAAAGACAAAATAAAATTCACCCAGCTCAAAATCACCGCGCACTTCGCTCTTACAATAATCATAAGCAAGCATGCGTATTCGCACGTTACCAGAGCACGAAAGACAACTATTAAACATCTTTGTCATTTCACTTGATCCCGATATTTGATTATATGAGATTCTTTAATCCCTTAAGCTTGAGCTGGATTAATGACAAAATTGGCGAAAATAACCAGAACAAAGAAAAAAATGCTTTATTAAGTTGGTATAGCTATTGCACCCTCCTTGAGCATCGCTTGTTCTTTTTACTACAAGGGCCCTACTCAACCTTGGAAGGTAGTAATGAATCAGCAGCAGTGTGAAATAGGAATCATCGGCTTAGGGGTGATGGGACAAAATCTGCTCTTGAATATCGCTGAAAAAAATCGCTTGGTGGTGGGCCTTGATCAAGATCCACGGAAAGCTCGAGCAATTAACAACCCAAATGTTCATATCGCTAAATCACTGCATGACTTTATCCACCAGCTAAAAATTCCCCGTATAGTGATGTTGATGGTTCCTGCTGGTAAGCCAGTGGATGATGTTATAAGCGAACTTCACCCCTTCTTAATGGAAAACGATATCATCATTGATGCAGGTAACTCACACTACAAAGACACTGACCGTAGACTAATAGAATTGGCCGCCAAAGGAGTGCATCTTTTGGGTGTGGGAATTTCCGGAGGAGAAGCGGGAGCAAGATTTGGTTCAAGCATCATGCCTGGTGGAGACCGATTGGCCTATGAACATGTCGCCAACATCTTTAATGATATAGCAGCAAAAGTTGATCGTAATCCCTGTGTTGCTTATCTTGGTGCTGGATCGGCAGGCCACTATGTAAAGATGGTTCATAATGGAATTGAGTACGGACTGATGCAATTGTTGTCTGAAAGTTATGGTTTAATGAAGTATGGACTAGGTTTAAGCAACGATGAATTGCACGATATCTATAACGATTGGAATCAGGGAAAATGGGAATCCTTTCTGCTAGAAATTACGGCCAATATCTTCAAGCAAGCTGACCATAAAAGCGATGGCCGCTTAATCGATAAAATTTTAGATGAAAGCAAACAAAAAGGCACCGGCAAATGGACATCGGAGTCAGCATTGGAATTACAACTTCCAACTCCTACCATAAATATCGCAGTCGCCATGCGCGATTTATCCTCTCAAAGAGAAGAGAGAGTAAATTTTGCAAGAAAATATCCTGCACCCTCGTCAGCGTCAGCGCCAGCGCCAATGCTTAAAGAGTGGAGTCGCCCGCAATTTGTTTCCAAAATAAGAGATACGCTTTATTTCTGTACCATAATCACCTACGCCCAAGGAATGGCATTGCTGAAAAAAGCATCGCTTACTTTTCACTATGATTTGCCTCTTAAAACCGTTTCCACAATCTGGCAGGGGGGATGTATTATTCGATCGGCCCTCTTAAAAGATATCAGTGCTGCCTTTGAACAAAATCCTAAGCTTTGCAATTTACTTTTGGATAGCAACATCTCTCAAAAAATATTCCAGCTGGAGATGCCAACACGAGAGGTGGTCGCGGCAAGCATCTCCAGTGCTATTCCCATCCCCGCCATCGCTAATTCACTACTCTATTTCGATGCTTATCGTAGTCTACAACCGACGGCCAACCTCATTCAGGCACAACGTGATTATTTTGGGGCCCACACTTATGAACGCATCGATGAACCCCAAAAAAAATTCCATACGCAGTGGGAGCATTCTCAATGACAAAAAAAATACCTTTGAAAATAATCACCCATGGTGAATTTTGCCTTACTCAAACTCCTGATCCCTGCGGAGTGGTCATCTTCGGTGCTTCAGGGGATCTAACTCATCGGAAAATCATTCCTGCTCTTTATCACCTCTATCAAAACAAACTTTTAGCTGCTGATTTTTTTGTTTTAGGCATTGCTCGAACTCCTAAAAGTGATGAAAGTTTTCGAAGTGAAATACTTAAAGTATTAGCAGATAAACATAAACCTAACATCGACATCGACGTCAAATTACAAAAAGAATTTTCTCAGTGCCATTATTACCAAAGTGGTGATTATGCTGATCCGCTAGTTTATCAGACAATAAAAAATCGCCTGCAACAAATAAAAAATAACTCCAATCAAAGTGCTAATATTATTTTCTATCTAGCAACTCCTTCCGATCTTGTTTGTGAAATCATTCAAAACCTTGCCATGGCCCAATTAATCCAAAGCTCAGATCATACACCATGGTCCCATGTCGTTATTGAAAAGCCTTTTGGCCATGATCTGGAGTCGGCAAGCAAACTTAATAAAGCAATCCATCAGCACTTAAGTGAAAAACAAATTTACAAAATTGATCATTATCTCGGAAAGGAGACAGTACAAAATATTCTGATGTTCCGTTTTTCTAACACCATTTTTGAACCACTGTGGAACCGACAGTATATTGATCACATTCAAATCACAGCAGCAGAAACCTTGGGTGTCGAACACCGCGCTGGATATTATGATAAGGCAGGGGTTTTACGAGACATGTTTCAAAACCATATGCTTCAACTGTTAGCACTGGTAGCAATGGAACCTCCTTGCCGTTTTGAATCTGATCAATACCGAGATGAAAAGGTAAAGCTACTGCGAGCAATCAGACCCACTCCTCTCGATAGACTGAGCGAATTTGCAGTCCGAGGACAGTATGGTGAAGGCATGATCGATGGAAAAAAAGTTCTGTCCTTTCAAGATGAATCAGGAGTAGATCCACATTCACAAACAGAGACCTTTGCGGCGATTAAATTATTTATTGATAACTGGCGCTGGGAAGGAGTTCCCTTCTATCTGCGTTCAGGAAAAAGATTGCAAAACTTTGCAACTGAAATCGTAATTCAGTTTAAGAATGTTCCTCACTCCATGTTTTATCCCATGAGTAAAGAGCAGATTGCCGCTAATTTTTTATCCTTCCGTATACAACCGGATGAGGGAATTTCCTTGGCCTTTGAGGCAAAACATCCCGGACCAAAAACCTGTATGGCCAGTGTAAATCTAAATTTTTCTTATCAAGATATTTTTGGAACAAAATCGCTGCCCGATGCCTATGAACGCTTGTTACTTGATTGCATGCTAAATGAGCCGATTCTTTTTTCCAGACAGGATATGATCGAGTTTTCCTGGGGGTTCATCACCCCCATCTTAAAAGCGTGGAAAGATGAAAATGAGTCACTCCTTCCTTTACCCATCTATGAGGCAGGAAGTTGGGGGCCAGAACTGGCCAAAGAACTTATCCAACAAGATGGAAGGGAGTGGAAATTATCATAAATATAAATAACAATAAGGCGCAAATTATTGTGGCCCAAAACGACAAGAATCTCTGTGGCGAAGTCGTGGAAAGAATTTGGAAGCTCTCTGAAAGAAGCATTAAAGAAAGCAAGCGCTTTGCCATTTCACTTTCAGGTGGTACAACTCCAAAAGGAATTTATTCTTTAATGGCCAGTGAATCTTATCGCCATAAATTTCAATGGAAATTCATTCATTTATTCTGGGGTGATGAGCGCTATGTCCCGTTTTCCGATGAAAAAAGTAATTATCGCATGGTTTACGATTCCTTATTGGCCAAAGTGGACATTCCAAAAAGTAATATCCATGCAATTTCAACCGATGCAGAGGATCCAAGCATTTCCGCTGCTTTTTATGAGCAAGATTTGATCTCCTACTTTAAACTTTCTAGAGGAGAACTCCCCCGCTTTGATCTTATTTTACTTGGCCTTGGCATAGATGGTCACCTAGCATCCCTTTTCCCGCAAATCACTACGGCCGCAGAAAAGATGAGCTCTCAACTGGTTATGGCAACGCTTGGTGGAGAACCCAATCTTCCTCGAGTAACGCTCACTCTTCCGGTGATCAACAATGCTAAAAACTTGATGTGGATTGTGACCGGGGCCTCTAAAGCAGAGATTATAAGAAAAGTTTTGGGAAGCAATTCAAAAAATAAAAACTTGCTTCCCAAACATGTGCTTTTAAAAGATGGGCAAACATTTTGGTTTTTGGATTGGGATGCGGCCTATTTACTCTTTTCTTCAGCTAACCATTCTTAGCCATTCGTACTCCCTCTATCGTTTTCCTGCCTCCAGGAAAATATATTGCCAATGAGACAGATCACATCAGCATAGTGATCTTGCGGATACATGACTTTAAAACACGAGGACCCTAATGTTTGTCGAAAGGAAAAAAGAATTAGAAAATTTAGAAGAGCAATACCACCACAAAGACAGCAGCTTGGTCGTACTTTATGGCCGCAGAAGAATCGGGAAAAGCGCTTTGATTTATCATTTTACGGAGAAAAAGAACCGACTTCTCTTTGAGGGACTAGAACAGGCCGGAGAAAAAGATCAGGTGGCACATTTTGTATCTCAACTTGCCGATCAATCGCCTGATCCCCTTATGAAAAAAATAAAAGTTAGCAAATGGGAAGAGGCCTTTGAACTTATTAATATTCATCTCGATAAACAGAAACAAAAAACAGTCATCTTTTTCGATGAAATTCAGTGGATGAGTAATGGAAAAAGCAAACTTATCTCTCTTATTAAATATTTTTGGGACAATCAATGGAAGCAGCGTAATTGCATGCTGATCCTTTGTGGTTCTATTGCTAGTTTTATTATTAATCAAGTCATTAAATCCAAGGCCCTCTACGGTCGGAGCAACCTTGAAATGCAATTATCTTCACTCACTCCCAATGAAATCTATTTATTCTTAAGGAAAAAAAGAGAGTACAAAGAAATTTTAAAATATAATCTAGTTTTAGGAGGCATTCCTAAATATCTAGAGGGCATTAATCCAGCATTTTCTTTTGAGAAAAACATCAATCGTTTAGCACTAACCAAAGATGGACTGTTTTTAAATGAGATCGATAAAGTTTTTTACTCTTAATTCAAAGAACACCGAAGTTATAAAAAAATAATTGAAATTCTTGCCAACGGTCCTAAAAGTTTAAATAAAATCTCTATTGAAACTAAAATTAGTTCTGGAGGAGGACTAAAAAATTATTTAACAGTCTTAGAGCAATCTGGGTTTATCCACTCCTATACTCCATACTTATTATCAAAGAAATGGAGCAAAAAATAAAGCGATTACAGGCCCCATCTTCGCTCACAATAGAAAAAGTTTTAATCAGCATCGAAGGACCAGATGAGGCCTTGAAAGAAAGCGATTATTTTCATCATTCCATTACTATAGAGGATTTCTTTTTGAGATAAGAAGATTTATTCTTGCCCCTCGCCCGAAGTGTTACATACTAACAAGCAATTTATTCAGAGACGACAGTCTCCCTTTTAATCCGAATTCAACGTCTTCTTTTAAAATATACATAGGAATTGCTGTTTCTTTGCCATCAGCACATGGTAAGAACAATCGTATCTATTCAGCGTGTTCTGGATAAAAAAGAACATTCAGTTTATCAAATGGAGAGTATCCTCGTTTTTTCATAGTCATCAAATAACTTCTGATTCTACAAAAATATTTTGCTCCATTCATGGATTT
>JADGAN010000046.1 GCA_015231955.1 Oligoflexia bacterium | reverse complement strand
TGGTACAATTTTTATACTATAGTGATTTTTTTTAACCAAATGTTTGAAGAAGTTTATAAACGCAAGCTGAGGCTTGATCTAAAATTAGTTCAGCATCAAACCCTTCCCGAATGGGTGGCCGCTAACTGGCAACTGTCCCCGCTAGCTTCACACTGGAACTGCTAACAAATACTGCTACCAGCTACCCTGCTACCTGCTTGCTGGATTTGTAAAACTGTTTTACTGGAATCCAGTTTAAACTTACCAAGAATGATATTAGTAGCGTGGATTGTGGTAGCGATTAAAACCTTGTCCGCGCCCACCGCCACCTCCGCCCTGGCCTTGACCACGATTGCGATTAAAGGCGCGCTGAACCTCTCCCGTCATAGGAACAAAGCGAACAGAGAGTAAAATTCTCTTTTCCAAACGATTGCCTTGCTTCTCTAGCAATACAAGTTTTTGACGAGAATCTCCAATAGGAGCAACAATACGGCCACCATCCTTTAATTGATTAAGGAGTGGTGTGGGAATTTCTCTTGGTGGGGCCGCTGTCAAGATGATGGCATCATAAGGAGCGTGCTCTGGAAAACCATCAAATCCATCCCCAACTCTAAAATTGATATTATCGCAGCGACAATCACGCAATACTCGTTGCGCACGATCAGAGAGGGAGCGGATAATCTCTACCGTGCAAACCTCCGCGACCAGATAACTGAGGATGGCGGTGTGATAGCCAGAACCTGTTCCAATTTCTAAAACTTTATCCTCAGGTTGCAACTCAAGCGCCTCGGTCATGTAGGCAGTAATATAGGGTTGTGACATTGTCTGATCGTAACCAATAGGAACAGGGCCATCTTCATAGGCAAAACGTTGATAATCCTTGGGAACAAACTTCTCTCTAGGCACTTCGCGCATGGCCCGCAACAAAGGAACCGAGGAGATCCCCCTATTTTGTACCTGTTCACTTACCATCTTTTCTCGCATTGGCCTTACTCCTACGTTTTAAAAACAAACTATCCTCATCATATTCAGAAATGCCCCTAAAGTAAATCGTTATTGCTTTGTCTCAAGCTTTGATATAATAAAACAAAAGAAAAAAAGGAGAGAAATTTATGAACACAGCACGCCCATACCAAAATCGCCTTAATCGCTTTGAGCTCATTCGTGGAGGCAGCAAAGATAAAGATGACGTTAATCAGAATCAAGATTACGAGGAAGAGTATGCCGATGATGGTGACGAGGATTTTGAAGAGTACGATGATGATCCAGATGCCAACGAAGAAGACGATGACAACAATGAGCTTTACAACGACGAAGACGATGAGTACGACTACGATGACGAAGATGATGAGTACGACTACGATGACGACGACGAAGAAGAAGATGATGAAGAGTATGATCACGATGAAGAACAGTAAAAAGCTTCCATACTTCTTCCTGTAGACTGTCTTTAGTTATCTAAACAACCCCTTCACAAGCTTTGCTAACTTAGACCCTTATGCTTTATAAAAGAGTGCCAGTATCTCTACATGCGGGGTTTGTGGAAACTGATCGATGGGTTGTAACTCATTTAATTCAAAATCAAATTCTTGTAAGATTTTAGCGTCTCTAACAAAAGTTTCGGGATCGCAAGAGATGTAAAATACCTCTTTGATGTTCGGAAAATATTGAATCACCGAATGCATCCCTTTTACTCCATCTCGAGGAGGGTTGGTGACAAGGGTGTCAATGGCACTCGCCTTCTCTTCTCCGATTTTTTGCTTTAACCACCTCATTGCTCCACTGGCAAACAGGTCGGCGCTGATTACTTCTACGTCCAAAAGTCTCCTCTTCAAGAGGAGACTCTTGGCATCTTCATCAACCTCAACTGCTACTATGGATTTTGGGGAAAGGGTTACCATCTCCTCCGTAAAGTTACCTTGACCACAAAAAAGTTCTAAGATAGTACGCTCGCTTTTGACAGAAAGCTTAGAGCGCAGCCATGCGCGCATCACTAAATTTTGCTCGGAGTTTCCCTGTTTAAAAGCTCTTCTGCGATTGAGTTTCAAGGAGGTGCTGATCTCTTCTGCATCCATATCATCATCAATATCGATATAGTTCCAAGGATAAGCAGGTGACGGTTTCCAATCCTCACGAGGAAGCGATTGCTTAAGCTTTTGAAAATGCGCTTGCATTTTTTCATTGATGGCCAGGCAATGATCAATGGGAACCAGTTGATTAGAGTTTTCTGAAACAAGCCCAATAGAGGTGCCATCGGTTTTAAACTGCATGCGATTCCTATGGCCTAAAGTTTTCGCTGATCCAATGATCGCCTTGATAGCACCAGCTCGATACTTCACTTGCTGTCGATCGAGTGCATGGATAATTCGATGCTGCTTATACTTTAACTGATGTTCATAAGTTGCAATCATCCAAGGGCAGCCACCACACTTCCCGCGATCATGCCCCTGGTAAGGGCAGGGAGGAGATGGAGTAGAGATGCGCTCTGGAGAAGCTGTTAAAAGCTTTACAAGTCTTGCCTGCCCATACTTTTGTTTGCAAAACTCTATCTCAAAAATACCGTGATCTAAAGGCCACGCCCCTCTGGCAAAAAAAACACGCCCACTAGGATGCTCTACAACACCATATCCTTTGCTGGATAAATTTCTAACCACACCCTCGAACTGCTCACCAATTGCTGTCATTGTGCTTACGTCCTAAAACTAAGATAAAAAGTTATCGAGGAAAGTAATTGATCTTTAACAAAGAGGCCAGCAAAAAAATGCCCTATTTGGAGAGACCCTGACGCTTAAGAGGCCTTTTTCTCTACCTCACAACTTGTGCGCTTAATACTAAAAAAATAGGAGCGAGTAAGGCGATCGCCTTTCGCAATTTCCACATGCATACTGTAACGAATCTTCTTAAACTCTTCAGGATTATGAATGCAACCGGCAAGCGCCTCCAAATATTTTATACAATCAAGCATCATACGCGTACACTTCTCAATCCCTTTCTCGTTATCGCTTTGGCCACACTTATAAGTGATCTCCTTCATCATCTTACAGTAATTGGCAATCTCTACAAACTGCAGCGTTGCCGCTGTCCCATAGAGGCGATCAATTACCTGACCGAAATTCTCATATAGTGACATCTCTTTCATCGGCGATTGAACAATTTTACCCATGACCTCTTTCAGAATCGCCTGAATCTCTCTGATTTCTATTGCAAGCTCCTCTAAGATGTCTTCACTAACGTCCATGTTGCGACCCCTTCCTTTAAGGAATATAATTATAAGTTTAATTCTACCAAAGATTTCCAGTGACTCAAGATAGCATCCTTTCGCCAGCAGTTCTTGCCTATCACCCTTTTTTGGAATAAAAACTCTATAACAAAGGAGTCAATCATCATGAATAATCAATTATCAAGTTTAAAACCGGCCCTGCTCTGGAAACACTTTGAAGAGATCTGCTATCGTCCCCATCCCAGCAAACATGAAGAAAAAATTCAAGAGTATATTTTAAACTTTGCCAAGACACACGCTATTGAGTGTAAACAGGATAGCGTAGGCAACATCATCCTGAGAAAAGCTGCAACAAAAGGAAAAGAGCAAGCAAGTCGCATTCTTTTGCAATCGCACATCGATATGGTTCCACAAAAAAATAGTGATGTGAACCACGACTTTCACCAAGACCCGATTATTCCGGCTATCCGTGATGGGTATGTGATCTCCTCTAAACGCACCACTCTAGGTGCAGATAATGGTATTGGAGTGGCGGCAATGCTTGCAGTTTTTGAACACCAAGCACACGAAATTGCCCACGGATCACTTGAGGCACTTTTTACAGTTGATGAAGAGGCGGGTATGGGAGGTGCACTTGGACTAAAGAGTGGACTCTTACAATCAAATATCATGCTAAATCTCGATTCTGAAGGAGAGGGAGAGATCTATATTGGGTGTGCCGGCGGACTTAACACTAACGGGGTACGCGAATACACGACAGTTGAAATACCTCAACACTACAGCATGTATGATCTAGCTGTCGTTGGCGCAAAAGGTGGACACTCTGGACTCGATATTCCCTTAAAGCGCGCTAATGCTATTAGGCTTATGGCACGGCTACTGACAACCCTTAAAGAGCGTGGAATCGAGTTCAAGATTTATAGCTTTGAAGGTGGAACACTCCGAAATGCCATTGCTCGCGAATGTTTTTCCAAAATTGCTCTGCCTACTAGCAAAGGAAAGGATTTGCTGGAGGCCGCATGCGAATTACAAAAACATATCAGCTTTGAGTATGCCCAAAGTGATCCAGGCATTACCCTTAATGCTACTGTCGATGCCAATATTAATCCCAACCTAAAACTTATGAGCAGCGAAGAGAGTATACTTTTCGTCAACACCATTTTAGGAGTCTTCCATGGAATGAAAAACGCTATTGAGGGGATGCCTTTAGTCGCAGAGACCTCCAGCAACCTAGGGATCGTTAGCGCCAAGAATGGAAAAATCGAAGTGCGCACACTGCAAAGAAGCGCGGTGGAATCGCAAAAAATAGAAATGGCACAAATTGTTCGCGCCACCATGGAGTTGGGGGGATTTAAAGTTACTCACGACTCTGGTTATCCCGGCTGGAAACCCAATTTCCAGTCGAAGGCACTTAAAGTTGCAAGCGAGATTTACGAAAAAATTTTTCATAAGAGTAGCAAAACCATGGTTACCCATGGAGGACTTGAGTGTGGACTAATTACTAGTGTCTATCCTCATATGGATGCTATCTCTATTGGCCCCAATATTCACGATGCTCACTCCCCCAATGAACGGGTAGAAATTGCCTCTGTAGAACGTTTTTGGAGTTACCTTTTAGAACTATTAAAACAACTTTAACACTGGAGCAGAAGTAAATGATTACAGATTTTGAAAATCTCTCAGAGGTAGGAGGCATTCAAGAGATCTGCCTCCGGCATGTCCAGGACGCTTTTGGGTCGCAAGAACTTTTGGAAAAAGAGTGGCAAGCGCTTCGCTATAGCAGTTGTCCCCATTATGAAAAGGCACTAAAAGAGTATGAGGCCTTGCTTAAAATTTTCTCTGACCATAAGATCAAAGTGCACTTCTATCCCAGTGACCCTTCCCTTACTATTGATAGCATCTACGTTCGCGATGCCAGCATCGTCACTCCTTACGGAGTAGTTCTATGTGCAATGGGAAAGCCTGCTCGGGCGTGCGAGCCAGCAGTTGCTAAAAAATTCTATCACGCACACAACATTCACGTGCTGGGGGAGATCGTTGGCAGTGGCAAAATCGAAGGGGGGGATCTGGTGTGGCTCGATCGCACTCATGTTGCCGTTGCTCACTCTTATCGCACCAATCTCGAGGGTATCAGGCAGTTACAAGAGCTACTGGGAAAAAGTGTCGAGATCATCGTGGTTCCGCTCCCCCACTACCAAGGAAGCGGCGATGTCTTTCACTTGATGTCCATCCTCTCTCCCATCGACCACGATCTCTTGCTCGTCTACTCCCCACTCATGCCCATCGTCTTTCGAGAGTGGTTGCTCGCTAAAGGATACCACTTAGTAGAGGTTCCAGAAGATGAATTTTTAAGCATGGGCTGCAATGTCTTAGCAATCGCCCCTCGTAAGGCACTGATGATTGAGGGTAATCCTAAAACTAAGCATGCACTAGAAGCGTGCGGAACTGAGGTCATTACCATCAAAGGTGAAGAGATCTGCCACAAGGGCCAAGGTGGGCCTACTTGCCTGACTCGCCCACTTTTTAGGGCATAAAAAAAAGAGCAGTGCACTTCCTCTACTCTTTCCTTTCAAGATAAAAACTCCCTGCCTCTAATAATTATTTTCACTATTTATGCCCTCTTTTGTTGCAAAAAAATTCCCGCTTAAAATATTTTCTCAATAAAATTGCGATGCTTAAGCTTATACTATTTCAAGGTACACAAGTTCTTCAAACAACTTGTAATGACTTTCGAGTAAGAAACGAATAGTATATTGGTATCAAGCTAATTATAGTTTTATTATCTATCTCATTTTGACAAAGGACGAATGATGGGAAATCAAATGAACAACATTGACAACCTAGTTAAGTCCGATAATAAATTCCAACGTACTTTAGGCCCGGTGAATCTCACCACCTTAGGGATTGGAGCGATTATCGGCGCAGGAATTTTTGTGATCACCGGCCAGGCCGCTGCCAATTATGCAGGCCCAGCGATTGTACTCTCTTTTATTATTTCGGCAGTTGCTTGCACCCTCGCTGGTCTTTGCTATGCAGAGTTTGCAGCGATGATTCCGATTGCAGGAAGTGCTTACACATACGCCTACGCCACCCTTGGACGCTTTTGGGGATGGTTCATTGGTTGGAATCTTGTTTTAGAGTATATGGTTGCGGCCGCTTGTGTTGCTGTGGGATGGTCTGGTTACGTTGCCAGTTTCTTAAATGATATGGGTATTCCTCTTCCAACCGCGCTCACCAATGCACCCTTTATGCATGATACGACTGGATGGCATACGACAGGTGCAATTATCAATCTTCCTGCAGTACTTATCATTGCCGCAATGTCGCTCCTTTTGATCAGAGGGATTAAAGAATCGGCCTTTCTTAATAACATTATTGTCTTTATTAAAGTCGTTGTGATTCTTCTCTTCATCGCTTGCGGTTTTGCTTTTGTAAATACTGCTAACTGGTATCCCTTCATCCCAGAGAACACCGGTGAGTTTGGACACTTTGGTTGGAGTGGAGTTTTAAGAGGAGCAGGAGTGATCTTCTTTGCTTATATCGGATTTGATGCGGTTTCGACTGCTGCTCAAGAGGCAAAAAATCCTCAAAGAGATATGCCCATTGGTATTTTAGGATCACTAGCAGTCTCTACCGTACTTTATATTGCTGTAGCATTAGTGCTTATTGGAATCGTTCCCTATCATATGCTAAATGTACCAGATCCAATCGCTTTAGGAGTTGATCACGCAGGCCCCGGTCTTAAATGGTTATCTCCTTTTATTAAAATGGGTGCGATCGCTGGTCTTAGTTCTGTGGTACTGGTGATGCTATTGGGACAACCAAGAATTTTTTATTCGATGGCAAACGATAAACTTTTGCCGCCACTCTTTAAAGAGGTGCATCCACGTTTTAAAACACCTCATAAGTCCACCATCATTGTTGGCATCATTGCCATGACCATTGCAGGATTACTTCCTCTTAATATCTTAGGGGAGCTAGTCTCTATTGGAACCTTGCTCGCCTTCTTTGTAGTTTGTATTGGGATTTTAGTATTAAGACACAAAAGACCCGATCTTCCTCGTCCTTTCAGAACACCATGGGTGCCTTTCGTTCCCATCGCAGGCGCACTTTGTGTTTTTGCACAAATGGTGGCACTTCCACTCAGCACGTGGGGGCGTCTTTTAATTTGGACTCTGATTGGTCTGGCCATCTACTATGGTTACGGGAAAAAACAATCAACAGATAAGTAGCTTCACTTAAAATGCTTTAAGGTGTTTTTTGCACCAAAAGCTTCTTTCCTTCCTCTTCAAAAATAACCAAAATTTTATCACCCTTTACCTCTTTGACTATACCCACTCCAAATTTTGGATGCAAAATTATTTCACTAACCTGAAAGCTACTCTTAATCGAGTAGAGAGTGGCATTAGTCGCATCGAGAGAGCTCTTCCCCTCTTCGCTATGCGAGCTAGTCGTGGCAGCACTTACCAATTTTTTGACCACCGATTGTGACTGCAGTGCTGCTGACTTGCTAGCAGCACTACTAGATTTTTTCTCTGCAGGATCTTTGTAAGCGTGCACCTTCTTGCATGTCTTACACATAACCTTTAGAATTTTTCCCTGATATTTCACTTCGATGATATGAGCAAGCTTTAACTTGCACTTTGAACAATAGTAAAGCAGTTCTTGGCCTACTTCCATAAATAGCAATTCTCCGAACGAGATAGGGTTTGAATAAATTTTGTTGGACTCCATTTACTACCCCCGCAGCAAGCATAAGTAAACCCTTAAATCCAATCCACGCAAGCACGAAGCAAGAAAGTTTATTGAGTCCCCCCTTTTGCCGATACGAAAGTATTATACATAGCTTTTGGTCAACAATAGGACTAAAAATAATGATCGCTAAAATTTTTTGTCACCTCCTTAAAATGCTTCCTCTGAAATCAAAGCATCGCGAACAAAAGCAGAGCAAAAATTCGCAACTATCACTCGTGGAGGCAATTCCCGAGGTAGTCATCCTAAGTGATCTTGATGACACCATCAAAATGACCAACGTCCGCAAACCTTACTCTGCGCTAAGCAACCACCTCTGGCACGGAATCAGGCCCTTTTCTCGTCTTATCGACATCTATAAAGATATCAAGCGCCACTATGAAAAAGCGGGAAAGCAAGTAAGTTTTTACTATGTGAGCGCCGCTCCTCCTCTCATTGATCAGGGCCACTGGCTAAAACACCACGGGGCCCCACTTGGGGAGATCATTCAAAGGAGCTATCTTGAGTATTTAAAATCCACAGAGGAGTACAAATTTAAGAAAATAAAAAAATTACTACTGGCCAAAGTCAAACAAGCAACACAACAGAATCGGTCGTTAATCCTTTATCTTTTTGGTGATAATGGTGAGTACGACCCACAAATTTATCACAAGATCGCGGCCGATCCCGATCTCTCTAGTGTTAAAAAGCACATCTTTATCAGGATGGTCACTGCTGAAAATCAAAAACTCCCCAACCTCACCTACTTTACCTCCGAATTTGACTTAATCAACAAAGCTCCCTCGATTTCAAGAATCACCTCCCTATCGGTTAAAGAAAAAATCGCCAACGAATACCACTTAGGCAAATTAATTCCTGAATATGTTTTACAAACACTTGACGAAGAGGAGGAGTCTCCTCCAAAATCCTCTTATTCCGCTTGAGCCCTTTAACGGAGCAGTGTTAGAATCAATCATGATCTATTCTATCGTGGCCCTAAATCCAGATGATCGCCTCTTAAGAATGGCAAAAGATGCAATCCTCTCCAACGCCCTCATCACCTTCCCTTTGCAAGGGATGCATGCAATTGCGGCATCTCCCTTAAACAAAAGCGCTATTAATAGACTACTCTCTCTTTCTCTAAAAGAGAGCATTTTGCTTGCCCCTTCCATCTCTTGCGCAAGTAATTTCTTTGATATCACCAACGAAGAATTTACCGAGTTAAAGACCACTACCCCGAGTAAAAAAATTTTTCACCTAAAGATGAGTAAACTTGCTCCAGCTTCACTTAAAAACTCCAATCTGAAAAAAGATTCTCTTCTCTTAAACATTCCCAGCTCCCTCTTTTGTCAAAAGCTGCTGGCCTATTGTGATATGCCTCTGATCGCAAGATTAACTCCAATCCCCATTGATTACTCTCAAAAAGCTTTGATTCGTCATATTGCCATTGCCTTTGAAATTAGTTTTGATGAGGAGGATGACTTTACAACCCAATATTGATTCCCACAGGAGCAACCGTATCCACAACCGCACGAATTACCGCCACAATCTCATTAATAAAGGCATCTCCTTTGGGAGACTTCATCGCCTTGACTCTTCCAAGATTATCGTACTCCAGCTCCAATGTTCCTAAATGCTCCACCACAATCTTGCTAGGTTTTCCCATGATATTATACTCAAACTCCATAGAGTGGCGATTTTTCTCCTGCCAATTCTCATGCACGACCTTTGATACCATCCCTTTGCTGTTATAAAAAAGATTCAGCTTTAACCCATGATCCGTACTCGCACTCACTAAGTTGCCGCGCTGGTCGTAGTTGTAGCTCGCACTCCCGAAATTATTCTCCACCTTGGCAACCTTTCTCACTCTCTTATCGTACTGATAACGAATGAACTCACCTCTATTAGAAACTCTCTCCAGCAAAAGCCCATCCTCATTATACTTAAAATTACTCACATACTTTCCACTAATGAGCTTTAAGGGATGTCCACTCTTCTCATCGTAAATAATTTCTCGTAAAACTCCCTTCTCTACCACTGCGTTTCGATAATCGTAGCTAGAACCATCAGCCCGCTTCTTCTCCTCATACTCGTAACGAATGGTTTGTGGTTTTCCCCAAAAATCCTCCCGCAAGGCCTCTGTCCAATAGGCAGTTTCTGGGTTCTTCTTACTTCGGCCATACTTATAGCTCACAACATTGCCACTACGATCCTTATATTTTGTCACATAAAATCGCTGTTTATCGTAATCGATCTCTATCGTTGTCTTATCTTTATGGAGCACTTTTAACAGCAGGTTGTTGCTGTCATAAGTGTATTCAAAACTCTGCTTAAGTGTATTGGTTGCTTTCGTTAATCTGATATCCTCGTAAGCGTAAACTGCTCTACTATTACCACCATTGCTCACTGCAATTACTTTGTGATCGGAGTTCCACTCAAAAACCAAAATTTTATCATCATTATCTTTGATATCTTTCACCACCTTCCCCGCATAGTTCACTTTCACCTCATACCCACTCGCCTCGGTAATTTTGCGTAAACTCCCATCCAGCGCAAAATACTCTTTTCGCCCGTGAGGAAAAGTACGAAGATAACCCTCCTTTGTGCGCTCAACACTCACCTTCCTCCCACCACGACTCTCATAAAAAATAGCTCCAACTGCGATCTCCTTTCCTAAGGCCATCGCCTCTTCGTAAAGTTGCCGTAATCGCAAATCACCAATAAAGCGCTCTCGTAGTCCCTTCTCTACTTTATCTTCCAATTTTACTTTTTGTTTAATTCCTTCAAGAATCTTCTTAGTGGCACCCTCTGCGCTCACACTTCCAGTCAGCGGAAGATAACGGGTATCTTGCCCACTACCACTTTCGCGAACAATAAGGGATCCATCCCCCAGTGCAATCACCCTTGTCTCAAAGACACAACCCCAACCTGCACCAAACCACCCTACATGCAGCGTCTGAGAGTTATAGGTGCGACTGATCTCTAAATCAGACTCTTTTCCTGAAAGACGAATATCACTATAGGTAAGGTTAAAGTTACCACTTCTTGGATCAACATCGCTCTTAGCGGCCTTAGGTAAACAGAAAATAGCGAACAGGGCCACAAAACTCACCCATACAATCGTGTTATAAATAGATTTCATGGTTACTACCTTCCTCTTAGCTCTTAACAAAAGACACTCCCTTCTCTTCGGAAGCTCCTAACACAAACTTAAGAAAGGAAGGCCTAAGCAGAATTTAATAGTAGACAAGAATAGTTACTGACAAAATGTTTGAAAAAAAGTGTAAAATTGGTTAATAAAAAATGGTGGGGCCTTATTTTTTTAACGATGGGATTTTTTTTGAGATCACTTAAAACCAAAAAGCTGCTTATCATCTACAATCAAGACTTTAATCAAGATAACCATAGCGACGACACCTTCGCTGGAGATGCGGCCAGGGCCAGCATTCTCGGGGTGGTTTCCGCAGTTACTCGCGAACTTTCTGAATTAAAGTTCAGCGACGTTACCACAAAACCCATTGCCACTCTTTTGGAGTTACAATCACTGCTGCAAAAAAGGCACTTCGATCTGGTTATCAATCTTTGCGAATCAATCAATCAAGATAGCACCACCGAAGTTCAGGTGGTGAAAATTATTGAGCAGACAGGAATCCCCTTCACTGGTAACAGCGCTCATACTCTCTCCTCCTGCTTAAACAAGTACCATTGCAATGAACTGCTAAGACGCCAACAAATCTCAGTGCCCTTGAGTATCCTCATCAAAAGAGCAAGCGACCTGCAAACACTGCTTGCCAAAGAGAAAGAAAATAAAGTGCTGCCTTTCCCATGCATTGTAAAACCCAACCAAGAGGATGGCTCCACAGGAATCGATTTCAATGCTGTGGTTCACGATACTGCCGCTTTAAAACGCCAAGTAGAGACGCTACTCCTACAAGGCAAGCACTCTGTGATTATCCAAAAATATATTAACGGTCGAGAGTTAAGTGTTGCCATCCTCGGGCGAGACCCCAAGTTGTGGGCCATCTCTGAAATCGATTTTAAGTTTCAAAACCCCGCACTTCCTAAAATCTTAAACTATTTTTCTAAATGGAATCAAAACTCCGATGAGTTTTACACCACTGAAAGTCGTCAAGCAATCTTAAGTAGCAAACTTCGTAAAGCGATCCTCGACACTGCTCAAAAGAGTGCGGCGATTTTAGGGCTTCATAGCTACGGACGCATCGATTTACGCCTTGATGAGCACGAGATCCCTTATATTATCGACGTGAATCCTAACTGCGACCTCGATCCCTTGGCAGGATTTGCTAAAAGTATGCGCACAAAAAATCTTCCTTATCCTCAGCTGTTGCAAAAACTATTAGAGGTTGCCTTAAGTGAGCATAAAGTGCTCCACGCCGAAGCTGCGGCCACTGCTGCTGCTACTGTTGTTGAAATTCCATCCCTTGGCCTACTTTCAGAGAATAAATAAAGATGAACACTACCCCACAACTACACATACGCAAACTGCAAAACGCCGCCACCGATCTTCCTCTAGCACAAAAGCTTATCGATGAGATGGATACCTTCACTAGCGATGAAAAGCTAGTCGCGATGGAACTTATTTGCAAGGCCATTGCTGACGAGGAAAATAAACCGGAGACACCTCCTGACTACTTGGTCTTTGCGGCCTTCATCGGTGAAACCAATGAAACAATGGTTGGCCATATCTGCTACGGCGAGACGCCCATGACTCATAAGACCTTCGATCTCTATTGGCTCACCACTCACCCCCGCTATCGCAAACAGGGCGTGGCCAAAGCACTGATGGAGCGCATGTTTGAGGATTTAAGATCTAGAGAAGCACGCCTTATTCGCACTGAAACTGCAGGGGCCGCTCTCTATCAAGGCACACGCCAATTTTATCAGCGTGTCGGCATGATTGAAGAGGCGACCATCAAAGATTTTTACTCTTTGGGTGACGACTTAAGCATCTTTACTTATCGATTTTAGACTTATCGCTTTTAAACTTGAAAATTTAAAGCAAAGGCCTTTCTACGAATAAAACATCTTCCCTTCCCACTTTAAAAAAAAATTTACGCTTTAGTATCTATGATGGCATCTGCTTTGCCTCGATGGTTGGATTTGGTGAAACTTACTTTGCCGCCTTTATGCTCGCCTATGGCCATTCAGAGCTCATTGCCGGACTCATCAATACCCTTCCCTTGGTAGGCGGTGGCATTTTACAAATGCTGACACCACGGATGTTGCTTCTCTTTCAATCCCATAAACGCTTTGTGGTCAGTGGTGTGGTTTTACAAGGTGTTTTTTTTCTGCTGATTGCCCTTCTTGCACTCATCGAAGGCATGCCTGCTTGGCCCGCCTTTGCCATTGCCACCCTCTATTGGGGAGCAGGAATGGCGGTCGGAAGCACTTGGAATGCCTGGATGCACTCGCTGATTCCGCAATCGATTCGCACCGGTTTTTTTTCCAAGCGCCTTGGTTTTAACTCCATCACCACTTTGCTGGCAATGCTCTTTACTGGAATACTTTTAGAGTTCACGCGCAACTCCTCTAAAACCCACGTGCTGCAAATCTTTGCAGGCATGTTCTGTGCAAGTGCACTAGCACGCCTCTTCTCTGCTTACTATTTAAATAGGCAGTCGGAGGCCCACTATCAGCAACAACTCACCCCTCTCGATTTTAGAAAAGTATTCAAAAACCTTTTCCACCACAGTTATGGAAAAGTTTTACTCTTTGTCCTCGTCTTTCGCTTTGGAGTGCACATCTCTGCGCCCTTCTTCCACCCTTACATGCTGGTTAAATTGCAGATGAGCTATTGGGTTTATATGACGGTGATGGCCTCGTCACTGATTGGCCGTATCTTTATCATGAGGTTTGCAAAATCGCTCTCTCGCATGCTCGGTGATGAAAAGGTGTTACTTGTCGCCTCACTTGGTATCTCCTTCATCCCACTGGCATGGATCCTCATGTGCAACAATTTTGCTGCAATTTTTGTGATTGAATTTTTTTCAGGAATCTTATGGGGACTCTTCGAATTAGCACTCTTTCTGATTGTCTTTAATCGGGTACCTACTGTAGAGCAACCCACACTACTCTCTGGATTTAACCTTATCAACAACACCATTGTGGTATTAGGATCACTCGTAGGTGGCGCTTGCCTCGCCTACTTTCACAGCAAGGCCATCACCTGGACAACCATCAGCAATATCGTCTACTCAAGAGAATATAGCTACGTCTTCTTCCTCTCTACCTGTGTACGCCTCATTCCAGTAGCTCTTTTACTCTACGTTTTAATCTCCAGTTTTAAAAGATCTGGCAATATCTTTGGTAAAGTAGAAGAGCCATGTATATGAAGTGCGCTCACTACCATCGGTAAACACCGAAAAATCTTGCAGCCTTAACTTCCCATTCTCCACACTTAGCTGAATACGATACTTCTTAAAGGAGTAGACCCTCTCGATCATCATGGTGGCAACATTTTTACGATCATCACGAGGTCGTGAATAGAAGAGTTGTGGTTTTACACAAGTGACCTCTGACCCATCAAGACCGCAAAGGCCTGAAGAGGAGTTGCATTTAACATAAAGGTAGACACAAATATTGCGCTCCCCTTGCGCCTCAATCACCAGTTTTGGAAACACCTCATTGGCCCCAACCCATGTGCCGACAAAAGAGTTAATTCCCACATCTGCTTTGGCACTACTCATTGGCATACACCAAAAGAGTGAAAGGAGAAACATCGAAACAGCAAAAACAGAGACAGAGACAGATCGCTTGCACATATACTAACCCCTTTATACCACCTATTGATTTTTCAGAACTCTAAAACTAATACGATAATCCCAACTTGAAAAGAACCTTTTACCACTATGTCTCTTCTGAAACTCATACACACTGCTCCCATTACTTCCCATCTCTCTAAACATTGCTGCAAAGTCGCTTGCACGATAATAGATCGACTCCAACACCAAGCGATCATCACTATTCATATTCATCAAGGCATCCGAAAGGTTCTTTACCTCCTTGCGCAAGCGGAGCATCAGCGGCAACTTAAGCGCCCCCGTCTTTAGCGCATAGATCTCAAACGTCAGTTCAATAATCGCCTGCGAAATCGCCTGCAAATCTTTAATATCGTCACAATCGCTCTCCACTATCCCATAATCGATAATCAAGTGTTGCTCTGGCACCTTGGAAAACTCCTTACTGCCCCATCCTCTACTAGGATAGATCAGTCGCTCCTCCGGTGATAAAAAGAAAGCATCGCCGGCACCACTCCCCTTATACACACTGGTCACTCTTCCCATTGGCAACACCCCATCGGTCACAAAGAAAAAAAGATAGAGATCATCTTTTAAAAGATCATCCTCTGGATCCAACACCTCCACTTTGTAAGCATGAATAGCAATCTCTGGAACCCTACTCATAACTTCCTCTCCCATCCCAAGGAAACTCTCCAAAAACTCCTCATAGCTCCCATGGCCATACTCAAAACTTTTCAAACCTCCTTCGCTGCGATAACTCTCCCAAAGCAGCCGATCCCCCTCATCGCTTGCAGGCAGTAGATAAAATTTTCGAACCTCAAGCGCGCTCTTATTACTTAAGAGCTTATCTCTTAGCTTCAAAATATAGTGAGAACTCACTCCATATTTTTGAATAATCTCCATGGCCCGCTTTACCAAACGATTCTCTGTGCTCGCCACCACCTCTTCTTTAGCAAGCTTATCAATTGCTTGTAAAACAATCGGAAAAACCAAGGAGCGCTCCCTCCCCTCCACCGCATTTACATCTACACTAGCAAACGCAAACCACCAAATCACAACCCATACCCACACCACTTTAAACTCCTTTTTTCATAAAATAAGGAAACTCCCTTCCACTATTTGCCTCTTCACTTCCTAAGTAAACCCATTCCTCTCACCCTCCATCCTTTCCCAAGGCCTCTTCTCGCTCTTTGCTTGCAATACCATTCGACGACACACTCCCTCTCCCATTTCAAGACAAAGTGAAATATGCCTCAAATCCTTGCACGTTCAGCGATCAATATTATCTATTTAAAATTCATAAAAGTTTATGTTTTTCAACAGTTACTCTTGCTTTAGAAAAATAAAAAAAAATATTTTGTGGCAATTGCGACATCAACATAAACTTTTAAACAAGGTATTTATTTTTATGTTTCCGGGAGAAATTTATGTTTAAACAAATTGTAACAGTAACTATTTTAACCACAGTGCTCTTATCCTCTGTTTGTTATGCAGAACTTTGCACAACACAGTACAGATCTGTTCATACTAAATTAAAAGAAAAGGCATCGGATCATCATTCAGATTATCATGACCACTCCGGTGATTCATGCAAGTGGAGATCTGCTCTTCCCACAACTGCTGCTTTTGCTGTTGCTGCAGGATACGTTTTAACTGCAGGAATGGGTTATGTGGCAGTAAAAGGAGTTCAAAAAACTCATAATGAAATAGAAAAGTTAAAAATTGCCAGGGAAATGGACCTAGCAAATAAATTTCTAGCAGAAAATGATCTTTACCAGGCCATGCATAAACTTGAAAAGGCCGAGGATAAAGTTTTTAATAATGAGAGTGCAGCATCAGCGTTCATCATCCAATCCCAAGCATTTGTAGAACTCTACAGCTCCTTAAACAAATCCATGGACTCGCGTACCTTTTTACGACTGATGAAACTAGGAAACCAAGGAATGTTTTGTCATACAATGGAAAAATTTAGGACCAAGGCAGTTCAGAAACTTTTGAAAGATAAAAAGATTATGGCCTTGCTAGAGAGTGCTTTAAGCGAGAACTCGATCTAGTCCCCAATAAAATTTATTTTAAAAGGAAGTGCTATAATGAAGATCATATTGTTATTGTTACTCCTACTTTGGGGAGCTGCCTTAGCACCAAAGCTTATAGCTGCTCCTCCACCCCATCTAGCACTTCCAGGTGATCAAAATCAAGAGGTGATTGTTGCTCACTATCCAAAATCCTTAGCGACAAGAAATAGTATTTTAAGGCAAGGCCTGATCAACGTTTTTGGCAGAGATACCCTTGTTACCAAAGGTTCACCTTACTTTTATGAGGCCAAAAGAAAATATGGTGTGGAAGGCGTGCCACCTCTCTTCTTTAAGGTACCTAAATCCATGATCGGTTTTGCAGACGCAAGCAAGGGATGGCATTTTGAGTATGATAAAGGGCTTGGAATTTTTAATCCGTTACCAATAAATAACGGTGAGAAAGGGATCATCCCCTCTCAATATATCGTCTTTCCTACGAGTGAGGAGTACCAACAGTGCACAAAAATCAATCCTAATCTTTCTCCTACAAGCAAAGAGGTGGAGAGGTGGGTTAGAACCGACATTGCCCCGATGTTACACTCCATGGGAATGCAACACTACAATATTCCGGCCATCGGACGCCTGCAAGAGACCACTGATTTTGAGGCCCAAGGTCATCTTGTTAAGCTGGCCCCATTGGCCTTGGGGACCAATTGGCAAGAACGTTTACGCGCGATGAAAGCAGGAGACTATCCCCTTGCTTTCTCCTCCAAGGATCAGTATCAGCTCTTTATGCAAGAGCTTTTACAGATTTTAAAGAAGCACGATCTTCGTGGTGATGTAGGAGTACGGGGCAGTTCTACTACTTTGATTTCCAATAACCCATTCAAAGGGGCCTCTCCTGCAAACTTCCACAACTACAATGAGCTCAAATATTTTGATTCCCAAGGAAAATCGGACGTTGATATTTTAATGAACTTGCCTCGTTTGTCCGTGGCCATGCATGCAAGTGGTGCCGGACTCACTCAATCACGAGATGTGTTTTTAAGCTCATCTACTCCAAATGCTCTACCGGATCTCAATGACTTTAAAAGAAAGTGGGAAAATATTTTGCAAAGAGAGGTCAACTTTTCGGTTTTGAGCACCTTGCAAGATAAGTATGAAATGCACCAGCACCCTTTTACTGAAAGCAATATCCACCACTTTCCCATCGATTTTGATTTACCTGTGGTCTCCAAAATCATGGCGCTTCAAAATGAAAAAATTCAGGATCTCAATCAGTTCCTGCATACACAGCAAGCTTCACCCTTGAATTTTTTTATTGAGAAGGCCATGCTCTCTTCCTTTTGCCCTAACATGAATGGAGAGTGTCTTAAAAATTTGTTAGATGAATTTTTTGGAGAGGTGCTTTTTTGTAAACATCAAGCATTGACAGAGGTCGATAAAATTACTTTTTCTGCTACCGTCATTTGTCCTCCATACCTTAATAACCAGTTGATTACGGAATATCTAAGCAGCAATCGCGATCAAAATCTCATTATTAAGGATCAACAAAAACTCATGCAATTTTATCAACAAGACCTTCAAAATATCCAAAATGAAATCTCCCCCTATCTTGATTTAAATAAGAGCATACAAGGGTGGATAAAACAAAGGTATACCCTACAAAGAGCAAGGGAGGAGGTATGGCATGTCATCCTCACGAGCGAGACGATTCCGCTTCAGCAAATTTTATCACTGGGAAAAAAATATTTTCCATCCTTCTCAAGTAATGACAGAGGTTTGGATTTCGAACAATGGTTTGCAAAAAATCACCATACCCTTTTGTTTGGATCTCAAGATGCCAAGAACGATCTTTTGGAAATCCACTCCTTGTTAAAATCAAAAAACTTAGATAACTCTTTTCCGAATCTTCAAACGCTGGTTCATTCTATCATGATGGAAAACATGCCAGAAACAGACTTCTTGAAAAAACTTCTGGCGCTTAAACAAGAAAATAAGATTACTCCTGCTCAAGCAAACGTAATCTATAAAGATTATTTCGAAAAACATCCAACGCTTGAAATTGAGACTAGCTACGATCGATTGGCATTTTTGCAAGATAATGGTGCTAGCTACGATGAGGTGGAACAAGAGATTTCATTCCTTAAAAAGCAAAATATTTACACCAACATCGACGGAGGAAATTGCGAAAAATTTGCATGGGAAAGCAATAAATGTTTTGATACTCTCTTCATGCAATTGACAAGTTATTCTCTAGAGGCCCAAGGTATCCCTGTAACCATAGGACCACTCATGCGAATTAAAAGTCCTCAACTAAAAACAGAGCTGATAGCACAGCAACTTTACCATGATGCTACTGCAGGCGATAAGGCCAGTATCGACAAGGCAATGGTCAAGCGCTTCGGTCAAGGTATTGATGACTTTTTAACAAAAAATTCCATCGCTTTTAAAGATTTTTCATCCCTGCTTAACGAAAAAATTTTGGAGAGGGATTTGATAAAAGGCCAAGATAAACTCTCTCTTCTCCTGAAAGCACAAAAAGAGCTCCAACCATTTCACCTTAACAGATTAATTGCAAAAACTCTCACAGCTGCTGTTACTACAAGCAATGAATTTCCTGTTGATCACAAAATGTATGCCGAGATCAAGAAGATGGTCGAAGAGAAATTTGTCCCTAATCGCTACGAAACCTTGGAACTGCTTGAAATGAAATATCTTGAATACTTGTATCAAAATAATAAAATCTTGCCTGCAGTTTCCGCTGATTATAAATTTTTACAAGAGCACATGGAAAACATAAAAAAGCATCCAACTTGGAAAAATGAATTTCTTGTCGCTTTTTTGCAGAAAAACGAACCATCACTAACTGCAAAGAAACTGTTCCCCTATCTCGATCTCCTTTCACTAGATCCTAATGTTCAAGCTGATGATAGTAATTCACCCAAAGCTCAAATCATCAAAATGATCTTTAAAAAGTTCACTGAGAAATATAATCCAACGGAGTTTGAAAAAATTCAGAAAGAGTTCTTTGAGGAGATCTCTCGCCTAAGCATGGCCCAGCGAAAAGAGTTGCTCCAAAGCTATCTTGATTACTATCTCGTAGAACGAAGCTACCATTCTAAGGGCCTTTTCAAAAAAAGCGAGAAGCGTTCGATAAGCAAGGAAGAGTGGGAAAAGATCGTCTCCATGCAAAACCTCAATCTAAAGACCGAACTTTTGGCCTACTTCCAAAAAAAGCGCCCTTAAAATTGAGCTAGTGCCATGCTGCGAATGCTGATTAGTCGCTAATAACAGCTCTTTAAAAGAGTGTCTCACTGCCAATAAAACATTGAATCTTTTTTGCAGCAAATTTTTCTGCGATGTTTGCCATCTGCCCCGCTCTCTCCTCGATACTCGGGAAAAGGAGATCTTTAAACTCATAATTTAAGTTTAACAAATCGTATTTAGAACTCCCCATGGAATGAAAAGGGAGAATGTTAATCACCTTTAATTCTGTTTCCTGCATAAAATCGATTAATGCCTCGACGTTTTGATCATCATCATTCATCCCTGGAATGACTGGATATCGCAAAACAAGTTTTTCAGATCGTATTTTTTCTTTCTGGCATCGGGCCAAATCCCTAATGTTCCTTAAAATTATTTTATTGGAAACGGAAGTCAGTTTTCGATGTTTCTCTTCATTCATTGCCTTCACATCAATAAAAGCAAAATCAACGTGCTCCATGATATCCAGGAAATCATCACAGTTTTCCATGTATGCAGAGGTCTCGATGGCGGTGTGAATATGAGTTTTATTACACTCCGTCAGGATTTGATGCAAAAATTTTTCTTGCAGTAGTGGCTCTCCTCCACTAAAGGTAACACCTCCCTCTGCTCCCCAAAAGGGACGATCTCTTCGGAAAATTCTCATTAAATCATTGATGGAATAGTGCTTACCGCAGACCCTTAGCGCTTGGTGGGGGCAAGCCTCAACACACGATAGTAGCTGACAATCCTTACAGTTTTTTTCGAGCAAAATACATCGCTCATTACACTTCAAACAAAGTTTGCAGTGTAATGCATTGTACATAATTCTTTTCTTAAACAGCATCCCCTCGGGATTTGAGCACCAAAGGCAAGAAAGAGGACATCCACTAAAAAATATTGTGGTTCTAAGTCCAGGGCCATCGTGTACAGAGTATCCCTGGACATCAAAAATCAGTGCTAAATCTTCACTCATGCTCATTCTTGATATAGCTACTGCAGGTTTTTGCAATCATATCAGGATAGGCAAGAAAGGGTTTGGCAAACCCCAAACAGCTTCCCTTGTAATTGGAGTTTGCACCAGAACTAAAGTGTTTACAAAATTTACACTTAGGGAGCAACTCATACTCAGGAGGTGCCAAGTCATCCGCTTTAACCAACGATTTCGTGATAAGATCAATACCTTTCACGACATCTACGGGTGCATAGTTTAATGTGTCTCTATAGTGATATTGTGTTTTGTTTTTCATGGATTCATTCCTATATTTTTGATTTTTACATTTCACCATATTCAGTTCTTGCAATGACTTCATCTTGAATATTTTTTCCAATTTCTACCCAGTACTGAGTAAAACCAGCAACACGCACTAAAAGATCACGATAGTTTTCCGGGTGTTTCTGGGCATCCTTTAACATATTGGTGTCAACGACGTTAAATTGCAAATGGAAGCCACCTCTTCGCATATAACCCCGGATAAGTTCTAGCAACTTTTTAGAGCCGCTATTTCCTGCAATCGCCATCGGATGTAACTTAAAATTAAGCTGCGTGTTTTGAGATCTTGAGTGATCAAAACAAGTTGCAGAGTTCATCAAGGCAAAGGGACCATTCTTATCCGTACCCGGATAGGCAGAGAGCGATCCATCAGCAAAGGTGGTGCCTGCCAGACGGCCATCAGGAGTGGCCGAGGTAACAGCACCCATTGCACCATGAGTGGAGACAGAGATCTGGCAGGCATAGAGAGGATGGCCGTAAAGGGATTGATAGTTACGGCACATTCCGGTGAACCAATCCTCCCAATCCTTGAGGATGCTATCAACATACTCTTCTGAGTTTCCATATTTGGGGGCCTTCATCAGGAGAGAATGAATTTCCTCAAAATGCTCAAGCTCCCTTCTAGTCACTCCCTCTGTATCCGCAATCTTTACCTGATCCATCAAAGAGTAAGAGTTAATCGACTCTGCTGTTTTATATCCACAGTTATTTTTTATCGCCCATTTTAATTCATCAAGGGTCATCCTCTTCTCGTCGTAAATATTTTTTTTCAGTGAAGCCAGACTATTGATCAAATTAATGGTGCCCGTAGTTTCAATATTAAAGGTGGCATTGTAACGATAACCCAATTCATTAATTAAATGCCCTTTACTCAGACAGTCCGGTTTTAAGAGAGAATTAAAAATCGCCATGTTGTTTTTTCGCCAGATATCATGCTGAATATTATTACAACGAACCAGCAACTCCACAATTTTGGAAAAATAATCTTTAAAAGTTGCCAGCAATTCATCATAAGAGTTAAGTTTTCGATTATGCTTTTCCAATACCGATTCGGAAGTTCGTTGATCAACACCATCAAACAGCACTAGCTCCAACACTTTTGGAAGAGAAACAAAGTGTACTCCGACACTAGTCGGCTGTCCTGATCCTCCGGGGATGTAATAGGTTTTAGGATCGGAATTTATTTTCAAAGGCATCCAGGAACAAGGTGAAGTCTCCAGGCAACCACCGATGGACCAGGCACGGGCCTCTTCAATATTCATGTTTTCGTTTCGATATTGCTCCAGTAGAAATTCCATGGCCACTCGGTTGTTCATAAAGGCAGGATAACCAGTCCCTGTCTTCACTGACTGCACGGCCTTCAGAAGGAATTCGTCGTCAAGCTTGTCATCATAAAGTAAGGAGAGGGTTGGTTGAGGTGTCGGACATCTGATTCCTGCTTCCAGCATTAACATTTCCAATGTATTAGAGGCATCCCTTCCATCTTTATCCGTACCTCCAATGCTTAGGTTATTAAAGGTGTTTCCAGATAAAACTCCTCCGACTACACCCATGGAGGCAAAACAATCTACACAAGTAAATTTCAGTCGCTGCAGCTCTAAAAGCTCGATCACCTGTTCCTCAATTATTTTCCCATTGCGAAGATCATTCTCATAATAAGGATATAACACTTGTCCTAAGCGCCCAAGCGACAGACCAGAGATTGCATCTTCATTTAAGACTGCAATATGCAAAGTCCAACAGAGTTGCAAGGCCTCTTTAAAGCTTCGAGGCGGGTGATAAGCAATCCACTGCAAATTTTCATAAATCTCTTGATACTCTTGTTTTTGATCAAGGTCGTTTTCAATATGCTCTAAACGTTTTGCCTCTTTTGCATAGTTTAGAATCCAAGCTTGAACTCCCTCTAAAACGAGCTTGATCGCTTGATAGTTGTATAGACGATTCATGCCTACCATCCCATCACCATTAGCAAATCCTGCCACCTCTGACATTTTATCCGAAGCAATTTTAATCAATCCATCAAATCCATATTGAAGAGGATAGTAGTAATTAATCACCTCTCTTCCCTGTGGTAATGTATATCCGGAGTCAAACATGCAGACCAAGCTTCTCATGATCTTTTCTTTACAATCGTACCCAGGAACCATTTTTTCATATTTATTACCCAAATCATCGACCGATTTCCCATACCACATGCGAGCGAGTTCTAAGAGGGCCGGCATCTCCTCTTCTCTAATTCCAAATTTGCCAGCAATGGAAACAACCTTACCAAAACTTTTGGTCACATTACCACCACCGCTTCCCATTTTTGAGTGTTGATCCGCACTTGTAGAGCCTCGCTTTAGTGACGCCTGATAAAATTCGTCCTCTTTGGACATAAAGTATCCTTCGGACAGCCAAGGCATGGCAAAAGAACCTCGATAATGCATAGTCTTTTGCATAACAATCAGTTCCCCCGGAAAGATTACAGCAGTAAGGTGAGAGAAGGCTTCTTTGAGCGCTTGAGCTCTTCTGACGGCAGCGACTTCGTTATCCAGCTCAAAATATTTTCTGGAGTACCAGTAGGGAAATTCATTGTCGACAGAAGAGAGTGTCTGATAGTAAATTTTAAGTAATTTTTGAGTACGCTCAGACATCTGACCTTTTATTTCTCTTGGAAACAACTTCAATTCATTGTGCATATGCTCTATCTCCTTAATTTTGATTTTACAGTTTTATAGTGCCGGCCCCAGATCCTTCCGAGATAATGATGACGAGAATGAGTGTTCCGATTATTTCACCAAGCCTATGCGCAAGAACCTCTGCATGGTGAACTGAAGAAATGATGGCAGCAATGAGGGCCAATAAGATAATGACAGCAAAACTCCACTCAAAGGAAGGTTTTGTCAGTGCATATAGAAAAACACCAAACGCTATTGTTGGAATGAAAAAAGTTAGTTTTACCTTCTTTAGATCCTTTATCTCCGCCAAGACATCCCCCTCTTGAAATCAAACTCTCCATCATTTTTACTGAACCTTACAAAGAGAGTCAAGAAGTCTACTTCAATGTTAAGTGATCCTTGTCTGCTCCTACTGCTTGCTGCTCGATTTTTTTGATAATTTTTGGCAGCTTGATCGCAACAACTTTTATCGATGAACATTGTGGGATAAACTTGATATTCACCCCTCCAAATGGATAAAACGCTATCTAGAGGGGAAATTTCCCACTAGACAAACTCCCCTCTAAATGTCAAAATGGTAATGACAAGGGGAGTTTTATGTTTATAGGCAGAAGGAAAGAATTAGAACAACTTAACCAATTAAAAACAAAAAAAATGGCATCGCTTGTCTGCATCACTGGTCGTCGCAGGATAGGAAAAAGTTGTTTAATTCAAGAGTTTTCAAAAAAATTCAAATCTTTTATTGAGATTCAGGGGTTGTCTCCTGGTGAAACTCTTTCCTCAAAAGATCAATTAATCCATTTTGCAACAAAATTAAGTCTGCGGTTTAATACAAGACAAGAATATTTTGAAAATTGGACGATGGCCTTTAATCAATTGGCAAAGCTCACACAAAAAGGGGAACACCTTATCTTTTTAGATGAAATATCATGGATGGCCCAAAAAGATCCAACCTTCTCTTCCTGTTTGAAAGAGGCATGGGATACTCAAATAAAAAAAAATCCTAAAGTCATTTTAGTTTTATGTGGATCGGTTTCTGCATGGATAGAAGAGAATATTTTAAAGAATAGCAGTTTTGAAGGGAGAATTTCATTGCAAATGAATTTGCAGGAATTTTCTTTAAATGAAATCAATGAATTCTTTAATACAAATAAAACCAGACTAAGCTCTCGGGAGAAAATATTAATTCTTTCAGCGACGGGAGGGGTTGCAAAATATTTGGAGGAGGTGCTTGCAGGAACAGATCCTTTAAAAGATCTCTTGTTCCTCTGTTTTAACCCCAATGGCTTTTTATTTAACGAATTTGAAAAAATATTTACAGAAGTGTTTGAGAGAAAGAGCAAAACTTTGGAGAAGGTGATTCGACAGTTAGTAGAGAAAAACTTATCCCCATCCGAACTGGCCCATACCTTAAAGATTGATCCCAATAGTGATTTTAGCAATTACCTCCACATTCTCACCATGGCCGGACTCCTCTCCAGAGATTACTACTACCATGCAGATGGAACACAATCGAAATTATCTCGCTTACGGTTACGGGATAATTATCTTCGATTTTACATCAAGTATATTGAGCCACTACGAGATAAAGTCATTAATAAGGCCCAAACAGTAAAATCAGTTGAAGATCTGAAAAATATCTCTGGGTTAATGGGACTGCAATTTGAGAATATTATTTTGGCAAACAGGGATCTGGTGCACGAGCATTTAAAAATCGACTCCGCTAGCATAAATTCCAGTTCTCCTCACTTACAAAAGAAAAACTCAAAAAATAAACATGGTTGCCAGGTTGATCTTCTTATTCATACGAATATGGATGTGTTTTACCTATGTGAGATGAAATGTAAAAAAGTGATTACTGCAGAGGTGATCAAGGAGGTTGAGCAAAAAATTGTTGCCTTGTCTTTGCCCAAGCGCTCTGTTGCAAGACCAGTTTTGATTTATGCTGGAGAGCTATCTGAAAATCACCAGGAACAATTGGTGGAGTATTTTTACAAAATGATCTCTTTTGAAGATCTGTTAGAATAAACAACAATTTTAAATTTTACGAATGCGTTTAATAAAGGATAACATTAGTTTTATGAAGATCTTACTCATTGAAGATGGGCCAGCGATTTTGCTCTGAAAGTCGAAACTATTATTTAACAATCAAATACAAGCATTAAGAATAATAAGAACAGAGGAACGTTATGAGTGACACAGTAGAAAAGCACCCTATTGGTTTGTACGTCTTTTTTTCGACGGAGATGTGGGAGCGTTTTAGTTTCTACACGATGCTCGCCGTCTTAATGCTCTATGTGAAAGATCCCGTTCAAGGCTTTGGTTGGAGTACAGCGGAGGCCACGAACGTCTACTCATGGTATTCGGCCTTTGTCTATGCAAGCCCTTTACTTGGCGGTTTTTTGGCGGATCGCTTTTTAGGAACTCGCTACTGTATTACGTAGGCGCTCTCTTTTTCTTCATTGGCCAATGCCTGTTAACAAACTCCAATATCACCATCTTCTACATGGCCTTGGATATCGCGCGACCTTTTTAGCGGCCGCAGCTGGTATGATCATCTCCATGATTATTTTTTGGGTCTTTCGTAAGCATGTCATGGCGGCCGATCGTTTACCAGCATGGCAACGAAAACACGAAGAAGAGCAACTGAAGCATCAACTGCTGCAAACGCAGACACGAACAGCAATGGATGAAGTTCCAGAGTGGAAGCGCATTTCGGCATTAATCATCATTTTTATTCTTGTGAGGGTTGAGGGACTAAGTCTAGTTGGCAGCAATAATTTTAATTTATTTTATACTCAATATATATGCTCTTGGTTTCATTTGATTTGTTGAAAAACAAAATCATGTATATTGCTCGTTGTTGTATAATATTCTAAAGCACGAATCAATGTTGAAACAAGCAATTGATAAAATGTTTAACCAGGAAAATACAACATGGAAACGTGACATCCACATTGGTTATTTTACACCTCACCCCATCACTGTTAATAAAAACTGGATCTTTGAGTTTTGATTTGTATCCATAAGATTTACGAAGTTGTAGATATTTTTTCAAAGCATAACCAGTGGATTTTGATATTGGAACCAGTCTTGATTTAAAAAACTTTGTCAGTCGTATATTTAAAACAAGCCGCTCAAAATCGATATCCTCAATATTTAACCGAAGTGCCTCGCCAATCCGTAAACCACTTACCCACAGCAATGAGATCAATGTAGAATAAGTATAAGGTTTGAAAGACTCTCTCTTTGATCTGTATTTTATATTCAAAGCACATTTAATCATTAAAGCAATTTCTTCCTTTTTAAAAACATAAGGGCATACAGAATTTTTTTATGAAAAAAGATCTCTCCTCCGACTGGAACATAAGTCTTGATTTCATGCTGAACAAGAAAAAGACAGAAATGTTTTATACAGGAAACACTGTTTTTAAGAGTATTTGGATGTAGGTTTTTATTGTGTCCAAGAAAACCTACCAACATTGGTCTGGTAATGGTTTTTGCTGATGGGAAGTTGATTACCAGGTACTGATAAAATCGATAAAGATTAAGTCTGATGTATTGATCAGAACACCCAAACGATTTGCGAAAATCAAGATATTGATCGATAAGATCCTTCAATGTCTTTTTCATAAAGCCCACTTAGGCCATTGGCGTGCAAGTTTGCGAAGTTTTTTTAAGTTAACTTTGGTATAAATAAATGTTGTATTTATTGAACGATGCCCTAATAAATCTGAGATGGTTTTTATTGGTATGTTTTTTTCAATAAGGTTAGTCGCAAAAGCATGGCGGATTGAGTGTGCCCCTTGATGCGGAAACTTAAAATCAAGCCTTTCATGGCAAGCTCGAAGAATGTTATTACAACTAATTCCACTGAACGGTCGTGGTAATCCTCTCACACTTAAAAATAAATTCTGATGAGGAGTTTTGTTATCACGATATTTCTTTAAATAATTAATAACTGCTAATGCAACATTTTTCGTTAAGGGAAAACATAATGGTTTACCACCTTTACAAGAATGAAAACTGATAGTGGCTGCATGCCAATCAATATCTTTAAGTTTTAGATCAACAATTTGCTTTGATCTAACACCGTAACTTGCTAATATTTGCAAAACTGCATAATCACGGCATCCAGAGTGAGTTTTTCGATTTGGTGATTGTACGATTTTTTTAACAATCTCCCATGGATATCCACGAGGCAATGATGCAAGCTTGGGTAATCGTATTGTAGGAACTGAATAGGTTAAGTTTTTTTTCAAATAACCTTTTTGATAAGAAAATTTCAGAAAACTTCGAATGGCAGCTGAAGTTTGTCTTCGTTTTTCTCTTTTGTAGGATCTAAAAATTTCAACAATGTACTGATGAATTAATGAGGCGGAAATTTTTTTCAGCAATGCAGGGGTAGCGTATCCTTTTATTGTTTTCAAAAAACAACGGACATCCCTTTCATAATGTTTAATGGTGCCACTAGTTAAATTCTGCTCATCTTTTAAAAAACTTACATAGCTTTTCAATAAACGCATCACACACCTCCTGGTTAATAACTCAAGAGTGTCCTAACATTATATTGAAAAATTATGTTAAATATTAATGATGTTTATAGATGGACAGTGGGCGTTAACTTAACATAACTACAAACTTAACATAACACCTGCATCTGTTTCTGCTGGTAAGCGTTTGTGGATGTATTTCTCATGCCATGCAATTTCTGGCCGCTAAACTTGCTCTTTACTTTAACAAATGCTTTGGACGCAAAGGAAGTTTCTGGGCCCAGCGCTTTTTTAGTGCAGTCAAAACAAGTGCACGAGAGATTATTCGGACAATTTGCTATGTTGCCAATCAATGTGGTTACAAATCCCCTTTTGAAAATACCATGAACTCTATAACTCAAGCAGAGAAATATCCCTGGGGAATTCCTCCGGCCATTGCCAGTAGAATTGGTGTAGGAAATTCAATCCATCGATTGCGTGAAGTGATCGAATCGGCCACTCTTCCCTATAAGAGAGTTAAAGAACGTTCAATCCTACCCTTATTTCCGCATTTATAGAGTGGTGAGACCTCTTTACATATCGTAGTAGAGTCCATGACCACAAAAAGGGTGGAGATATCGATTTACTCATAATCGGGGATGACGAAACCATCACCCAACAAGTGCCAAATAAATTTAAAATCTTAATGCTGATCAAAAAAGAATCGACCACTGATCCGTTTATTAAGTCGATTCTGGCCGATGCTATTCTCTTGAAGTCTTGCGGAATATAAATTCCTGCTGCCTTAATCAATGATCACCAGCTTCTGGTGGACATCATAAGAGGGCCCATCGAAAAGGGAGCATGTGCTGGTTTTTGTGGCGTCGGGTTCGGGTTATGCGGAGGAGATTGCGGTGGTATCGGGGCCATCGGAACCTCTGGTGCCGGTTCATTAAATGTTTCATCCATAACCTGATCAATCATGGCCGCTGTTTCCGGGTGTTCTTGTGAATAATCAGGGGTACAAGGCATCTCCTCCATACAACGATCAGGTACTGAGGAATAAGCGTCTTCAGTTAAACACGTTATAGCGGTAGCAGTAGCACATCCTGCAAGGCCAACCACGGCACCTGCTTTAGCACCATACACCACTCCCTCTCCGGCCAGAGCAAGATTACCTCCACTCAAACCAAAAGCAGCAATACCTCCTAAAGCTCCTCCCATAATCCCTCCAGCGCTAGGGCAAATTGCAGCGGTAATTCCAATCGCTCCAGCACATATTCCATCATAATAAGATGGTTGATTTTTGTTGCACTCTTCTTCCCTATTTTCTAATAAACGAATGCACCCACGCTTTGTTTGAGACGCAACAATATTAAATTTATCTGTTGGCATAAAATGGAATTGTACTCCAAAATCAATTAACTCCTGTTGGTACTCCTCCGATCTGTAGTAGTCTGAAGATCTCATTATGAATAGTTCACGTCCTTTAAAATTATTAATATACAGAAGCTCTGCACCATTTTTAACAAATAAAATCTGATCACATTTGCAAACACAGATTTTTTTTATCTCACCTCCTTCATTAGCAGCAAAGACATCAAGATGCATAAAAAGCAATAAAAAGAAGATCCATAGTTTTTTTACTTTCATCAGCGACACTCCCTCTGGTTTAAATGTTCAAACTTTAAATTACCTTTTTCCCCGTAAAACAATTATAACTAGCACATCCTCACGTTTTTAATCTTTTTGTTTTTTGTCTCATTCTTCTATCAAGTGCAATCCCTTTCGGAATGCACATATAGACAATAATAATCAACATCCCTACCTCGCACCGATCCATTGCCACAGGAAAAAGCGAGCTCCCGAACAATATTACAACCCCATACAACATCCCAAAAAACAAACTAATCAAACAGACACAAAAAAAAGACAAGAAGAGTCGTTCCTCTTGATTGTTGTCTTTGCCATCTTTTATTTTTGATCTTTTATTTTCATAAATCAGGAAAGCAAAAAGGCCATACAATATGGCCAAAAACAAACACAACAAAATTAAAGCAATATCTTTTTTTAACTCTATCCATCCAAGGTACAGGATGAATATCAGGGTACTCAGTAGAATCCAAAGAGACATTGACTTGATGGTATCACTAATAGAATTCGGCCATAGATATCGATCAATGTTATACTTGCGAAGTAACGATGTATGACCAATTCTGATCATGAAATACTTATCATCAATAAACTGATCGATAAAAGATGAAACGACTAAATAATGCATCAAGCAATTCGTGATAAAATGTAGACTAAAAGTTGTTGTTGATTGAAATCCCAACCTTGTTATAAAATACGCATTCAGGATTGCAATCAATATAATCCAAATATATTTATTACCTGATCGGATGGTCTCAAGAGATGGGATGACTCGAAAATTTAGTAAAGTTTTTGTTTTCCAGATACAAATAGCATAAACACCCATTATCACTATGAGAAAAATAAGGTGCATTGATATTTCTCCTACATGTTTTGCAAGGGAAGAGTAACAAAGGAACGAAATTCTTGCTATCATATAGAGCGCATAACAGACCAACGCATAGATCAAATACTGATTTCGATACACATTTATTTTTATTTTTTTATTTTCATTTTCATTTTCATTTTCATTTTCATTTTCATTTTCATTATTCATCTTGCACACCCTATATTCAATTAATATATTTTTGTTATCTTATTTCCTCTTTAACTACAGTTTTGAAATATTAAACCCCTGACTTTTTAGCAACGCAAGCAAGACCTCTCTTTTTTTGTTTCCGTCAGCAAACATCAAGACCGAATACAGTTGCAAATATTTTTCATCATTACTTCCCAATGATGTTGCTGAATTCAAAAGCCTTGCCTTTGCAGCATTCTCATATCCAAGAGAGGCAAGTACCACTGCAGATAGAAACAAATCATTTTCATCCTCTTCTTGACTAATGTTTAAAATCATATAATTCATTAAAAACGCTTTGAGATTTCCATTACTCACTGCTTGCTTTAAGGCCCTAGTATAAATCTCAATGATCTTTTTATTCCCCGCAAACTGCTTCTTAATCTCATCAAGTTCAGACACCCCTGACCCACCTTTAAATTTGCAAGGCAAAGGAATTTGATACGTCTTATTTCCTGGGCCTTTAGTATCTCTAATATTCAACTCTCCAGAATCACCAGGGGCCCGCTCTCCAAAAGTAAACGTCAAAGAGATTTGCTCTTTCGGCTTTCCACCATGAGTTGGTATAATGGAAATTCCGCGATTGCTATCCAGAAGATAAATTTGATTATCTTTACGAACCACTCCTAGCGATCTTGTATCAGAGGCATGGGCAGAGAGCACACCATTGTTCCGATTGATCATTACGAAGCGATCTTCCACTCCTACGCCATTTCTGCGGACATTGCCTTTGGATAGATCGATAAGAAATTGTTTGGCCTGCTTGAAATTGCCCATTCTTAAGAGTTCATAAAATTGGCCGATTTTAAAGACCGACTCGACTTCATCTTTTTTATACGCAAGCGAACTCGGTACTTTCGCACAAACATTTCGTAATAGCTCTGCAGCACTACAACCTCCAGCATTTTTCAAAACAGGATCAGCGCCGAAATTTAACAAAGCTTGCACGCAATCAGCATCGAAGGCACGGATGGCCGTATGGAGAGGAGTCTCTAAAGTAAATGGGTTTCGTTGATTAGGATTGGCCCCATCTTGCAACAGCTTCTCTAATTTTTTTGGATCTTCCGAAAAGGCCGCCTGATGAAGTGGTGCCATGCCTGTGATCTCATCAGGGTGATTTAAAAGGTGATCAACGCGAGTGATATAGTCGCTCGCCTTGAGAGAATACTCCGATGAATCTCGAAGAGCACAATCGCCTAAGCTCATCATTTTTCGAAGAAGAGGATGCTCCGGCGAGATCATCGCTACTCCAAAATCGCTGCGTAATCCGTAAGGAGCGCTAAGATGTTGTCTTCTCCCTGGCAACACAATTTCCTGTCTCATGAGTTTCATATCACTAGGATGATAAAGTCCGATGGCCACAGGGTGATTTAAATCATTGGTAAAATAGGTATGAATTCCACCGTTCTCACCACTCGCAGGAACTTTCTCATAAACACCCTCTACTCTAAATTGAGCATTGGCAAAGATCGTACGATAAGCACTCTCCCACTCTCTAAATAACTTTGCTACAGCGTGATTGCCCGCTTGCTCTGCAAACGTTAAAGCTGTATTGCCACTCTTATCCTTCTCATTGACCTCGGCCCCTTCTGAGATTAAGTAATCCACAATGTCCGCACAATCTTTATCCTTGGCCGCAAACATGAGCGGCGTGATTCCTCTATTATTTTTTGCATTCACATCTAATCCCTTACGAAGCAACTCTTTCACCAAATCTAAATCCTTTTTGAAAATTGCATGCATTAGCGTGGTGTTACCCTCGTGATCAAGCGCCTTTACAATTGCAGGATCTTTGGCCTTTAGCTGCGCCATACCCAAATTATCACCATCGGCAATCAACTCAAAAATAAGTTTCTCCGTAACCGCCCTATGCCGCTTTAGCAGCGTTGCCAATTCACCGTTCCCTCGAGCAGAAGCGATATCAAACGCCGTCCGTCCCGAATAATCTCGTTCATTGTAATTTGCCCCTTGGGAGAGCAGATAACGAACAAGATCAGTACCCTCTTTACTCAACTCTTTATCCATACCGACACAGGCATGCATCAAAGGAGTGATCCCTTGATTATTTTTACCATTTATATCTACCCCAGCGGCCAAACAGCTACGAATCAAATCGAGGTGATTTCCAAGAACCGCGTAAACCAGTGTGCTATTTCCCGATGGATTTTTATAATGAATAGCTTTCTTGTCTGTTTTCAGGAGCTCTTGAACTCCAACAAGATTATTACCCTGTATGAGATCGAAAATAACTTTTTCCTTGTTCGTCTTAAACTGAAGCATTTGCTCAAAGACTGCACTCTGCCCATGCGTTTTCGCTAGATCAAAAGCAGTTTGCCCAGAACTATTTTTTTCATCGTAATGGGCACCTTGCTTTAAGAGATAATCAATCATCTCTCTAAAATCTTTTCCCCCACTAGCGGCCAACATCAGCGGAGTCATCTCATCCTTATTTTTTCCATTGATATCCAACCCTTTTTGCAGCAATGTTTTAACAAGCGGTAGATTATTTGCCAAAACTGCACGCATCAGCGTGGTATTTCCTTGTGGATCAATAGCACGAACAATCGAAGCATCTTTCTCTATCAATTGCAGCACCCCTTCATGATCGCCATCAGAGATCAACTCAAAAATTAATTTCTCCGTCACCCCCTTATGCCGCTTTAAGAGCTTGGCCATAACCACATTCCCATTCTTACTCGCAATATCATAGGCCGTTCGACCAGCACCATCTTTTTCATTATAATTCGCCCCGTGCGCGAGCAAATAATTGATGATCGCTATATTGTCTTTATCCATAGACGCATGCATTAAGGGCGTAATACCTTGATTATTTTTTCCATTGATATCTAATGCTAATGATCCTTTAGAGATTGTCAGAAACTTTTCTAGCAAATCGATATGATTGCCTAAAATAGCATAGACCAGAGTGGAGTCTCCTGATTGATCTTTATAATAAAGCACTTTGGGATCTTTCTCCAACAGCTGTTGAACGCCCACAAGATCATTCTTTCGAATAAGATCAAAGACCACTCTCTCCTTATTTGTTTTATACTTAAGCAATTGATCAAAGATCACACTATTTTTTTTGGATTTAGCAATATCAAAAGCAGTTTGACCAGAATTATTTTTTTCATCGTAATGAGCACCATGCTGAAGAAGATAATCGATCATCTCATAAGAACCATTGGCCGCCACTACTAACATAAGCGGTGTCATCCCCTTTGCATCCTCTTCATTAATGTCCAATCCTTTTTGCAGCAATATTTCGGCAAGAGAAAAATTCTTTTTCAAAATCGCGTGCATTAAAACTGTATTATCATTGTTATCAACAGCATGAATAATAGCAGGATCTTTCGCCATCAATTGCGCAATCCCTTCACTATCTCCATCATTAATCAACTCAAAAATTAGTTTTTCTGTCACCGCCTTATGGCGTTTCAAAAGCTTGGCCATTAAAGCGTTTCCTTTGCCCGTGGCCAGATCAAACGCCGTTCGACCAGCACTATCTTTCTCCTTGTAACTGGCCCCTTGTGAAAGCAAATACTGAACTATTTCAATATTGTCTGCATCCATTACCGCATACATCAGAGGAGTTATCCCTAAATTATTTTTACTGTTAACCTCTAATCCCTTTGCCACCAATTCTTGGACAAAATCAAGATGATTTCCTAAAATGGCGTAGACGATAGTTGTATCGCCTGACTGATCCTTGTAATAAATGGCACTAGGATTTTTTTCTAACAACTGATGAACGCCAACAAGATCATCGTTTTGAATAAGATCAAAAATAACTTTTTCCTTATCGGTCTTATATTTAAGCAACGAATCCAACGCCGCACTATTTTTTATCGCCTTCGCAATATCCAATGCCGTTTGACCAGCGCGGTTTTTGTCCTCATCCTTTGCCCCATGACTAAGCAGATAATCAATTATTTCTCCCTTTACCTCTTTTGTAGCGGCCGCCACCATAAGCGGAGTCTCCCTTTGCTTATTTTGCGCATTGATACTCTCTCCGTTTTCAAACAATATTTTAACAAGAGGAAAATTGTTTGCTTTAATAGCGTGCATAAGGGTTGTATTTCCACTATTATCTTTCTTCTTGAAGATACGAAGGGAAGAGTCTCTCTTCATTAATTGATCAATACCATCTTGGTCTCCCTCGCGAATCAGATCAAAAATTAACTGTTCACCGATACCCTTATGATGTTTTAATATTTTAGCTTTTACACTATTGCCTGTTCCAATAGCAAAATCCAAAGCGGTGCGACCAACACTATCTTTCACACTATAATCCGCCCCTTCATCCAGTAAATAGTTCATGATTTGAATACCATTTTCATCCGTATCAGCATCAGTAGCGGCCGCATACATAAGAGGAGTGATACCCATCCTATTTTGAGTATTAACCTTGATCCCTGCTCCAATTAATTTTTTGACCAAATAAAAATGATGGCCTAAAATAGCATAGGTGAGAAGAGTGTCTCCTTCCTTATCGATGGACATCATCACCGAGGGATCTTTGCTGATTAATTGGCCGCCCCCCTCAAGATCATCATCTTGAAGCAAATCAAAAATTAATTTTTCTTCTATACATTTATGCCTTTTCAAAATTGTGGATAACTCAACGTTACCATTGGCAGAAGCAATATCAAAAGCGGTACGGCCAGCACGATCTTTTTCATTATAGTTGGCCCCTTGTGAAAGCAAATAGCGCACAATCTCCTCGTTATCTTTTCCCATACTCGCATGCATTAAAGGAGTGATCCCTTGATTATTCTTGCTATTAACATTAGAAGCATTTTGTTCTACCAATTCTCGAACCAAATCGAGATGATGGCCTAAAATCGCATACACTAAAGTGCTATCTCCTGATCGATCTTTATAATCCACTACTGCACGATTTTTTTTAATCAATTGATGAACTCCATCCAAATCATCCGCTTTTAGAAGATCAAAAATCAATCGCTCCTTATTAATCTTGTGTTTCAATAAGTAATCTCGAATCAGTATATTCCCAAAATCTAATGCTATTTTTCCCTCAAGATTTTTTTCATCATATCGAGCACCCTTCTTGATCATTGCTTTAACCAGATTCAAATTATTAGCTCTCACCGCATACATCAGCACAGTGTCCCCATGCTCATCTCTTTGGTGAATAATGGAAGGATCACTCTCTATTAATTCACTCACTCCTTCATTATCATCATCTCGAATCAAATCAAAAATTAATTTTTCTGTAACTCCCTTATGATGTTTTAAAAGCTCAACACCAAGCACGTTACCCCTTGCTGATGCGATATCAAAGGCAGTGCGACCATCACTATCCTTTTCATTATAATTGGCACCTTTGGCCAGTAAATAGGAGAGAATCTGTGTTCGCTCAGGATCCATGGCCGCATACATAAGCGGAGTGACACCCTTGCTATTTTTTGTATTAACATCTAACTCCAACCTCTTGACCAACTCCATATTGTTGCTTAAGACGGCGTAGACAAGAGTGGAGTTCCCTGCAGTATCCTTTAACGCCAGCACCGAAGGATCTATCGCGATTAATTGATTGATGCCCTCACGATCATCGTCTTTAATTAACTCAAAGATCAACTTCTCACTTATCCCTCGATGTCGCCTCAATAAATTGGCCACACGCTTATTTCTCTTCTCTAAAGCAAGATCGAATGCAGTTTTTCCCAAGTGATCCTTCTCACGATAGCTGGCCCCTTTTGCCAACAAAAGGGCCACCATCGCCTCACTTTGCGTACCTTTCTTTGCAGCAAACATCAAAGGAGTCACTCCTTTTGTATTTTTTGCATTGATATTGGCCCCATTTTCTATAAAAAAGTTTACCAATTCTTCCTGGCCGCTTTGAACAGCATGCATTAACAATGTTGATCCTGCTTCATCTCTTAACACGACAACTTCAGGATCCTGGCGAATCATCTCCATCACCGCACCGACCTTCCCCTTGCGAATCAACTCAATAACTTTATTGGCCTGTTTCTCATCCTTACTCTTCTGTTTCTGCAGCACCTTTTCTAGCTTTTTATTCCCACGGCTTTCCACAACATCCAAAACTGAACGACCAGAACTATCCTTCTCATTGTATCGAGCACCTTTTTTTAATAAATATTTAACAATATCATTATTCTCAGTAGAGATGGCCTCCATCAACGCCGTAAGGCCACGCTTATTTTCAGCATTAATCGCTGCTCCCTTTTCAACAAGTCTCTTCACCATAGCAAGATGCCCCGCCCTCACCGCATACATCAGCGGAGTATCTCCATCCTTGTCTTTCACATTCACCACCGACAAATCTTTTTCAATCAACCGCTTCACACTTGATTCATGATTATCCTGAATAAGCGAGAATATCTCATGCTCTTTCGCAATTCCACTAAAGGACACAATGGTCATCAACAACAGGAACAATAAATAATTTATTTTTAACATCCCATAATCCCCCATAAAAAAAATCCTTCATTCACAGTTTAAGTTATTTCTTCCCTTGTTATTGGGTTATTTTTCTCTATTGCAGGAAATCTAATACTTTATACTTTTGATTTCAAACTCTCCCTTAACTCCCCTGCCAATTTTCCACCTACTATTGACTCAAAAAATTCTATTGCTACTCTAACTCGCAAAATAATATTGGAGGTAAACAACAATCATTACCACTCTAGAAAACAAGCAACTCAATGAAATCGTTCAACTTGCTTATTCTCTAAAAATGATCTTCATTAAACAGTGATAAGATGATCTCTATAGGCGCTAAAAACGAAACAATCACCAGGAGAAAAGATGAAAAAAAGAAAACAAAATCTAGCATCAAACTTAATTTTTGCCCTATCCATCATCTGCATTCTAGGATCTCTACTCTTCCCTACAACCGGCGAATGCAAAAAATTCAAGAAGAGCAAAATCGACGCTGCCATGGCATCGATCAAACTCCCTGTGAATAAACAAAAAAAGATTTCCCCCCAAAAAAAATAATCTATTCCTAACATCTACTTCCACAACCTCATTAAGATCGAATCATTTACCACCTTCTCGTCGATCAACACCAACAGATCCTGGAAAAAATTTTATTGAGGGTAACTTTGCTTGCCGACACGGCAAAGGAACTACCGATCAATTAAGCTCGAGTAGTTCCGATTGATGTTCTATCCAATCTAGACAAACACTAATTGCGACAAACACAACGTACATGATTGGTATCGCTACGATTATCATAGTGCACGCGCCCCAAAAGGCCACTGAAGTAGTATTCTGATTCTGTGAGATGAGATGTATCACTGGGCAACCAAAACATTTTGCCTGACATGCCAGACATTAGTTTCCAACCCTTATTTCCATTTTTTAACGCACTAATATTCTTATACTCATAGTAAGTGGGTAGATGGCAAGAGATTGCTGGTGTACTCATCTTTAAACAATATTGAACAGCATCATCATAATTCATTTGATTGCTGCTCACAATATCTCCCCAAATCAACCCAGTAGGATCAATCCAAGCATTATCGCCTAACACAGGATGCTTGCCTATAATTTGTTTAAAAATTGCTCCGGTCTCTGTTGTTTTAGATTGGGTTTGATAACTTCCATTTCCACTAGAATCAATCCCAGCACTCTCACCTAGCACAGGATGCTTGCCTATAATTTGTTTATAAATTGCTCCGGTCGCTGTTGTTTTAGATTGGGTTTGATAACTTCCAATTGCACTTCCGCTGCCAATGCTAATTTCACGACAAGCACAACGTGCATAATAATTGTTATGTCCATTATGATAATCCACGGAACCCGAAGTGCCACTGAAGTTGAAAGAGTAGTCTATGATATTAGGATGAAGCGAGGACGACCAAAATCCTTTGCCTGACATGTCAGACATCAATCTCCATCCCTTATCTCCATTTTTCTCGCTAATCGTGTCATACTCCTCTTTAGTAGGTAGATGGCAAGAGATTGCTGGTGTACTCAACTTTAAACAATATTGAACAGCATCGTTATAATTCATTTTATTACTGCTCACAATATCTCCCCAAATCAATCCTCTAGGATCAATCCAAGCATTCTTGCCCAACACAGGATACTTGCCTATAATTTGTTTATAGATTGCTCCTGTCGCTGTTGTTCTAGATTGGGTTTGATAACTTCCAATTGCACTTTCACTGTTAATCCCATGCCCCGGCGGAGTACAAGCATTAGAAGGAACAGAGCTACTACATACACTAATAGGACTAACACCACTAAGAACCGGAATAAAGGCCATCATCGTCCTGATCTCTTCAATATTGAACTTCTTACACTCACCAATCACAGGATAAAGCACGAACCCAACGATGCCCATCATGCCAAGGGTACAAGTAAAATAGGGCGATAGCGTTTGATGGAGGCGTTGTAAACGCTCTTTGATTTGCTTGACATGAATTCGAATTTTCATTCTCATATTCTCCTTAAAGAGTCCTACTGTTCTTTTCATCATAATCGAATTCTCTGAAAAACAAGGAGATTAGTTCTTCTTTGAAAAAAATATTATTTTAAAAAAATAATTTCAAGATGTTATCTTGTCTCAATAAATTTTAATAAAAAAAAGAGAGTGCCCAGCTTATTAGGCGCACTCTCTTTTCTTTTGATTGCAAAGCAAAGCGTAAGCGAAAAACATTGGGATTGTAACCAATGGTAAAGATACGTTTACTAGCACGATAATATTTACATTTGTTGACAATGGAAAGTAATGATTAATAATGACTAATGGCAAATACAAAGCAGGAATGAAAGCGCATACTGCAGGCGAAAGAATGTTTTTTTCAATAACAATATCGTTAGATTTCTCACTTACGCACATTTTTTTGTAATTTTCATAAAACAACAAGACAAACACGACCATACTCAGACTCAAAAAAATCCCCTTATCAAAATTGGAACTCAAACTACCGAGTATCATCATGACTAACACAATAACAAAACTATTCACTAAAACAGAATCACTCCATAAAATTTTTGATATTTTATATCTTGCCATAATTGAATCTGAAGCTATTTTGATAGTTATCTTTTTTGTAAGTTTAAACTGGATTCCAGTAAAACAGTTTTACAAATCCAGCAAGCAGGTAGCAGGGTGGCTGGTAGCAGTATTTGTTAGCAGTTCCAGTGTGAAGCTAGCGGGGACAGTTGCCAGTT